>JAHEKE010000025.1 GCA_024638505.1 Gammaproteobacteria bacterium | reverse complement strand
AATAAATAACGCGTTTATACACGACTTTACAGCGCTGACTTGACAACTTTACATACGATTTCTACCTGCTCTGCAAGCATATCCGGGTAAATGGGCAAAGAAATGCACTGTTCCGCCGCCAGTTCGCTTCGCGGTAAATCACCGCAGCGGTAACCAAGATACTGATAGACTGGCTGCAGGTGCAGCGGTTGCGGATAGCATATCGAAAAGCCTATCCTCGCTTCCTGCAAACGCTGCTGGACTCGATACCGCCGGGGTACGCGAACGGTGTAAAGATTAAAGACGTGGGTTACCCCCGCGGACTCACTGGGTACTGCCACGCAGGTATCTGCAAAGCACTCTTCATATAGCGCCGCCAGATGTCGTCTGCGAGCAATGACTTCGGCTATGTCCCTCAGCTTGATTCTCAGCAGCGCTGCCTGTATTTCATCCAGTCGACTGTTATAACCAATAGCATCGTGGATAAACGGCTGCACCGCGCTATGATTCCGGAGTTTATTTAGTCTTGCAACCAACTCAAGGTCATCCGTCGTGACCATACCCCCGTCGCCATAGCAGCCTAAGACTTTAGTAGGATAAAAACTGAAGGTGCCGATGGTACCCCAGGCGCCAACACGCGCATCATCCACCTTTGCCCCACAGGCCTGTGCACAATCTTCGACGATCTTTAGGTTGCTACTTTGAGCCAGCTTTTTTATTGCGTTCATATTCGTCGGACAACCGAAAATGTGCACCGGCAGGATGGCTTTCGTTCTGTTGGTAATGGCAGGTTCCACTTGTTCCGGGTCAATATTGAAACTGCGCTCGTCGATATCAACGAATACCGGCCTGGCACCCACATGATTAATCGCTTCTGCGCTGGCGAAAAAGGTGAAAGGGGTGGTGATCACTTCATCACCAGCGCCAATACCCAAGGCCCGCAAACTCAAGATCAACGCATCGGTCCCGTTGGCTAACGCGACAGCGGCTTTAGTGCCTATGTAAGCGGCAAATTCGGCTTCAAAGGCGGCGACGTTCGGCCCTAGTATGAACGAACCGTTTGCACCCACTGTGGCAATACTGTGTAACCATTCCTGCTGTAACTTTTTAAATTGTGCGGACAGGCTTAAAAACGGAACAGGAGGATTTTTCAATTTTGACATGCTTCAATTTTTCTCTGTACCTGTTCCGCCACACGCAGTGCCTTGATGCCGTCTTTGCCGTTAACCAATGGTTGACTGCCATTACCTACGACTTCGACAAAGTGTTCTAACTCAGCGTCCAGAGGAAGCCTGGGCTCGATTGCAAGTCGCTCGGTTTTTAAGCCGGGGTACAGTTGGCCGGGAGCGGGCTTCGTTTTGCTAACCACTTCTATCTGCTGGTCAATAAAATTCAGGGCCTGATAGCTATCACTGCCAAACACGCGTATACGTCTGAATTTCTTCGTCGACACACGGCTGGCGGTGACGTTGGCAACGGTGTTGTTGGCGAACTCCAATCTCGCGTTGGCAATGTCAATATGATTGGTTAACACCGGTGATCCAATAGCAGATACATAAGTTAATTCTGATTTAACCAAAGACAGAACAATATCAATGTCATGGATCATCAGATCGGTCACCACATCAACATCTGTAGCGCGCTCCACGAACGTTCCTAAACGGTGGCTCTCAATGAAGCGCGGATTTTGCACTCTCTCCGCCAGCCGCATAATGCCCGCGTTGAACCGCTCCAGGTGGCCTATCAGGAGCACCACGCCTTTGCTGTCGGCTGCCGCTACGATTGTTTCTGCTTGACCCACCGTCGGAGCAATGGGCTTTTCCAGCAGCATATGGACACCGGATTCCAGGTAGGGTACTGCCACCTCGCCATGCACCGAAGTGGGCACACAAACACTTACAGCATCAACTTTGCCAATAAGCGCGTACGGATCGGTGAAACCCTGGCAACGATATTGACTCGAAATCTCAGTGGCCGTGTCGGTGTTTATGTCGGCAACGCCAACCAAATTCACGTTGGACATTTGCGAGTATATTTTAGCGTGTATACGGCCCAAATAACCAACGCCAACAACTCCTACGCGTAAGGGAGAAGTCATGACGGAGGGCGGCCCTGCATCAATGCCGTAGACGAAGTCAATGGAGCGTCACCTGTGTCAACTCAGTGAATTATAAACGAACGCCTGTTCTTACATCATCCATTAAACGAAATACCAGGCCAGCCCTTACTGCTGGCTCCGAGCGAGCGCATCCCGTTTTCCTAGTGAATATATGCGCACATGTGTTGGAACCCGCCGCCGCGGGAACAGGGTTTCGTCAATTAGAAAATGGGTATATTTTTCATGCGGTTATTAGTACTCACTTCGATCAACTTCTGTCAACCAAAGTGACGCAACCCCGTTATTCTGCAGTAAAAGAAACGTTGAAGACCAAGCTGGTTTCTGCAGAGGACTTTAAATATGCGACGAATCTCTCTGTTGCTTAGATTTTTGCTGGCAACCGCAATAGCTTTAAGCGCGTCTGCTTCGGCCCAGGCGGCCGGCTATTTTTCATTCGGTTTTGGCAGCCCGGGTTATCACCTGCACTATGGATACAGCGGATCGTACCATGGATATCCGCCATATTATTCCCATTATCGCGGCCACGGCCGTCATTACCAGGGTTATCGCGACTACTACCGCAAACGCTTCCTCGGTGGCCCGCGCTGGCACCATCACCGCGACTGGGTGTGGAGGCACCAGGGCCGCCAGGGACACCCTGGCTATGGCCATTTTGGACATAGGCGGTATGATGGATTCAAGCGACACTGGAGCAATCGACCACACCGCCGTCACAAGCACAGCAGAGGTAATCACAGGTACTTCGGCCACCGACAATGGTAAGCAGCAATCGACAAACACAATAAGCTATAGTGAACATTGAGATGGCGATCCACATGACTACACTGGCCTTGTCTAATGGTAACGACAACCTCACCCCACCAGCGAGCGAGAGCAACACTGCTGCCAGCACTGGTGCTTCGAAAAAAGCCGCCGTGCAGACGCGGTTCAATCCTTTGGATGAGTTTTTAGCCAACAGTGAGTACAAGGCGTTTAAAATAGCGCTATATGCTTTACGCGATGAAGCAACAGCTTTAGACGTAGTACAAGACGCTATGCTCAAACTGTCTGAAAAATACAGTGACCGCCCGCGGGCAGAGTGGCCGGCGCTGTTCTTTACTATTTTAAATAATCGCATAACTGATGTTAGGCGCTGGCGCAAGCTTCGCGAACTAGGGGGCAAAAGCATCTCAATATTCCGCGGTCGCGAGGATGGCGAAGAAAATCTGCTCGAATCCGGATTGGGGGTTGAAATCAACCCAACGCAACATCAACCAGAACGTGCCCTGCTGGCCAAACAAATTCGAAAACATGTTGATAGCGCCTTGCAGTACCTGTCAGAAAAACAGCGACAGGTGTTTATGCTGCGGGAATGGCAGGGCATGAGCGTTCGCGATACCGCCACGGTGCTGGGCTGTTCCGAGGGAAGCGTCAAGCAGCATCACTTTCGAGCTATGCGAGCGCTGCGAAAGAATCTAGCTGAGGTGTGGGACCATGACTAACCGACAAAACGTAAGTATCGAACAGATAGATAGGCTGCGCGCAGGATTATTGGATCATTCACCAAATACCAAGAAACGGGTTGAGTCGGCTCTGCGTGAAGACCAAAGCTTAACTGCGGAATACAGTCGCTGGGAGAAGATTCGCCAGCAACTGGAGACCGCAGAAGACGGCGATATCAGACTTAAAAATCAGCTGCGCTTACGCCGCCGATCGGTGCTCAGCGGACACGCCGTGAAAAAACCGCGTCGTTTCACACTGCCGCAGATGGCGCTGGCAACCGCGGCAAGCGTTGCCCTCACCCTGAGTGTAGTATTGTGGTTTACGGATAATTCACAGACCGCCGTCGTAATGCAGCCGGGAGACGATACGACAACGGGGTTCGCATACAAATCAACCGCCAAGACAAATGTTGATTTTGACTTAACAAACAATGTTGACTTTTATGTATGGATGGAACGTCAAAACGAATTGTTCACTGAGGCGCCGCGTAACGGCACGTAGATGTATGACAAAAGTCACATTCACCAATCGACTTTTGCTGACCCTGCTCTGTGTAATCTTGATCAGCCCGACCGCTGCGCCTATCGCTGCCTTGGCGCAGGAAAACCTTGGTCAGAGCTGGAAAGACCTATCACCGGAACTGCGTAAGCAGAAACGTCAGCAGTTCTATTCCAACCTGCCGGAATCACAAAAACGGAATTTGCGGCAAAATCAGCAAAAGTTTCAGGCTCTGTCAGCTCAGCAGAAACGAAAACTCTGTCAGAGGTTCTATCAGCAAAACGGCTACTACCCCCCAGCCTGTCAGTCTTTATTGCAGCCTTAATTAATAAGCGCTGCTTAAACCTGCGTTTGCAGAGCAGCGATCCGCTCGTCAAGCGGGGGATGCGACATAAATAACCGGCGCAGACCATGCCCCACCCGCCCGTAGATACCAAAAGCTGCCAGCTGATCGGGCAACGGTGGCTGCTCAGCACTCAGCTTCAGTCGCTGCAGGGCGGAGATCATGTTACCTCTGCCCGCCAAGCTGGCGCCGCCCGCATCCGCGCGGAATTCTCTTTGCCGGCTGAAATACATCACAACAATTGAGGCAAGAATGCCGAGTACGATTTGCGCCACGATCGAAGTGATCCAAAATCCCGGGCCGTGGCCACTCTCGCTTTTAAAGATGGCACGATCAACTACCTGTCCGATAATCCGAGAGAAGAAAATAACAAACGTATTCACCACACCCTGAATAAGCGCCAACGTCACCATATCACCATTCGCTACATGCGAAATTTCATGGCCTATCACCGCCTCTGCTTCCTGCCGGTTCATTGCGCGCAACAGGCCGGTGCTGACGGCAACCAGAGAATCATTTTTTCGAGCGCCGGTAGCAAAAGCATTGACTTGTGGCGAGTCGAAGATCGCGGCTTCGGGTGTTCCTATACCCGCGACCTCAGCCTGCCGGCGCACCGTGTCCAAGTACCAACGCTCGATCTCGTTAGCGGGCTGCTCGATCACGCGCGCACCGGTGAATCTCTTTGCCGTCCATTTTGACGCCAGCAGTGAGATAAAGGACCCCCCCATGCCGATCACGGCAGCGAGAATCAATAGGCCCTGGTGATTGAGCCCACCCCCCTCCAGGTACACCTCTAGGCCGAGTACCTTTATCGCGAAGCTGAGTACGAGCAACACCGCTATGTTAGTTACCAGAAAATAGAGGATTCGTTTCATAGTTGATCTCACTGTTAAACTAGCGGTAAATATGCGGAGGATTTTACGCCAGTTCAACCCCTGAGTATGCGGCGGCCGCACATATGCATGTTCCAACCCTGCCGTCTATTTTGACCGATAATCCTATGTTATAAGCATCCGCGGGAGCATTGAGCCAATTTCATGATTCGGGCTATTAAGCAGTTCTTTGATGATCAGCTTTCACCAAAGGGTGGAGCTGCTCCGCAACGCCATACTTTAGAAATAGCGGCGGCGGCACTGCTGTTTGAAGTCAGTCGCTCCAATCGCGACGCGGATGAGAAAGAGCGCGAAAAAATCACCGCCCTCATCAAGAGACAGTTCAGCCTGAGCGAAGAGGAGGCGGAAACCCTGTTAAATCTGGCCGAGCAGGAGGTCAACACAGCGACCAGTATGCATCAGTTTGTCTCACTGATTAACGACAACTGGTCACAACAGCAGCGCCTGCAGCTGGTGGAACTGATGTGGCAGGTAGCGTACGCGGACGATCGCCTGAATGACCACGAAGTTCATTTGATGCGCAAGATACAAAAATTACTTTACATCCCGCATAAGAAGTTTATTGCTGCCAAGCTGCGGGCCAGAGATGAATGATGCAGTGAACAGGTGGTGGATGCTGGTCAGTCCCAAGGCAGGGTTCGACCCAGCCAATGCGCCAACTGAGCGTTGTGTTCGGCGAAATAGAGCTGCAGATACTTCCGGTCCGAGCGGGGCATCGCTTTTGTTGCTGCAAGCGCCGGCAACAATCGACCAATGAGGCTGCGAGACCGCACTATTCTGTTCATGTGAGGTACTTCATCCAGTATCAAACTATCCTGCCGACCCAAGAAGCTCAGAAGATCATGCAACACCGAGCGGGTGCTGTGAATCAGCTCCTCGAGAAACAAAATTTTCAATTGCTTACGCCCAAACAAGACCTCAAATCGACGGATATGCTCCATATAGCGGCTGCGCATAAGGTAGCTGAAAAAAATATCTGAATGATTAGACTTTATGGCTAATCGCGTCCCCTCCTCCGTCAGCGCCTCCCTGAACCCCAGCTTCTCGACCTGTTTAAATACACTGAACAGATAATGAGACCAAGTTCGATCCACCGGATTTCGTAGAATAATGATAAGTTTGATCTGCGGAGCAACTTCGTAAATCAATTTGTCACAATCATTGGTATAGAGGTAATCCGGAGTCGCCTCGCCGCATAACTTAACGTCAGCGCAAGATGCGAAAAGCGCGGCATACCGTTCGACCGAAGTTCCTAGTTGGGCATTACGTCTATCAAAAAAATGGACTTCCTTTTTTGGCGGGAAACATAAACCCGGCTGCCCGCGCAGCAGGTTATGCAGGCTGGTTGTGCCACAGCGCATTCCCCCAATGATAAGGAAATCAGGCAACCTCAAGGGGCCACCCCATTAAACCCACAACACACGGCGATGTCATCCGGAGTGACAGGCCCGGGTTTGTTTTTTTTTTGAAAATCGGGTGCGCGCCGATCATACCGCTGCCGCCTCACCCGGCACTCAAATCCGGCGAACCGGCGCCCGCTTGGCTTAAACTTAGCCAGTTCAGGCGTCAGAACGGAATATCATCATCAAAATCAGAAGTCGGGACGTCGCTGGCACTTGCTGCAGATGATGCCGCCGGCTTGCGCGGCGCCTCATCGAAACTATCGGCGGCCGCACTGCCCCGTCCGCCCAGCATCTGCATGTCGTTAGCTACGATCTCGGTGGTGTAGCGGTCCTGCCCGTTCTGATCCTGCCATTTTCGGGTTTGTAAGCGGCCTTCAATATAAACCTGAGACCCTTTTTTTAGGTATTCACCGGCAATTTCAGCCAACCGTCCAAAAAATACCACCCGGTGCCACTCCGTTTTCTCGTTGTTCTCGCCGGTCTGTTTATCTTTCCAGCTGTCCGTGGTAGCCACGCTCACGTTAGCGATAGCGGCGCCGCTAGCCGAGTACCTCACCTCTGGATCGCGCCCCAGGTGACCAACGATGATCGCTTTATTAACTCCTCTGGCCATTCCGTTCTCCATGTTGTGTAAATGGTGGATGAATACTAACACCGAGGGAGTGTTGAACTCACGTCCTTTGTCTTGCTCCCGCCGCTGCCCGGCAGTCCTGCCAGAAACGCCAAACGCATTACACAAAAGCTTACCGACAAGCGGAGCTTTGCCTAGAGATTCGAAGGCAGCGTATAGTATAGGATTTTTCGGCTCAAACCATTAGATGGACACGATTCAAATTCGCGGTGCGCGCACCCACAACCTGCAGAATATCGATGTCGATTTACCGCGGGACAGGTTTATCGTGATCACCGGGCTCTCCGGATCGGGAAAGTCCTCACTTGCCTTCGACACTATCTATGCCGAAGGGCAACGACGCTACGTCGAATCGCTCTCCACGTATGCCAGGCAGTTTTTATCGCTCATGGAGAAACCAGACGTTGATTTGATAGAAGGCCTGTCTCCCGCCATCTCAATAGAACAAAAGGCGACCTCGCACAACCCCAGATCGACCGTGGGAACGGTAACCGAAATCTACGACTACCTGAGACTTTTATACGCACGTGTCGGGGATCCCCGCTGTCCGGAGCACAGAGTCGGTTTGCAGGCCCAGACTATAAGTCAAATGGTTGACCAGGTAATTGCCCTGCCCGAAGGCACCCGGGTGCTCCTGCTTTCGCCTGTGGTAGTGGAGCGCAAAGGCGAACATGTGCAATTGATGGAACGTTTGCGCGCGCAGGGTTTTATCCGCGCGCGGATAGACGGTGAGGTCATAGAACTGGAAGATCCCCCGGCACTGAAAAAAACCGTGAAGCACAGCATCGAAATCGTTGTTGATCGAATCGCGGTTAAAGACAGTCACCAGCAGCGCCTGGCAGAGTCCTTTGAAACCGCAATAGAGTTGAGCGAGGGCATTGCCAAAGTGCTCATTTTACCGGCGAATGAGCAGCAAACTGAGCAGGAGTTATTGTTCTCATCCCGCTACGCTTGCCCCTATTGCGGCTATAGTCTGAGTGAGCTGGAACCCCGGCTTTTCTCATTCAACAATCCGGCAGGCGCGTGCCCAGGTTGTGACGGGCTGGGGGTCGCACAGTTTATCGACCCGGAGCGGGTTATCTATGATCATCATCTCAGCCTGGCAGCGGGCGCGATTCATGGCTGGGATCGGCGTAACGTGTTTTATTTCAATCTTATTAATTGTCTCGCAGACCACTACGATTTTGATGTTGACACGCCCTTTGCCGACCTGCCGGAGACCATTCGTGAAGCGATACTTTTTGGCAGCGGTGAGGAAAAGATCGAGTTTACCTACTTACGCGGCCGTGGTCGCCGCAGCGTTAAACGGACGCACAGATTTGAAGGCGTCATTCAGAATATGGAACGCAGATATCGGGATACGGAGTCGAACACGGTGCGTGAGGAACTGGCCCGGTTTATCAACTCGCGGCCTTGTACGCAGTGCGCTGGAAGCCGTCTGCGGATCGAGGCACGAAACGTATTCATCGCTGAGCATGCTATTCACGATCTGACTTCTTTTGCCATTGGCAGCGCCTTTCAGTTTTTTGACAAGCTCGCGCTTAGCGGACATCGCGGCAAGATTGCTGAAAAGATTGTGCGGGAGATTCGTGACCGGCTGAGCTTCCTGGTCAACGTTGGGCTGGAATACTTAACGATTGATCGCTCGGCCGATACCCTCTCCGGGGGAGAAGCTCAGCGCATCCGATTGGCTTCGCAAATCGGCTCGGGACTGGTTGGCGTTATGTACGTTTTGGATGAACCCTCAATCGGATTGCATCAACGTGACAATGGGCGATTGTTGTCTACCCTGACCAGGTTGCGTGACCTTGGCAACACCGTTCTGGTGGTCGAACACGATGAGGAGGCCATTCTCAGCGCGGATCACGTGCTCGACCTTGGCCCGGGTGCCGGCATCCACGGCGGGCGGGTAGTCGCCCAGGGCAAGCCGGGCGAGATCCTGATCAGCGCCCAGTCGCTGACCGGCCGCTATCTAAGCGGAGAACTTCGGATCGACGTGCCGGCTGAGCGCACGCTGTATGACGGTGAGCGCGTACTCACCGTGGCAGGGGCCAAGGGCAACAATTTAAAGAATATTACGGTGAATATTCCGGTTGGATGTTTTACTTGCATCACCGGTGTTTCCGGCTCCGGTAAGTCAACCTTGATCAATAGCACGCTCTATCCGGCGATAGCGCGCGCGCTTTATAAGAGTAAAACCAGCCCCTCGCCTTATGCCGCCTTAGAGGGAATCCAGCACTTTGATAAAGTCATCGATATCGATCAGAGCCCCATCGGGCGCACGCCTCGATCAAACCCTGCAACCTATACCGGTCTGTTTACTCCGATCCGAGAACTATTCTCCAATACGCCGGAAGCCAGAGCCCGCGGATACAAACCGGGAAGATTTTCTTTTAACGTCCGCGGCGGACGCTGTGAAGCGTGTCAGGGAGACGGTCTGATCAAGGTAGAAATGCATTTTTTGCCAGATGTCTACGTACCCTGCGATACCTGTAAAGGTAAACGCTATAATCGAGAAACTCTGGACATCAGGTATAAGGGCAAAAATATCTCTGAGGTTCTGGATATGACCGTTGAACAGGCGGCAGACTTTTTTTATGCGGTGCCGGTTGTAAGAAAAAAGTTGGACACCCTGCTTGCAGTGGGACTGGGTTATATACACCTGGGGCAGAGCGCCACAACCCTGTCCGGAGGCGAGGCCCAGCGCATCAAGCTATCGCGAGAACTATCCAAAAGAGATACCGGCAAGACACTGTATATCCTCGATGAGCCGACGACTGGATTGCATTTTCACGATATCAAACAGTTGTTAAGCGTGCTGCATACATTACGCGATCACGGGAACACGGTCATAGTAATTGAACATAATCTGGATGTAATCAAGACCGCGGATTGGATCATTGACCTCGGCCCGGAAGGTGGAGACCAGGGCGGGAACATCGTAGCCGTGGGCACGCCAGAAAATGTGTCTGTAGACAAATCATCCTACACTGGGCAGTATCTATCTGCCGCGCTGGCCAAAAACGAAGAATATGAGAGTAAAAGTGCATAGACTACCCTGCCAAATTGCAGCCGTTGCCGCATGAAAACGTTAATACTGATACGCCATGCAAAATCCAGCTGGCGCGATCCCACGCTGCAGGATTTCGACCGCCCGTTAAACAAAAGAGGCCGGCGCAACGCACCATTCATGGGTCAGATATTGCGCCAAAAAAATATCAGTTTTGATCAGATGTACACGAGTCCGGCTAAGCGGGCCGCTGATACGGCACGCTATATCTGTGCTGCAATGGACTACGCAGCTGAGGGAATCGAGGCAGAACCCGGGCTGTATCATGCCAGCGCAGATGATTTATTGGATTTTGTGCACGCCCTGGACAATCAACTCGACGCGGTTGCCATTGTGGGCCACAACCCCGGACTGAACGATTTCACTAATATGCTCGGCGACAAGCCCATCGACAATGTTCCGACCGCAGGGGTAGTCATCCTGAGAGCCAGCGTTGACCGCTGGCCAGAGATCAGACAGGGTGCCGCAACGCTGCATGATTTCGACTACCCCAAGCGATACCTGAAAAAGTAGGAACCGGCCGATCGCTTTCGCCCAGACACGCACCGGAAAATTACCTGTGCCGGCGATTTACCCACAACGTATCGTTTGCCTGACAGAAGAAACAACCGAGCTGCTTTACCTGCTCGGTGAGGAAGATCGAATCGTTGGCATCTCGGGATATACGGTGCGACCCATTTGCGCGCGTAAGGAAAAACCCAAGGTATCGGCTTTTACCAGTGCAAAGATAGACAAGATACTTGCCCTGGAGCCAGATCTGGTATTGGGATTCTCTGATTTGCAGGCTGACATTGCGAGCGCTCTGATCAAGCAAGGGATCAACGTTCACGTATTCAATCAGCGCTCGGTTCAGGAGATTCTGAACATGATGCTACTGCTCGGCAGCATGATCGGCGTGCAGGAAAAGGTCGAGACGTACGTTTATGGTTTGCAGCAGCGGTTGAGCGCGATGCGGGAAAAAGCACCTTCCTTTGCAGCCCAGCCGGTAATCTATTTTGAGGAATGGAACGATCCTATGATCAGTGCGATTAAATGGGTTTCTGAATTGATTGAAATAGCGGGAGGTCGGGACTGCTTCGCTAATCTGGCGCAACACCCGCTAGGCAAAGACCGCATCATCGCGGACCCTAAGGAAGTAGTCAGGCGACAGCCTGATATCATCATCGGCTCCTGGTGCGGCAAGAAATTCCGGCCAGAGCAGGTTGCACAAAGACCGGGCTGGCAGCGTATACCAGCAGTGGAAAACAATGATTTGTATGAAATAAAATCAGCTGAAATTCTACAGCCGGGGCCGGCTGCGCTCACCGATGGGGTATCCAGACTGCACGATATAGTGGTGCAGTGGCAGAAAGACAGGGTATAACGCCGTTTACCCTAACCGGCAAAGAGGAACCCATCTACCGGTCAGCACACGAGCCATATCCAACGAAGAGATTGAATCAGTTATACTGCCGCCCTATGCAAAATTTGAAATCAAGGGCGGAATCCCCGACGCCGGGGGTCAAACAGCGGGGTGCGGAGAAAATGAAGCGCATTCCGATAAAGGTCGTGCCCACTGAAAATCCGCTTAAGAAGCCAGACTGGATACGAGTCCGTCTGTCATCCGATAATAAAGTCGCGCAGCTTAAGAGCAAGCTACGCCAGCATAATCTGCATACCGTGTGTGAGGAGGCGGCGTGCCCAAACCTGCCGGAATGCTTCGGCCATGGCACCGCAACCTTTATGATAATGGGTGACATCTGCACCCGGCGATGCCCTTTTTGCGATGTTGCCCATGGACGACCGCTGGCGCTCGATACGAACGAACCGCAGCGACTGGCGCGCACGATAAGCGACATGGGATTATCCTACGTGGTCATCACTTCGGTGGACAGGGACGATCTGAAAGACGGTGGTGCAGCACACTTCGCAGCCTGTATACGTGCGATCCGAGCAGCCAACGCCGATATCCAACTAGAGATTCTGGTACCAGATTTTCGCGGCCGCATGGACCTTGCACTTGAGGTTTTACAGCACGATCCACCGGATGTGTTCAACCACAATCTTGAAACTGTGCCGCGCCTGTACAAAAAAGCGCGCCCCGGATCTGATTACGAATGGTCTTTAAATCTGGTGCGGAGATTTAAAACGCTACATCCGCAGGTACCCACTAAGTCCGGGCTTATGCTCGGTTTAGGGGAAGATATTGAAGAGGTTGAAGCGGTGATGCGTGATTTGGTGAATCACCACTGTGATATGCTGACGCTGGGTCAATATCTGCAGCCGAGTAGACACCACCTGCCGGTGGAGCGATACGTTTACCCTGATGAGTTTAAGGCGCTGAAGGAGTACGGACTCACAATCGGATTTACCCAGGTTGCCGCTGGGCCAATGGTGCGATCTTCCTATCACGCTGATTTGCAGGCAAGCGGTGAGTTCGGATAGCGACTGGCGAGCACCATGGCTCTGAAAATAGCGCCGGTAGCGGCCGAGGTGCCACCATCAATCGAGCGCTAGCACTACTGTATTGAGAGATAAAAATAATGTCAGAAGATCTGCACCATGCCACCCTGCACTACTACCGTAAACCAACGACCTATTCTGGTAGGTATTCGACAACCGGCGCATAGTCTAAGCCGTAACGCTGCCGCTGGTGGCATGGTTAGATTCAGCGCGGTTGCCGCGGGACCTGCCCAGCGATAGGAACAAGAAAGTCCATG
Source organism: Gammaproteobacteria bacterium (assembly GCA_024638505.1). Lineage (GTDB taxonomy): Bacteria > Pseudomonadota > Gammaproteobacteria > Arenicellales > JAANXG01 > JAHEKE01. The sequence continues at coordinate 32,658 of JAHEKE010000025.1, read as the reverse complement.
TTATATTAAGGATGCTAAGTGCGATAAATAATAAGGCAGAGCGCAATCTGGTAGGAGATCACAATGCAACCGGTCGAAACAACGAAAGATATTGATGAACAGGAGACTCAGGAATGGATTGACGCGCTAGACGCCGTCATCAAAGAAGAGGGACCGACTAGAGCGCATTTCTTACTTGAACAATTGATCGACAAGGCCCGACGATCCGGCGCCTATTTACCGTACAAACTTACGACCGCATATTTGAACACTATACCGGCTGCGCTAGAGAAACCCAGCCCGGGCAACGCGGCTATCGAATGGCGCATTCGCTCGTTGATTCGGTGGAACGCGTTAGCCATGGTGCTCCGGGCCAATCGCATAAGCACGGAACTGGGCGGACACATCGCGAGCTTTGCCTCTGCTGCGACACTTTATGATGTCGGCTTCAATCATTTCTGGCACGCGCCAACGGAGAATCATGGCGGAGACCTGGTATACATCCAGGGGCACTCTGCCCCGGGCATTTACGCCCGGGCGTTTCTGGAGGGCCGGTTGAGTGAGCAGGATTTGGACGGGTTCCGGCAGGAGGCAGAGACCCAGGGGCTGTCCTCATACCCGCATCCTTGGTTAATGCCAACGTTCTGGCAGTTCCCCACGGTTTCTATGGGACTGGGGCCAATAATGGCTATTTACCAGGCCCGGTTTATGGATTATCTGCACTACCGAGGATTGGCGGATGCGGAAAAAAGAAAAGTATGGTGCTTCTGTGGTGATGGCGAAATGGACGAACCGGAATCCATGGGGGCTATTTCATTGGCCGGACGGGAGAAGCTGGACAATCTTATTTTCGTCATCAACTGTAATTTACAAAGGTTAGACGGACCGGTCAGAGGCAACGGCAAAATCATCCAGGAACTGGAAAGTGAGTTTCGCGGTGCCGGCTGGAATGTAATCAAGGTTATATGGGGCTCCTACTGGGATCCGCTCTTAATGCGCGATACCAAAGGTTTGTTGGCCAAGCGTATGGAAGAAGCCGTCGATGGCGAGTATCAGGCCTTTAAGGCAAAAGGGGGAGCGTATACCCGCGAATACTTCTTCGGCAAATATCCGGAACTCAAGGCCATGGTGGCTAACATGTCCGACCAGGATATTTGGCGCTTGAATCGTGGAGGCCACGATCCGCACAAGATTTACGCAGCGTACGCCAAGGCGGTGAGCCACGTCGGCCAGCCGACGGTGATTCTGGCGAAAACGGTTAAGGGATACGGCATGGGTGACGCCGGTGAGGGGCAAAACATCACGCACCAGCAGAAGAAAATGGACGAGGAATCACTGAAGCAATTTCGTGACCGCTTCAAAATCCCGGTGGAAGACGAGCAAATTGAACAACTCCCCTATTTTCGACCGCCTGATGACAGCGAGGAAATTCAATACCTCAAGCAAAGACGCGAAGAGCTGGGGGGATACCTGCCAAGCCGCTCACCCAACGCCGATCCTTTGCCCATTCCCCCACTAGACGCATTCAAAACCCAGCTGGAAGGTACCGGTGAACGCGAGATATCGACCACTATGGCGTTCGTCCGAATTTTAACCACGCTTACGCGGAATAAGGAATTAGGTAAATACGTTGTTCCTATTGTCCCCGACGAATCCCGCACTTTCGGCATGGAAGGATTATTTCGACAGTTGGGCATCTATTCTTCGGTTGGGCAGCTGTACAAGCCGGAGGATGCCGATCAGCTCATGTACTACCGTGAGGACAAGGAAGGCCAGGTACTGCAGGAAGGCATCAACGAAGCAGGGGCGTTTTCCTCGTGGATTGCCGCGGGAACAGCATATGCCAATCACGGCGTTAACATGATACCCTTTTACATCTTTTACTCTATGTTTGGCTTTCAGCGGGTCGGCGACCTGGCCTGGGCGGCTGGCGATTCACAGGCACGCGGATTCCTGCTCGGCGGCACCTCAGGACGCACTACTCTGGCAGGCGAGGGCCTGCAGCATCAGGATGGCCACAGTCATATCCTGTCTTCGACTATCCCGAACTGCATATCCTATGATCCCACCTATGCCCATGAGCTCGCCGTTATTATCCACCATGGGCTGACCGAAATGTATGTAAACCAGCGCAACGCTTACTACTACATAACGGTGATGAACGAAAATTATCCACACCCAGCCTTAGCGGCAGGGACGGAAGAAGGCATTATCAAAGGTATGTATCTGTTAAGTGATACCACCCAGGGCAACATCGAGCCTGATCATCCGTGCGTTCAGCTTATTGGCAGTGGCAGCATACTACGCGAAGTGGAGTCGGCGGCAGAGATTCTTCAGTCCGAATTTAATGTTGCCGCGGACGTATGGAGCGCAACCAGCTTTACCCAGTTATGTCGCGACGGACTTGATGTCGAACGCTGGAATCGGCTTCATCCAGAGCAAAGCGCGAAGAAATCTTATGTCGAACAGTGCCTGTCAAACAGACCAGGTCCGGTGATTGCAGCTACTGATTACATGCAGGCCTTCCCGGAACAGATTAGACAATTTGTACCCACACTTTACACTACCCTGGGCACGGATGGGTTCGGCCGAAGCGATAGACGCAGTAAACTTCGCAGTCATTTTGAGGTTGATCGCTATCACATCGCAGCGGCCGCATTGAAAGCGCTGGCCGATGAAGGAGAAGTGCCAATGAGTGAGGTAAGCAAGGCGATAAAAACCTTTGGTATCGATACTGAAAAGACCAACCCCGCCAGGGCATAAACGAGGATATCCGAGTGTTAAGCTATAAAGAGATCGAAGTTCCTGACATTGGTGATTTCAGGAGCGTCCCTGTCGTTGAAATACTGGTTCATGAAGGCGATCAGGTGGAGGTCAATTCACCACTCATCACTGTACAGAGTGAGCGGGGCGCAATGGATGTACCGTCTCCTCTGCCAGGGCGGGTGCACGAAATAATGATACAGATCGGTGACAGGGTCACTCGGGGATCATCAATCCTGTTACTGGAAACAGAAGTAGAAGACCCAGAGGAAACGCGAGCCGAGCTTATTGATAGGCGCGAGCCTGTAATGAGCGCAGACTCTTCGGCAGCGCCGTCTCAAGCTCAATCCGCGCAGCAAAATTACGCCGGCGCAGACACTGGAGAAGCATCGCCACGGCCTGACTCAGAAAGCGAAGAAGATCGGGACCGCATTACAATCAGCGTACCCGATATTGGCGACTTTGAAGATGTAGAGGTCATCGAGGTTCACGTTTCGCCGGGTGATCTAATCCAAATGGAGGATCCTCTGATCACGCTGGAGAGCGACAAAGCCACAATGGATGTGCCGTCACCCATGACCGGCACCATTGTAGACGTATTGACCAGCGTCGGTGACCGTATTTCAGAGGGCGATCCGATTGCGAATCTGGCGCTCGGCGGTGAACAGAGTGCCGCAGGCAGCCTCGGTTCGGCGGCGCAGCCGATTCCGGAGCCGCCGGCTCACCCCGACAGCGGCGGCGCAGGTGACGCGTCGCTCCGGCCGGCGCCCGCCCCTTCGTCCGAGCTGGAAGCACAGCCCGAAACAGAAGCACAGCCCGAAACAGAGGCACAGCAGCCCAAAACAGAAGCAGAGCCCCCGGCGGAAGCGCAGCCGCAGCGGTCAACTCGATCTGTTACCGCAACCAAGGCTAGCGAGCAGGCACCAGCTGTAGACCGAACCGAAGGCGAGACCAGGGCCCGCCAGCAGGACGACAGATCAGCCAGGCCGCCACCCCCGGCTGGAATGCCGGTGTCAGCAGTAAAGCAAGGGCCCCTGCCCCACGCCAGCCCGGCGGTCAGAAAGTTTGCGCGCGAACTGGGAGTAGACCTGAGCCGCGTCAGCGGCAGTGGCCCTAAAGGACGGATTCTAAAAGAAGATGTTCAGCATTGGGTGAAACAAACCCTGGCTACACCTGCGGCTAAAACAGCCCCGTCTGCAGCCGAAGTGCCCGCCGGTACCGGTATTCCGGAAATGCCGGAGATTGATTTTTCGCAGTTTGGGGAAATCGAGGTTCAACCTTTGAGCCGAATCAAGAAACTTACGGCAACGAACCTGACCCGGGCCTGGTTACACGTACCGCACGTTACTCAGCATGACGAGGCCGACATCACCGAACTTGAGGAGTTTCGCCAGGACTTAAAAAAAGAACAGGAATCAAAGGGCGGGCCGCGTATTACTATGCTCTCATTCTTAATGAAGGCATGCGTCGTTGCGCTGAAACAATTCCCCAACTTCAACTCATCTCTTGAAAAAGGTGGTGAAAATCTGATCCTGAAAAAGTATTTTCACCTGGGTATTGCAGTCGACACTGAGGACGGACTGGTTGTTCCAGTCGTGCGAGACGTTGATCTCAAGTCAATCAGAGATCTAGCCAGCGAGTTGGACGACATCAGTACGCGGTCGAGAAACAAAAAACTCTCCCCCAAGGATCTGCAGGGGGCATCATTTACCATTTCAAGCCTGGGCGGAATCGGCGGGACTGCTTTCACACCGATTGTCAACGCCCCGGAAGTCGCAATCCTGGGGGTCTCTCGCTCAGCAATGAGACCCGTTTATGAGAACGGAGAATTCGTGCCCCGCCTTTTGCTTCCGTTGTCCCTATCATACGATCACCGGGTTATCGATGGCGCCCAAGCAGCACGGTTTACATCGTTTCTGGCGAAAGTGCTGGCGGACGTGCGACGCCTGTTGCTGTAAATTCAATTAAAGTAACCGTGGCCAATGCACTTAGGCCGTAACCGAAAGAGAAATACCTTTGCCTAATACCACCGAAATCAATGTGCCCGATATTGGCGATTTTGAAGAAGTCGAAGTGATAGAGGTTTTAGTCGCTGATGGAGATAACGTAAGTAAAGAGGATCCCCTTATTACGTTGGAGAGCGATAAGGCAACTATGGACGTGCCTTCCCCCCAGGCGGGGGTAATCGAGCGGGTTTTGGTACAGGTCGGAGACCGGGTGTCCCAGGGCTCCCCTATTCTGACTCTTGCCGTTGGATCGGAGGAAACGACGGCAGCAGATGTAGAAAGCGCCGAACCACGGGAGCCTGCTCAAGTCGCGCAGGGTGAAATCGCGTTTGATGTAGAGCGGGATGACGCTGCATCCGGCCCCTCAACGCATCGGGTTGCGGCGGATCAGCATGCGGAGGTGGTTGTGCTTGGGTCGGGCCCGGGTGGATATACCGCGGCCTTCAGAGCAGCGGATTTGGGCAAAAAGACCGTTTTGATAGAACGCTATCCCACTCTGGGCGGGGTGTGTCTCAATGTAGGCTGCATTCCCTCAAAAGCGCTGCTGCACACTGCAGCGGTGATATCCGAGACCAAGGCGATGGCCAAACATGGGGTGTATTTTGGTCAACCAGAAATTGAGCTTGAACTACTGCGCAGCTGGAAAAACAGCGTAGTGGAAAAGCTTACCAAAGGACTGGCCGGTCTGGCCAAGCAGAGAAAAGTTGAAGTCATTCAGGGCTGGGGTGGGTTTGCCGGACCCAACGACATCGTTATAGATACCGACCGCGGTGAACTGACTATGTCATTTGACCAAGCCATCATCGCCGCTGGTTCGCAAAGTATCCGTCTGCCTGGTTTTCCGGAGCATCGTCGCATCATCGACTCAACCGGCGCCTTGGAGCTGAAGGAAATCCCCGGGCGAATGCTGGTCATCGGCGGAGGTATCATCGGTCTGGAGCTGGCGACGGTGTACAGTGAGCTTGGCAGCGATATTACGGTTGTTGAGTTGACGCCGACACTGCTTCCGGGAGTGGATCCGGATCTGGTTAAGCCGCTACACCGCCGTATAAATAAACTATACGAGAACATATTCTTACAAACCAAGGTGACTAGCCTTGAGCCCAACGATATATCGGTACAGGTGAAGTTTGAGGGCGACAATGCCCCCGAGACGGACACGTTTGACTATGTGCTGGTTGCCGTAGGTCGAACTCCAAACGGACACGAGATCGGCGCAGAGAATGCCGACATCAATGTAGACCCACGAGGTTTTATACCGGTAGACTCCCAGCAGCGCACCAACGTGGGACATATCTTGGCGATTGGAGACATCGTCGGGCAACCGATGCTGGCGCATAAAGCAACGCATGAAGGCAAGGTCGCGGCAGAGGTTTGTGCAGGTCTGAAAAGCCACTTCGACGCCCGGGTTATTCCCAACGTTGCCTATACGGACCCAGAGGTGGCCTGGGTAGGCGTAAGCGAAGAGGAAGCAAAATCAACAGGACTGGACTATGGTAAAGGCGTGTTTCCCTGGGCTGCAAGCGGACGGGCGCTCGGGCTTGGCAGGGAGGAAGGTATGACCAAACTGCTGTTCGATAATCAATCTAAAAGAATAATTGGCGCGGGTATGGTCGGTCCACATGCCGGTGACCTTATTGCCGAGGCGACTCTCGCCATAGAAATGGGATGCGACGCTGAAGACATAGGCCTTACGATTCACCCCCACCCGACATTATCCGAAACCATCGCATTCTCCGCCGAAGCATTCGAGGGAACCATTACGGATCTTTACAACCCCAAGCGAAAGTAGAGTCTCCCGTCCCAACAGCACGACCGTTTTCCGGTGCCGCATATCGTCGTCACCATCTCTGACCACGGTCTGGGACATTTGTCCATTTCAGCCCCGGTGCTAAATGAGCTGTCCCGGCGGCGGTCAGGCCTGAAGCTGACGCTGATCAGCGGGCTGCCCGAGGGGCGTCTACGCGCGCGTATATCCACGCCCTTCACCCACGTGCATTCCGCTGTAGATTTTGGCATGTATAACGACAGCAGTTTGTTGGTGCGGAGGAAAGATACAGCTGCAGCCTATGCTAAGCTGCATGCAAACTGGCGACGGCGAATAAGACAATACGCCGCCGAGCTGGATCGTTTAAACGGCGATCTGCTGTTTTCCAATGTGTCTTATCTCAGTTTGGCCGCGGCCAAAATCTTGGGCCTGCCAAGCCTCGCCCTCTCGCCGCTCAACTGGGCTGATATGTATCAGTACTTTTGCGCCCAAGCCAAAGATTGCCAGCGGATTCACGCACAGATGCTCGAAGGCTACAGCGCAAGCGACGTGTATCTTATGCCCGAGCCAAGCATGCCAATGCCTGATCTGACAAATACTAAAAAGGTGGGTCCGATCGCCGCCGTCGGCGCTGATCGAAAGCGTTTTGTATGCGCAAAGTTAGGCCTAAGCCCATCAACAATACTGGCGCTGGTAGCGATGGGCGGTCATGACATCACCTTTCCAGTCGCCTGGCCGCGGAATGAATCGATTTTCTGGCTGCTGACCCGCGCTTGGCAAGCCAAACAATCTAATGTGGGCGTGCTGGAGGAATTGAATATTCCTTTTCTAGATCTTCTTGCCAGCTGCGATCTGCTCGTCAGCAAACCTGGATATGGAGCCTTTGTTGAGGCCACCTGTGCCGGTAAACCGGTCTTCTTCGTGCGCAGACCTGATTGGCCAGAAGAACCTTACCTGATCCAGTGGCTGGAGCGGCAAAACCTGTGCAGAGAACTCACTCTGCCCGATCTGCGCAGCGGCCGGTTTGTCGAACACATTCTTCCACTTGTAGGTGGGCAGCAGCGCCCACCGCGTGCGCTGCTGCCCACCGGCGTGGATCAAGTCACCGACGTTATCATGACCACGCTAGGCTGAGACGATCCTTATACTATCTCCAATATGGAGATCTAGTATTTCTTCAGCCCGCGCCTGGTTGGCAGCGATCTCAACCAGACCGATGGAATTGACGTACCAGAACAGCTCACCATTTTCCTTTTCGCTAAACACTCGCGCATAGCCTATCGCACAATCACCAACAGATACTCTATCCTGTTTCGAAATAGCGTCAGCCTGTATGCCGGTGATGGCGTTACCAAAATGATCGATGTAGATAATCCGATTGAGGCTGGCTATCCATTCCAGCAGCACGGGGGCTTTGACCTCATGCTCCGGTGTGACGCCGGAGGCCAGCATTGCCGCTACTGGCGCAAACAAATCTCTGCCATGAAATGAAGGTGACATGTCCGGCGGCGTCCACAGCACTTTATTTGCAGTTAGCTTTGATGCATTGCGGATAACGCCGGTAAGCAGCCCATTGTCTGGCGCAACGAACCATCGATCGTCGGCCTTAACCATCAGCGGTGCCCGGGCGCCGCCTACGCCCGGATCAACTACCGTCATGAATACAGATTGCGGGGGAAATCTTGTATGCAGCGCATTCAGCAAATAGGCGCTGGAAACAACATCATAAGCAGGCGCGGAGTGCAACAGGTCAATAACCGTAATGCCCGGGGCCTGTTCCGCCAGGACCGCGTGTATCTGACCAACGTAAATGTCATCCGCACCGAAATCAGTAAACAATACAATCATCATTTCGCGCAAAGACGAGAGGATTTTGCGGCGTCTGCAGCATGAGGGCCGAACGCGCGCTGAGTGCCTGAAATAATAGACTAACCAGCGCTAAGTCTATGTACCGAAGGATGTGTCGGTCTGTTCATCTGCTCCAGCGCAACCTCGGCTTTCACGTAGGTTCGGCTGTCATCTATATCCAGCCAGAAGCGTCCGCCGATATCCTCACACAATGCTGAATTTGTCTCAGCCAGCACGCGGATTCCACCGGACAAACTGGCATTCTGATCCCGCTGCACGCTGGTTTCCAGTGCACTGAAAAGTGCCGGCGTACAGAAAAATATACCCGTATCAAAGGCGTTGTACTGAGCAATACCTTTTCCTATTTCCTTGATAAATCCGTTTCGTTCGTAGACTCGAGTGACATCATCCATATCAACGTAGGGATTATTTAAGTTGCCGTCCGTTGCAAGGACTACACCTTCAGCAGGCAATGAACAAGAAAGTAGCTGTTCGACTATCGTTGGATCAAACAAGTGATCCGACATAAGAAGAATGAACGGATCTGTGATGCGCGCCTTAGCCTGCAGCACCGAAATCCCGTTTGGCTCGCGCCACCCTTCATTGACGATATGATTTATGACCACGCCATCTCGGCTGGCAACTAAACCCAAGTGGCTTCGCAGCAGTTCCCCCTGATACCCACTAACCACGAAAAACTCGTCAACGCCACCACGGCGGGCGGAATTGATAACGTGCTCAATCAGAGGCGTACCTTGAAGCGGAACGAGAGGTTTGCTCTCAGCTTTTTGCCGCAACCGGCTTCCCTGTCCGGCTGCGATTATCAGGCATTTCACTCAGCTTCTCTCCCCAGGTTCCATCGATAAATGCCTCAACCATGCGAAAGGCATCATCGTCCGTATACTGACGCGACGGATGTTTACAAAAGTAAGCTGACGGTGGGTGCAGGACCCCCACCTGCCCCCTGTCCAACGCTAGTTTGCAGCAGCGAATCGCATCAATCGAAACACCGGCTGAATTAGGCGAATCCTCTACCGATAACCGCAGCTCAAGCTCCATCGGCACGTCACCGAACAACTTTCCCTCCATCCGCAGAAAACACACCTTATTGTCATTTTGCCATGGCACGTAGTCGCTTGGCCCAACGTGAATATTGTCATCTTCGAGACGTCTCTCGCTGACCGATTGCACCGCTTCCGTTTTAGATTCTTTCTTCGACTCAAGCCGGCTGCGATTCAGCATATTCAAGAAATCGGTATTACCACCGGTGTTTAACTGGTAGGTTCGCTCCACCCTGACACCGCGCTTTTTGAATAAATCTGTAAGCGTGCGATGCGTTATCGTCGCGCCCAACTGGGCTTTGATGTCATCACCAATAATCGGTAAACCGCGTTGCTCAAAGCGGGCAGCCCAGTCTGGGTCACTTGCGATAAACACCGGAATAGCGTTGATAAAACCGGCACCCGCCTGCAACGCGCACTCGGCATAAAATCGAGTCGCTTGTTCAGAGCCAACCGGCAGATAGTTCAGCAGCATCTCCGCTCCGCTATTATGCAATAACTCAACAACCTTATCGTGATCAGGCTCAGCGGCGTCGGCAACCATAAATGTGCGATCGTCTCTGTAATTCTGCATATGCTCTGCAACACCATCTGAAACTTGTCCCATGCTCACCTTAACGCCAGAATCTGGGAGATCAGCACAGAAAACAGTTGTGCAGTTAGGTTTAGCAAATATGGCCTGATTGACATCGACACCGACTTTACGCTCATCCACATCAAAAGCGGCAACAACTTCGATGTCGCCGGGGCGATAACCACCTAAATCCCAATGCATCAAGCCAACGGCATCAGGCTGGTTACGCTGGCGGTAGTAGTAAATACCTTGGATTAAAGAACTGGCACAGTTACCGACCCCAACGATTGCAATTTTAATTTTATTCATAATTTATGTTTTTCCGGCACGATTCATCTCCAACCAGCCCATCACTGGCAAACAAGGAGGCGGGGCGCCCAGTGTGTTTGAAGTAAGCCCGTTATTATAATACCTAAAACCTCCTTTATAAACAGCGCTTTATCTAATTTTGTCGCGCAAACATGCAGTATCGGACGCATTCGGTGTCAACTGATCCGTTTGACCATCATATCTCGGAGGATTTACTCAACCCGGTTTTGTAACCCGGCTTAAGTCGGCTGATCAATTTACTCACAATCATTCGACCCTCCGGTGCAGCACCAAGGCTGGCAAGCAACAGCGCATATAACAGCAGAAACAACAGCCCCGTGATTAAATCAAAATGCAGTGACGAAGCAGAAAAATACTGCACGAAAACAGCACTCAATCCCGACAATATCAGCGCCAGCAGTATTTTCAGATGGTGGCGGGTAAAGGGCTGTATCCGGTAGAACACGTATATCTCTACGACGCGGGAGACATTTAACACCGTATAAGTGAGTAATGTGCCCAAAGCTGCGCCGTACAGACCAAATTTTGGTATCAGAAACAAGCCTAAACAGAGATTGATAAGTATCGCGACTCCCGTGTTTGCCATGTTTATAGCTGGACGCTTGATCAACAAAATAGATTCTCCCAGCCCCATAGTTCCATTAATCAAAAGTCCAAGACCAAACAATGCAAACACGGCGGGCGGGATGGGAAACTCGGCGCCAAACAGCGCGGCTATTGGTCTGATTGTTATGTACATAAATCCGAACAAGCCACCCGTTATGAGCATCACCCAGCGTGAAACGTTCTGATACTGCTGGCGCATCACTGCCCGGTCACCGCGTTGATATGTGCCGGCAATAATCGGAATAAAGATGGGCTCAAAAGACTGCTGCGGCGCCTTGAGCACGCTCGCTATCTCCTGCGCTACACCGTAAATGCCAACAAAGATCGGCGACAAAAACCGCTCTACCAGGAAAAGGTCAATGCGCTGCAGCAGGAGATTCAACACATCGTGCACACCCACAGGCAGCGTATAGGTGAAGAACTTTGCCAGCCGCTTGAAGTTAAATACATTGGCCAAAGTCCGCTGCAGAGAGAAAAACTGCTTGAAGAAGAATGTAGCAACTATGCTGCCAACAGCTGTTGACAGTAAAAAAGCGAGGCACAGGCCCTTGAATCCGAAATCCTGAAAATAGAACAGCACGGACAAGATAAAAAGCACTGCGGGTTCGACCACGCTTTTTACTATTACTTCGTAATGCATCACACGCTGTGCCCGTGTGGCAGCAAGGAATACCGCAGTTATAGTTGAAAACAAAGCGGCGCAGATAATTATCCGCAATGAGGCAACGACTTCCTGCTGGGCAAAGATTCCGCCTGCCAGCAGGCCTATCAATCCCTGCGCTGACAGAAAAATCACAAGGGTAACGGCAACGCCTATGAACAAACCCTGACCGAGAATGCAGTAAGCCTTATCCGTAATCTCTGCTTTAGATTCCACCAGGTGACGAGATAGCAGGGACAGCAGGCTTCGGTCCAAACCCAGGGCACCAAGTTTTGATAAAATTTCGAAACCGGCGCGGGCAAGAATGAACATACCTGTAACTTCAAGGCCGTAAAAACGTGCCAAAACAATAAGAAAGATGACATTAATGCTTTTCGCAATAACGCCGGAAAAATTAATTAACGCGCCCTTGGCGATATCACGTGTGTCTTGATCAGGGGAGTTCAAGGGATGGAACCTGCGTGACAGACCGGATGGTGCTCAGTTTAGCAGGGTACTGTCGTATATAGCCAAATATCGTTCAGCCGCGCTGTCCCAAGTAAAACGCTTTGCTTGCTGTAAACCGCGCACTCTCAATTTTTCGCGTAAGCCTTGGTCGCGAATCAGAGAATCGAAAGCATGCGAGATTTCCTCAACCGATTCGGGGTCTTTAATCATGACAGCGGCATCATCACAAATCTCCAGCAGGGAGCCCGCAGTAGAAGCCAGCACTGGACACCCCTGCGCAAACGCTTCGATTACCGGCAGACCGAAGCCTTCCCAGCGCGAGGGAAAACTTAAAAACAGAGCATGCTTAAACAGCGAGGCCAACTCAGCATCTGATACAACGCCAAAAAATAAAACCCCTTCCTCCAGTTTGTTACGCTCAACCAGCCGCCGCAGATACGGCGTCCTGTCGCCGCGCCCAACCATAACCAGCAGCACGTCCTTATGCTCTGGATTGGATTTAATTCTGGCAAAAGCTTTTATTGTGCCCTCGGGGTTTTTGTAGGGTCGTCCATTCCCCAAACTCAAGATGTACCTGCGCTTCTGTAACTGACGAATGGAAGCAGAGATTTCTTCGCTATCGATAAAATTTAATTCATATCCATGATGAATAGTTGAAACCGGCTGATTTACGTGGGTGTACAACTGGCTCAAGTCCACCCTGGTTTGACCAGATACGCAAACGATGTGATCAGCTCTGGATGTAGCGTAGCGGTGGGCAATTCTACCGTACACCCCGTTGGCATACCCCCGCCACGAGCTTGGCGCTGACAGCGCGGGCCGTTGTATCCAGTTGAAATCATGAATAGTGATAATGGACTTCAGATTAAGCGGCAAGCGGAATGGCAAAAATGCGTTTAGCGAGTGGTATAAATCAACCCCATGCCGGGTTAATATTCGTGCGAACAAAAACTGATTTTGCAACGAGGCAATATCGTAGGCAACGTGCACAGTATGAAAACGGTCGTTGTCAACTAGTGGCTGGGCTAATTCCTTTTTCTGGAAAACAACATAGTCATTGTGATTATCCAGTTGTGCAATCTTTTTGAGTAAGCCATGCGCAGCCCGCCCCATGCCGGTACTGACGGTCCTTACCGAACGAGCATCAAATCCGATTGTCGCCATGGCTTAAGATTCTCTGTTGCGGCTAGCAGAGCAATATGCGTGCTCAAACTGAAGTTTTGCTGAACGATTCATCCGACTCTAACACAGCGGTGGCAGCGCGGAGATACCGCTCGATCCAAGGGGCCAAACTGACAAGATTTGTCATAAATGGGTGACCAAATTTGTCTCTTACTGACAAGCGGTAGATAAACGTGGACAGAATGTAGTTATAGGTCACGCCGCTGACGCCGTGGCACGATTTATGCATTAACACTTTAGAACAAAACGCATTACACAATGGGGTGGTTCTGATGAAAAGCAAGGTGTCCAAAAAAAACGCTGCGTGCCAGCGGCCGGCGGTCAAGCCGAAAACCGAAGATCCTCACTATGTTCCCGGCCTGTCGCATCCACTAAACGGCGTGTATCCGCGCATTTTGATTGATACTACGTCGCAACTGCAGCATTAGTATAGGTTCGATCGCAGCGCGCGAAGGTCACCGCACTGACACTGTTTAAACGATGGTCAACAAAAGCACACTCGCCTGGCGTACTTCCGTCCTTGTCCTGTTAGCGGCCGCGGTACCGTTAGGCCTGCACTGGCATGACAATCAACAACAGGTTGAGACGGAGGCCATGCTGGATGCGTCGGTAACAGTAAAAACAATCTCACACGTGCACATAGATTCGCTTGGCGACTCCGTATGGAGCCCAACTTCTGGATCTGGTTTTCTTATATCTTCCGACAGCTGTGAACTTCTTACTAATCATCACGTCATCGCCGAAGCCGCGCGCATAGAGGTTTTTCCAAGGCGGCAATCGGATAGCATCGGTATTGCGGCAACGATAGTGAACTCTAATCCGCGGTCGGATATCGCGATTCTGCGAATGAACAGCTGTAACGATATTGCACAGGCAAACTTGGGTGACTCTGATTTGCTTCGCCCCGGTGACGAAGTATACGCAGTGGGCAATCCATTGGGGCGCAACCCGGATTCAATCAGTCGCGGTATCGTTTCCCATACTGAGCGCCTCACATCGGGCCTGATACCATTTTTGCAAACCGATGCATCAATCAGTCGTGGAAGTTCTGGCGGCGCTCTATTCAATAAGCAGGGTGAAGTGGTCGGCATCAATACGGCCATAGTAGCCACCGCCAACGGCAACAACATTGGGGTCAGCTACGCGCTTCCAATTAACATAGTTAAGAAAGAGATGGAGATCCTGCATGCAGGCCCGCCAACGTGGGGGCATGCGGGGATAGAGGAATTTTTGGTCGGATTGACCAAACGGGAAGCGTCATTTTTTGGCGTCCCGGCGGAGCGGGCCGCGGTAATCGTAACCGAATCCCCGTCAAGTGGGCCGAGCAAAGGCAAGCTGTCCGCAAAAGACGTGATTTACGAGATTAATAATATCAGCGTGACCAGCGTCAAGCAGGCGAAACGACTCATCAGCAGCTTCTATCCTGGCGATAAGATAAGTTTCAACTTGGTCCGATCGGGCGAGACATTAGAAGTCGCGGTGACATTGGAAGAAGGATGGAAAAATGAAGAAACACCGGGGCCGGACTACTACCTTGGTCACCTGGGTATAGATCTGGAAAAATGGGATGAGGATGACGGGTCCAGAGGCCGATTCGACTCGCCCGTAATTACGCAGGTCCATAGCCTAGGCCCAGCACATATCGCGCACATAACGAGCTCGCAGAAAACGATCGCACGCAATGGACCGCTGGTGATTCCAATTCAGCTCAATGTCAAAACCGTCAGCGGAATTGTTTTAGACGGTACTTATCATCTGGTTGAATCTGTTGATACGATTGAGCAACTCGCATCCGAAGCATTCGCGCTGAATACTCCCATGCTGCTTGAAGTGGAAACCTGGGGGCGCGAAAATCCGTTGAAATTCAACCAGCCTATGCAGCGTCTGAGTACTTCATTCCACGCCGTTGTGCCGGCGCTCACCTCTGCAATCCCACCAGGCGAAGCAGATACGGAACTCGGAATGGCCCCCTCTAACCCGGCGTTGAGACAGGTAGCCTACTATAAATCAGAGCGCGGGCGTTAATTACCTAGCAGGGTTAAAGCTGAATCACCGTTACGCTCGCACATCTGCAACCATGCCAAAAAAGATCACGCCGCTGATTTTGTTGGAACATCAGGCCATAGCTCGTTAAGCGCTACTGATTTACCGTTATCCATTACGCACCGTGCGTGATAGCGCTTAAGCTCCCGCGGTTCTTTAACGCCACAAGAATGGGCGATAATCCCCACCTCTTTCAACATATTTTTAATGTAGTTGGCTACGCGCACAGCTTTATCTTCCGGTACCAGTCCTTTTTGCAAATCGGGGTCGTGCGTGGTGATTCCCGTAGGGCACGTGTTTTTATTACACTGAAGGGCCTGGATGCATCCCAAAGCAAACATGTTTCCCCTAGCCGAGGCCACAAAATCCGCACCCATACACAGCGCCCACGCTACCGCGGATGGTGTAATCAGTTTGCCGGAGCATACTACTTTGGTTCGGTCTCTAAGCCCATGCTCGCTCAGCTTATCCACCGTCATGGGTAGACTTTCCCTTAATGGCAGGCCCATGGCGTCAATAAGCGGCATCGGAGCGGCTCCAGTACCGCCATCGGCGGAGTCGATAGTAATAAAGTCGGGGGCACACTCCGCGCCAATCTGGTTTATCTCGGAGAACAGGCTGTCTAACCAGCCGTAAGCACCGAGCACACACTTAAATCCCACGGGCTTTTGGGTGACCTCACGAACATGATTTAAAAACTGCAGCAATTCCTTGACCGAATTTATCTCAGGATGCCGGTTGGGACTGATCGAATCCTCCCCCGGCGTAATACCCCTGATCCGAGCAATCTCTTCGGTTACCTTAACTGCAGGCAGAATACCTCCTTTGCCGGGCTTGGCGCCCTGACTCAGTTTGACCTCGAACATTTTGACCTGGGCGTGAGCTGCCACCTCACGCAGCTTATCTTCACTCATGTTGCCTGCTTCGTCCCGCACACCGTACTTGGCTGTACCAATCTGAAAAACGATATCGCACCCGCTGCCCAAGTGATGCGGAGACAGTCCCCCCTCGCCAGTATTCATCCAGGCCTGCACCATCTTGGCTCCTTGGGAAAGAGCTATCACTGCCGGAGCAGATAGCGCACCATAACTCATTGCAGAAATATTGAATAAAGAACTCGTTGTGTAAGGGTTCGCACAATCAGGTCCTATGGTCATTTCCTTGATGGGGACCGCGTCTTGGCCAAGGGTAGGAAACGGACAGTTTACAAACAGCACCGTACCAGCAGGACGCAGATCACGGGTGGAACCAAAAGCAACGGTATTATCCAAGTTTTTTGCCGCGCGATAAGCCCATGACCGCTCAGCGCGATTAAACGGCAATTCTTCGCGGTCCATAGCGAAAAAGTATTGCCGGAAAAACTCTCCAAGATTCTCAAACAGATAACGAAAGCGGCCTATGACAGGATAGTTACGTCGAATGGCGTGGGCGGTCTGGGTGACATCTTTGATGTACAGGACGATGACAGCGATGACAGCAAGACCCAGCACGAAGACGAACAGTGCCGAAAACAACTCCAGCGTTCTTAGTAAAAACGGATACATATCAGTCATTTACCGGTTCTCGTGCAGAGGTAGACACGCCGTCAACCTGACCGAAACCCGGCTGATATGCGCCAGCTCGCGTGGCCGGGGAAGCTTACAGCGCTAAAAAAATCGATACCACATAGACCAATGTTCATTAGAGCATCGACTTTATCTAAGCTAATAGTAAGCAATACATTTACCAATACAGTACGCTCTCGCTCGTAACTCAATGTTCAAATAGGGCACACCAGCTCGCCCAGTTTCTCCGTCAGCTTCATATTTTCCGAGTAGTCGACGGGGCAGTCTATGATGACCACCGTGTTATCAGAGACTGCCTGCTTGATAGTCGGTAACAGGTCATGTGCCGACTCGACGCGATATCCGATCGCACCGAAGCTGTCTGCATATTTAACAAAATCTGGATTGGTAAAGTCGATATGGCTGGCACGACCAAAATGCCTTTCCTGATGCCATTTTATCAGCCCATATTGACTATCATTCCAGATCAACACCACGATAGGTGTACCAATGCGAAGCGCTGTTTCGATTTCCTGCGAATTCATCATAAAACCAGCATCGCCTGTGACGGCGATAGCGGGTCGATCCGGGTAAACCAATTTGGACGCAATCGCACCCGGCACTGAGATACCCATAGATGCAAAACCGTTGGAAATTATGCATGTATTGGGCCGCTCCGCCTGATACATTCTGGCCATCCACATCTTGTGGGCGCCAACGTCGGATATGACAACAGCTTCTGCCGGCAATGACTGGCGTAGTTCCCAAACGATTCGCTGCGGTTTGATTGGAAATGCCGGGTCATTTGCCAAGGCAGCCATTTCTTCTACAATGGTCTGACGCAGGCCGCTGGCAGCGACCACCTGACGCGGCTGGGCTTCGGCGGCGATAGCGTCCATCGCCAGAGCAATGTCCCCCACCACCCCCACTTCAAGGATATAGTGCTGGTCCACTTCGGCCGGCAATGAGTCAATGTGAATGATTTTACGGCTCTTGTCTTTGTGCCACAGGTGCGGATGATACTCGACCATATCAAAACCAATACACACTATGACGTCCGCCCGATCAAAGCCACAGGATACGTAATCTGTCGCTTGCAGGCCCACCGCTCCCAAACTCAGCGGGTGCGAGAACGGAATGGTGCCTTTTGCCATAAAGGTGGTTGCCACGGGTATGTTCAAAGTCTCAGCCAATCGCACCAGATTTTCCGATGCCTGTGCTCGAATCACTCCATTGCCCGCCATGATGATCGGATAGCGCGCTTCTGATATTACTTTTGCTGCCTGGCTGAGTTTCTGCGGTGGTGGGGCCGGTTCCGCTGGATTCTGCACCCTCAGAGGTGTCAGATCGGAAACATCGCTAGCGGCGATGTTCTCTGGGAAATCAATAAAAGACACCCCCGGTTTCTCCGTAACCGCCACCTTGAAGGCCTTGCGCACGACCTCGGGAATGATATCAGGCTCACGAATTTGCACGCTGTATTTAGAGATGGGTTTAAACAGGTTGACTAAATCAAGGATTTGGTGGCTTTCTTTATGCAGCCGGGTTGTCGCTCCCTGTCCCGCCAGCGCAACCAGAGGAGCACGATCCATATTCGCATCCGCCACACCTGTTACCAGATTGGTGGCTCCCGGCCCTAAAGTAGCCAGGCAGACACCGGGCCTTCCAGTTAATCTGCCCTGCACGTCTGCCATGAACGCCGCACCTTGCTCATGCCGCGTAGTGATGAATCGAATCGGACTCTCCAGCAGTACATCCATTACATCTATGTTTTCCTCACCGGGGATTCCGAAAATGTTCTCGACCTGCTCGTTTTCTAAACAGCGAACAAACAGTTCCGCAGATTTCATAGTGCCTCCTGATTGTTGTTCCGCACTGCCGCTATGGCCGGTGTCGAAACTTTTTGTTTTAAGTAAAGGACCCTGCCAGCGTCAACTATCTTTCTGCCAGCCGGGTATATAGAGCTACGGCCGCTCTCACAGCGAGCGTAAAAAAGCCGGGTGCCTTTCGACACCCGGCCACTCATCTGTCTGGTTAAAAGGTGCTTTACTTGGAAGTTTTGCTGCCTGTCTCGACAGGCCCATCGACTAGCTGAACGTAGGCCATCGGCGCACAATCACCCCGCCTAGGACCACACTTTAATATACGCAGGTAACCTCCCGGCCGGTTTTTAAACCTCACCCCTAGGTCGTCAAACAATTTGCTTACCGCCGACCGGTCTCCCAGCCGGGCATAAGCCAGTCTGCGATTCGCCAGCGATGGTGATTTACCCAGGGTAATCAGCGGCTCCGCCACTCTGCGCAGTTCCTTTGCCTTGGGCAGGGTTGTCTTGATCTGCTCGTGTTGGATCAATGCCGCGGCCATGTTGCGAAACATCGCTTTACGATGGCTCGAATTTCGATTCAGCTTGCGGCCAGATTTCAGATGGCGCATGACCTTACCCTATTAGCTCGCTGGTCGCATCCGTATCTTTACGCAATGATGCGGGTGGCCAAGCTTCCAACTTCATGCCTAACGATAAGCCTCTCTGCGCCAACACATCCTTGATCTCCGTCAAAGACTTCTTGCCTAGGTTGGGAGTTTTCAACAACTCGACTTCAGTTCGCTGAATTAGATCGCCAATATAGTAAATATTCTCGGCTTTCAGGCAGTTAGCTGAACGTACGGTGAGTTCCAGATCATCGACCGGGCGCAATAACATGGGATCGACTTCCGGTTCATCTACCGAGGGCGACGCGCTGGTTGTTTCTTCAAGATTAACGAAAACTGAGATCTGCTCATGTAAAATAGTAGCCGCTCGACGTACTGCCTCTTCTGGATCAATCGCGCCATTGGTTTCAATCTCCAGGATGAGTTTATCTAAATCAGTTCGTTGCTCCACCCGCGCGTCTTCCACCGAGTAAGACACTTTGCGCACCGGGCTGTAAGAAGCGTCAAGCTGCATCACACCGATACTCTTGCCCTCCTCAGGATCGACTCTGGTCTCAACCGGTTGGTAACCGCGACCGCGCGTTACTGTTAACTCCATATCTATGGAACCATCTTTCGACAGGTGTGCAATAACATGATCTGGGTTGACCACTTCGACGTCGTGCTCTACCTGTATATCACCCGCCGTGATCACACCGGATCCTTTTTTACTCAGCCGTAGAATCGCCTCATCCCGCGCATGCATCTTTAGCGCCACGCCTTTCAAGTTTAGGAGAATGTCGATAACGTCCTCCTGCACACCCTCAACCGTTGAGTACTCGTGCAGAACACCATCTATCTTAACTTCAGTTATGGCACAGCCAGGCATAGACGAGAGCAGGATACGCCGCAGCGCATTGCCCAGGGTATAGCCAAAACCCCGTTCGAGGGGTTCTATAACAATCTTAGCGTGTCGATCGTCTGCAGTTTGAACATCAACCAGACGAGGCTTTAAAAATTCAGCAGTAGAATCCTGCATATTCGTTCCTCTAACATTTAAAGACAGCAAACTGTCTAATCTTTTGAATAAAGCGCTACAACCAGAGCTTCGTTAATTTCAGCAGGCAAATCACCGCGTTCCGGGATCATTTTAAACTTGCCCTTTGCACCCTTTATATCCGTCTCCATCCAGTGCGGAATGCCAACTTGTTCCGCAATCTCCAATGCCGCTTGCACGCGTAACTGCTTCTTGGCTTTATCCCTGATTGTAACTTCATCTCCGGACCGAAGCTGATAAGAAGGGATGTTTACCGTTTGACCATTTACTGCAACCGCCTTGTGGCCCACCAACTGGCGTGCCTCCGCCCGGGTAACGGCAAACCCCATACGGTACACAACGTTGTCAAGTCGACACTCCAGCAATTGCAAAAGGTTCTCACCAGTTGACCCTTTACGGCTGGCCGCGGTTTTATAGTAGTTACGAAACTGTCTTTCCATAACTCCATACATGCGACGCAGCTTTTGCTTCTCTCTCAGCTGGGTGCCGTAAACGGTAACCCTTGGTCTTCGACCGGTTCCACTCTGTCCCGGCAATTTATCAATGCGACACTTTGAATCAAGTTGCCGCACCGGGCTTTTAAGAAATAAATCCGTTCCCTCTCTGCGGGCCAGTTTACATGTGGGTCCTAAATATCTCGCCATAATTAGAGTTACCTATACGCGACGCCGCTTAGGCGGCCTGCAACCGTTGTGTGGAATCGAAGTTACATCCATTATATTGTTGATCTCGAATCCGACTGCGTTAAGCGCCCTTACCGCCGATTCCCTGCCCGGGCCAGGTCCATTCACCCGCACTTCTAGATTTTTCATTCCAAAGTCAAGGGCAACCCGCCCCGCTTTTTCAGCGGCCACCTGTGCTGCAAACGGCGTGCTTTTCCTGGAACCGCGGAAACCGGCACCTCCCGCCGTAGCCCAACACAGTGTATTACCGTGTCGATCAGTTATCGTTATGATCGTATTGTTGAAGGATGCATGGATGTGAGCGATCCCTTCGGTAACCGTCTTCTTTACCTTTTTCTTCGCTTTGCTGGTCGTCTTAGCCATTAACTTGCCATCTTTACCATTATTTCTTGATCGGTTTACGCGGCCCTTTCCTGGTCCGTGCATTCGTTCGGGTACGCTGTCCACGCAAAGGCAGTCCACGTCGATGCCGCATGCCTCGATACATACCCATATCCATCAGCCGCTTGATATTCATCGAGATTTCCCGCCGCAGATCTCCTTCTACCGCGTACCTGGCCACCTCGGCACGTAATCTTTCCGCATCTCCCTCGCTCAGCTGTTTGACCTGCGTACCGCGGGATATGCCGGCGGAATCGCAAATCTTTTGCGCTCGCGGCCGGCCGATACCATAGATCGACGTCAGCGCGATTTCTATGTGTTTGTTTACGGGTAAATTTATGCCTGCGATTCTAGCCATAGACCGGTATACCTCTGTCGCTGGCGCGCAAAAGGCGCGCAACAATACTGATTAAACCTTTCAAATTCAAGCTGTTAACCTTGTCTCTGTTTGTGTCTGGGGTCAGAGCAAATCACCCTGACCACGCCTTTACGGCGAATAATCTTACAGTTTCTGCAAATCTTTCTTACCGAAGCTCTTACTTTCATATCACCCTTCTTTCCGCTGCTACCTTTTCTCAGCGGGTGAGGCCGCCCAGGCCTCCGGTTAAATGGCTCTTTTTCATCAAACTCTCATACTGTCGTGACATGAGATGGGATTGAACCTGACTCATTAGGTCCATCATCACGACAACGATGATAAGCAGTGACGTCCCGCCAAAATAGAACGGCACATTCCACTTAACTATAAGAAACTCAGGAATGAGGCAGACTACTGACAGATACATCGCGCCGCATAGGGTCAAACGGGATACTACGTTATCGATATAGCGCGCGCTCTGCTCGCCCGGACGTATACCCGGAATGAACGCACCGGACTTTTTCAAGTTATCGGCAATCTCCTTCGGTTGAAACACCAACGCAGTGTAGAAGAAGCAAAAGAAAATTATCATACTCGCATAAAGCAGCACGTAAATGGGCTGCCCGGGTTGAATCGACGTAGCCAAATTTGTCAACCAATTCGCCCCGCTGCCTTGACCATAAAAACTCGCGATGCTGGTCGGAAACAGTATGATACTGGATGCGAATATAGGAGGAATCACGCCCGCCATATTCAGTTTCAACGGCAAATGGCTGCTCCCTCCCGCCATCATCCTTCGACCCTGCTGCCGCTTAGCATAGTTCACGGTGATGCGGCGCTGCCCACGTTCAACGAACACGACAAAACCAGTAATTACAATAGCTCCCACAAACAACACCAGCACGAACAGCGGGCTAAACGCACCGGTACGGGCCAGCTCCAGCGTGCCACCCACCGCCGAGGGCAGGCCAGCCACAATACTGGCGAATATAATCAGGGATATTCCATTGCCGATGCCGCGTTCGGAAATCTGTTCGCCCAGCCAAACCAGAAACATTGTCCCGGTAACCAAAGTGGCAATCGTCGTCACCTTGAAGGCGATGCCTGGCGTAACGACTACAGGCAGTCCACCCGCCGTTTGCGATTCGACCGCAACCGCAATACCCAGAGCCTGAAAAGTTGCCAATAGCACCGTTCCATAGCGGGTGTACTGGGTAATCTTACGCCGCCCTTGCTCTCCTTCTTTCTTCAACTGCTCCAGCGCCGGGATTACCGAACTCATCATCTGCATGATGATTGAAGCCGAGATGTAGGGCATTACCCCTAAAGCCATGACCGACAGTCGACTGAGCGCCCCGCCAGAAAACATGTTGAATACATCAACTATAGAGCCCTGGGTTTGTTGAAAAAGCGCTGCCACCGCGTTTGGGTTTACCCCTGGTATGGGAATAAAAGCACCCAGCCGGAATACGATAAGCGCGCCAAGAACGAACAAGATACGCTGGCGTAACTCCGTCAGTTTACCTCCGCTCAGGGCTGTAGTATCAGGTCGCGCCATCTTTATTATTCGACCTTGCCACCTGCTTTTTCGATCTGCTGGCGAGCGCCTTTTGTGACGCCAACACCGCGCACGGTTAACGCACGATCGAGGCCGCCGCTGGCTATTACTTTTGCCTGTTCGATCGCGCCACCAATGATGCCCGCTTTGCGCAGAGTAATGAGATCAACGACGTCACCCTCAATTTTTGACAATTCATGCAAGCGCACTTCCGCACTTGTTTTTGCTATGCGCGAATGAAAGCCGCGCTTTGGCAACCTGCGCTGCAGGGGCATCTGACCGCCTTCAAACCCGACTTTATGCAGTCCACCGGATCTGGATTTCTGGCCCTTGTGGCCCCGTCCGGCGGTTTTACCGGCACCGCATCCCATACCGCGGCCGACACGCTTGCGGTTGCGCTTTGCGCCTGAGGCAGGCTGTAAACTATTCAAACGCATCACACTTCCTCATACTTGAGCAAATAAGATACTTTGTTAATCATGCCGCGGTTTGGCGGTGTATCCTCAATTTCGACGGTGTGGTGCATACGACGCAATCCCAAACCTCTAACACAGGCCATATGATTTTTAACACGGCCGTGCATGCTCCTGACTAACGTCACGCGAAGCTTCTTTGCCATTTTCAGACCTCCTCTCCCAGCAACTGCTGCACTGATTTGCCGCGCTTGGCAGCGACAAATTCGGGCTGCTGAACACCGCGCAAGCCCTTTAACGTCGCTCGCACAACATTCACCGGGTTGGTTGAGCCAATGCACTTAGCCAATACGTCGCGTATGCCAACGGCTTCAAAAACCGCGCGCATGGTACCGCCGGCAATTATTCCCGTCCCCTCAGAAGCGGGGCGCATAACAACTTTGGCACCACCATGGCGGGCCACAACCGTATACTGCAGGGTACCCTTATTCACATGCACCCGTGCCATGTCCCTGCGCGCGGACTCCATTGCCTTTTGCACAGCCAGAGGCACCTCCCGCGCCTTACCCCGGCCCATACCAATACGACCCTTGCCGTCACCAACAACCGTTAATGCGGAAAAGCCGAAAATGCGGCCACCTTTTACTACCTTAGCCACACGACGGACGCTAATCAGGTGTTCCTGCACATCGTCGGAGCGGCCCTCTTCTTTGACTGCTGCCATCAGTTCATTACCATCGGTTTATTCGCCATTGCAACGTAGCTCATTAAAACTTCAACCCCTGTTCCCGTGCGGCTTCGGCCAACGCTTTGACCCTGCCGTGGAACTTGAATCCGGAACGGTCGAAAGCTACATGCGCCACGCCCGCTTCTTTGGCGTTCAGCGCGATGAGCTTGCCGACTTCAGATGCGGCGGCGATGTTACCGCCATTCTTAACACTGCTGCGCAGTTTGGGGTCAAGCGTGGATGCGCTGGTTACCACCCGCCCGTTCACATCATCAATGATCTGAGCATAGATGTGCCGCGGAGTGCGAAACACGCACAATCTCTGCATACGCAGATCCTTAATTTTATTCCGCGCCTTGCGTGCGCGTCTTAAGCGCGCGACTTTTTTATCTTTCATTGCCCGCCCCTACTTTTTCTTGGCCTGTTTGCGCACAACGTGCTCATCCGAATAGCGAACCCCTTTGCCTTTGTATGGCTCTGGTGGTCGATAGCTTCGGATTTCCGCGGCAACCTGGCCGACTCTCTGCTTATCGGCACCTTTCACCACTATTTCAGTTTGGCTGGGCGTCTCCACCTCTACCCCCTCCGGCACGTTGTAAACAACCGGATGTGAGAATCCCAGGGTCAGATTCAACTTCTTACCCTGGGCTTGCGCCCGATAACCAACGCCGAAAATGGCGAGTTTGCGCTCAAATCCTTCGGATACGCCGGTTACCATGTTGTTGACCAGTGCACGCATGGTTCCGGCCAGGGCCTGCTGACCGTCCTGCCGACTGGCCACCTTCAGCTCGGCACCCTCCTGCTGCACGGAAACCGACGGGTGCGGAACGAGGTGAAGCTGGCCCTTGGGGCCTTTTACCGATATTTTTTCCGGCCCCAGCTGAACCTCAACTCCCTGCGGAATGGCAATCGGATATTTTGCAATTCTAGACATAGCAGCTACTCAGCGCCGTGCGCAAGGCAACAGTTAAGTTACACAGCACAATACTTCCCCCCCTACTCCTGCTTGCCGTGCTTCCCGATCAGTCATTATTCCTTTGGATGTAGAAACGATCGCTATCCCCAGGCCGCCGATAACCGACGAAAACTCATCGGCGCCTTTGTACACGCGCAGTCCGGGTCTACTCTCCCGCTGCAGGCTATTGATCACCGGCTGACCCTGATAATACTTCAAAGTAATCTCGAGCACGGGCTTGCCGTTCTGTGCGGAAGACTGGAAGTCCTTTACGTAGCCCTCAGCCTTCAACACGTGCGCGATGGCAGCCTTGGTTTTCGACCCGGGCATCACCACCGACACCTTAGCCGAGGCCAAACCGTTGCGCACTCTGGTCAACATATCTGCTATCGGATCTGTCATCATAATATTTAAACCCAGTGTCTTGAGCACAAAGTGCAAAGTTCAAGATCAAATGTGCGGCAACTTTTCAACCTAACCTTTATACTCATTACCAACTTGCCTTAACCACGCCCGGCGCCTCGCCCTTCATGCAGACCTCGCGCAGCATACTTCGACTTAACCCAAACTTCCTGAAGTATCCTCGCGGCCGACCAGAAACGCTGCATCTGTTCCGCCCGCGGACCGCGCTAGAATCACGCGGCAGTTTCTGCAGGTCAAGCATAGCCTGCCAACGCTCCTCCCCGGACAGGCTTTCGTCGACTAGGCGCAGTCTCAACTCCTTTCTGCGCTCCTTATACTTATCGGATAAGTGCGAACGCTTTTTCTCCCGGGCAATCACCGATTTCTTAGCCATACTAACTCCTAGTTCCGCAGCGGAAACTCAAATGCTTTCAATAAAGCACGTGCGTGCTCATCGTTCGTCGCTGACGTAGTAATAGTCACGTCGAGGCCGCGAATCGCGTCAACCTTGTCATAATCAATCTCGGCAAATACGATTTGCTCGCGCAGCCCCATTGAATAGTTACCGCGTCCGTCGAATGCTTTCGCCGACAGTCCGCGGAAATCACGTATACGCGGAATGGCGACGCTTATTAAGCGATCCAAGAATTCATACATGCGCTCTCTGCGCAAAGTAACTTTGCACCCTATGGGCCAGCCCTCTCTGATCTTGAAGTTGGCCACTGATTTTCTCGCTTTTGTAATGATCGGCTTTTGGCCACTAATGCGCGCAAGATCGTCAGTCGCACTTTCCAAAACTTTCTTATTCGCAACGGCCTCACCAACACCCATGTTCAGCGTGATTTTTGTAATGCGCGGTATCTGCATAACATTGTTGAGCTTGAGTTCTTCGCGCAACTGCGGTACGACCTTTTGCTCATAGAATTCTTGCAATCTTGCCATCGAATCAGCCCAGGTCTACGACTTCACCATTGGATTTATAAAAACGCACTCGCCGACCGTCTTCCAGTGTCTTAACACCTATACGATCCGCTTTCTTTGTGATTGGGTTGTACAGAGCGATATTGGACAGATGAATCGGACTCTCTTTTTCGATAATCCCGCCCTGCTGCCCCTTATTCGGGTTGGGCTTGGTATGCCGCTTAATCAAGTTGACGTCATTGACCAGCACGCGGTCGTCCGACAGGATTTGCAGCACCTCGCCAATCTTGCCTTTGTCCCGACCCGCCAGAACAATCACCTCGTCACCTTTTTTTATCTTTTGCACTGACTTACCTTTAACTTGATACCACCATCATCAAAGCACTTCCGGTGCCAGAGAAATAATTTTCATGAAGCGCTCGGTGCGCAGTTCACGCGTTACCGGCCCGAAAATACGCGTTCCGATTGGCTGATTTTGCGGATTCAGCAGTACGGCAGCGTTCTTATCGAAACGAATCAAAGATCCATCTGTGCGTCGCACTCCTTTACGGGTGCGGACAACCACCGCATTGAACACCTCACCCTTCTTCACCCGACTGTTCGGCATCGCCTCCTTGATTGTGATCTTGATAATGTCGCCGATACCCGCGTAGCGGCGCTTAGATCCACCCAATACTTTGATGCACTGCACCTTGCGAGCGCCGCTATTGTCAGCGACCTCTAACATGGATTGCATCTGAATCATGACGTTGAATACCTTTTATACCGCTTTCTCTACAACTTTGAGCAAGCGCCAAGATTTATGCCTGGACAGCGGACGACACGGCTCAATCAAGACGGTATCACCCTGTCCACACTCGTTGTTCTCATCGTGCGCCAATAATTTGGTCGACAGTCGTATGTACTTTTTGTACAAATGGTGCTTAACCTGTCTTTCCACCAGCACAGAGACGGTTTTGTCCATTTTACTGCTGACCACCGTACCCGTTACTGAGCGAGATCGTTTCTGCTCGTTCATGACGCCGCCTTCGACTTCTCTACTAAAACTGTTTTAATGCGCGCAATTTCTTTACGGATTTCACTAAACCGTGCGGGATTCCCCAGCTGCCCAATCGCCCTCTGCATGCGCAGATTAAACTGCTCGCGCCTGAGTTCGACCAATTCATCGTTCAGTTCACTGTCTGATTTTTTTCGCATCTCTGCTGCGTTCATAGTGTGCTCACGCCTACCTGCTAACGAATGCCGTGGCTACTGACAGTTTTGCGCTGGCCAGCCTAAACGCTTCCCTTGCCAGTTCTTCGGTCACGCCTTCCATTTCATACAGCACGTGGCCGGGTTTGATTTCGGCCACCCAGTATTCCGGGTTACCTTTGCCTTTACCCATTCTCACTTCCAGAGGTTTTTTCGACACAGGCTTGTCTGGAAAAACGCGAATCCAAATCTTTCCGCCCCGCTTGATGTGCCGCGTAATGGTGCGCCGCGCGGCTTCGATTTGGCGTGCCGTGATTCGGCCTCTGCCTACTGCTTTAAGTCCGTATTCGCCAAAGCTCACTTTATTGCCACGCGTGGCCAGCCCCCGGTTCCGCCCCTTCTGCTGTTTGCGCCACTTTGTTCGTTTGGGTTGTAACATGTTTTGTTCCCTAACAGCGTCCTAGGCCACAGCGGTCTTTGTATCGCTTGCAGCCTCAACTTCCTGTACCTGGTCAAATACCTCACCTGTAAATATCCATACCTTCACACCAATAACGCCATAAGTGGTTTTCGCCTCGGCGAAACCATAATCGATATCAGCGCGAAGCGTATGCAAAGGAACGCGACCCTCGCGGTACCACTCCGTGCGCGCGATCTCGGCCCCATTCAATCGGCCAGCTACCATTACTTTTACGCCTTGCGCACCCAGGCGCATAGCGTTGGTTACCGCCCGCTTCATTGCCCGGCGGAACATAATCCTCTTCTCCAGCTGCTGGCAGATACTTTCCGCTACCAAAGTCGCATCCAGCTCCGGTTTGCGAATCTCCTCCACCGACAGCTGCACCGGCAGACCGGTCATGCGGCTGATGTCACGGCGCATGCGATCTATGTCCTCGCCTTTTTTTCCGATAACGATACCCGGGCGGGCGGTATGCACAGTGATATTCAAGTTCTGCGCCGGTCGCTCGATGGTAACCTGGCTGACAGCGGCGTTGGCCAGACGCCGTTTCAAATAGTTCCGAACCTCCATATCCTGCGCCAGGTTCCGCGCATACTCGCGCTTACCCGCATACCAGCGCGCATTCCAATCACGAATAACTCCCAGGCGTAAACCGTTCGGATGTACTTTCTGACCCATCAGTGCTTCTCCTTTGAATCCCCTACTTTTATTGTGATGTGGCTGGTGCGTTTAAAGATTGATGTTGCCCGGCCCTTGGCCCGCGGCAGCCAGCGTTTCAACGTCGGTCCCTGATCAATAAAACCGGCAACAACCTTGAGCTCATCAATATCAGCGCCTTCGTTGTGTTCCGCATTGGCGATCGCCGATTCCAGGGTCTTACGGATCCAATGAGCTGATTTTTTTGGGCTGAACTCGAGCAGCTCTAACGCACTGGATACGGGAAGACCCCGAATCTGATCCATAACCAGCCTCGCTTTCTGCGGTGATACGCGAATATATTTCGCTGTTGCTTTAACTTGCATACGACATTACTCAGGTTTTCACTCTGCGGTCTGCCGAGTGGCCCCGGAAAGTCCGGGTCGGAGCAAACTCACCGAGTTTATGCCCGACCATGTTTTCCGTGATCAGAATTGGTACATGTTGTCGCCCATTGTGAATAGCGATAGTTAAGCCGACGAACTCCGGCATGACGGTGGATCGCCGTGACCAGGTTTTGATCGGCCTGCGGCTGTTTTCTGCACGTGCATTTTCCACCTTACTCCACAGGTGGTGATCAACGAACGGGCCCTTTCTTACGGATCTTGGCATGATGCTTTACTTTTTGCGTCGACGAATAATCATTTGCTGGGTACGTTTATTGGCGCGGGTCCTGAAGCCTTTGGTCGGCACGCCCCAAGGGGAGACTGGGTCCCGCCCGCCGGAGGTCCGGCCCTCGCCGCCACCGTGCGGATGATCAACCGGGTTCATGGCCACGCCGCGCACGGTTGGCCTGATACCACGCCAGCGCTTGGCGCCGGCTTTACCCAGCTTGCGCAGGCTGTTTTCAGGATTCCCGACCTCACCAATGGTGGCACGGCAATCCAAGTGCACTTTGCGCACCTCTCCGGAGCGCAAACGAAGCTGGGCATAATTACCTTCACGCCCTAGATACTGAACGATGGCCCCGGCCGCACGCCCAAGCTGCGCGCCTTTACCGGGCTTAAGCTCAACATTGTGAATCACGCTGCCTACCGGTATGTTTCTCAACGGCATAGCGTTGCCTGGCGCAATCGGCGCATCCGCACCGGATATCACCTGGCTGCCGGCATGCACGCCTTTGGGCGCAATAATGTAACGTCGCTCCCCATCTTTGTACAAAAGCAATGCCAGATGTGCGCTGCGGTTAGGGTCATATTCGACTCTCTCCACCGTCGCCGGCACACCATCTTTATCCCGGCGAAAATCGATAACGCGATATTTGCGCTTGTGACCGCCACCGCGATGCCGCACGGTAATACGACCAGCGTTATTGCGACCGTCTATTGATTTCTTCGATTCAAGCAGAGGCTTGTAAGGTCCATCTTTATGCAGCTCGGCATTCACCAGTCGCACCGTTCCTCGACGACCGGGCGACGTTGGCTTCAGTTTTGTCACCGCCATTTCCGCGTCCCCTTAAGTTTGGCCGCCGGTAAAATCAATGTCATGCCCTTCTTTAAGCTTGACATAGGCTTTTTTCCAATCCTTGCGTCGACCCGGCGACCGGCCGAATCGTTTTACCTTTCCATGCACATTCGCGACCTGTACCGATTCAACCTCCACTTCAAAGGCCATCTCAACGGCCCGCTTGATTTCTCCTTTGGTCGCCCCCGGTAATACCTTGAACACGACCTGGCGGTGTTTATCCGCCGTGCGCGTGCTTTTCTCCGACACCACCGGAGCAGAAATAACCTGGTAGAGATTATTTTTATTTAATGTGTCCGCGGTCACTGCAGCCACTCCTCGACCTGTTTAACGGCTTTCGACGTCATGATGACCGCCTCATAGCCAATCAAGACCACCGGGTCTATATGGCCGGCATCACATATGTGCACCTTATGCAGGTTACGCGCGGATAGAGTCATATTGCTATCTGCGCTGTCACTGACGATAAGAACGTCCTCACGCTGCAGCTGCTTGAGTTTGCCTGCAAGTTCCTTGGTCTTGGGCGCGCTCATATGCAGATCGTCGCATACAACCAGCCGGTCCTGCCGCACCAGTTCCGACAGAATCGAACGCATCGCCGAGCGGTACATTTTGCGGTTTACTTTTTGCGAATAATCTTTGGTATGAGCCGGAAAGGCCCGCCCACCGCCTCGCCAGATCGGGCTGCGAATGGTTCCGGCGCGCGCACGACCTGTCCCCTTCTGGCGGAACGGCTTGGCCCCACCGCCGCGCACTGCTGCTCGGTTCTTCTGCTCCCGCGTCCCGGCGCGCGACCCGGCAAGATGCGCGACGATGACCTGATGCACCAATGGTTCATTAAACTTGGTTCCGAAAGTCCGCTCCGAGACCTGCAGCTGGGAGGCCTGCTTACCGTCTGTGGTGATGACCGGGAGTTCCATAACGCTTAACCTTTGCTCGACTTGACCGAAGGTGAAATAATAACTGCACTTCCACGCGGCCCCGGCACGGATCCCTTCACCAGCAGCACCTTACGATCCGCATCAACTCTGATAACCTCGAGATTTTGCTGGGTGCGACGGACATTGCCCATTTGCCCGGCCATTTTCTTCCCAGGAAAAACGCGACCCGGTTCCTGACAATGTCCAGTGGATCCATGCGCCCGGTGGGTGAGGGATGCGCCATGGCTGGCCCGCCCTCCGCCAAATCCCCATCTGCGGACGGGACCGGCAAATCCTCTGCCGATGGCAGTTCCCTGAACATCAACTTTCTGCCCGGCCTCGAAAATATCTGGCGGAATGCTACCGCCGGGTTCAAGTTCGACTTCGTTGTCCGGGTCGAGCCTGAACTCCCACAGGCCAGTGCCGGGCTGCACCTTGGCCTTGGCAAAATGTCCGGCCATAGGCTTGGTGACCCGGTTTGGTCGACGGGTTCCGATAGTGACCTGCACTGAGTCATAACCGTCGCGCTCGCGCTTCTTCACCTGAGTGATATGGTTGGTCGATACGTCCAGCACCGTCACGGGAATCGATCCACCATCTTCACCGAAGATCCGGCTCATACCTATTTTTTTTCCAACCAAACCTAACGCCATAACATTGACATCCCAGTACCTAGCAGCACAGTCTTTGGCAGCAGCGCCTCGCCGCGATTCGGCCCAGCGGCGGGCCTCCCGTAATCCACAGTGCAGCCAAGATACTCATTTAATTTAGTTTAATCTCTACATCTACGCCCGCGGCCAAATCCAGGCGCATCAGCGCGTCAACCGTCTTATCGGTAGGCTCGATGATATCCATGATTCTTTTATGCGTTCTAATTTCGAACTGGTCCCTCGCTTTTTTATTTACGTGCGGGGACCGCAGTAAAGTAAAACGTTCGATGCGCGTGGGCAGAGGTATGGGACCGCGCACTACGGCGCCGGTCCTCTTGGCAGTTTCAACAATCTCCAGCGCTGACTTATCGATCATTCGATGATCGAAAGCCTTCAACCGTATCCTAATTTTTTGATTATCAACTTTCATATCTAATGCGTTCCTAAGTCAGCAATGGGCCTTGGCCGCTGCGCCTTGCACATCATTCGATCACTTTGGTGACCACCCCGGCGCCCACCGTCCGGCCGCCTTCGCGTACCGCAAA
The DNA here is from genome assembly GCA_024638505.1 of Gammaproteobacteria bacterium. Classification (GTDB taxonomy): domain Bacteria; phylum Pseudomonadota; class Gammaproteobacteria; order Arenicellales; family JAANXG01; genus JAHEKE01. The sequence goes on along the minus strand of JAHEKE010000025.1, from coordinate 56 downwards.
GCGCAACCCCTCTTCCATCGCAATCGGCGCAATCATCGATACCGCCATCTTCACAT
>JAHEKE010000067.1 GCA_024638505.1 Gammaproteobacteria bacterium | reverse complement strand
GGACGCGGATATTCGGCAAGGCCATCACCCAAATTAGGTACGAAGATTTAATCCAGGATTCGGCCGGCCAGACCGAACGCCTGATTGAGGCTATCGGACTGCCTTGGGATGATGCCTGCCTTGATCCTGAACGTTCGGATACGGCGGTGCGAACGGCCAGTATCTGGCAGGTGCGGCAAGGCATATACACGCGGTCGAGAGAGCGCTGGCGCAAATATGAACGTCATCTCGCTCCTGCTATTGAGATACTGCGATCAGAGCATATTCTGGCAGATGACCTGAGTGTCCAGACGGCGTAGGAGGCGCACCACGCGCTGTGGAGCATATCGCGGCGGGGGCGCCGCTCCTACGGTGTTTCCAAAAAAAAACCGGGGCATCCTAAGATGCCCCGGTTGTTCGAACACGATACTAAACGGCAGTATCTGTCTAGCTTGGCTTACGTGCTGAAGTCGTAACGCATGCCAAACAGGCTGACGTTGCCATCGAACATACTGCTGGTCTTGGCGTCGGTAAACGCACCTTCATAGTACAACCTGAAACCACCGCCCATGTTGTGGTAAATACCAAGCGTAAACTGGGTGGGTTTGCCACCGCCGGTCTCGTCCAGGTCTGCCCGACCGTAGCCGGCCATGACCGAGGTATTACCGAAGGTAGTCCCGACCCAGGCTTGCAGCTGATCGGTTTTTTGGGCAGCGGTGTTGTCAAGCTGATACCAGCTTAAGCTGGCCCACCAGGCGCCGGAGCTGTATTTGGCGGCGAGGCCAACACGCTCAACGTCATCCGGTGAGAGATCTTTTTGATCTTTGTCGTAAGCGGCCGCCAGGGTCAGGCTGTCACCGATGTTATAACTCAAGCCGGCACCGAAACCGTCAGCTGCGCACTGGGTACCACAATCTCGTCCTAGAACCTCTTCATCCGCATTTACTGATCCAGCCGGGGGATTGTTTGTACCCGTCAGGTCGTTTTGCGACATACGAACATCAAACTCGAGGTAGACCGGTCCAAAGGAGTTCGCATACTTAATGGTATTAGAAGTTCTGTAGGGCCCACCCATGGCGGATGAATACAGGAAATAACCTACAGAGTAGGTCGGATCCAGGTGGGTACCGACGATGTCGTAAAAAGAACTCCACTGGTTACCGACGGTGATAGCACCCCAGGCACCGGACAGGCCGACATAGCCCAGACGGGTGTCGTTGATACCACCGCGGCCCTTACCACCCGGTGTGCCGACTGCGGTCACATTGTCGAAGTCACCTTCGCGGTTGGTATAGGTAAAGAATTCATAACGACCGATAGCGGACAGGCCGTTACCCAGGTCGGATTTTGCTCTCATACCAATACGCGATACGACATTACGCAGGCCCCATACGTTGTCAGCGCCTTCCCTGTCGGTGTACTGCACGGCGTTATTGATACGGCCGTATACCGACACTTCCGATTCGGCCGCTGAAGCAACTGCGGGCAGCGCCAGAGCGCTTGATACCGCGGCTGCAATTAGTTTCTTATTCATTTGATATTCCTCAGTAGTTGAGACAATAATAAACATGATTCATCGATGAATACTGGGATGTTGAGCTTTACCCAGTTAGTTGTTTATCGCATTCGAACTATACGCAATATTCCGGTGAATACAACATTTTTTGTTAAAAAAAACACACAAAAGTGACTCATGACCTCGAAAAGTTGGTATTTTTACAACAAAACTGCTCAACTACCCTTATTAAGAACTGGCTCTGCGCGGAGTTCTGATGGATCTGCTATTTCTGCTGGGGGCAGAACCGGCCAATAGATTTAGATCATGGCAGCGTCGCGCCAGGTGGCAACCAGAACGGGTTGAAAAATGTGATTCAGCTGATAGTTGGAGCATGCCACCAGCGCGACTTAAAACTTGCGTAACCAAGCCGCACCCGGAACGTTAAGCGAGTAAATCGCTGACCGCCACGGTTTCGCTTCCGTTCATAACAGCACGATCTGGTATAATAAACAGCAATTATTGGTGTCGCTACGTAACCATCTGAACTACATGCACACGCTCTCCATGCACATGCTCTCATTGCGAAATACACTGCTGATGACGGCAACCAGCGCATTACTCATTGGTTGCGGCTCGCTCAGTTTCAACACCATGCCTGAAGGTGGAGTCTCCAAAAACAGGCAGCCTTCCCAATCGCTGGCGGTGCCGCCGGATTTGATATCCACCACCAGCGAGGAAATCACCTCGGCCCAGGCGGAACAACAGGCCCTCGCTGACCAGGAAGTTTTGCCACAGGCGTATGTGACGGCGATGAAAGTCGAGGGTGATAAGCGATGGCTCGAAATCGACGCTCGTCCGGAGCAAGTGTGGACCAGAGTGCTCGAGTTTTGGGAGTCGCTCGGTATTGGGCTGGTAGTCGTGCAACCACAGGTCGGGACCATGGAGACGGGTTGGATTGCACCGGAGCGCAGGCCGGGAGCGGTTGCCGCTTTGTTTGCCGGGCTGAACGATTCCGGCTATGACAAGTATACAATTCGACTGGAGCGTCTCGATGACGACAAAACAAAACTCTTTGTCAGCCACCGTTGGACGCAGAAGATACTGGTGGTCTACCCGATAAAAGATGCGGAGGCAACCTGGGTTGAATCTGAGGATCCCGACAAGGAACTGGAATTATTGAAAGCGGTTGCGTTTGAGATGGATCCATCAAATTTGCTGGGTGGCTAACCTGACACGGCCGGCAGTTCTTGCGCTGCCCTTAAGTAAAGTGCGGGCTTTGGCTGATCCATTCAGCTGAACTCATAGTTGTAAGTCAGATCCACGTCACTGTTGACCTGGGCATGGAAGGACACGACGACCCGATCCTTCTCTCCGCTGTAAGGATAGGCCATATGTTTGATATGCGAGGGGAAAACAACTAGCGCGCCGTCCTCCGGATAGGAGTCCCAGCTTGTATCCTCTTCCAGGTACAGATTGCCGAAATCGGCGTGTCCCCCGCCTATGGCCTCCATGTATGGGCCGTAAAACCGGGTGATACCATTCAGCAGGCTGTTTTTTTTATCGTCTAGAGAATGGCTGCACTCTCCGGTCTGCACGTAGTAAACGCCGGACCAGGAGCAATTGCCATGGATGTGCGTTTCGTGAAAGCCGAACTGATTGGACATCTGAAACCAGATACCCGTTATTTCGACATCGATATTCTGCCCCTGCTGCCAGTACTTACCGTTCACTGCGCTTGCTACTTCGAACACGCTGTCCATTATAAACTTGATGAGCTTATTCAGCGCCGAATGCTCCCTGTAGATCTTGTAAAGATCGTCACGGCTCGCATAAATCGGCCTTTTCTGCTTTTCGTGTTTTTTGCGGTGGGCATAAAAAAGATCGAGCAGTTCCCGATTGACTCCCTGATGCTGTCCGAATTTCTTGGTCAATATCGGGGTCGGCCACAGGTATTGGGTATTCGGGTTGCGCGCGGGTTTCGCCATTGTCGTTTTTGTAAAGCAAACTCGGATGTGTCCAAAGTTTATCTCGTACCACTGTATAATGGAATAAACTCATGAATCCAAGCCATAACAAACCACACAATCCTCAGTCCGTCGCTGAATTCAGTAAGCTGGCACACATCATGATTGTACTGTCAACGCTTTGTGCCGGTTGCGCAACGAGCGCTGATATGAATTACAATTTTCGAGCCAACGAGGCGATTTGCACAACACTTAGCCGAGAGCTCGCCGAGCGGCAGCATGACTCAAACTACAGAAGATCACTTAATCAAAAGTATTACCGGAATTGCGTCGGTAAATAGGCAGGCGAGGAACCGATTTACGACTCGTTTTTAATCTCGTGCTGATCACCAAGGCGGATGAATGTGAATAAACTGAGGAAAAATATATTTATAATCGGTTTCGTTTTAAGCTGCTTTTTACTTGCCCCGGTTAACAGCAGCGCCCAGGTCGACGATATCGTTCTGCTTGAGCATGTCCAGAAAAAATGGACCGGTGACTTTGACGGAATGATAAAACGTCGCCAGCTGAGGGTTCTGGTGGTGTACAACAAGACCTTGTATTTCTTGGACGGTGCGGATCAGCACGGTCTTACCTACGATTTGATGCGGGAGTTCGAAACATTCATCAATAAAAAAACCGATACAGGTGGGATCCCTTTTCAGGTGATATTCATTCCGGTGACCCGTGATCAATTGCTACCCAAGCTAGTACAGGGCGAAGGCGATGTGGCTGCGGCCAACCTAACCATCACGGCAGAGCGCTCTGCAATGGTCGATTTTACCGATCCATTTTTAAAGGAAGTGAAAGAGCTGGTGATAACGGGGCCGTCCGTCAAGGAAGTTACAACACTGGACGATTTATCCGGTAATACTATTCACGTTCGTCCGTCCAGCAGTTACTTTGAAAGTTTGCAGCAGCTTAACCAAAAATTTGAAGAAAAAGGTAAGAACCCAATCGAACTGATCGAGGCGGATGAGCAGCTTGAGGACTCGGATCTGTTAGAAATGTTAAACGCCGGAATAATTGATATCGTAGTGTTGGATAGTCATAAAGCGCGCTTCTGGGGGGATATATTTCCGGATATCACGGTGCACGAAGATTTAGCAGTGAATAGCGGTGGGGAGATTGCCTGGGCTATCCGTAAAAATAGTCCGAAATTGGCCAAGGTTGCCAATGAATTCATCAAGGATCATAAAAAAGGGACCATGCTGGGTAATATGCTCTATAAGCGTTACCTGAGGGATAACAAATGGATAAAGAACTCAGTCTCGGAACAAGAGCTCGAGAAGCTTAAAAAGTCCATCGCCCTATTCCAGCAGTACGGGAAAGCGTATGACTTCGATTGGTTGATGCTGGCTGCCCTTGGGTATCAGGAATCGGGGCTGGACCACTCCAAAAAAAGTAGCGTCGGGGCTGTCGGTATCATGCAGTTAATGCCGGCAACGGCCGCCGACCCTAACGTCGGTATTCCTGATATCAAGAGTTTAAAGAATAATATTCATGCCGGATCCAAGTACCTTAAGTTTATAAAAGACCGCTACTACAATGATCCGGAGATTGATGATGTCAACAGAACTTTGCTGGCCTTTGCCTCCTACAATGCAGGCCCGGCGCGCATCAAAGGATTACGAGACAGTGCAAGTAAAAAAGGATTTAACCCCAACGTCTGGTTTGACAACGTCGAGGTGATCGCGGCCAATCAGATTGGTCAAGAGACCGTCAGTTACGTACGGAACATTTATAAGTATTATGTCGCCTATCGTCTCTATGTGGATCGCTTGGATGTGCGAAAGAGCCTGGGCATAGAAGAATATTGAATTATGCGCTACTAACGCGAGAAGCCACCGACCTGCTTTGCTCAATAAAGCAACAGACTTAAAACGAACGCCGCATAGTCACGAACGTTCTGTATTAGGTGTGCGTATTCGAACCGGCTGCATACTCCTTGCTTGTACACTATCCAGTCAGGTCCTCGCTGTTGACTACGAACCTGATGTCCAGTCCTTCTCGGCCCGGCAGACACTTCCGCTGAAGTGGCTGCACAGCCCCAATTACAAGGTGGATACAGATGTGATTAATCAGGATTTCATGAATCACTACCGGGTCAACTCTCGATTTGGAGTGTTCCGTGCCATCGGCAACGACCAGCTATTTGTTCGGACCCGAGAAATAGAGGCGCTGGCTGATCTCGAGGAGATGAGTAAGAGCCGGGTGTTTGTCGCCTCTGCCAGTGAAACGGTGACGTCCACAGTGGAAAACATCAGCAAGGCAGCAGACGATCCATCGGCCGCGGTGGATGATTTGGAGTCAGGCTTCGTACGATTGATGAAGCGCCTGGGCAGGATGACTAAAAATGCCTATCACAAAGGAAAGGCGCTGCTGAACCGGGATAAGACGGATGCTCAGAGATCGGATGAACTTGCAGACACCGGGGCCAATGTGGCCAAGGGTGTGCTGGGGGTGAACCGTGCCTACCGTGAGCTGGCAAGAGATCTTGGAGTGGATCCGTATACGCGCAACACGCTGCTCAGCAACGAGATGGGACGCATGGCAAACTATGCGGCGGCAGGTTCGTTAGGAGTGAAAACCATCGTGCCCGTACTGCCCATACTGTATGGTGCTGCGTACCTGATTACGGTGAGCAACCTGATTTGGAACACGCACCCTATCGATCTGCAGCTGCACAATGAAAAAATGCTGCAGGCCATGGGCATCCCTGAAATATGGAAACAGCGCCTGATCGACAATAACCACCACACGCTGACTACGCGCACCCGGATTGTAGTTTCGCTGCGGCGTCTGCACGGAGCCAGGGGGCGAAAAATTCTTGTGCAATATGCGGCCAAGGCAGGCAGCATACGCGAGGCGCTCTTTTACACCCGCATGATTGAGCTGTTGGCCATATATCACCAGCAGCGCGGTGCTATCGACAAGATCGTGGCGACCAAACAAGCGCCGTTCGTACTGACCCAGCGCGGGCGGGCGATGGCGATGTTGCCGGTTGACTATTTCAGTTGGACCAGATCGGCTGCGGTTTTTGCGCAGCACATGAAAAGTGAAATGTCGCGTTACCCGATGCATCTGGAACTATGGATAAACGGACGGGTATCGGCGCAAGCAAGAGTTGAGCTGGGAAATACAGGCTGGGCGGTGTTTGACCGGGCCGGCCAGCGGCTGTAGAGAAAGCCATTAATCTTCTTCAGGGTGTAAACATTTTCAACAAGCAAGTGCACTATACTCATGCCATGAATAATACGTACGGGTTTGATGACAGGTTGAAGGCTGATGCGGTTAACGCCAGCATTTCCCCGGACGGGCTGCTGGATATCTTGTCCAAGAGCGAAGTGGCCAGGTTACTCGATACCAGTCAGGGCGGGCTGTACCGCCTATTCCGCAACTGTTCCCTGGCGGTGTTGAACAGCGGCAGCTACCTGGATGACGGCAAAAAACTGCTCGAGCTTTATCACGCATTCGACATTCGGATTGTGCAGGAGGAGCGAGGGATTAAGCTGGAACTTACCGGGGCACCGAGCAGTGCCTTTGTCGACGGCAGGATGATCCAGGGTATCCGGGAGCATCTGGTGGCCGTAGTGCGCGACGTGCTTTACGCCAATGATCAGTTAAATCAGTTTGATCTCGCGACTCAGGAAGGCACCACCGATGCGGTGTTTCATTTTCTGCGCAACGCCCGCGTATTGATCCCACAGAAACCGAACCTTGTAGTCTGCTGGGGCGGGCACTCGATTTCCCGCGCTGAGTACGACTATACCAAGCAGGTAGGTTACCAGCTCGGTCTGCGTAACATGAATATTTGTACAGGCTGCGGTCCCGGTGCGATGAAGGGTCCAATGAAGGGCGCCACCATTGGCCACTCGAAGCAGCGCATCAAGGACGGACGTTACTTTGGCATCTCAGAACCGGGCATCATCGCAGCGGAATCACCCAATCCCATCGTGAATGACCTGGTAATCATGCCGGACATCGAGAAAAGGCTGGAAGCCTTTGTTCGCACCGGACACGGCATTGTCGTGTTTCCCGGTGGCGCCGGTACCATGGAGGAGATTATTTACCTGCTGGGTTTGATGCTGCACCCGGATAATCAGCACGTGCCCTTGCCCATTGTTCTAACCGGGCCGGCTTCGGCCAGGGACTACTTTACGCAGGTGGATCGATTTATCGCGAGCACGCTGGGGGATGAGGCCCACGGTCTGTATGAGATTGTCGTGGATGATCCCGAACGGGTGGCGCGCCAGATGGCTGACGGCATGGTCAGGGTAACTGAGTTCCGCAATGAGCGGGATGATGCTTACTATTTTAACTGGCTGCTCAGGATAGAGCGGGATTTTCAGCAGCCGTTTGTGCCCACTCATGAAAATATGAGCGGCTTGGATTTAACCAGAGATCAGCCGGCGCACAAGCTTGCGGCAAACCTGCGTCAGGCTTTTTCCGGTATCGTCGCCGGTAACGTAAAAGAGACTGGTATTCGCGCTATAGAACAGCACGGTTTGTTCGAGCTTACCGGTGATTCCGACATCATGCAGCCCGTCGACTGGCTGTTAAAAATGTTTGTGCGTGAAGGGCGCATGAAACTGTCAGTGAAAGACTATCAACCGTGTTATCGCATTGCCAGCTGACAGCGTTCTGTCAGAATAACGACTCGCCCGTGACGAAATAGGTGACGGCATCGGCCAGCAGTGCCAGTCCCACCAGAGCCAGAACGATGGGCATGAGAAAACCGCTGAGGCGATCAAGGGTCCTGTTAATCTTATCCAGTACCGGCTGGGCGCGGCTGCCCATGACTGCTATCAGGCTGGGCACAATGGCGAATGGCAGCGCGTACAGTACGTTGTAGGCAAGCAGCAGGAGCAGCGCTTCGAAAAAAGATGGATCCGCCTTCAGGATCTGACTGATTGCAGCGAAGTAAGGTACGGCAAACGGAAGGCCTATAAAATTGATTACCATGCCATAACCAAACGCAGTCGCTAATGTGAGTTTGGGCGAGGTTGTTTCCGGTTTCTTACCTTGTGCATTACGGCTGCGCAAGGCAACCCACAGCAGAATTATCCCGAGCGCAAGCTCGATGAAAAAATCAATACGCTTCGGATTGGCTAGCCGTTCGCCAACGCTTTCCAGACCAAACGACAGGACTATACCGGCAAGCAGGTAGGCAACGGTGTGTCCAAGCAGCACTGCGCTGCTGTTCTGCACCGGTCGATTAGTGCCGGCAGCGTACACCATAAAGGCGAACAGCACGGGATTAAGAACGTCTGCCAGCAGGATGGGAATGAGCGCTGTCCAAATCTCTGTCATGGTAGTACCGAGTACTTATTAATACTTATAATCCGGCCCAGTCTAATATTATTAAACATATTGTTCACGCTCGTGTCGTCCAAACTGCCGCTCACTGAAATGAAATGGGACCCCAGCCACGCGTTCGCCATGCTCTTGGTTTCGCAGCTGGCGCTACACCTGGTCTATCCGCTGGTCAGGCAAATTCCGATCGCACACCTTCTCGGCATTTTTTTAATCGTCGCTCTGTATGGCGGTATTCGCGTCACGGTGCGCAAGCCGCTTAAATTATGGCTGAGTGTCATCTTGGGTCTGTGTTTTGTGGGCTTTTACTGGGCGGCAATTCTGACCGGGGTGAGGGTGTTTTATCTCTTGGGCTCGCTTTTCGGCGCAGTATTTTTTGGATTTATCGCTGCGATGATGATGAATTACATCTTCTTTTATCGCTCCAAAGTAAATGTATATTTGATCTATGGAGCGATCAGCATATATCTGCTGATTGGCAGCGTCTTCACTCAAATTTATATCACTCTGGCCCTGGCCTTTCCCGGCGCCTTTAACGGCGTCGATGCTGGTGTCGGTTATGATCAACTTTCGAGCTCGCTCTCCTACTACAGCTTCGTTACGCTGACTACGCTCGGTTATGGAGATATTACTCCTCAGCTGCATTACGCTAGAGTTCTGGCCTACGTCGAGGCCGTATTTGGCCAGCTTTATCTGACCATACTGGTTGCTCGATTGGTAGGTACTTATATCGCACAGTCACAGAGAGATTCGTCTTGATCCGGCTGAATCCTGTCTCAAACAGAGGTTACTCGGTTGAGCAAAGGATCATGACATGACCGCGGCGATAAGGGGTTCGGTTGTGACGTTCAAAAAAAACCCCTTTTTCAATCCAGCGGATGAGTGCATCGTTTATGAGCAGGACGCCATGATCGTCATGCAGGACGGCTTGATTACGGCAGTTGGTAGCGCCGATCAGGTACTGCCGGATCTATCCGCCGACTGTCGTATAGAGCGCTACGATCATGCGCTTATCATGCCCGGATTCATAGACTGTCACGTGCATTATCCGCAGACGGAAATTATTGGTGCCTGCGGCAAGCAGCTTATTGACTGGCTCAATAAATATACCTTTACCGCTGAACAGAAGTTTAGGGACGCGTCTTATGCCAGAGAAGCGGCACGCGTTTTCCTGCGCGAGTGTTTACGGGCTGGCACCACTTCTGCGTCGGTATTCTGTACCGTTTTTGCGCAATCGGTTGACACATTCTTCGAAGCATCAGCAAGACTGAACATGCGTAACATCGCAGGCAAGGTGCTGATGGATCGAAACGCCCCAATTGGCCTGATTGAAACGCCGCGAAGCGGATACGATGCAACAAAGAAATTGATTGAGCGTTGGCACGGCTGTGGACGCCAGCTTTACGCCGTTACGCCAAGATTTGCTCCGACCAGCAGCCCGGAGCAGATGGAGATGACTGGAGCCGTCTGGCAGGAACATCCTGGGACCTATCTGCAGAGTCATTTGTCCGAAAACACTGAAGAGGTTGAATGGGTCGGTCGAGCCTATCCGGAGCGCCACGGTTACTTAGATGTCTATGCCTACTACGGCCAGCTGGGCCCGCGCAGTATATACGGGCACGGCATTCATCTGAGTGACGCCGAGTTTCGCAAGCTACATGATACCGGTACGGCGCTGGCACATTGTCCGACATCAAACCTGTTCCTGGGCAGCGGGCTGTTTGACTTTCATCACGCCATGAACAGCGCTCGACCAGTCCGGGTCGGACTGGCCACGGATCTTGGTGCGGGCACCAGTTTTTCTCAACTGGTAACGATGAACGAGGCGTATAAAGTAGCGCAGATGAGCGGATACTCGCTCAGCGCGGCGCAGGCTTTCTACCTCGCAACGCTGGGTGCGGCACAGGCGCTTTACCTGGACGACAAGGTTGGCAGTATTGCAGTGGGTAAAGAAGCGGACTTGATCGTACTTGACTTAAAGGCCACGCCGATACTTGAGTATCGTATGCAGTACGCCGATGACCTGGATGAAGCGCTGTTCATTTTGATGACTTTGGGTGATGATCGTGCCGTGCGCGCGACTTTTATTGCCGGTGAGAAGGTGTACTGGACCGAATCTGCGCCATGCACTGAGCAGTTTGCTCCAGCGCTGGCCGAAGCTTCGCTTTAAAAAACGCTTAAGTGTTTCCGCGCTCTGGCAGAAAAAGAATTATCGCATCCGTGCTCGTCCTCGCGGTACTGGTTGCGATAGTAATCAAAAGCAACGCCTTGTCATGGGACAGCGTTTTTACATCTTTAGCTAAGATAGGGATTGTAAACTTCTTGCTCGCCTTAAGCATGGCGGTTGCCCAGTACTCCATTTTGGCTGCTCGATTTGTGCTGTTGCTGCCAAAGGCAAGCGCGAACGTAGCGCGCCGGCAAATCTGTAGAATTTTTACTAACGGTCAGCTGTTCAATCATTTGTTCCCTGCTCGCGCCGGAGATTTGTATAAAGTTATCGCCCTAAAAGGCGCATCCACGGATCCCACTTTCAGTTCGGCTTACGTCGTCTCCGCTCTGATTATAGAACGGCTGGTATCGACCCTGGTGCTGTTGTCTCTGATTGCGCTGCTGGTGGACTGGTCCGGGGTGGCGATCGCAGATTTATCCTTTTTGGATCGCTCGCGCCAGATAAAGACGCTGGCCGCTGTTATTCTGCTGCTCGCTGTAGCTTTCTACGTGGCGCAGAAAAGATCAAAAAAATTGCACCAGTGGCTGATAGAGCTGAAAAGGAGCTTTATTAAAATTCTCGGTCCGCAGAGATTATTTATCGTTGTCGTATTGAGCATCATGATATGGTCACTGGAAGTGGTTTCGATGAAGTTCGTGGCGGCACCGCTTGGCATCGACCTGCAGCTTGGCCAAGGCCTGTTTGTGCTGCTGTTGCTGAATCTGGGGATAGCGGTGCCGGTGACTCTGGGCAATATCGGGACCTACGAGGCTGTCCTTGTTATCGGTCTGAGCCTGTGGGGCGTCAGCACCAGCGACGCCATCGTCGTGGCGCTGTCTCACCACGCTCTGCAAATACTGTCACTCGCGATTCTGGCCGGGGTCCTCAATACGCTGGTGTATTTTTTCAAGGAGCAGGCCAGGCAAACTCCGCGCTGAAGTTTCAGGGTATTATCTGTTCAGCGCGTCGGTTTCTGTAGCCATGCCGTAACGGATGGATTGTTGTGTGTCTTTGATGCTTAAATCAACTTTTCCTTTTTAAGGGCTGCGGTAATCAGCGCGCTTAGCGACTCGATGACTTCGTCGGCTGTTTTAGGGTCCATCGAGTAAGACTGTACCGTCCATACCAGCTCTGCTGAACGCAGGTCATACACGCTGTTTTCCAGCACCACGCGGAGTTGTTTTTTCTCCGCCGCATCCAGGGCGTAGTCTCGTGCGCTGGTATAATCTTTCCACAGCCCCAGCGCAAAATCCCGTTCCGACCGCTTCGAACCTGGATCGTCTATCTGCAGGATATCTACTTCCTCTACCCGATAGAGCCTGATCAGCAGAACGGAATCAATATTTTGATCGTTGACGGCTGCCAGCACGGTTTCTTTGTTCACCTCCGTGTCTATCGACATCAGGTCGAGACTGGCTGTCGCTTGCGTTCCATTTTTTTCGAGCACCCGGGTGAAAGTCGTTTCCAACTTGCTTCTCTCATCCGGTTCTTCCGGCACGCCGATGACGAGAACACTGTTAAAAGGGCCATGGCTGCTGATAAAGGCCCTGTTGGCCCAAGGCTGCGTCAGCTTGGTTTCTGCCTGCGCCGGCATGGTAGATAACACCGCTGTAATGCACAGCGTAAAAACCCAGGTATTTTTCATTATGCTTTCCACTTAAAGTTGTTAAGGGAAAGTATAGACGGGAGAAATTGAGAATAAACGACTCCGCTGCGCTACATACGCCGGCCGGCTTCGCGATTTAGTTGACCACTTTCCACTTACCGTCCTCGTCTTTGCACAACAGATATTGTGAGCTGCCCGAAAACGTTCTGGAAAAAGACTTGATCAGGGTATGGCGGCAGGTTTTCCCATCCTGATCAATCGAATTCAGTGGGGTAATGGCACCATTATTGCCGGTGTCGGGATTCTTCCACGTGACTTCAACACCATCGACCTCGTTATCCAGAGTGTTGGACAAGGTGTCCAGCATCATTTCGATGTCCTGGTCGTTAAACTCGGCGATGGGGGCATCATCCAGAAACCCGATATTAAATCCGAGGCTGGCAGACGACATGAATAAAGTAAGCACGACGGCGGCACTGATAGCGCATAACCTCGGCGCTGGGTTTCCTGATCGAAACCTTCCGTTCGAAGCAAAGCGCCGTGTTGAACCGATCTGTTTTCTCACCAAGTTTTTCATACGATTTACTCGATCGCTGTAGGAGCGGCGCCCTTCGCATTCAACCTACGAGGCAGATCGACGAAGATTGCGGTAACCTATTATCTAAGGAGCAGCGCCCCGCTGCAATTGTGGTTGGTAAGGGTTGTGTACCTGTTGATCAGCTCGCGGGTGGGCGGCCTACAGTTGATCTGATGCCGCACTCCCGTAAGGATCCACCCGCTTCTCCTCAAGCAGGTCCAGACCCGTAATCTTCCACACGCCTCCAACGACCTCCATTGTGAAGACGGCGTCGTATACGTTCTTGCGCGTGTGTACATGGCCCCAGTGCCCAACCGTGCCCAGCGCGCTCCACTTGGCGGTCAGATCATACGCAAAAGACCGCTCGGGAT
>JAHEKE010000024.1 GCA_024638505.1 Gammaproteobacteria bacterium | reverse complement strand
ATTCGTCCAGATCGCGATTGCAGATGAAATCTATGCCCGGCCGGTGAGTCGATTCGTTGCTCAGTTCATGGGGGAAGTCAACCTGTTTGATGTGGAAGGCACAGCAGACGGCGCGCTGCGGAGCCATGGCGTGGAGATCCAGTTAAACGGCAGCGCGTCGGACAATGATTTGAGCCTGCCGCACGGCGCGCGCGGTGCGTTAATGGTGCGCCCCGAGGGGGTGCGCTTTCTGCGACCCGGAGAGCGCGCGGATTTTGTTGTGCGCGGAGTATTGCGCGCGGAATACGCCCTCGGCTCACGTATACAGTACAAAGTGGAATCCACCGACGGCGCCGAGATGGCAGTGGAAAAGTTAAGAGAGGACCGGTTTACCGGGCGCATAGGGGATGCGGTCATGCTGGGCTGGAACAGAGATAACGCGCATATTATCAAAGACGATTGAGATGGAACGGTCCGACCGAAAAATTGGGCTGTTGAGCGCCCTGCCAATCACCCTGATACTGCTGCTCAGTTTCGCCGCACCGCTGTTGGTGGTGGGCGTGTTTTCCATTATGCCGCAAAAGGTTTTTACCCTGACCCACGTGCCGGATTTTTCAGCCTATGGCGTTTTTCTCAACCAGGGCTATTACCGATCGCTGCTGTGGTCACTGGGTCTGGCGCTGGCCGCCACGCTGCTGCTGTTCCTGATCTGCTGGCCGCTGGCTTTCGCCATGGCGAAGGTATTCAATCGCTTTACCCTGGTCATCACCATTGCCGTGGTGATCACCCTGTTTGTCTCGGAAAACATACGCCTGTTCGGTTGGGTGCTGACCCTGATGAAAGGCGGTCTGATCGAGGGCCATCTGCGGGCATGGACCGGGCTTACTTTTGACGGGGCGCTGTACAACGTTCCGATAATTATCTTCGGTCTGGTGTACGTGTACTTTCCATTCATGCTGTTTCCGCTGGTGCAGGGGATATCCATGGTGCCCGAGGACGCGCGCCAGGCCGCAGCAGATCTGGGCGCTACCCGCTGGCAGGTGTTCTGGGAGATCGATCTGCCGCTGTCCGCGCCGGGTATTGTGGTCGGCTCTCTGCTCTGCTTCGTGCTCGCCGCCGGCGCGCTGGCCGAGTCAAAGCTGCTGGGTGGTCAAGCAGTAATCGTGATCGCCGATGAGGTTGAGACAGCTTTTACCTACGGCCAGAACTGGCCGCTGGGATCTGCTTTATCGATTGTTTTGATCTTGATTATTGGGTCGCTGGCGGTCTTCGGCATCAGCCGCGTTGACCTGGACTCGATCATGGGGCGAAAACGCTGATGTTAACGTCACGCGCCAGCCGCATTGCGCTTTACGTTTACGGCGTTCTGACCATCGTGTTCTTGTACCTGCCGCTGCTGTCGGTTGGCTTTGCTTCGATATCAAAGGCACGTTACCTCTCCTTCCCCATTCGCCGGTATGCCACGCAGTGGTATGGCAAAGCCTTGGAAAGCCACACAGTGCACGATCTGCTGACCACCTCGCTGACCATCGCCGGGATCGTCACCATCGTCTCCATGGTGGTTGGTTTCTTTGCGGCGCTGGCTTTTGCCCGCTACCAGTGGCGCTTTAGAAGCCTGTTTCAGAAGATCATCCTTCTTCCTATTTTCTTCCCACAGGCGGTGCTTGGCCTCGCCCTGCTCATGTGGTTCAACTCTATAGGGGTGATTCCCACCTGGAAAACCGCGGTGGTGGCTCACCTGGTATGGATTTCACCCATCGCTACCCTGGTTATCGCTATACGCGCCTATAGCTTCGATCCAGCGCTGGAGGAGGCGGCACGGGACATGGGTGCATCGACCTGGATGGTAATGCGGGAAGTGACCGGCCCGCTGCTTATGCCCGGAGTCGTTTCCGCCGGCTTGTTCGCCTTTTTACTGAGCTGGGGCAATTTCCCGCTGTCTTTGTTTACCACAGGGGCTGATTCGACCTTGCCTGAATGGCTGTATGCGAAAATGGTATCGGGGTATTCACCGCTGGTACCCACTGTCGGCATATTGTCGATCGCAACATCTCTGGCGCTGCTGATTATCGCTTTTGCCATTCCATGGTTGATCCGAACTCTGCGCGAACGGCGCATGCAGACGAGTTAATACAAACGGAGGTTTCATTATGTTGACATCAGTAAAAGATCGCCCGGTAATCGTCACCGGCGGCTCCAAAGGCATCGGTAAGGGCATTGCCAAAGTGTTCGCCGCGCAGGGCGCGCGGGTGATGATCGCAGCCCGCGGGGCCGACACCGGGCAGGCGGCCGCCGATGAATTGCGCGCGGCCGGCGGTCAGGTCGAGTTCTGCCAGTGCGACGTCTCTGACTGGGAATCGGTGCAGAATATGGTCAGCCAAACCGTTGACGCCTTTGGCGGACTGAGCGTCATGTGCGCTAACGCCGGCGCTTTTCCGCAAACCAAGATGGTTGATATGGATCCGGGTGAGTGGGACCAGGTCATGGCGACCAACTTGAAAAGCGCCTTTCTCTGCGTCAAGGCATCGATTCCACATTTCGAAAAAGCCGGCGGCGGCCGCGTGGTGCTGACATCTTCAATCACCGGGCCGGTTACCGGTTTCCCCGGCTGGTCGCACTACGGTGCCTCAAAATCCGGTCAGCTGGGCTTCCTCAAGACGGCCTGTATGGAGTTATCCAAATACAACGTGACCATCAACGCAGTAATGCCCGGAAACATCTACACCGAAGGGTTGCAGGATCTCGGACAGGACTATCTCGATACCATGGCCGCCTCCATCCCGCTTAAAAGACTGGGCAATGTTGAGGACATTGGCAATGCGGCGCTGTTTTTTGCCTCGGACGAGGCTGGTTACATCACCGGTCAGACGATAATCGTCGACGGCGGCCAGATCATTCCCGAATCGCTGGAAGCGATGGAAGAGATCTGATATTTCGCAACTCGAGATATTTTAAGGATAACGCTATGCCGGAACATGCCTTACCTCACGATGTGTTAATGCAGCGGCTGGATGCACTGGCCAACCGGTCGCTGCACTTGTGGAATCTGCCCGCAGGCGCGACTGCCCGCCTGATCAACGTGTCGGAGAACGCAACATATCTGATCGAGGCCCCCGACGGTTTCAAATCCATCCTGCGCATTCACCGCGAGAACTATCATACGCGCAACGCCATCAGCTGCGAACACGCCTGGTCCAAGGCACTCAACGATGAAGGCGGTGTGAGGACACCCGCAATTCTGCCTGGGCGGGACGGCAGCACCATTCAGACTGCATCGGTGGAAGGCCTGCCCGCTGAGCGCCACATGGTGATGTTTGAGTTCGTCGCAGGCGACCACCCCGACGAGGATGCCGATCACCTGGTGGGGTCCTTCGAAGAGCTGGGCGAAATCGCCGCCCTGACGCACAATCACTCCGTATCCTGGCAACGTCCGGCAAACTTCGAGCGGCTCACCTGGGATATCGATACGGTGTTCGGACCACAGGCATACTGGGGCGACTGGCGTGACGCGCCGAAGGTGACGGCTGAGATCAGGCACCTGCTCGAACGCCTGCAGTCTGTCGTGGTACGGCGCTTGACCGCGTTCGGCAAGAGCCCCGATCGTTTTGGGCTCATTCACGCCGACATGCGGCTGGCTAATCTAATCATATCGAACGGCACCACGCGGCTGATCGATTTTGACGACTGCGGCATGGGGTGGTTCATGTATGACTTCGCCGCGGGCATCAGCTTCATGGAAGATCATCCGCAGGTCCCGGCGCTGAAGCAGGCCTGGGTGCTCGGATACCGCAAAGCCCGGGCGCTCAGCGACGAGGATGAGGCAGAGATCGACACATTCATCATGCTGCGGCGACTGGCCCTGCTGGCCTGGATTGGATCGCATATCGAGGTCGATACCGCGCGCGAACTGGCACCCAACTTTGCTCCCATAACCGCTGAACTGGCGGAGGACTTTTTGCGCACAACGGGCTGACGGGCACCGTTCGTTCACGCCACAGCCCGCGCGGCCAAACTCTAAACGGACCCTTTGCCGGGTTGCCCCGCCGCTGTTTTAACCCCTGTCAATTCAACCGTTTTATTGTCAAGTAACGGCAAATTGAGTGTGCCATGCTTGGTGCAGGTACGACAGGGCAAAACCATGAGCCAGGCTAAACTCGAATTTCTCGACCGATCGAGAACGTTTTGGAATCCCGGTAAAACCCAGGATTGGCAGGATATGGGCATTGATCTGGTCATAGACCGGCGCGAGGGCTATTACCTGTATGACATGGATGGTCAGCGTCTGATCGACCTGCACCTCAATGGCGGCACGTACAATCTCGGCCACCGCAATCCGGAACTGGTCGAAGCCTTGAAGGCGGGCTCAGCCCGCTTTGATATGGGCAATCATCATTTTCCCGCCCTGGCGCGCACCGCGCTGGCTGAGGCGCTGGCCGCCTGCGCACCGGCGCCCGATATGGTTTATACCGCATACGGTTCGGGCGGTGGCGAGGCAATAGACATCGCCATCAAGACCGCGCGCCATGCCACACAGAAAAGGAAAATCGTTTCGATCATCAAGGCCTATCACGGTCATACGGGTCTCGCGCTGAAAACCGGTGATGATCGATTTTCGAAACTGTTCCTATCTGAAGATACCCAGGGCGAGTTCATTCAGGTGCCATTCAATGATCTCAACGCGATGGAAGACGCGCTGCGCGGACGGGACGTGGCGGCCGTGCTGATGGAAACCATTCCGGCAACCTATGGCTTCCCCATGCCGAAGGAAGGTTACTTGCCCGCGGTGAAGAGCCTGTGTGAACGTTACGACGCGCTGTATATCGCGGACGAGGTGCAGACTGGCCTGATGCGGTGTGGCGAAATGTGGGCCTGCACCAAGTACGACATTGAACCCGACATAATGGTCACCGGCAAGGGCATCGGCGGCGGTCTCTATCCCATCGCGTGTACCTGCATCGCCGAACGCTGCGGCGGCTGGCTGAAAGAAGACGGCTTCGGACACATTTCGACCGGTGGGGGAGCAGAACTCGGCTGCATCGTGGCAATGAAAACACTGGAAATCGTGCAGCGGCCGGAAGTTCGCTCCATGGTGAGCTTTATTTCCGATTACATGCGCGCCGGCCTGGAAAAAATCATGGCTGAGTATTCCGATTTTTTTATTGGCATACGGCAACACGGCGTGGTTATGGGGCTCGAATTCAACCACGAGCAGGGAGCAAAACCGGTAATGAAGCACCTGTACCACAACGGCGTGTGGGCGATTTTCTCCACCCTGGATCCGAGGGTATTGCAGTTCAAGCCAGGACTGCTGATGACCCAGGCCGACTGTGAGGAAGTCCTGCGCCGAGTTGAAATCGGCGTCGGGCTGGCGCGAGAAGAGCTCATGGGCAGCTTGCGGAGGAGCGCATGATGCAACCGCAGATTCGAAATCTCATCGATATATCCGACACACCGGCCGCGCTCAAAGGCAAAGCAGACATGGTGCTGGAGCGGGCACGCTGGGCTGCGCAGGTGTTCCAGCGTTATGATCGCGACGCCACCATGGCGATCGTGGACGCGGTGGCGCAGGCGGCGCACGAACACGCCGGCAGATACGCCGAATGGGCGGTGGAAGAGACTGGTTTTGGCGTGGTCGCACATAAAAAGCTGAAGAACGAGCTGACGGCTCACCCGCTTGTTGAGCACTATCGAGATCAGGATTTTGTAAACGTTTGCGTTGATGAGGCACGAAAGATCGTGCGCATCCCCCGGCCCGCTGGAGTCATTCTGGCGCTGACGCCGTCGACCAACCCCATTGCGACGATCAATTATAAAATCCTAATTGCGTTGATGACGCGCAACGCCATGGTCATCAGTCCGCACCCGGCAGCGCGCGCGTGCAGCGTTGACGCAGTGCAGACTCTCGCTGACGCGGCACTAGCGGCAGGTGCACCGGACGGCGTCATTCAGGTCATTGCGGATCCCTCCATCGCCCTGGTAGAGGAGTTGATGGCCTCGCCAAAGACGGCCGTCATCCTGGCGACCGGTGGTACCGCCATGGTTCGTTCAGCCTATTCTTCTTCAACTCCCGCCATCGGGGTTGGCCCGGGCAACGCACCGGTATTTGTCGATGCAACGGCGGATATCGACAAGGCGGCGAAGCGGATCGTGGAATCCAAGTCGTTCGATAACTCTGCTCTGTGCACCAACGAGAGCGTACTCATCACTTTAACGGAGGTGGATGCCCGCCTGCGCAATTCGTTCAAACAAGCGGGCGCATACCTGTGTAACGATGATGACGCATCACGCCTCAGGCGCTACCTGTTTCACGACCGTGGGTTCAACATCGAGAGTATCGGCCGCGACGCAACCTGGATTGCCCAGGAATGCGGTATCAGAGTGCCGACCAGCACGCGCATTCTGCTCGCCCCCATCACGCACATTGGGGTGGAAGAACCATTGTCCAGGGAGAAACTGTGTCCGGTCCTGGCCTATTACGTAGCAAAAAATCGCGCTCAGGCAATTTCCCAGGCGCGGGCGGTATTGCGCCTGGCGGGAGCCGGACATTCTGCCGCTATCCACGCGCTGGATGAACGGGTGGCCATGGCCTTTGCGGCAGCGGTTGAGGCGTACCGCGTGGTGGTTAACGTCCCCTGCACTCAGGGCGCGGCGGGATTTGCCACGGCGCTGGCGCCGACGTTTACCGTAGGGACGGGTTTTTTCGGACGCAGTTCCGTCGGTGAAAACATCGGCCCCGGACACCTGATACATTGGACGCAAATGGCCTATAACAACGACGTCGCGGAGACTTTCGGTAACTATCACGGCTTGACTCAGGACTTCGGCGGACCGCTGCCGCAGGCCCCATCGGACGGCGTACCCGGTTCCAATGGATATCGGGGGGCAACTGCAGAGCAACACGCGGGCAGCCTGCCCGGAGTCACGCGGGACGAACTGCGCCGCATGATCGCAGAAGAGCTGCGCGCGGTGCTCAGGAAGTAGCCAGGGCTATGGCTGAGCTTCGCTCCTTCATTTTTATCGACCAGCTGCAGCCGCAGACTTTGGCCTATATCGCAACCTGGATGCGGGGATCGTTACCCCGCCGCAACATGGCCGCCCAGATTATCGAGGTCGCACCCGGGTTGGACATCGAGGCCTTAACCGACGTGGCATTGAAAGGCGCCAATATCAAAGTCGGATTGCTGGTGGTGGAGCGCCAGTACGGCTACCTGGAATTCCACTCAAGCTCCACGGCGGAGGTTAAAGCCGGCGCGCAGGCGGTGTTGGATGCGCTCGGTGCCAGAGTTGAGGAGGCGACCCTGCCGCACGTACTGGGGTCGACCGTGGTAACGCGGGTTGATCACCAGCACGCTTTTTTGATCAACCGAAACAAGCTTGGCTCGATGGTTCTATCTGGTGAGTCTCTGTACTTTCTGGAATGCCGCCCTGCCTCCTATGCAATCCTGGCATGCAACGAAGCGGAAAAAGAGGCCAATATTAAAGTCATCGACTATCGTATGATCGGTGCCAACGGCCGTCTGTACCTGGCCGGCGATGAGGCAGAAATTCGAAATGCTCGCAGCGTTGCCGAAAAGGTTTTACGGCGCGAAGGATAAACAGATTTATGCCCGAGGACTTAAGACAGACGATTCGCGGAATCTTGATCGAGGAACTTACCGCGCGCGGGGTCAGCGTTGACGCCGCCGCGGCGCCCGCGGCCCGGGAGGAGACCATCGCGATCACCTGCGACCGGGACCTTGCAAAATTTATCAAGCGTTTGCTTAAGTTGACCAAAGACAGCCGTTTACGGGCCGATATTGAAACGGGACGCTACCGGTTTCGCCTGGCCCAGCAGGTGCATCAACCGACCGCTTCTGCCGGGTCGGGCCAACCGGTCGCTGCCCAAAAAGTGGTCAGATTTGACAGTGGTTTGATTACGGAAAAACAGATTAACAGCCTGCCCGACGATGTGGCTGTGGTCAGAGCGGGCATATCGGTGAAGTTCACCCCGCTCGCTATGGACGCGGTGCGTCAGGGCGGCATTAAAGTTGAGAGGCTAAAAACATGATTCGTGGTCGCATAACGGGCCGAATTTGGTCTAGCAAACACATCGAGACCCTTCCCAATGGAGCACTTTTAGAGGTGACCCTGGACACCGGCGGCAGCCTGATTGCCCTTGATCCACTGGGGTGCGCTGACGGAGAAGCTGTCCTGCTAACCCAGGGTTCCGTTGCGGCAGCATATTTTACCAAACACAAAGCGCCCATCGACGCTTTGATTATCGGATCCATTGACGAGTAGGACTGGTTGGGAAACAGTCTCGTTATAACCCGGCGAACAGCCTAAACACGTAGGAGAACATCCATGTCTAATCAAGCTATTGGAATGATCGAAACCCGTGGCTACGTCCCAGCACTGGCCAGCGCCGATGCCATGGTTAAAGCAGCAAACGTTGAAATCGTCTCACGCAATGAGGTAGGCGGCGGGCTGGTGTCCGTCGTTATAAAAGGCGACGTTGGCGCCGTGAAGGCGGCCACCGAGGCGGGGTCAGAAGCCGCCAATCAGGTTGGGGAGGTCGTTGCCGTGCACGTCATTCCGCGCCCCCACACCGACCTCAGCAAGCACTTCAATCTGGTCGGCGCCAAGTGATGCGATCGAGAACAGGCTGAACGGGGCCGGCTTATGACTGAACTGCGGGTCTATCTTCCGATTCATGACCTACAGCCTCAATTCGCGGCTTACCTCAGCACGCCAATACGGGCTCGGGGTTACCCACCCTTCGAGGGGCAGCACAGCCTGATCATCGAAGTGTCCCCGGCGCTATCCATCCACCGGATTTCCGATCTTGCGCTCAAGGCGGCACCTGACATGGAGCCCGGGATCCTGTTCACGGAGCGGCAGTACGGCCTGCTAGAACTGCACTCTTCCGACCGTGAACAGCTGGACGCCGCCGGTGCCGCGATCCTGCGCGGCATCGGAGCCTCTGCGACCGATCAGCTGGCGCCGCAGATACTGTTCGAGGACATCATCGAGAACTTATCCGACCAGCACGCCATTATCCTGAACCGAACCCGTGATGCGTCCATCCTCGTGCCCGGCGCGTCCCTGCTTCTGTTTGAGATCACGCCTGCGCTGTTCGCCTGCGTCGCGGCAAACGAAGCGGAACGAGCGGCTCCCCAGGCGGTGATTAACGACGTGCAGATGATGGGTGTGTCCGGCCGCATCTTCATGTCGGGGGAAAGCGCTGACCTGGTTAAGGCGAGAGATGCCATCAGCAGGACCCTTGACGCCGTAGAGGGTCGCAGGCAGTAGTTTAAATTAGCGCAGGCTAAACGTAGGCCGCGCGCGTCGCTCTGTTTCTGGCGCTGCAGGCGCGATATGGTTATCAAATATCGATTGTGACGCAAAAAGCATTAATATATTTTATGTATTGCTGATCGCTCACAGTTGAGGGAGACCAAATACGATGCCCGTCATTGTATCGAGATTACCGCTAGAAGATGCATCTTTTTGCGAGGATCCAGCCATGTCGTTCACCTTGCCCGCACGCTGGTATACCGATAACGCTTTCTATGATAGGGAAAAGGTCGCGATTTTCTACCGCAGTTGGATCTACGCCGGACACAAGAGCCAGCTGCAGTCGACGGGTGATTTCATCACCACCCGTATACATGAACAGCGCGTATTTATCATCCGGGACAAAGCCGGTGAACTGAGGGCATTCTATAACGTTTGTCAGCATCGCGGGCACGAGCTGGTGTCCGGCGCGGGCAGAAAAAAAACAGCTATCGTCTGCCCGTATCACGCCTGGACCTATGGTTTTAACGGAGAACTGATACGCGCGCGTAATACGGAAAAAATGAAGCGCTTCAACAAATGCGATTTTGCCCTCAAGCCGGTAGGGGTAGAAGAGTTTTGCGGGTTGGTATTTATCAACCTCAACCCCGAAGCAAAACCTCTGCACCAGCAGGTTCCAGGCTTAGAGGAGGAAATCCGGAGTTTCTGTCCGCGCGTTGACGACATGATATTTGCGCAACGGGATATTTACGACGTCGCCAGCAACTGGAAAGTGATGGTAGACAATTTTCTGGAGTGCTATCACTGTCATACCGCACACCGAGATTTTGTCGACCTCGTGGACATGAAAACCTATCGCTCCAGCAGCAACGGAATCTACTCGCGCCACGTATCACATGCGGTGAAATCTACCGACAGCTCTGCTTACAAATTTAAAAAGGGAGAAGTAGATTTCGGTTATGCCGGCTGGTTCTTATGGCCGAATCTAACGATTTGGATTTACCCCGGTGAGCCCAATATTTCCATTCTGCAGATGACGCCGGCAGGTGTGGACCGAACCATTGAGTTTCAAGACTGGTTTTTACCTGAAGCGGAGCCTAGCGCGCAGCAAAAAGCGGCTATGGACTATCAAAAAGCCGTGCTGCAGCCGGAGGACATCAGCCTGTGCGAGAGCGTCCAGCGCGGGCTGTGTTCAATGGGCTACAACCAGGGTCGATTCGTTGTGGATGATGAGCGCAGTGAGCTGTCTGAACATGCCGTGCACCATTTTCAAAGCATGATCAAACAGGCATTACAGCACAATCCAGCTGAGCACTCCGACTCACCGGATTGAAACTTTATTCTGCCCTTTTTAGACCGTGCGCATTACCATTGCCGTCACGCGCTACAGGTGCCAGGTCGGCCCGACTTATCCGACAGGCAGCCCCAGCTCCATTAACTCACGCCTGCGCAGAGCAAGATCGCCTTTCAAAAAAACTCATCCAGCTGAGGCGGCCGCACGGACGTGGTACTCAACATATCGTGCACCTGGCCGCGATGATGCATCTGATGCAGAAACAGATGAGTTAGGATAGCGCTGAAAAGAGTGTGAGCTAGCGCAGCTTGAACTAAGCCTGTAATGCCTCGATCGATCTGGCTTTTGCTACTGCTGGTGATTATGGGAACCATTTGGGGCCTGCAGTTCACTATGCTGAAGCTTGCGGTTGAAAGCGGTTACAACCAGTTTAATGTGTTGCTGCTGGCATTGCTGTTGATCTCCATCATCTACGGTGCGCTGATTACGATAAAAGGTCAGTTCTTCCGTTTTAACTATGAACGGCTTATATTTTTCTTCGTCGTTGCCGTCATAGGCTATATCGTACCGATGGGCGCAACGCTGGTCGCCGCTCCGCACGTACCTGCCGGTATCCTGACGCTGATCGCATCATTGTCACCGCTGTTTACTTTTGCCGTCGCACTGGCGCTGAGAACCGAGCCCATTTCAAAAACACGCATCTGGGCGATGTGGCTGGGCTGTGCATCTATTGCCCTGGTACTGCTGCCCCAAACGCGGCTGCCCGGATACGGCGCTCTGCCCTGGCTGATCACAGCCTTGTTGATTCCGCTTTGCTACGGGGTTGAGTCGATATACGTTGCCGCCCGCTGGCCGCGGGGTCTTAGCGTCATGCAGGTAGGATTTGGAGAAGCCCTGAGCGCCGCTATTCTGGTCACGCCCTTTCTATTCATTTTAGGTGAAGCGGAAAGCTTATCGCTGCAGGGATCGACAGCCGAACTGGCAATTCTGGTATTCGTGCTGTGCGGTGTATTAGAGGTATTCATATACTTTCACTTGGTGCGCACTACCGGCGGGGTGCTGGTTTCGTTTGGCACGTTTATCGCACTGTTCGCGGGAATCGGCTGGGGCATGCTGATTTTTTCTGAAAGCCACGGAGCGATTGTCTGGCTCGCCGTAACCGTTCTGGTCGGAGCCCTGGCCCTGGTCACCGCCGATGTCAAAAAATCGTTAAAATCGATTCATCTCTAAGCTAAAAGCGGACGGCGGGCAGACTCCCGCGCGCTGGGCGTGTACAGGCCAGAGCGTTCTGATTTTAGCCGTGCATCGTGCCTAAGCGGCAAACACTCGCTACAATCTGCTCATACGAAAAACCTAACTGACAGAATCATGAGTGACAAAGATATTGAAGAATCTATCAATGTGCTGGGTGAACCCCTGGATCCCTGCGGAGAAAATCCCGTTACCGGTTTCTTTCGTGACGGCAAGTGCAATACGTGTGCGCAGGACGTCGGCTCACACACGGTTTGTGTAGAAGTAACGAAGCAGTTTCTGGACTTCTCCCGGTCTAAAGGTAACGACCTGTCAACGCCCAGAGCGGAGTTTAGTTTTCCGGGCCTCAAACCTGGCGATACCTGGTGTCTGTGCGCAGCTCGCTGGTTGGAGGCCTACCAGAACAAGGTGGCGCCGCGTGTATATTTAACCCGAACGCATCGCAAAGCACTGGATATCGTGCCGTTCGAGCATCTCAAGGAATATGCGGTAGACCTAAACTGATGAGGATGAAATCTGCATACCGGTTGGATGAATCTGCGATGGCTTGCTTATGCCTGGATTCAATGGAAAGACAGCGCTGGCGCTCGCACGTTGCTGGCGGGAAAAGCAGAAAGCGTTGTGGGGACTGAAGATGAAAGAAGCTGAGGCTAAAGCTCACGACGGTGGGTGTGCCTGCCGGTATGTACGCTACCGCATGACGTCGAAACCGCTGTACGTTCATTGTTGCCATTGCCGCTGGTGCCAGCGGGAATCCGGCGCCTCTTTCGCACTGAATGCGCTCATTGAGAGCAGCCGCGTGCAGCTGGTGCAGGGTGAAGTACAAACCGTTCACACGCCATCCAACAGCGGCCTCGGGCAGAAAATCTCCCGCTGCCCTGAGTGCCAGATAGCCCTGTGGAGTAACTATGCCGGCGCCGGTGACGGCATTCATTTTATCCGCGTCGGAACTTTGGATGAACCAGACCGATTGCCGCCTGATATACACATTTTTACTGCTTCTAAACAACCCTGGTTACCGCTTCCACCTGATATTCCAGCGGTAAGTGAGTATTACGACGCGTCGGAGATATGGCCGCAAGACAGCCTGGACCGTCGGGCGAGAGTGCGACGTCCTGCGTAAACCGTTTAGAATCACCCACCCAAAATTCTCATCAAACAAGCACCACGTCATGCCGTCTGATGCCTATGAACGTATTTGGAACGCCGTTGCCAAAATTCCCTATGGCAAGGTTGCGAATTACGGACAGATTGCGCGCGTGGCAGGCCTGGGTCGGCGCGCCAGGCTGGTGGGCTATGCGCTGCACAGTACGCCTGATGATATGACTCTGCCCTGGCACCGGGTGATCAACGCCCAGGGCCGGATTGCGTTCCCGCCCGGCAGCGCCAGTTATGACCGACAGCGCAGTCTACTGGAGGCTGAAGGAGTCGTGTTCGTCGGTAACCGCGTGGATTTTGCGATCTACCGCTGGGAACCAGGATTGGAGGAATGGCCGGAAGAGTATGTATGCGCAGACAGGTCAGATTATGAGCAGTCGTAGCCGTTGCCAGCTAATCCCTGCCCTGCTATGCCTGGCGTTGTCCTGCGCCGCGGACGCAGAAACAAAGCGGGTGAATGCAAAAACCCTCGGCGAGCTGCAAATCCCGATTATATTCTCTGCTCCCGCGGAAACCGTCAGCCTGCATCAGACAACCATAAGCTCAGAAATAGAGGCACGGGTAATCGATGTACAGGCACGAACTGCGGACGAAGTAACCGCCGATACAATGTTGGTTGAGCTTGATTGCCGTGACTATGACCTGCACTTACGGCGTGCCGAAGCAGAACTAAGCGCGGCTGACGCCCAACTCAAACTGGCGCACCAGCGATTGCAGCGGACAATGCCGCTGATAGACCGGAAGCACGTATCGCAGGATGTCCTCGATCAGCGTCAGGCCGAGCTCGATGCGGCACAAGCGAACGTAGAATCAAGACAGGTACAGGTAGATCAGGCCAGGACCGATCAGAGTCGCTGCGTAATAAAAAGCCCGTTCCGCGCAGCAGTAATCAGGTTGCATATCGGCAGCGGAGAATTTGTCAGGGTCGGCACACCTCTGCTTGACATAGAGGATTTAAACCGGGTGGAAGTATCTTCACAGGTCGTGCCCTCGGATGTGCCCTCATTACGGCAGGCAACGGAGCTGTATCTCGACTTTTCCGGCGAGCGCTATGCCTTGAAAGTCAACCGGATCAGCCCAGTTATCGATAACACCACCCGAACCCAGGAGGTGCGTCTCGGATTCACAGCGCAATCGGCTGCGGTCGGCGCCAGCGGCCGGCTGACCTGGACAGAACAGCACCCGGGCATTCCGAGCTATCTCCTGGTTCAGCGGGACGGCGGCTTGGGGGTATTTGTAGTACAGAACGACCGGGCCGAATTCCTGCCTTTGCCCCACGCAGTCGAAGGTCGACCGGCAGTGATAAAGTCACCAGCGGACACGCTAATCGTCACTGATGGGCGGCATAATCTGCAGTCCGGCGACGGAGTCCTTTTGCAGGACTGACCCCATCCACATGCTTGCCCGATTTCTGCAGAACCACGTTCTGGCCAACCTGCTGT
Source organism: Gammaproteobacteria bacterium (assembly GCA_024638505.1). GTDB lineage: Bacteria > Pseudomonadota > Gammaproteobacteria > Arenicellales > JAANXG01 > JAHEKE01. The sequence goes on along the minus strand of JAHEKE010000024.1, from coordinate 32,826 downwards.
TCGTTCTGGTCATCGTCGTTGGGTCGATCTCATACGCCATTATTCCACGTCAGCAGGATCCGACAATCAACTTCAACTGGATCGATATCACGACAATCTTCCCTGGGGCGGCAGCCGAGGATGTCGAACAACGAGTGACGGATATCCTGGAAGAAGCAATTCGCAATGTTTCCGACATCAAGTTTGTCTCCAGCAACAGCCGTGAATCCGTGTCCAACATTCTGGTTAGGTTTGAGGATATAGAGGAACGCGTGTTCGATAAAAGGGTGGCTGACCTGCGTCGCGAAATTCAAAACAAGCAGGAAGAGCTTCCCGTCGAGGCAGAAGATCCAATCATTTTCGAAGTGACCTCTGCCAACGCTTTTCCCTCCGCCACGGTGGTGGTTACTGCCAAGGCGGACGACGAACAGCTTAGGTTGCAGGCTGAGATCGCAAAGAAAGATATCGAGCGTCTGAAGGGCGTGGACCGTATTCTGGATACTGCCCTTGCTCAACCCGAGTTACAGGTTCTGTTTGATCCGGTCAGCCTTATCCGTGTCGGCCTGAATCCCATACAGCTCGCCGATACGGTGAGCAGTCACTACCAGAATATCTCCGCCGGGAGTACACAAATCAATAATGAAAACTGGCTGGTCAGGCTAATCGGCGCCAATCGCGACCCGGCCTATTTGGCGTCGCTGCCGGTGGTGACCGATCAGGGTGAAATACGACTGAACGACGTGGCCGAGGTTCGCCGGGGGCGGGCCGATGCGACACAGCTGGTGCGTTTTCGGGGTCAACCCGGCGTTTTACTGGCGGTTACGAAAAAGGGCAGCGCCAATATTTTGAAAGTCGTTGAACGCATACGTGATTATGTCGACAGGCGCAACGCGCAGCTGGCGGATACAGGTATTCGTTTGGTACTGGCGGACGACCAGACCGAGGTGACGCGGGAAGCAATACGCGTGATGCAGACCAACGCGCTACTCGGCCTGTCTCTGGTGCTGCTTGTTACCTGGGTGTTTCTTGGCAGCCGAATTGCCGTGCTTACCAGCATCGGCATTCCCTTTATCCTGGCCGGCACGTTCTGGATACTGCGCAGCCTTGACCAGACCCTGAACGTTTCCGTACTGCTTGGCATTGTGATCAGCCTGGGCATGCTGGTGGATGACGCGGTGGTGGTAGTAGAGGCTGTTTACTATCGGCTGCAGAGAGGAATCGAAACGGTTCACGCCGTGATGCAGGCGCTGGCCGAGGTCTCCTCCCCGGTAACTACTGCTGTACTGACCACCATGTCCGCATTTTTACCCCTGATGCTGCTGCCCGGTATATTGGGTAAGTTCATGTTGATCATCCCTCTGGTCGTTACCGTGGCGCTGGCAATTAGCCTGGTGGAAGCGTTCTGGATGCTGCCGGCGCACATCATTGCCGCCAAGGTAGGCTTTGTCCAGCCGTCGCGCATTCACCGGTTGCGGGTACGCATGCTGCATAGCCTGCGCCTGGGTTACACCAAGTTGCTTATCAAGGTGATGCGCCAGCCTATCATTACCCTTGTCTTCATCCTCAGCCTTTTTATCGGCGCCACGGGCGCGCTAGCCACGGGTCTGATCAAGTTCGACTTCTTTGCCAGTGATCCCATTCGCATTTTTTACGTCAATGTATACATGCCAACGGGCACACCGATTGAGACGACTATGGAAACTGTCCTGCGCGCCGAGGCCCGGGTACGCAAACACGTGCGGGCAAACGAGGAACGCGCCATTGTCTCGTACGCAGGGCAGCTTTTTACCGAAACCGCTCCTTTCTTTGGGGACCACTACGGCCAGGTACTGGTCTCATTGAACGCTAAAAGTAACGCCCAGCGCAGCGTTGACCTGATCATAGAATCCCTGCGCAGCGACGTGCAAAAAATCCCGGGCCCCAGCCGCATTACTATTCTGCGGCTGGCCGGCGGTCCGCCGGTAACCAAGCCCATTTCAATCAAGGTGCGGGGTGAGAAAATGCAGGAGATTCGGGCAGCGAGTGAGGAAATTAAAAAGATTCTTGCGAGCAACCCATATATCACCGATATAACCGACGACTCGCCGCCGGGGCAACGCGAGATGATCTTGAAGATCAACAGCGATGCGGCCAGACGCGCGGGCGTTGCACCTGACATGATCGCACGAACCGTCCGCCTGCTGGTCGATGGAGAAATTGTTGCGACTATGCAGGACCGAGGGGAAAAGCTGGAAATTCGGGTTCGCGCCCAACACGAGGGGCTGCAATCACCGGACGATCTATTGCGCTATACCCTGCCCGTCAAAGACGGGGGCAGCGTTCCACTTTGGACCCTGCTGGTGGCAGAACGCGAACGCGGGCCCGCCAACGTCCGGCATTACAACTTCAGGCGGGCGATTACGGTAGAGGCTGATATCGATAAATCCCAACTCGATACGATTGAAGCAAACGATTATCTACTTGCACAGTGGAATAAAATCCGGAATGATTATCCGGACATTGATCTCGATTTCTCAGGTGAACTTGATGATATTCAGGAGAGCCTGGATGCGATTTTCATCCTGTTCCTGTTCGGGGTCGGACTGATCTACCTGATACTCGGAACCCAGTTCAAGAGCTACTTTCAGCCTTTGATGATTCTATCCACGGTACCAATGGCGTTCACCGGCGTGGTGCTGGGTTTGCTTATCACACAGAAAACGCTGAGCCTGTTTACTTTGTATGGCGTGGTCGCACTCGCCGGAATTGCAGTGAACTCCGCCATCGTGCTGATCTCGGCAGCCAACGATCGTCTACACCGTGGCATGGCCCTGCTCCACGCCACGATCTACGCGGCGCGGCGACGGATAGTACCGATTATCATTACGTCACTAACCACCGTCGCCGGCTTGCTGTCGCTGGCTACCGGCCTTGGCGGAGAATCGCTGCTGTGGGGGCCGGTGGCGACTTCCATTGTATGGGGGCTAAGCTTTTCCACAGTGCTGACCGTATTCTCCGTACCGCTGCTCTATCGATTGACCATGACCAGGTCGAAGCGTGTGCTGCCATCCACCGGCGGTCCCGACTTTAAAGAATCGCGTTTCACCCACACCTGCTAATGCGGGAACGGCAGCCCGGGCATATCAGCGTAATGCGGTAAAGCCTCAACGCGCTTGAACCATGCACGAACAGCCGGATACCTATCAAGCGAGATACCACCCTCATACACCAGGGCCGCGTAGGGGTAGCAGGCTACATCGGCCAGGGTAAACTGATCAAGCGCCAGCCACTCGTGCTCCCGTAATCGAAATTCAAGCATGTCCAGAGCACTGTCGCTTATAGCATGCGCCAGTTTCGGATCGAAGTCCCTGTTGAATATGACTATTGCGCGCGCCATCGCCAGACCGTTGAACACCTCGTTTACAGAAAACGATAGCCATTGCTGTATTTCCGCCATGGCAGCTGGAGAATCCGGATACCAGTCAGTTTTCCCATACTGACGTGCGAGATAAACTAAAATCGCTGCGCTGTCTCGCAGCACTAACTCATCGTCAACCAGCAGCGGGACTTTGTGCAACCGGTTCAGAGCGATGAACTCCGCCTTCATCTGATCCTTTTTTCGCAAGTCGATATCAATCCTTTCGTATTCGAGCTGAAGGAATGACAGCATCATGCGCACCTTGTGACAATTACCGGAAAGTTCAAAATCATAAAGGGTTATCATGACTTAGGCCCTGTTTGTATAGACTGTTGCTGTGCGGCTGTCGTACCGCGTATACGCCAAGCTCCACTCGCGGCGCGTGCCAAGCTAGCAAGCAAAGGGCTGGCGCCTCATGCTCACACGCGCAGATCAAGTAGTTTTTTTTACCTCACCGCACGGGTCACCGTGACCCCACACCTTCTGCATTCGGCTTTCTCTACCCCGCGAGTGCCAAACCCGAAAGTTTCACTCACTACGCGATAATCATGTACTCCCAATGAGCAAAGAAGTCGACCAAGCCAAGCTGGCAGCTTCAGCATAAGGGAAGTCCATGCATGGTTAAAAATAATTTCGTTTCAGCATAGCGGTCTTCGCATTGAAACTGGGGGATAAAAGTTTCCAATCCAACCCGGTATAATCAGCAACTATGATACCGTGTTTAAAGACTTTAAACCTGCTGCAGACCGTGCTGTTTTTTTCAGCTCTGGCCTGGTTTTTGTTCAACATACCCGACATGACTGGCAACACGGTAATGATCGTGATTGCCCTGTTGCTCATCTGGCTGGCAGAAATAGCGATTATTGGGAAATTTTTATTCGATAGACAAAAAAAGGCAAAAGCAGAAGGATCGAAGCAGCACGAGCTCAGTGTTTATGAGTTTATCCGGCGGCTGCAGGAAGAACCTAAAGGGCAAACTGAAAAATGATAAATAATGCATAACTCACGGTATTTGTTGCACACAGTCCGCTTCGCTGTAACGCGTGCTGTTTACTTTCGTACTGACTTTAGTAATTGACAGATTTTCGCTGTTGCAAGGATTCAACAGAGACAATACTGCGGGCATTTCTGTTTCCCCGGACATCCACTGGTTAATCTCCTGCCGCTGCAGCACTGCCGGCATTCGCGGGTGAATGCCGGCCGCTTGAGGGCTGGCGGCGGTAGTGATAATGGAGCAGGACAGTAAATCAAAGTCCGGATGGAATGCCTTGACACCAGCGAAAGCGATTAGCTCGCCCGTGTGGAAATAGTAAGGCTGCTTCACTTCACCCTCTTTTCTCCACTCGAACCAACCGCTGGCAGGAACGATGCAGCGGGATCGCTTTATTGCATCCCTGAATGATGGTTTTTCGGTAATGGTCTCGCAACGGGCATTGAAAGTTTTAAATGCCAGCTTCCTATCCTTCGCCCAATGGGGAAGTAATCCCCAATGTGCCAGACCCAGCGTGCGCTGACCGCGGTGGATGTGCACGATAGGTACTTCAGAAGCAGGCGGAATATTGTAGCGGGTTATGACACCGCCGCTGCTGCCAAGTTCGTTCACCATAACGCCAAACGCCTCGATCAAAGCGTCAGTATCAGTGATAATGTTGTAACGTCCGCACATATTCAATTCAGCTTCAGATCGCAGGCGATGTTCACAGCTTATCTTAGTTTCACGCGCCATATCCCGCAAATGGAATGACAGTTTGGCCCTGATCTGGGCCGACGCTGCAGACACTTGAGCAGCGGAAGTAACGCACAACTGCCAGGGCAATACCGTTTATTTAGTCTATCCTTATATAAGACAAGCGCTCTCGGGCCAGCCGAGGCGAGGGCAGTAATCCGTAACATTCGGTCGATACAGATATGCAACCCTTGAGCTCACATACTCATACTCAGCCTGCACAAGATTCGTTTAGCACACTGCGATCATTGCTCGAAGAAATGGCCAGCACCTTAAAGTCACGATATCTTCAATCCGACATTGGTGAGGCAGCGGCGACTTTCGAAGTTGGCTTTGGTCATGGCAGAACCGTGTGGGCAATACAAGCGACGAATGACGACCACGGCTTCACCGTACGCAAAGTCCAGCACTTCTTAAAAGAAGAGGATGTGGACTTATTTGACTTTTCCAACGAGTCCGACATCGTCGAGTACCTGGTGAAAGAAATCGTTGAGTGCATCGTGTATTGCAGGCACTGGCAAACAGAAGAGGACGCTAAACTGAAAGCAACCTCAAACGGATGAGATCGCGCTGTTCACTTCGGCGCGGCGCGTTGACATATCTTGCGCTTGCCCGCGTCTGCGGTCGACGCTGACAACCCTGACTCCGCATTGACAACATGGGGCAAAGACGCAACACTTAACGCGCCTGACTAACATGTGGAAAAAGGAGTGCCAATAGTTTGTTCACGCAGTGCGTTGTCGCCGGCCATATTGTTTCTATGCTGGTTACTTCTCGCTGTAGATGGCCAGGCACTTGCAGTATCTTCCGCTGCGGATGCGTCGGCAGAAGTGGCGTCAAAACAGAAGGAAAAAGTAATTGATCACCATCCCGCCCCCTGGAGCGGGACTTACGAAGCGGAATACCAAAGGGGGGTCGAGCTGCTCAGCCGCCTGTCCGACGGCGCTTCCGCCGATAACCCCTCGCCCAGCATCACTTCAAGCTGGTTTATATTGATTGCCGGCTTGACCTTATGTATCGGTATCGGTGCCACAGCTGCAAGATTATTTGCTCCAAAAACAAACAAAACAACCGCTTATCATACAGATCGGGAACAGGCTGCAGCAGAACTGGAAACGAAGATCGCGCTCATTCGCGGTCGCTACGCTGCGAAGACCGCATCACGCGTACCGGCAGACCTGGCTGACGCAAGAGACGCGGAAGCCAGTGATGCTTGGCGCAGGCAGCGGGATAAACCCGGAGCCGACCTTATCGACAAAGTGGACAAGGTTAAAACCGGCATCCCCGTAGACGGCAGCGCAGGGCGCAGCACGCCGCTGCCACAGGCCGGGGGAGGTCAACCACCAGCAGAAAAACGAAAACAGAACAAGGAACAGCAGCAGCACCCGCAGCCGATCGTTGCGAAACAAAGTGAAAAGCAGGAGCGGGAAAGGGCGATGCCAGATTTGTCTCTTATTGCGGCGTCTGCCGGGCAGCAAGAATCTATTGATGGTATAGAACAAGTGAAAGCACGGACAGAGGAGTCGGCCAAAGAACCGTCTCTTTTCATCGGGGAAAGGCCAGATAAAAATTCATCCAATAGCGCGAACCAGGCCAACGCAAAATCCACGCGCGGGCCAGTTCAGTCCAACACGGCTGCTCAGCGCGCTGCATCTTCTAACCGGTCTGGCGCAAACCTGTCTGCCAGAATCGAGGCTTCTGGCACACCCCGCGCACCGGATCAGGGCATCAGCGAGACCAGCGCTCGCGCAGCGTCCGATGCTCCCTCGCCACAGGTAATAGAATTGGTGCAGGATTTCGAGGACCTGGTCAATACAACGGAAGTTGCTTTAAGACAGAACACATTTGGGCAAGGCCCGCAGAAAAACATCGTCACGGCGATCGAAAAAGCTGCGCAGCTGATCAAAGGTGCGCACACACAGTATGCGTTGAGAGCAGAGTCGGAGCAGCACCTCACCGCAGCGATCAAGCAAGCGACTCAAATTATTACAAAAGCGCTGAAGGAAAATATAGACGAAGAGTCCGTGCGTATACGGGCGGGCTTTAGAGAATGACGATGAAACTCTCTCAGCGCTCGCTTTCAGTAAGCATTTTTCTGTGAGACAACCGCCCTGACGGTAGCGAAAAGGATCTGTAGATCGAGCACAATCGACCAGTTTTCAATATAGTACAGATCGTACTCGATTCGTTTTTTCATTCTATGCGCTGTCTCCGTCTCACCGCGCAGGCCGTTCACTTGTGCCCAACCGGTAATCCCGGGTTTTATTCGATGCCTGGCGTAATAGTATTCAATTCTGTCCGCGAACTTTACATTCAGAGGAATGGGATGAGGGCGGGGGCCGATTAACGACATGCTGCCGTTGATCACATTAAACAACTGAGGAAGCTCATCTAAACTGAACCGTCTTAACCAGGCCCCAATGCGCGTCACGCGCGCATCATTGCGCCGGGCCTGACGGGTTTCATGCGAAAATTCGCTGCGCATCGTGCGAAACTTGTATACCGAGAACGGCCTGTTGTTGTAGCCATAACGTTTTTGTACAAACAGCGCCGGACCGGGGCTGTCCAGCTTTATGACCAGGGCTATGAGCAGCATAAGCGGGCCAATCAGTATCATCAGCATCAGCGCCAGTACTTTATCCAGTAATCCCTTTACCAGCAGACGCCAGCCGGCGAGCGGCGTATACGCCAGATCCAGAGTGGGCACACCCGCAATACTGTTGAATTTCCACTTGGCCGCTCGAAAACTCGATACATCAGGACCGAGAAAACGAAATTCCACAGGCAGCTCTTTCAGGCTGTGGTGAAATTCGCTTAAATGGTCGCTCGCGCTCCACGTTACGATCACCTCATCAAGGTCGCGTTTGCGTGCGTAGCTCACCAGATCATCACATGAATCGTACTGCTGCGAGTCTTCGGTTGACACTGCGCTGTGATTATCTGGACGATGGTCAAAAATCCCAACGAGATCAATCCATGGATTGCGCATACGGCTGATTCGACTAACCAGGTCAGCCGCCTGTCGATCTGCTCCCACCACCGCAATTTTTCGCGTCAGTTTTCCGGACTGGCCACTGCTGCGCAGCAGCACATCCCAGCCCATGCGGGCTAACAGAACCAGAGTTACCTGGCAGGCAAACCAACTGAACATCCACACGCGCGAAAATGACGCCGAGACCTTGAGAGCAAATGCCAGCAGAATCAGTGATACAAACACCAATCCACATACCAGCACTACGCGCTTTATTTGCCGCGCGGGTTCGATGATAGATTCAAACCGGTATAAGCCAGCGAGATGAAATCCCTGCAGGGTCAGCGCAGAACCAATCAGTAGCGTGGACAGATGAAAGACAAATGAGGGTGTTTGCGGCGCCCATTCAAAACGTAGCAGGAAGACGGCGAAACCAGTACCGAGGACGATAATAGCATCGGTCAGCAGCACCAGGCCGGAAACCATCTCGCGCGACAGCGAGAGCCTTGAAGCGCGGGCAGAGCGATCTGCTCTATGCTTGCCTTCGGCGGGATGGCCAGGCACTGCGGGGTACTGCCCGGTATCCGTTACGGATTCAGCAGCAGCCATCCTCGACTCATACATCAATTCCAACCTCCGAAGGTGCAGACTCCTAGGCGAACCAGGTGGTCGCCCATTCCGCAGATCACCACTCGATCGGGTGAAGCTGCAGCAGCCACCTAAGGCTTCCTGCCCCAATTTGACTCACCTTGTTCCTTACGTTTACGACGTTATGAGTAACAGCTTAGGTCAATTCTGTTAATTTACTGCGCGTTTGGTCAGGCGTTCCCAACGGTTCGTCGCAGGCCCCAGCCTGCATGCTCAACATCCGCGCTGATAGCCGTTCGAGGCGGCCCTCCTCTCGGCTGGAAAAAACGTCTTTTCTAAGGTAACGGAGCGTTGCCCGGGAAACGCCCACTTCCGGTTCGAACCCGCTGGGCAAAAAGCGTGATCACTGACTTAAAGCTAGGCGGCTCTCCCAACCTCCGGGTCATATCCCAGTACCGGCGCCATCCAGCGCTCGGCCTGTTCAACAGTCCAGCCCTTGCGAGCTGCATAATTTTCAACCTGGTCTCGTTCTACTTTGCTCACGCCAAAGTAACGGCTTTCCGGATGTGCCAGATACCAGCCGCCAACGGTGGCTGCTGGATGCATGGCAAAGCTATCGGTCAGGAACGTGCCGATATTAGATTCGGCGGCAAGAAGAGAAAACAGAGTCGCCTTTTCCGTATGATCCGGGCACGCGGGGTAACCTGGGGCCGGCCGGATGCCGCGGTAGGCTTCTTTAATCAATTGCTGGTTACTGAATTGCTCATCAGGAGCATAGCCCCAGAACTCGCGCCGGACACGCTGATGCATGTGTTCAGCAAAAGCTTCTGCTAGCCGGTCGGCCAGCGCTTTCAGCATTATGGCTGAGTAGTCATCATTGTCCGCTTCAAACTTGGCTACCATTTGGTCAACACCAAAACCCGCGCTGACCACAAAACCCCCTATATAGTCTTGCTGCCCTGTCTCAACCGGGGCGATAAAATCACTAATGGCAAGGTTGGGCCGATCACGATCTCTGAACATTTGCTGCCGCAGGGTATGGATCGTTGCAATGGGTTCGCACTTGGTTTCGTCACTGAACACAACAATATCATCTTGCTCAGTGCTGTTAGCCGGCCAGAAACCAACTGCGGCACGCGCTTGCAGCCACTCGTTTGCTATTATGCGCTGCAGCATTTCCTGGCCATCGGTAAACAGGCTGCGAGCCGCGTGACCGACTGTATTATCATTCAGAATCTTGGGGAACACGCCAGCTAGATCCCAGGTACGGAAAAAAGGTGTCCAATCTATAAAATCTACCAGTTCATCAAGGTCGTAGTCGGTAAAAATTTTACTACCGGTGAACCGTGGTACCGCAGGTCGATACTGCTCCCACTGAATTTTGACACGGTTTCTTCGAGCCTGATCAAGCGTCACCCGTTTGGCCTGTCGGCGCTGTGCATCACGGCGGATGCGAATCTCCCGATATTCGTCTTTCGTCTTACGCACCAGGCTGCTGGAGTCTTTACTCAGCAGCTGCGTCACCACCCCTACCGCTTTAGATGCATCCGGCACATACAGAACGCAGCCAGAATACCTAGGGTCGATCTTCACCGCGGTGTGTACTTTACTGGTGGTGGCTCCTCCGATAAGCAGTGGAATAGCGAACTGCTCACGTTCCATTTCGTCGGCAACGTGTTGCATTTCATCCAGACTGGGCGTGATCAATCCTGAGATGCCAACGATATCAGCCCGCTCTCTTCGTGCGGTTTGCAAAACTTTGGCGCTTGGTACCATGACCCCTAGATCGATCACTTCATAGTTATTGCACCGCAACACCACTCCAACGATGTTTTTACCGATATCATGCACATCACCCTTCGCCGTTGCCAATACGATTTTTCCGGCGCTGCGCCTGGACTCGCCCTCCCGCACCTGCTCAATATACGGTTCGAGATAAGCTACTGCTTTCTTCATTACTCGGGCGCTCTTTACCACCTGCGGCAAGAACATCTTGCCGGAACCGAACAGATCTCCGACCACGTTCATACCTGCCATTAGCGGACCTTCGATAACCATAATCGCTTTTACCGCACGTTGCCTTGCAGCCTCTGCATCTTCCACGATGTATCGATCGATGCCGTGAACCAAGGCGTAAATCAGCCTGTCTTCTACCGATTGCTCACGCCAACTAAGGTCCTCCTCCCGCGACTGCGTCTTACCCCTAAATGATTCAGCGATCTGCACAAGCCTTTCTGTTGCACTCTGCTCGCGATTGAACAACACATCCTCAATGCCCTGTTTTACGGTGGCATCGATATCTTCATAAACCGGCAACTTTCCCGCGTTGACAATAGCCATATCCAACCCGGCTTTAATAGCGTGAAACAAAAACACAGAGTGCATCGCTTCCCGCAGCGCGTTGTTACCCCTAAATGAAAAAGACAGGTTGGAAATGCCGCCTGAGACCAGGGCGTTTGGTAGATGTTGCTTAATTTGACGCGTGGCCTCAATAAAGGCGCGTGCATAATCGTTGTGCGCTTCAATGCCCGTTGCCACGGCAAAAATATTAGGATCGAATACGATATCTTCCGTTGGGAAGTTCACCTTTTCTATCAATAGACGATGAGCGCGCATACAAATTTCTAACTTGCGTTCAACGGTCTCCGCCTGCCCTTCTTCATCAAATGCCATTACCACAACTGCCGCCCCATAGCGGCGGATCTTCTTGGCCTGCTCTATGAATTGTTGCTCCCCCTCTTTCAGGCTGATCGAGTTAACCAGACCTTTTCCCTGCAGGCACTTCAATCCGGCCTCCAATACAGACCACTTGCTGGAATCAATCATCACCGGCACCCGGATAATGTCGGGCTCGGACGCAATCAAGTTTATAAATCTCTGCATCGCTACCGCCGAATCGAGCATGCCCTCGTCCATGTTGATATCGACGATCTGTGCGCCGCTTGCAACCTGTTCACGCGCTATTTCAACCGCCGTGTCATAGTCTTCCTCACTAATCAGCTTAGCGAATCTAGCCGAGCCGGTAACGTTGGTACGTTCACCAATGTTGACAAAAAGACTTTCACCGTCGATGGTCAGGGGTTCGAGCCCTGACAGGCGGCAAACTGGTGAAACGGTCGGGATCTGTCGCGGGCGACACTGCGCAACCGCATCGTGAATCGCTTTAATATGTTCAGGTGTAGTGCCGCAACACCCACCAACAACATTTAACAAACCCGACCGGGCAAAATCCCCCAGCACCATGGCCATATGCTGCGGACTGTCCTCGTATTCACCCATTTCGTTCGGTAAACCGGCATTGGGGTGACAGCCAACCGGACAATCAGCAACTCGACCAAGTGCTGAGACATACTCTCTCAGCTGCTGCGCGCCGAGCGCGCAGTTCAATCCAACAATTGTCGGGCTGGCGTGACGTAGTGAGTGCCAGAACGCCTCGGTGGTCTGCCCTGATAACGTGCGGCCGCTGCCATCGGTGATGGTCCCTGAAATATAGACCGGTAATCGCAGTTGAAACCGCTCAAAATACTCCTCGATAGCATACACCGCAGCCTTGGCATTCAACGTATCGAACACGGTTTCCACCATGATCAGATCGACGCCACCCGAAACCAGGCCGTGCAGAGCCTCTGCGTATACGTCGCGCAATTGATCAAATCCAATATCACGCAGAGCAGGATCGTTAACATCAGGAGAGATGGAGGCGGTCCGATTGGTCGGACCCAGTACACCGATCACCCAGCGAGGCTTTTCTTCACTATCAAACTTGTCGGCTGCGGCACGGGCAAGTACTGCTGCCTGCAGGTTCAGTTCAAAAACTGCGTTTTCCAAACCGTAGTCCGATTGCGAGATCCGATTGGCATTGAATGTATTCGTTTCTACAAAGTCTGCACCAGCTGCAAGAAATGACTCGTGGATTGCTTCAATCGCCTGGGGCTGCGTCAGCGTCAATAAATCATTGTTACCAACAAGGTCACGGTGATGGTGTTTAAATTTCTCTGCCCTGAATTGAGTTTCATCGAGACCAAGCGCTTGAATCATCGTACCCATAGCACCATCGAGGAGCAGGATTCGATCTCGCAGGGCGCGCTTAAGCAGTCGCTTTCTGTGTTTGCTTCTGCTGCGTTTAATCATCTAAGGGCGGCACGCTGGTGCGCAGATTGATCCAGAGAATCAGGGGCGGGGTGAACGCCCAGAATGCGGCAGATCGCCAAAGTCAATTCGCAGCGGTTCAGCGTATAAAAATGAAAGCTGGACACGCCCTGATCGTACAGCCTGGTGCACAGCTCCGCTGTTACCGTGGCCGAAACTAACTGACGAATATCCGGCGCGTCGTCGAGGCCGGCAAACAGCACACCAACCCATTGCGGTATGGAGGCGCCACAGCGCGCCGCAAACTCCTTCAATTTGGAGAAATTAGTTACTGGCAGAATACCGGGAATAATAGGAACTTGAATTCCGCAGGCGCGGGCGCGATCGCGAAAACGTAAAAAGGTATCGGCGTCAAAGAAAAATTGCGTAATTGCCCGGTTGGCACCGGCATCGATCTTGCGCTTTAGATTATCCATATCGGCGTTTGCTGAGCCAGCGTCTGGGTGTACTTCGGGATAGGCAGCAACGCTGATGTCGAACAAGTGCTGACGATGAAGCCCGGCGACCAGGTCCGCTGCTTTCTTATAGCCGCATGGGTGCGGCCGGAAAACACGGCCATCAGGAGAGTCTCCGCGCAGAGCTACTATTTTTCTCACGCCCAACTGCCAGTAGTCATGCGCTATTCCGTCTATTTCCTCTTTGCTGGCATCAACACAGGTTAAGTGGGCAGCGGGTTCAAGCGGGGTTTCCTCAAGAACACGTCTGACTGTTGCATGAGTCCGCTCTCTGGTTGATCCGCCTGCACCATAAGTTACTGAAATAAAATCCGGCGTCAGGGGGCACAGCCTTTTTATGGATTGCCACAATACGGTGTTTGATTTTTCGCTGTGCGGCGGGAAAAATTCGAACGAAACCGACACTTTTCGTTTAACCGGATGTACCACAGATGGCGGGCGCTGTTTCAATCGGTGAAAAGTCTCATCTGCACTCCGCCGCAACGCATTGTATTGCTCTTCAGTCATCAAACTTATCCTTAACTTTATTGCATTGTGTGATAGGGATTAATGAGTCTGACCAACCCACAGTGTCACCACCAGCTGATCGGCAGCATCACTCTGCTTTGTAGACAAGTGGTGCAGAGCGAGGCTCTTTGCCCCAGCGCGATGCAGCCATGTATTGACTTCATCATCGCTGAAGCCTAGCCGTCGGTGCGCGTGCACTTCACGTAGCGTCTCGACGTGGTGCGGTGCGAAATCCACGATCAGGACACGTCCGCCAGATTTGAGCGTGCGCACCGCTTCTTTGATAACGGCAGCGGGATCATCCAGAAAGTGAAGAACGTGATGGATCGTGACGACATCAACACTGCCGCTGTCCACAGCGAGGCCATAGATATTGCCGTAACGTACCTGGCAATTAGTGATGTTTGACGATTCTAGCTTGGAGCGCGCAACCGCCAGCATCTCTCTGCTCAGATCAATACCGAGACCGCGCTGTATGCTGGGACTGAATATCTCTAACACCCGGCCCGTGCCCGTACCCAGATCAAGAAGATAACTCACTTCCATGTCATCGATAGCCAATAACATTGCTTTTTCCACCTCCACCTCCGCGACATATAACTTGCGAATGTCATCCCAGGCCCGGGCGTTTTCCTCGAAATAGGCGGTGGCTGCGCGCATGTGCTCGCGCTGGATGCTCTGCAGCCGCTGCGCGTCTCGATCCATTTCGTGATCTTCGTCTGGGAGCAGGCTGATAAGCTCTTGTACAATATGAGCGGCGGGCCCCGAATCTGCGATGCCGTACAATACCCAGGACCCTTCCTGATGACGGTGCAGCAGGTGGGCTTCACACATCAGCTTGAGGTGACGACTGATGCGGGGTTGACTCTGGCCCATAATGCGGGTGAGTTCCGTTACCGTAAGCTCATTCCGCGCCAGAATAGCCAGAAGGCGCAGACGCGTGGCTTCGGCCGCGGCGCGCAGCGCGGTCAAAAGACTGTTTAAGGATACGGTTTCTGACATGGTTTAAATATTAATTTATATACATATAAACATTTCTTTATATGATTTGCAACCAAATATGGCCCTATGTACTTATAAGATTCGCAGGCGCATCCGCACGGCAGCGCCCGCACCGCACAATTTGAAAGAATGACGTGAAGAGACTTTGTGTTTATTGCGGATCGAATCCAGGTAAGGACCCCGCTTACGTCAACGCCGCAGTGCACCTGGGTAGATCCCTCGCGGCGCAATCTATAGGACTGGTGTATGGCGGGGCAAGCTCAGGGGTGATGGGCGCAGTCGCCGATGGGGTTACTGCCGCGGGCGGCGAAGCAGTGGGGGTTATTCCCAGGGACCTGTTAAAAAAGGAAACGCCACACAGCGCTTTGACTGAGCTTAAAGTTGTCGATTCGATGCATGAACGTAAGGCATTGATGGCGAAACTCTCGGACGGATTCATTGCACTGCCCGGGGGACTGGGAACGCTGGAGGAATTGTTTGAGGTATGGACCTGGGCCCAGCTTGGGTTTCATCGTAAACCCTGCGCGCTGCTGAACGTGCTTTCATACTTTGATCCATTGATCACCTTTCTCGACCGAGCCGTCGGGCAGGGTTTCTTAAAGAAACAGCATCGCTCGATGCTCATCGTAAAAGAAAGTCCGGAACAACTTATTGCGCAGATGCGTGCCTACCAGCCGCCCCGAGTTCCCAAGTGGCTGCACCAGGCCGGCCTGTAGTACCGATATGATAATATGTTACGTCACGGCGGCAGCAGCGCGCGATTTTTAAGTGCATATCTTTATCGATGGCCACGGTCACACAGCAGCATGACTGATAAAAAATTTATCAGCGCCCAGGAGTTGTTTGAAGCATCTATTAAACTGGGGGTACAAATCCTGCAAAGTGGATTCAAACCCCATTTCATCGTTGGCGTGTGGCGCGGTGGTAGTCCGGTTGGAATCGTCGTACAGGAGTTGCTGGACTACTACGAAGTGAAAACGGATCACATCGCCATTCGTACCTCTTCATACAACGCAATTGGTGAGCGCGAAGCCACTGTCCGGGTGCACGGACTGAGCTACCTGATAAAAAACATCAACGCCGAGGACTCTCTGCTTATTGTTGATGACGTCTACGATACGGGACTTAGTATCGAGGCCATCGTTGCCAATCTACGGCTAAAAGCGCGCAAAAATACACCGCATATTCGCGTAGCCACAATCTACTTCAAGCCGGGCAATAACAAAACCAATAGGCGGCCGGATTATTACCTGTATGAAACCGACAGGTGGCTGGTATTTCCGCATGAGCTGGCCGGACTGACTCTCGAGGAAATCTTTCAGCACAAGCCCGGACTGAAGGATTTACTTGGCAAAGTAAAAATCGATTAGCCCTTTTCTTCTCGCCCAACAGCGCCAACAGGGTATGGCGCAGGTGGACCGATGTTACGGATTTACCACCCCGATGTACGGCAGCGTCCGATGCTGCTCAGCGTAATCCAAACCGTATCCGACCACCCAGACGTCCGGGATATCGAAACCAAGATAATCAATCTTTACCTCGACCTGGACGCGCTCGGTTTTTCTCACCAGCACACACGTGCTCAGCGAAGCAGGATTTCGGGCGCGCAGCAGTGAAATAAGATAGTCCAGGGTGTAACCGGTATCTAATATATCCTCCACCACTAGGACATGGCGCCCTTCTATATCCTCCCTTACGTCCATCAGCAGTCGGACTGCCCCGCTGTCTGCACCGTGCTTACCGTAGCTGGATACCGCGATAAACTCAATGCTGTGAGGAATACTTAACTCCCGGGAAAGGTCGGCCAGGAAGATGAATGCTCCTTTAAGTACGCCCACCAGAACTAAAGTACCCTTGCCGGCAAAGTCCTGATTAATCTGGGCAGAGATTTCCTTGATGCGCTTTTTAATCGCATCTTCGGAGATTAAAGTTTCTGGCTTTACCGGGCTCACAGATTTACCTTAGGCCGCAGTGTTTTACTCGCAGTCCACGAACAGCTCAACGTCCTTGAGGTGAATCTCGTCACAGTTACGGTCGCTCCCACCTCGATCGATAACGACGAACTCTAACCCTGGGCTGAACGCAATCAGGGGCATGTGCCATACCCCGGGTCGATAGTTGATGCCCTGTCTGCCATTGGATACAAAGGCCTGCAGCCTGTGCAGCTCAAACTCTGCGCCAGCGGGGCCGACTACGATTATCATGCGTGCATGATTCAGCGGAATAAATGCTTGGCTCCCAAGGGGGTGGCGTTCTATGACTTCTATTCGATGCGGCAGCGTGCTTGGCTGGTTGCATTTGAAAATGCTCACCAGCGGACGACCGCCGTGGTCGGCACCGACCTCAACGTGAGCCAGATCATTAAACCGCTCGAGCTTACCCTCGTTGACGGGATAGTGCTTGGCGCCGACGGTTTCGATTACGTCGCCAAAAGGTTGAAACCGTTCTCTACTCAGAGGCTGCGCCTGCAGAATCATGACATACCTTAACTGATTACATGCCCAAATAAACGAACCCGGCTTACTCCGCCGTCGGGGAATATGTTGACCCGCGCGTGAGTCACAGCGCCAAGCGGTTTTACTTCCTGCGTGAACACATGTTGCTTATCCATCTCCAGCTTCACCTCTGGCAAGAGCGTTTGCCATGACGTACTGTGCTCAATTAGATCTTCAACGCTCGCGCCGTCCACATGCGCCGCTTGGATTGAGGCACGATCAGGATAATTGCCCTTAAAGTGAGCCGTATCAATCTCTATCATTTTAACCTCACCGCGGTGACCAAGCTTGAACAGCGCCCAGTCATGCCCGGGCCCGCGCCGCCGAGCCGTTTCCCAGCCATCGCCCATATTGACACCGCGACCGGGGGCATTGAGATTATGTATGCTTCCATAGTGTTCGTCGCTGCAGGCCAGCGCCTGGCCCCCGTTTTCCAATGCCAGCAAGTCCGTGATTTCTTCCGTGCGAAATTTTGACCAGTCGGGGCTGATCAGGCCGTAAGCCCGCAAGCGGGCGACGCCGCCGTCAGGATAAATGTTAAGGCGGATGTGGGTAAAATGGATAGGGCTGTCGACCCGGTGAAAATTATGGGAATCCCCGACCAGATTAACGCGCGGCAGTATCTCCTGCCAGCGAGTGCCTTCCGCCGGCAGCTCAAGATCACTGACGCAGCCATCAATTGATGCTGCGGGTGGATAGTTACCGGTGAAGTGACTGGTATCGATGTCAAAACCCTTAATCTGACCCGGTACGCCCAGCTTTACGACACTGTAGTCATGACCCGGGCCGCGTTTACGTCGGCTTTCCCAACCGTCCATCCATTTACCATTATCATCATATTTATCCGGTATGAAGATCGGTGCAGCCGGATCAATCAACCTTTCCTTGGCGGCGAAAAACTCGTCGCTAGCATACACCACCATGGAGCCCAATCGAGGCTGCGCTAAATCGACCGAATGTTTGAACGGATTGTTGTCAGTCCCGATTGTCATACCCCCAATATACTATCTCCTCTTCGTTTCGTTAATCGGCTTAAGGAGCATGCCGTTCTGCGCTTCTCCACTGCGGCAGGGTAACCAAACTATTGTTCATCCGGCGCGATTGTCCGCCAAGTCTTTAAGTCTAAGACGAGCAATTTTATGAATCTCAAGCAGCGCCTGAGAAAACTCCACCGCGTAGTTATTGCTCAGCCTTTGTTCGAATGCCGCCAGTATCTCTGCCCGATCGCTGCCTCTAATCGCCATGACGAAGGGAAATCCAAATTTTCTTTTATAGCGCTCGTTGCAGCGCTGGAAAAGATCGAACTGATCGGGGCTGCACCGGTCAATACCCGCACTGGCCTGTTCTGCTTCAGACGCGGCGGTTAATGCGCCGCGTACCGCGGCTCTACCGGCTAAATCGGGGTGCGCTCGGATGAGTTCGAGCTGCCGTTCGGTGCCGGCCGCTCGGACTATAGCCTCCATCTCGGCTGCGAGATTGGTTGTGAAATCCCCGCCAGATTGTGATCTTTGTTGCCACAGCTGCTCCGCTATCCAGGGAGAGTTCTCGTAAACACCACCATAAAGAGCAATAAACTCCTGTTTGGTCATGGATCTACAGCCAGGGGATTCCGCAACCCATGGCTCGGTGGGGCGATACCGCCTTGGGCTGCAGCTTTCTTAACATTAAAATCCACCGCGCGCAGTTTACCGGGTATGGGCGGGATGGTGTTTACACCAGTGCCGGGCGATGTCGATGCGCCTGGCCAGCCAGACCCGCTGGTGCTGTTGCACGTGATCAACGAAACGCTCGAGTGCGGCCATACGGCCCGGGCGCCCGACCAACCGACAGTGCAGCCCTATCGACATCATTTTCGGCATATCTGCTCCTTCTGTATACAAAAAGTCAAAAGTGTCTTTCAGATACTGGAAAAACTGATCGCCCGAACTGAAACCATTGGGTGTGGAAAACCGCATGTCGTTCGCGTCCAGCGTGTAGGGCACAATCAGTTGAGCACCGTTGTGTGAATAATCCCAATAGGGCAGGTCATCGGCATAGGAATCTGCGTGATACAGGAACCCGCCCTCTTCGGCAATCAATCTATGGCTATTCGGGCTGCATCGACCCAAATACAAGCCCAACGGACGCTCCCCAGTGATGCGTGAATGCACGTCTATGGCCTTATGCAGATGTTCCCACTCCACCGCTTCTTCTATGTGCTGATAGTCGATCCAGCGAAAGCCATGACTGGCGATTTCCCAGTTAGCGTTAAGCATGGCCTGCACGGCCGCCGGGTTCCGCTCCAGCGCCATGGTGACTGCGAAGACCGTGACGGGAATCTGCCGCTCGCAGAAAAAACGCTGCAGACGCCAGAAACCGGCACGCGATCCGTATTCATAAACGGACTCCATGTTCATATGGCGCGCGCCGGTGACCGGTGCCGCGCTCGGAATTTCCGATAAAAACGCCTCCGCTTCGGCGTCCCCATGCAAAACACAGCGCTCACCGCCTTCTTCGTAATTTATGACAAACTGGACGGCGATACGCGCATCGTCCGGCCAATTTGGATGTACCGGTCGCGGGCCGTACCCTATCAGATCTCGAGGATAATCATTCATTGCTCTATTCTCTCGCCGTTGCCGGACATTTTTCCTCAACGTTGAGTGACCGGAGATCCGTCACTCTATTGCGCTAGTTCACTTTGGCACCCGCCATGAACCAGCGGTCGATCAGTTTACGCTCCTCTTCCGTCATTTGAGTTAGGTTACCTATGGGCATGACTTTACTCACCACAGTTTGCTGATGGATGAGATATGCCTGGGCCGAGATATCCTGCTCGGTATCGAATACGATTCCGGCCGGCGGCGCCGTAAATCCGGGCTGCGTTGGCTCAGCGGCGTGGCAGCCGCCACACCGCTTCTGAATAACCATGACGACCTGCGCAAAATCCGGCCTGACCGCAGTACCAGCCTCCCTGGTTACGCTCGATACGCCAGGGGCGATGGCCGCAGCAACGATGACCAGCAACACTATCCCGATGGCCAGGGGCAGTGGGGAGGCGGATCCGCTGTGGCGTGCTACAAAATATGCTCTGATTAATGCTCCGGCCAGGGATAGTGTAATTAAAATCAGCCAATTGTATTCATGGCCATACGTCATGGCATAGTGATTGCTGATCATGATGAACAGCACTGGTAAAGTGAAGTAGGTGTTATGTACTGAACGCTGCTTGCCCATCAGCCCATGTCTAGGATCCGGACTTCGTCCTTCCCGCGTTGCCTGGACCAGCTCCTTCTGTCCGGGAATAATAACCATCGCAACATTGGCCACCATGATGGTACCCAGCATTGCGCCAAAATGGATAAACGCACCCCGGCCACTGAAAACTTGACACAAGAGATAAGCGGCTGCCATCAGAAAGACGGCCAGTACCATGCCTAACTTTAGCTCTTGCCGGCCCAGAGCAGACCGGCATAACAGGTCATAAACAATCCACCCGCCCAGCAGTGACGTGACGCCAATTACAATGGCGGCTGCTTTGCCGACATCGGCTACGGTTGAATCTATAAGATAAACTTCCGCCCCATACCAGTAAATCAGCGCCAGCAGAAATATTCCGGACAGCCACGTGGAATAGGCTTCCCACTTAAACCAATGCAGCGTTTCCGGCAGCTTTGGCGGTGTGAGCCTGTACTTTTGTGCGTGGTAAAACCCGCCGCCATGCACTGACCAGACCTCGCCACTCACTCCTCTGTCGACATCCGCCGGTGATTGTGGAGCCTGCAGGTGATTATCCAGCCAGACGAAATAGAACGATGCCCCGATCCAGGCGATGCCGGTTATAAAATGAATCCAGCGACCGACCAGGCTCAACCAGTCGACGATGTAAGCTTCCATCCGGACAGCTCGTCAGCAAACCTCAGCCGGCACCGTTATCGGCACCGGCTGTTCGCTTATTTCGGCAGCTTTCCTTCCACGCCCTCGACATACCACTCCATCGTTGCCAGCTCTTCATCGCTCAACACCGCGCCAGCAGCAACCACCTCTTCACCATCCTGGTTCTTGATCGGCCCGCGGAACGGATGCACCGCGCCGTCTTTAATCCCCATTTCCTGCTCCATAACATACGCCTGCACCTCCGCCGGCACGGCAGGGTTCAAGGGCGCCAGTTTGATCATGCCTTCTTTAATCCCCCACCAAATGTTGCTCGACTTCCAGGTGCCCGCCAGGACATCTTCGGCCACCTTGGCGTAATAGTTCCCCCAATGATGGGTGGCAGCAGTGAGATGGCTTTTAGGCCCATACTTGGACATGTCCGAGTGGTAACCGACGGACCATACGCCCGCTTCCTCCGCCGCCTGCACCACCGCGGTCGAGTCGGTATGGTGGGTTACCACGTCCGCGCCCTGGGCAATTAGGACGTCAGCCGCCTCACGCTCCCGGCCCGGATCGAACCAGGAGTTGACCCAGATCACTTTTACCGTCACCGCCGGATTGACACTGCGCATACCCAGGGTAAAGGCATTAATGCCCCGCAGCACCTCTGGTATTGGGAAAGCGGCCACGTACCCCGCGACGTTTGACTTGGTCATTTTACCGGCGACGATTCCCGCCAGATAGCGGCCTTCATAAAAGCGTGCGACGTAGGTGCCCACATTTTTCGCAGTTTTATAACCGGTAGCGTGCTCAAAAACGACGTTAGGAAACTGTTTGGCTACTTTTATCGTCGGGTTCATGTAGCCGAAGGAGGTCGTAAAAATCAAGCCGTAACCATCGGTCGCGAACTGACGAATCACCCGCTCTGATTCACCACCCTCGGGCACACTCTCAATATACTTAGTCTGAACTTTGTCACCCAGTCTTTTCTCCATCTCCAGTCTTCCCTGGTCATGCTGATAAGTCCACCCGGCGTCACCAATCGGGCTGACATAGACAAATCCTACTTTCAGCGGATCTGCGGCGAACGCGGTCAAACTCAACACTATCGAAGCTAACCCCGCGACGGCTCTCATCCCAAGTTTATAAAATATTCTTAGTTTCATTACTTTCTCCTCACTAGAGTTTATCTCCTACGGTTCAAACAGACGGATGGTACGCTTTGCCCAGCGAGGCAGGCGCGTTCAGTCGTATTGTGTTGATATCTCTCGAGATCAACACTAGCACAACAATAGTAGCCAGATAAGGCAACGTAGACAGCAGCTGCGAGGGAATATCAACACCAAATCCCTGTACGTGAAACTGAATAATGGTGACTCCGCCAAACAGGTACGCACCGATCATAACTCTCGCTGGGCGCCAGGTCGCAAACACCACCAGCGCCAAAGCTATCCAGCCGCGCCCGGCCGTCATCGCCTCAACCCACAGCGGCGTATAAACCAGCGCCAGGTAGGCGCCGCCCAATCCGGCCATGGCTCCGCCGAAAAGAACGGCCATGTAGCGTATCGCGATAACGGAATACCCCAGAGACAGCGCAGACTCCGGTGACTCACCTACCGCTCGCAACAGCAGGCCTGCTTTAGTCCGGTACAGGAAATAAGTTATCGCAGCAAAGCAGACAAAGGATAAATACAGCAACGGGTCCAGGGAGAACAGCAGCGGACCGACGATGGGTAACTCGCTCAGAAGCGGAATATGGATCTGCGCCATGCCGGTCAGGGCTACGCTGGTATAGTCCAGGCCGATATACGCACTCAGACCAACTCCGAAGATAGTGAGCGCCAAGCCGGCGGCCACCTGATTCGCCTGAAAAGTCAGTGTTAACACCCCAAAAAGCAGGGCCGTGCCCGCTCCCGCCACAATGGATGTGATCACGCCCAACCACAGGCTGCCACTTTCTGCCGCCACCGCGAAGCCGCACACCGCCCCCACGATCATCATCCCTTCCACGCCAAGGTTAAGCACACCCGACTTCTCGCTTACCAGTTCACCCAGAGCGGCAAAGACCAGCGGTGTCCCCGCCCCCAGTGTTGCCAGGAGAATTCCTACAATAGTGTCCACTATGGCAGCGCCTCCCGTGCCGCAGCCTTTGCCACCGGGGTGGTCAGCTTCAGCTTGAAATTGATGAACAAATCCGCCGCCAGCAAATAAAACAGCAGTACACCCTGAAACACTCCGGTAATAGCAGACGGCAGTCCGAGATCCATCTGCGCCGCTTCCCCCCCCAGATAAAGCAGAGACATTAATAAACTGGCAAACAGAATGCCCACCGGGTGCAGGCGGCCGACAAAGGCAACAATAATTGCGGCGTATCCGTAACCGGGTGACACTGATGGCAGCAACTGTCCTATCGGGCCCGCGACTTCGCACACTCCGGCGACACCCGCTGCCGCACCACCAACCAACAGCCCGATCCATACCATGCTCTTGCGTTTGAACCCGGCATACAAAGCGGCCAGGTCCGCCAGCCCTGCGACCTGCATCTGATAGCCCACAAAGCTCTTACGCACGAACACCCAGCCAAGCACCACGGCAATCACGGCGATAACCAGCCCAAGATGCAGCCTCGTCCCCTGTAATACGATAGGTAACAGCGCTGAATCTGAAAACAAACGCGATTCCGGGAAATTAAAACCATCCGGGTCACGCCACGGATCGTGCACCAGGTAGCTCAACAGAAATATGGCTACGTAGTTCAGCATCAAGCTCACCAGGATTTCGTTGGTATTAAACCGCGTCCGTAAAAAAGCCGGAATGGATGCCCACAGCATGCCGCCTATCGCCCCTGCCAGGATAATCAACGGCATTACCCACGCGCCTTCGACCTGGTAGAAATAAAGCGCCAGTCCGCCGCCGCAAATGGCACCGAACGTGAGCTGGCCTTCTGCACCAATGTTCCACACGTTAGAGCGAAATCCTATTGCCAGACCAACTGCAATCAGCATCAGCGGCGCCGCTTTAACTCCCAATTCCCCCAGACCGTAAAGGTCATCAATGGGCGCAATGAAAAATGCGTAAAACGCCGACAGCGGATTCAGGCCGACCAGGATGGAGAATATGATCCCGGTGACCAAAGTCAGTCCGACCGCTATAAGCGGTGACAGATAACCCATTAGTCGCGACGGTTGCGGCCGTGGTTCGATCTTAAGCATGGCCAGATTCACGGACCACCGGCTGTTCCCGTTCCTCCGGGAATAATCCACTCATCCACATCCCGATCTCTTCCATATTGGTGTCAGCAGTAGCTTTGATTGGTGACAGCCGCCCGTTCGCAATAACAACGATGCGGTCGCATATCTCAAACAACTCTTCCAGCTCTTCAGATATCACCAGCACGGCTAGCCCCTGGTTGCGCAGGTCGATCAACTCCTGGCGGATCACCGCCGCCGCGCCCACATCGACTCCCCAAGTGGGTTGTGCAGCAATAAGCACATTGGGTTTTTGTAAAATTTCACGTCCGACAATAAATTTTTGCAGATTCCCCCCCGACAGACTTTTAGCCGCGGCATGCACACCACCACAGCGCACGTCAAAATTCTTTACACATTTTTCGGCAAATTCCTTTACCTTGTTAGCCTTGATCAATCCAAAGCGAACCATTCCACTGCGATGTCCGGTGAGCAGAGAATTTTCAGACAGCGACATGGGCGGTACCGCCCCGCGTCCCAGCCGCTCCTCAGGAACAAAGGTCAGCCCCAGATCCCTGCGCGCCGAGGCGCCGAGATGGCCGACATCGTGACCATCGATTTTTATAGCGGCGGCATCACGCCGGTTCAATGGCCGTTCGCCGCTCAAGGTTAGAAGCAGCTCCTGCTGACCGTTGCCTGAGATTCCGGCTATACCAACGATTTCGCCTCCGTTTACTTGTAGGTTGATGTCCCGCAAATCGGTGCCGAACGGATCATCCGCGGGACGTGACAGGCCGCTGATTACCAGTCGAGCTGCTCCGCCTTGCCGGGCAGTGCCATGCTCACAAACCGGAAGCTCGCGCCCGATCATCATGCGTGCCAGGCTGGAAGCGGTTTCTTGCTGCGGATCCGCCTCCGCGGTAACCCGGCCACCCCGCATCACCGTCGCGCTGTGACACAGTTCACGGATCTCTTCCAGCTTATGGCTGATATACAGAATGCTGCATCCCTCCTGCGCCAGGCGACGCAGGGTATCAAACAGGGTCCGCACGGCTTGCGGCGTCAGTACGGAAGTCGGTTCATCCATAATCAGCAGCCGCGGTTTCTGCAGCAAGCAGCGCACGATTTCGACGCGCTGGCGCTCACCGACGGAGAGGGAATGCACCATTCGCTTTGGATCCAACGGCAAGCCGTAGTTGTGCGACACCTCACTGATCTGGGCAGATAATTTCTCTAGATCAAATTCCTGATCAACACCTAAGGCTATATTCTGCGCAACGGTTAGCGTTTCAAACAAAGAGAAATGTTGAAATACCATGCCGATGCCCAGGCGCCTTGCCTCAGCGGGACGCGCGATCTCAACCGGCTTGCCTTGCCAGATAATTTCTCCCCGATCAGGCTTGGTAACGCCGTAAATAATCTTCATTAAAGTGCTCTTACCTGCGCCGTTTTCACCCAGCACAGCATGTATTTCGCCGGGATAAACTTTGAGGTTAACGTTATCGTTGGCGATAACGGTTGGGTATATCTTAGTAATGCCGCTGAGCGCGAGCCTGGGTTCGACGGCGGTTCGATCGCGCTGCGCCATGCTTTTAGCTGTACTCAGCTTGCGGCGAGCCGCGGACGGAGGGATCGGGCCGGTTGGGCATGACCCTGACTCACCTGCAGCAGCTGTGCGGCGACAGCGATACTGATTTCCTCCGGACGTTTACCGGAGATTCCATCTATCCCGATGGGACAGGTCAGCTTTTCGATTAGGCGCGCGGGTAGGCCGTGAGCGAGAAAACGCTTTTCAAATTTCCTGCGTTTAGACTTGGATCCGATTAATCCACAGTAACGGAAATCGTCTCTGCCCAATATTTTCTCACAGATCATCTGGTCCAGAGGGTGACTGTGGGTCATGACCAGATAGTAGCTGTCAGCCGGAGCAGCATCCACCTGCTCCTGCGGAAAACCTGACACCACGCACCTCACATTGGCAGGTACGTCGCGGGGAAACACATCCCGTCGGCTGTCCACCCAGGTGATACGACACGCCAAACCAGCAAGGGTAGATACAAGGGCCTGGCCGACATGGCCTGCCCCAAACAGTACGACGTCCAGCGCGTGTGGTAAAACGGGCTCGACCAGCACAGTTATGTCCCGTCCCAATGCGTCGGCAAAGTGAACAATTTCGGCCTCAGCCCGGGTGTCAAGCAAGTGCCGGCCGGCGGCCCCAATTCGAGCATCAAGCGCGGCGTCATCGATTTCCCCGAATACGCCGCCCTCACTTACAAGCCAGCGATGGCCTCTATACTTTGCCGCGGCCTGCACCACGCTGGCCAGGACCACGGCACCGTGCCGCAGCTGATCAGCCAGATGGCTAACCCATTTAGACTCGCTTTCAACCAGGTCGAAGCTAACCTCCGCTGCGCCGCCGCAGCATTGGCCCAGGCTGGGGCCGAGAGAAAAGCGGCGTATCTCGTGCGCGACCCTCTGCTGTAAGAGTCGTCTGGCAAGTTGCACGCACTCGTACTCAAATCGCCCGCCGCCGATGGTGGCAAACGAACCCTGCTCGGTCACAACCATTTTCGCCCCCAGTTCACGCGGCGTGGAGCCCTGAGCCCGCACAATACTGACCAGCATGCAGTGCTGTCCCGATGACGCGGCCGCGTGCAGCGCTTGTACCCAGTCTGTCATCCTGCCTGCCTCCGCTGATCTACCCGCCGCGTCCTGATCTCCTCCACAGCGGTCAATACTTCCTCCGGAGTTGCCGGGGCGTTCAATTTGGGGCTCCATTTGTACCCAACCACGCCGGCGATCGCATCCTTAATGGCATGAAACACAGAGATGGCCAGCATCAACGGCGGCTCTCCCACCGCTTTAGACCGATAGATGCTGTCCTCGCGGTTTTTACCCGACTCCAATATCTTCACCCTGAAGTCCACCGGGAAATCCGAACACACCGGTATTTTGTAAGTGGATGGTGCGTGGGTTTTCAGCTCACCCGCTTCATTCCACCACAGTGTTTCGGACGTCAACCAGCCCATGCCTTGAACAAATCCGCCTTCGATTTGCCCGAGGTCAATTGCGGGATTCAGTGACTGCCCACAATCGTGCAGGATATCCGCGCGCAAGAGGCGGTATTCACCGGTCAAGGTATCAATGATCACTTCGGCAACAGCTGCGCCATACGCGTAGTAAAAAAACGGCCGCCCGCTGAACGTTTTTCGATCATAGTGAATTTCAGGAGTACGATAAAAACCGGTGGCTGACAAAGATACCCGATTGAAATGAGCCAGCTTGGTGAGTTCGGCGAAGGACATCGATTTATCACCAACGTACACCATATTGTTACGCATAATTACCTGCTCCAAGGCTACATCGAAATGTCCTGCGGCAAACCCAAGCAGGCGGTCCTTGATAGCTCGTGCCGCCGCTTGGGCGGCTTTCCCATTCAGATCTGAGCCGCTGGAAGCAGCGGTGGCGGACGCGTTGGGAACCTTACTCGTATCCGATGCAGTGATCTTTATGCGGTCAACGTCGATCTGCAGCTCCTCGGCAACAACCTGCGCCACTTTGGTAAACAACCCCTGCCCCATTTCAGTACCGCCGTGATTTAGGTGCACCGTACCGTCGGTATAGACATTGAGCAGCGCTCCGGCCTGATTCAGATGGGTCGCGGTAAATGATATGCCGAACTTGACCGGAGTCAGCGCAATACCTTTTTTCAAAAACCGGCTGTTGGCATTGAACTGTCGAATCTGACCGCGGCGTTGTGCGTAGTCGGCTGATTTCTCCAGCCGAGCGACAATATCGTGGATGATGTTGTCTTCCACTTTCTGCTGGTAGGGTGTTACATCACGTTCACCCACGCCATAAAAATTTACCTTGCGAACATCAAGCGGGTCTTTGCCTAAGAAGCGAGCAATTTCGTCGACAACGTGCTCTATGGCAAACATTCCCTGCGGGCCACCGAACCCCCGAAAAGCGGTATTCGATACCGTATTGGTTTTGCATCGGTGGGAAACGATGTTTACATCGCCGAGGTAATAGGCGTTGTCGCAGTGGAACATGGTGCGATCATTGACCGCCCCGGACAAGTCTGCCGACATACCGCAGCGGGAGGCGAAGATGAATTCGATCCCCTGGATTTGGCCGCGCTCATCGAAACCCACGTCATAGTCAATAACGTAATCATGCCGCTTGCCGGTAATGATCATATCGTCATCGCGATCCAGCCTCAGTTTCACCGCGCGTCCGGTTTTCTGCGCAAACAGGGCCGCGATGGCGGCAAACAGCGCGGGTTGACTCTCCTTACCGCCGAAGGCGCCCCCCATGCGCCGGCACTCTACGACCACGTCCTTGGACTCCTTATTGAGCGCAAGTGCAACCAGGTGCTGCACCTCGCCGGGATGTTGCGTCGAACTGTACACCAGCATGTCGCCATCTTCTTGCGGTAACGCCAAAGCGATATGCCCCTCTAGATAGAACTGATCCTGTCCGCCCAGGTGCACCCGCCCCTGCAGCCGATGTTTCGCCTTGGCCAGAGCCTGTTTGCTGTTCCCCTGCTGCATGTTTGCTGACGGCAGGACAAAACTGTTCGCTTTGACCGCCGTATCGATGTCCAGGATCGGGGTCAATTCTTCATAGTCGATTTCGGCGCGCCGCACCGCGCGCCGGGCCTGCAAATAAGACTCCGCGGCGACGGCGAAAACGGGCTGACCGACGTATTGCACCAGTCCCGGGGCGAATATGGGGTCGTCTTCCAGCACCGGTCCGTAGTTGTTCTTCCCTGGAATATCTTCCGCAATCATTGCGGCAACAACGCCTGGCGCAGTCAACACCGAATTCAGATCCAGCCTGGCAATGCGCGCATGAGCAACCTTGCTTTGCCCAATGGCGGCATGCAGCATACCTCTCGGTTCCGGAATATCATCGGTGTAAAACGCGCGTCCACAGACGTGAAGGTGCGCGCTGTCGTGCGGCAGCCTCTCGCCCACACCGCCTTTGACAGCGGATATCGATCCCGGATCAGCGGCCATGGCAGTAAACGCGGGTCTCGAGCCGGGCAAAGCCGGAGGTTTCCAGGAAGAATTTGTACAGCAGGTTGCGCGCTACCGTGGAACGATACCTGCTGCTTGCGCGCATATCGGTAATCGGCTGGAAATCCCGCTGCAGCGTGCGCATGGCCTCGCGCACTGTGGATTCGCTCCACCTTTTGCCCAGTAACGCCTGCTCGCAGGCGATGGCCCTTTGCGGAATCGCGGCAACACCACCGTAACAAATTTTAATCTGGGCCACCGTATCGTCCTCCAGCGTCATGCTGAAAGCTCCGCACACCGACGAGATATCTTGATCGAAACGCTTTGTAATTTTGTAACTGCGCACATGTTGCTCGGGCCGGGGAAGCGGAATCCGCA
The DNA here is from genome assembly GCA_024638505.1 of Gammaproteobacteria bacterium. GTDB lineage: Bacteria > Pseudomonadota > Gammaproteobacteria > Arenicellales > JAANXG01 > JAHEKE01. The sequence goes on along the minus strand of JAHEKE010000024.1, from coordinate 3,112 downwards.
CCTTCACCACCACCTCTCCCGGCTGTCTGTCGTTTTTCTGGTAATCGATGTAAAAATCCTCCAGCGCGATTTCCCTCGATTTATCCTGGTTACGCAATACGATCGTAGCACCCAGGCTGATAAGCGCCGGCATGGAATCACCGATTGGCGACCCGTTCGCGATGTTCCCGCCTAAGGTAGCCGCGTTGCGAATCGGTGGTGAAGCAAAGCGCACGAACAGCTCTTCCAGCTCCTGATAATGCTTAACAAGGATTGGCATGGCATCGGTTAGCGTCACCCCTGCCCCGATCTCAATGTAACCATCAGCGACAGCAACTCGACTCAATTCACAAACCTTACCGATATAGATAATCGTATTCAGCTCAGTGAGTTGTTTGGTAACCCACAGCCCTACGTCGGTTCCGCCGGCTAAAATTTGCGCGTCAGGATGTTGCGCTGTCAGCCGAGCGAGCTCGGTTAAATTGGTTGGCGCAAAAAAGCGCACACCAGCGGTATCCATCTGAAACAGCTTGTTGCGTTGTAACGACTTCAACATCTCAACCAGACGCTGCTCCTCATGGCTTACCCGCGCATCTCGCTGAAAAGGATGATCCAGCCAGGATTGGGCCCGCGTGCCATAGGTATACATCTTCCGCGCCGCGTCTATGATCGGCCTATACCCCGTGCAGCGACATAGATTTCCCGCCAGTGCATCGTCGATATCCCGTCGCGTTGGCGCGCTGTTTGATTTATACAGCGCAAACAGCGACATGACGAAACCAGGTGTACAGAATCCGCACTGTGAGCCGTGGCAGTCGACCATCGCCTGCTGCACCGGGTGCAGCGGGCCGCCAGGCGGGCTCAGGTTCTCTACCGTGATAAGCTGCCTGCCGTCCAGAGTAGGTAGGAACTGGATGCACGAATTAACCGCGCGCAACCTCAACTGCTCGTTGTCATCGAGTTCACCCAGAACAATCGTACAGGCACCGCAGTCTCCCTCCGCGCAGCCCTCCTTGGTGCCGGTATATCTAAGGTCTTCCCGCAGATATTGCAGTATGGTGCGAGTTGGGTCGATGTCCCTCACGGTCATGATCGCATCATCAACAACGAATCGGATTTCATCACCGGGCGAGGTGTTTGCGTTATCCATGCCCATCAGCTCCCGCGATATGTGGCGTAGCTCCAGGGTGAGACCAGCAGCGGAATGTGGTAATGACCATCTGTCGAAATGGTAAACCTGATTGTGATCTGGTCGAGAAAGGGCGGCTCCGACACGGCGAGCGCAGAATCCAAAAAATACTGGTCGACGGTGAATACCAACTCCCAGGTGCCTGAGGAAAACTCATCCCGGTCCAACAGCGGCTCATCCGTCCGGCCTTCGCCGTTGGTGTTGGTCGTTTTTACGTATAGGCGTTCACGCTCTAATTTGAACAACTCTATTTTAATGCCGGCTCCGGGCTTACCCTGCGCAGTATCCAGAACGTGTGTGGTTAATCGACCCATATCCAATCGCTGTTACGGTGGGGCGGTAGCGACCCTATTAAACCACGGTTAACGCTATTAAACGAGTTGAAATAAAGCGGTCAGCCGGGACCGGGTGCCTCGCTCAAGCACAGATTGAGCAGGTAAATGGGGTCACTTATGCTGCGCCTCTTGTCGCATGCAACCCGCCTCAATCGAGCGAATCTGCGGTCGATACATTATATACAGATACCGATTCTTAAAATGCGGAAGCTGTAAATAAAAACCTGTTGATACAGTAAAAAAAAGCATCGTCACGGTGCTTCTGGTAAAGGTCTTCTTTCCATTTGCGCGCTTCGGTTTCGGTTACCCTGCCCTGCTTGACCGCGCAGTGGCTGAGCTGTTGGATCATACTGTGCGCATAATTCCCCCGCACACAGCTGGCCACTATGACCGGTATCGCCGACACCGAGATCCCGCCGAATCCCGCGTTTTTGAGCATTGGCTGCAATACGGGTGGAAGATTAGGAGAGGCCACCTCCGCGTCCCAGCTCTGGATCATGATTTCGGTTAGGTCAGGAAAATTCGAACTCAACACCAGTCCGTTCCAGTCTGTCTCAACGATGACTGCCCGTCCTCCGGGCTTGAGCACACGCCGCATTTCGGCCAGTGCCTGTTCCACCTCAGTGACGTACAACAAGACCTGGGTACAGACAACCGCGTCAAAATGATGCTGCGGAAACTCCAGCTTCTGCGCTTCACCTGAATCAACTTTAACCTGCGGCAAGTCGGCGCAACGCTTGCGCGCTATTCCAACCATTGCGGCGGCATTGTCAATGCCGATCACCTTACCAGTAGCGCCTACCAGCAGCGCCATATCTTGGGCCAGCAGACCGGGCCCGACACCGATATCGAGGACACGCTGGCCGTAGCGGAGCGCCAGCGCCTGCAGCGTCGCCATGCGCTGCTGTGTGATTTCTGGAGTAAGATAGGCGCGTTCGGTAGATCTTGCAGTGTCCTCATCGTATTTAGCGCTGGACTCAGGCACAGCTTCTCCTTTTTCAAAACGGGTGTCAGATGTGCAGTATACCCAAAATGCATGAACACCTGCCCCTGCTGTTGGGCAGGAGATCCCAGTGGGCGGTGCCGGTTTACCGAAGAGCAGATTTAAAAAATAGCCGTTCCAGAGTCTCCGGCCCGTTACTCGACCGCATTGATATTCAGGTAGAGGTTCCTGCAGTGCCACGGCAGTATCTACACACGGACAACATCAATGGTGAAGCGTTATCTGCTGTGCGTTGCAGCCACTCTTTTTTTGTCCGCTTCATCGACTGAATAACACGGGTGATGGAAGTAGACGACTTCTATCCCCAGATACCTAACCGTATTTTCAAGTTTGGCATAGCCCAAGAGCAATGCAATGGCCCTTAAGTTCTTCGTCCGCCAAAGACTTTGGTTCTTCAAAGAGAGTGAATGCCGTATTTCGAGGGATCAAGGCCAATGTCCCTGATCCGAGCATCAACTCATCGAGCATAATATCGGGACGATAAGAGACAGGACTTTAGTGCCCCTTGTGTGAACCGTCGTTGGGCCTCGGATATCACGTATATCTCGACGCAACAGGGCTGGTTATATCTGGCGGTGATCATGGATTTATATTCGCGCAAGATTG
>JAHEKE010000066.1 GCA_024638505.1 Gammaproteobacteria bacterium | reverse complement strand
ACCAGATCATGGGTAAAGCAGCGAATGAGATATACCGTCAGCAACTCGGCCCGGTAGGGCCCGGCCATGTCCGCCCGGTGCATAATGCGCTGCCGGTCGGCAACGCCGAACTTGCCGTTGCCATAAACCGCCGTGGTGCGCATCAGGTATCCCACCTCGGCCAGGCGCGACATCTCAGGTTGTTGACCCTGAGACAGACAATCGACAACATAATTGAACAGCCGCACGCTTTTGTTGGCTCGGCTCAACACCAGCTCCATGGCAGAACACCTTCCCGCCTCCTGCAGCGGCACACAACGGCGCAAACGCTCAATATCATCGGCGGACGGCTCGCCGTCAAACAGCGTAAAGGTGGTGTCCCACTTTTCCGCAATCACCCGGTCCGTCCGCTCGGCATCGTTCAGCGCGTTGGAAAAAACAACCAGGCTGTAAGCGTGCTGGGGAGTGTGCACCGTATATACTGCTTCGCCATAGCCGTCGTCATCCATATTCCAGCGCGTACGCGCGATGCGCCATTTTTCCCGGCTCATTCTTCGGATCAGGCTGCGCATGAAGCTGATGCGGGTCTGATGGAAGCATCCCATACGCTCCAGGTGCATAACCACGTCCGGCGGTCTTTTGAACCTATCGATTTGTGTTGCGGCGTCAGTCACGGTCTTGTGCCATTGCAGCAAACGATTTTTTAAAAAAGTTGTACCAGTTCGCGCCCATAATCTTTTCAATTTCCGCGGCATCGAATCCTGCGTCAGACAAGCCATCCCACACGCGATGAAAGTCCCGATTGTCCTGAAACCACTCGGGCTGCAGCGGCCAGTCGCTGTTGTCCGCGGAGCCTTCCCCGTAATCCGCCTCCACCGACCAGCGCCCGCTGCGCATCCAGTTCAGCACCGACGAGGGTTGATCCTGGCACAGGTCGGTCCCCAGGCCAATATTATCGATGCCCATCAGGTCGGCGGTGCGCGCAATCATGCCGCAGAAATCATCAAGTGCACAGTTCGGTCCATCTTTCAAATGAAAGGGGTAGGCGCTGAATCCCAGCATGCCGCCGCTCTCCCCTAAGGCGCGTAGCACGGTATCTGATTTGTTTCTGATCGCCGGCGTAAAAGAGGTGGGATTGGCGTGGGTGATGGCGATCGGTCTGTGCGAAATTTCAATGGCTTCCAAGGTCGAGCGCTCGCTGCTGTGGGACATGTCCACCACCATTCCCACCCGGTTCATCTCCTTGATGGCTTGTTTGCCGAACCGGGTCACACCGCTATCTGCGCTCTCATAGCAGCCGGTTGCCAGGGGGCTCTGGTTGTTGTAGGTGAGCTGCATAAAGCGCACCCCGAGTTGATGGAAGATATCGATCAGGCCGACATTGTTGTCTATGGGCGAGCAGTTCTGAAAGCCAAAAACGATGCCCGTTCTGTTCGACTCCCTGGCCCGGATAACGTCCTCGGCATCATGCACCGGCATAATCAGATCATCATGCTGGGCGAACAGCCTGTTCCATGTCGCTATGTTGTTGAGCGTCTCCAGCGTGGTTTCCCAGTAGACAATGGTCACGTGCACGCAGTCTACGCCGCCCGCGCGCATCTGCTCGAATATACGACGACTCCAATTCGAATACTGCAGTCCGTCTATAATCAGCCTGCGGGGGTCCATTGCGATTAAGTCTCGGCGCGGATATAGGTGGTCTTCACCTGCGTGTAGAATTCTTTGGCATAGCTGCCCTGCTCCCGGCTGCCGTAGCTCGAGTTCTTGCGACCACCGAAGGGAACATGGTAGTCCGTCCCCGCGGTTGGCAGGTTGACCATGACACAGCCGGTTTTAGCGTTGCGCTTAAAGTGCGTGGCTTTCGACAGCGAGCGGGTAATGATTCCAGAAGTTAATCCGAACTCCGTGTCGTTGACCAGCGCCAGCCCGTGCTCATAGGAATCAGCCTTGATGACGCAGGCAATGGGACCAAAGATCTCTTCACGATTGATGCGCATAGCGTTGTCACTGTTTACCAACAAAGCAGGTGACATATAGTGTCCACGGCACTCCAGCTCCAGCCTCTCACCGCCGCACGCCAGCTCCGCTCCTTCTGACTGACCCAGATTGAGGTAGTACTCATTCTGCTCAAACTGATTTTCGTCTACTACCGGTCCGATCTGGGTATCTTCGTGCAGTGCATGTCCCACACGCAGCGCCTTGGTCGCCCTGACCATGTTCTCAACGAAAAGATCGTGTACTGCATGATGCACGATCAAGCGGGAGGACGCCGTGCACTTCTGGCCGGTGCCGAAAAAGGCACCGTTGATGGCACAACCGACGGCGACATCCAGATCGGCCTCATCGTCGACGTAAAGTCCGTTTTTGGATCCCATTTCCAGCTGAATCTTGGTTAAGTTCGAGATCGCCCGGGAGGCAATTTTATGCCCGCTCGCCAATGATCCAGTAAAAGAAACCGCATCTATCTGGCTGCTGCCGACCAAGGCGTCACCGATTGTACTGCCGCTGCCCATCACCAGATTGAATAATCCGTCCGGTATGTCCTGCCGGCTGATGATCTCGGTGAGATGCACGGCGGTAGCGGGAGTCAGATTGGCCGGCTTCCAGATCACGCCGTTACCAAACGCCAGCGCAGGGGCAATCTTCCAGGCCGCGGTGGCCATGGGGAAATTCCATGGCGTGATCAGCGCCACCACGCCCATGGGTTCGCGCCGCACCTCCACCTCAACCCCTGCCCGTACTGAATCAGCACTGTCTCCAATCTGCCGCAGCACCTCGGCAGCATAATAGGTAAAAAACTGACCCGAGCGGTAAACTTCACCCCGGCCCTCCGCTTTGGTTTTCCCCTCCTCTCTCGCCAACTCGGTACCCAGCTCTTCTGCGCGCCGCATGAGTTCCTGTCCCACCGCCATCAATACGTCGTAACGCTGTTCCAGTCCGGTTTGCGCCCAGTCCTGCTGCGCGCCGGCTGCAGCATCTAAAGCCAGATCCAAATCGGATTTGTCAGCCTGTGCATACTGGCCTATGACGTCATCCAGGTCAGATGGATTGACGTTGGCTATACTTTCCGCTCCCTCGCGCCATTCACCGGCAATAAAGTTTTTATCTATCATCTTTGAAGGCTTGCCATTTAATCGTCCAGCTGGATTCTCAGTCAGAGCAGGAAGGGAAGTCAACGTAATGAAGAAGCCGGCGGGACTGCGGGGATCATGCAGCAGTTTTGTGCATGAATTAAGTCCCTCCTGACCTTGCAGGCCGAGATTTTCAGGTAGAATGCCGGGCTCCGTTCAACAGGTCAATCGGGCGTTTTAAACACGTGGCTGCACCCAGCTCAAACCTTTATCTCGGTATCGACACCGGCGGCACGTTTACCGATGCTGTCATCATCAAAGCTGACGACTCCTCGATCATTTGCAGCAATAAGGCCCTGACCACGCGTTATGATCTGGGGGTAGGCCTGGAAAACGCCATGCGCGGCGTCATCCAGGAACTTCCCGCTGAATTCGATCTGTCGGATATTAAAATGGTATCGATTTCCACTACCCTCGCCACCAATGCCCTGGTGGAGGGGGACGGTGGCAGGGTGTGCGCGCTGTTCATCGGCTACGAGCCAGCCATGGTCAGCAAGAGCCTCATCAGTCAGAAACTCAACGACCCGATCACATTCAGCATCCGTGGCGGGCATGACAGCATGGCGCGTGAAATCACGCCGTTAAACGAATTTGAAATAGAAAAGATCGTGCGCGAACATGGACGGGAAGTCGATGCTTTCTCGGTGTCAGCCCAGTTCAGCGTGCGAAACCCGCTGCACGAACTCAAAGCGAAAGAAATCATCAATAATAACTGCGACAAACCGATAACCTGCGGGCACGAGTTGACTTCCGCCTTGGATGCGCCGCGGCGGGCATTGACCACGGCGCTGAATGCCAGCCTCATCCCCAAGATCCGCAGCCTCATTGACGCGGTAAACAATTGCCTGCAGGAGTTAGGTATCACCGCACCGCTTATGGTGGTAAAAGGTGACGGCACCGTTGTCGCAGCAGAAGTGGTGCAACAGCGGCCGATAGAAACAATTTTGTCGGGTCCTGCAGCAAGCATGATCGGCGCTCAGGCGCTGTCCGGTAAAAAGAACTTCATTCTCTCCGATATGGGTGGAACAACCACCGACATTGGTGTACTTCTGGCGGGACGGGTCAAACTGAATGACGAAGGAGCGATCGTCGGTGGTGCGCGCACCATGGTGCAGGCCATCGATTTACGCACTTTCGCCTTAGGCGGGGACAGTCTGGTCGATATCGACCGTGACGACCGAATTCAGCTGGGCCCGCGACGGGCGATCCCGATCAGCTTAACCGGCCGCGATGACGATACTAGGAAGGAGTTAACAAAACAGCTCGGGTCTAGCGACACTGTGCCTTTTTCAGGATGGTTCGCCACGCTGCAGCGGAATCACCCTGCAACCCAACATCTCGATCCCAGAAAACGGGAGATTCTGACCGCTTTATCTGACCATCCCCGGCCGGTGGACCACTTAATCGTCAGCCCCGGTCACCGGCGGCACTTTAATGAATTGTGTCGGGCGGGATATACCAGTCTTTCCGGATTTACTCCCACCGATGCGCTGCACGTGCTGGGCGAGTTTCACGCCTGGTCCAGCGAAGCCGCGGCGCTGGGCGCCGCCCTCATTCTGCGCTGGCGACGGGGGATCAAAAGACCAACTGCGGCACAAATCGAGGCATTTTGCCATGAGGTGCGCAACGCCGTTCAGGTCAAGGCCAGTCTTGCCTTAATGCAACTCGCCCTGCAGTCGACCGATGTCCGCCGTCCGGGCATCACCTTTGATAAAAAAGAAACCGGTGAGCCTTTTACTTCACTTACCGCACAGGGTTACCGGCGAATCGGTCTAGCCACGGTCGATATACGACTTAATACGCCCATCGTGGCCGTGGGCGCACCGGTAAAAGCTTTTTATCCGGAAATCGGGCGCCGTTTGGGTGGCAAGGTAATCAGTCCTGAGCATTTTGATGTGGCCAACGCCGTTGGCGCGGTAAGCGGCCTCATCATTCAAAGCTGCGAGATCCTGATCAGCCGCCCTGATAACGGATCCTACCGCGTGCACTTAACTGACCGCTTGCGTGACCTGGACAGCTGGCAGCAGGCACTTAACTTAGCCAAGCAGCACGCGTCCGCTCAGGCTGAGGGCAATGCGCGGCAGGCGGGCGCAGCAACAGCCAAAGTCGAGTATTCCATCCGAAAGATCCACCTCCCGGGAACCCGCGGGGACGAAGGCATCATCGAGGCGGTGATCCGCGCAGAAGCGATTGGCCGACCTACACCCGTGGCAAGCTCGCTTAAGACGGCCAATACCGATCCACCGTTGGGCCTGCATTAACTCGAATAGAACTCAGCTGCCGGGTGGCCAGAGCAAAGGAAGCGACGGGCTTCACTGACCGTTGGCGCAGCCCAGGAACAAAAACACGCGTGGTTTTAATACGTGCCCAGTGTCACTGGACCCTCATCGGCGGCTGTTTAGCTCGGCGTCGTTAACCCTATGTACTCTGACTGAGTGCTCAAGATCGTGCCAGGCGAAATCTATACGAAGCGGCCGAATCACTGCAAACGCCCAGTTTTTGCAAAAACAAAAGTGCGTACAAGGCAAGACATTGGCATGTATGCGGACGCAAGTGAAAACTCGTTAGGTTTATTATGATGAAACGAGGCTATCTTTTTGGGGTGGCGTGCGTTTTAGGCGGAGGATTTTGCCTGAGTACAGCGGGCATTCTTCTGCGCCATGTGCAAGAGGCCGATGGATGGCAAATTCTGTTCTATCGATCCGTCACCTTTTTCATTACGCTGTCGCTGATTCTCGGTGCCCGCTACCGAGCCGACACCCTGCGCGCTTTCAGAGCAGTGGGGCGCAGAGGGGTTATCGTGGCGGTATCACTGGGCTTGGGATCGGTGTGCTACATCTTTGCCCTGCTGAACACGACCGTCGCCAATGCGCTGTTTATTATTGGCGCCTCGCCCCTGGTTACCGCAGCTGCCGGCTGGCTGTTCTTGCGCGAGCGCGTCACGCCGCTCAGCATACTGGCAATGCTGGTGGCCCTCATCGGCATCGGGCTTATGTTTATCGACGGTATTTTCACCGGCCGCCTATTCGGTAACATCCTGGCCGCCCTGGTGGTGCTGGCGTTCGCCACCATGCTGGTTGCTCTGCGCGGATCGAAGGATGTGGACATGCTGCCGGCAACCTGTCTGGCCGGTCTGGTTGCGGCATCTCTGGCCGGGATCATGGCACAGAGCTTTAGCATCAATAGCCATGACCTGATAATCGCCCTGCTGTTGGGCAGCCTGCAGTATGCGGCTGGCTTCATGCTGATCACGATTGCCACGCGCTATATACAAGCAGCTGAAGTCGCCCTATTCGCCTTGAGTGAGTCCATACTGGCGCCGATATGGGTCTGGATCGGCGTAGGCGAATCACCCAGCGCGCTGACGTTGGCCGGCAGCGCAATCATACTGTTTGCGGTCAGCCTGCACTGCTTGCTCTCCATCCGGACCGAGCGGGCAGCGTCCCGCATCCTGAGTTAGACCCCACCGGAGCAGTGCCAATCCATAGGCCGGATCAGGGGCTAGCTTGCCGTTATCGCAACCGCACGCAGTTCGCTCAGGGCCAGCTGCAGAAGCTCCTCATCTTTGGGTGTAGCCGTGTAAACGACGTAGGCCGGTCGGCTCGCGCTGGGCGCGTCGTGCACCGGGAACAGTCTGCCCTGACCAATCAGCGGTTCAACTACGCGCGTGGGGAAATAACCGGAGCCGCCGTTCTCTAAAATATACTGCAGACCAAGCGCCCCCAGGCCAACTGAAACCGCCGGCGTTTCCATATCGGGAAACGCTTCTCCATGGCGCGCCCTGAACTCGTCTCCCCAGTCGACGAACACATAGTCTTCCAGCCAACCCGCCGTCACGTCACGCTCCCGGGTCGTAGCTAACATCAATGTTTCTTCAAACAGGTTGTCTATCACCAAACCGGGGATCTGGCGCGGTGTGTACATCACACCGATATCCAACAGCCCGTCGCTCAATTGTCGCATCAAACTGCTGGAATAGTCGGCTTCGACGCGCAGGGCCACGTCCGACGCTTTCTCGCGCATGCGCGGCATCCACTTGAGTATCAACCGGTCCCACAAGCTCACCTGCGCGCCGAGGGCCAGCACGGTTTTATAGCCCTTGGGCAGGGTCACTTCCTGGTGTGCCTGCTGCCACAGCCTTTGAATGCCGATAGCGTAGCGCTTGAAGTGGTGTCCGGCGGACGTCAGCTCGACCCCGGAGTGGCTGCGTGTAAACAAACTCCGTCCGAACTGGTCCTCCAGTGTCTTGACCCGGGCGCTGACGGTGGACTGGGTGACGTTGAGGTTATCCGCCGCGCGGTTGAAATTACCGCAGGCGGCAATCTCGAGAAAGGTCATAATGTGATCGATTTTCATTGCTTGATCCACCGTGAACCATCGAATAATTCGATAGTTTGATGCAAAAAAAGTTGCTTTTCAAATAAGCCGATTGTCTGCACAGTGTCTCTATCGTGCCCCCAGTGAAAAACCATTCCGATCACCCCATTATCGGCATATCCGCACTCGTAGCCGGACTGTTTCTGTTTTCACTGCAGGACGTCGTAATCAAGTATTTCAGCAGCGAATACTCAGTGCTGCAGATCGTCATCATTCGCGGCCTGGTCGCGGTAGCAATGGTGGGCCTCGCAGTATTCTGTCTGCTCGGCCCGCGTGGATTCGTGATTCGCCAACCCGCTATGATCATCAGCAAAGGGCTGCTCGCCTTTCTCTCTTATCTTACCTACTACATGGCGATCGCTTCGCTCCCCCTTGCCGACGTTGTGGCAATTACTTTCAGCGCCCCGATCATCGTGACGGTGATGTCCGCGCTCTTGCTCAAGGAGCACGTAGGACCGCGGCGATGGCTCGCCGTGGTGTTTGGATTTATCGGTGTCCTGTTGATCATTGGCCCCGCCGGGAAAATAGCCAACGTAGCGGTGTCTTTCGCTGCGATTGCCGCTTTGACCTACGCGCTCAGCAGCGTGATCGCGCGCTTCTTGGGTCCCGATGACAAGCCGTTGACGGTAACGTTCTACTTCTCCGCGGCTCACTTACTGGGTGGCGTGATAGTCAGTTTGCTTGTCGCGGCACTCGGCGGCGAACCTGGATCTGAGCATCCCTCCCTGGCGTTCCTGTTACGACCCTGGTCAACGGAAAATAGTATAGATCTGGGAATCATGGCCGCCCTCGGAATCAATGCGGCGTTGGGTTTTTACTTCCTGAACAAAGCCTACCTGAGTGCTCCGGCCAGTAAGGTGGCCCCCTTTGAGTACACGTACATCCTGTGGGCGGCGCTGTTCGGCTACCTGTTCTGGTCTGAGGTGCCGGCGTCAAACGTGGTTATCGGCATACTGCTTCTGGTATGCAGCAATCTCTACATCCTTAATCGCGAAATCATCAACAAACGGAGGCAGCGGAAGCTGCAGCAGGCAAAAGTAGAGCAGCTGGCAGTGCCGTAATTAAAATCGCTGGCGGCGGCTAATGGCTTTTGCAAGATAGCAAAGCTAACTGTACGAAATCTTTTTCGCTGCCTTCGATGGCCGTCAGTCAAACCGTGTGCGGATCAACCGCAATTGGGGCAAAGACTTTTTAAATTTATGCTGTGATGTTCAGCGGCCGCTTCACTGGCCCTATTGTTGACTGGGGCACAGCGGGGCTTTTTTGGCGTTTATGTATTTTTTCACCAGAAAATGCAGGTGGTCCCGATCGAAGCTGCGGTAGTGCCCCGGGTGGGTTTCCTCGGCCTTGAGGTCGAGCAGTCGCTCCACGCTGGTAATGTAGTCATCAATGACGCTATCCGGCAGCTCGTCCAGCAGCTCACCATCGTACACCACGTCTCCGGAAAAAAACTGGCCCGCCTTATGGTCGTACAAGCCGATCGAGCCGGAGGAATGACCCGGCAGGTGAATCACTTCGAACGCTTTATCGCCCAGATCGATGATGTCGCCGTGATTGAGCCTTTTAGCTTGCGGGCAGGCGCTTACCACGTACTCGGAGGCGGAGAATTCTGCATAGGGCAAGCGTTCAAAATCCGTTTGTGGCACGAACTGATGGATCGGCGCAGCCAGCATGAGATCCTGATCACCGTTGCACAAAGCCTCATGCTCATTCGCATGGATAAACACCTGCTCGAATTCATGACAGCTGCCGGAATGATCAAAATGCACGTGACTGGCCACGACCTTAAGGGGTTTATCCAGCAGATCCGACAAATAGAGTTTAAGACTGGATACCCCCAGACCCGTATCCACCAGCAGGTCAGCATCGCGCCCCCGCACCAGCCAGATATTGGCGCGGTTGAACCAATTGTAATAAGGCTCCGAAATACGGTACAGATCGTCATGAATACGGTCGTGTGTAAACCATCTAGGCGCGATCAACGTCATATATTAAAGTGCTTTTAGCTGAAGTTTTGATTAAAGCAGGAGATTACCGCGCGGCATAAAAAAGATTCACCCGACTTTTGATATCGAGTATTGCAAACTCGGTAAAGCCGGCATCACGCATCAGCGCCTCGGTTTGCTGCGGTCCCATGCACGTACCCAAACCGGGTCCGCCGTTAGCCAGCGACTGCGTCATGCAGTGGAACACGCTGTAGCCATAAAACATGGCACCAACCGAATGCCGGTTGTCCTCCAGACGATCCGCAGCTTTCGGTTCGACCACAAAGAAGGTACCGTCGGATTTCAACCTGCGTTGGATCGAAGTCAGGGTACTGACCGGATCGGCTAAATCATGAACACAGTCACACGCGGTAATCAGATTAAAGCTTTCCTCCTCCGGCAACTGTTCTACGCTTTGACTGATAAATCTCACCCGGCTCGTCAGGTTGTTCTCTTCCGCTGCCTGATTCGCTTGCTCGATGGAATTCGGGTCGAGATCAATGCCGGTAAAGCTTGAATGAGGAAAAGCCTTGGCCAGCACGCAAACCACGCGCCCGGTGCCGCAGCCCACATCCAGCACGGCCGCTCCGCCTTCGAGCTTTTTTACGACATCGGGCAGGGCCTGCAGCCAGTATTTCACCAGTTTGTGATCATAGTTGCCGCGATTCAGCAGATCCAGCGCGGCCACGCACTCGGGGCCGAACTGGTCGAACCTAACGCCGCCGCCCTGCCTGAATGCCTCGGCCACCTGAGGGGCAACTTTCAACAGCGCCGGTGCCATGGAGAACATACCGCCGGCAAAGTGATCCGTATCATCCGAGGCCAACAGGAAAGCCAGTTCGTCCGGCAGTTCATAGGTTGCCTGCTCTGGGTCATAGTCGAGATAGCCGGCGCAAACCATACCCTTTAGCCATTCTTCGACATATCGCGGCTGCAGCCCGGAAGCTTCCACCACCTGCTGCATGCGCATCGTGCCCTGTCCCTGCATCGAACGAAACAATCCCGTCTGCACTCCGACATAGCCCAATCCGGCAGTCATCGCGCCCGCCATGTCTTTAAATATCTGCTCGACGTACGCGTTGATTTTTTCTCGATCTAAAGTTTTCATAGCCCTCATGTCCCACACTGCTGGCAGTATTATACTCGCCGGGCGAGAAACAAACCTATAATCATCAACGCAACGCCCATTCCCCGCTTTAAGTCTATGTGGTTTATGGCAGACCCAAACAGGCCAAAGTGATCAATGGTCACCGCCATGATGATTTGCCCGGTAACGATGAAACAAATAGCATTACCCACGCCAATCCTCGGCGCCAGATAAGTAATAGCAAGCACATAGGCTGCAACGATCAGCCCGCCCAGATAGCCATAGCCCGGTGCGGATCGAAACGCGCTGACGGCGGGGAGCGGAAACCGATTCAGCAGTAAGAACATGGTGACCACCAGCAGGGCGACCAAAAATAAAACCAGCGAGGCGTAGAAAACGCTGTCTATCGCCCTGCTCAAAGCGACGTTGGTTGCAGCCTGGATCGGAATAAGTGCGCCCACAATCAATGCGGCTGCGCACAGCATGAAAAATGTATAGGGGTGCATGAGCGTTACCATACCTGGAAAAAACTGAACTTGATAACGATAACAGAGAATGAGCAACAACGTTAAAGCAGCACTGCTCATCGTGCTCGCCATGGCCATGATCTCATCCAACGATGCGATCGTAAAAACCGCCAGTGAACGCTTAAGTATTGGTCAGATTCTATTTATCCGCGGTGCATTGGCCTGCTTGATATTGGGAACGATCATCAGACTCAGCGGGCGCCCGCTGTTTGTAAGCAGCTTGTTTTCACGGGCAAACCTCTTACGCGCCTCGCTGGAGACCGCGGCGACGCTGTGTTTTGTTACCGGTTTATCGCTGCTCCCCATCGCCACAGCATCCACTCTGGTATGGACTTCTCCGCTGCTGCTTACCTTGTTGGCCGCGGTCTTTTTACCAGAGAGGGTCGTGCCGGCGCGATGGATGGCCGTTGTCTTGGGATTCGCCGGCATGCTGCTGGTCACCCAGCCTTTCGGCAGCCAATTCTCCATGGCAATGACCCTGCCTCTGGTGGCGGCCCTGTTCGTCGCAGCCAGGGACATTGTCACCCGCCGGATCGACCCTGGTCTGCACTCGTTCTATGTAACCTTTGCCACGCTGGCGCTGGTCACGATTTGTGGCGCTGTTCTGTCCATGTTTACCTGGCAGCCGGTTCAGGTAGAAACCTTATCCATACTGGCGCTAAGCGCATGCCTGTTAACCGGGGGATTTTTTACACAGGTCACGGCCATACGGATGGGTGAGCTGTCCTTTATTTCTCCCTTTGCCTTCAGCGGCATTGTCGCTGCGATTATCCTGGGGTACTTGTTCTGGAATGACGTGCCCACTCCCTTGATGTTTACAGGGATCGCGCTGATTATCAGCTCATGCTGGTACATCGCGCGCTCGCATTGACCAAAGCGCACCGGTGAACATACCTGCAGGTCAGTCGCAAGGTTGTAGAGCACATGCCTTGCCGGTGTAAGCAGGTCTGATGCAGTAAATATGCCTAGGACCCTTTACGCTCGATACTTGAGGCTCATACGACGCCGCCGGCCCGTTTATAGCTGCAAGATCTGACTCACGATCATATCTACGATTTCTTCAGACAGCCCGAAGTGCTGCATGAGTATGAACTGGCAATCTGGATCAGCGCTCTTGAAACCCTCGACAATCGCAGGAATATCCTGCTCAACGTGATTTCCAGAGTTAAGAAAATACGGATAAATGGTAATCGTTTTCGCCTGGTGCTCAAGGAGATGGGAAATCACATCTGACAGAGAAGGCGCTGTGATTTCGAGAAAAGCGGGCTCAACGCGGTCATACCTTGCGGAGATTAACGGCCTGATTCTATCGGCGAGATCAAATACCTCGTCATTCGACTTTTGCCTGCGGCTGCCGTGAGCGAGGAATATCAGCGCATCCATGCGTTTTCAACCCGGCTTATTCATCGCCCTGCTACTGTTTGAGATAAGCGTCAACCTCTACCTCAATCAGCATATCCGGGTGCACTAGGGCGGACACTTCAACCATGGTGTTGACCGGCTCTATCCCTTTGAAGCGCCTGCCGTGCTCTTTAGCATAGTCCTCGAACAGTTCCATCCTGGTGAGGTATACACGCGTCCGCACCACATCATTAAGGCTGGCGCCAAAGTGCTGCAGCGCTTTTTCGATGCGATCCAGGCATTTATTGAACTGCGCCGCCATGTCCCCAACCCCGACAACGTTGCCGTCGTCGTCTACACTGGTCGTCCCCGCAGTGTAGATATGCGGACCGACTTTACGCGCCCGGCAGTAGCTGGCCAGAGTTTCCCACTTGGTGCCGGTTGAATATTTCCCCATCAAGAGAGGTTAGTCATTGCCTTGTCTATGGCCGACACGATCTCGTCGATGTCGTCTTTTGTGCAAATGAGCGCAGGGCTCAAGGTTAGCGTGTTATTCAGGTGCCCCAGGCTGCGGTTGGTTCTGCCGATGAGTACGCCCTGCCGTTGACAGTCTGCCGCGATTCGCATCAACACGCTTTCTTCTACCGGTTCCTTTGTTTCCCGGTCCTTAACCAGTTCAGCCCCGACAAACAGGCCCTTACCGCGCACATCGCCGATTAAAACGTGCTGCTCTTTAAGTTGATGCAGCCGGTCGAGCAGGTAATCACCCATCTTGTTTGCATTTTCCAGAAGGTTCTCGTCTTCAATGATGCGCATGTTCTCCAATGCCGCCGCCGGGCCGGCCGCGCATCCGCCAAAAGTGCTGATGTCGCGGAAATAGTGCATGCGATCGCTCGGATCCGCTATGAAATCGCTGAAGACTTCTTCCGTCGTTACGGTAACTGAGATAGCGGCGTAGCCACTGGCCACGCCTTTAGCCATGGTTACGATATCCGGTTTGACACCATAGTGTTGGTAACCAAACCATTTACCGGTTCGCCCCATACCGCAAACAACTTCGTCCAGATGCAGCAGCACTTCATACTTCTTACAGATCGCTTGTATGGTTTCCCAGTAACCTTCCGGGGGAGGAATGACGCCACCGCCGGCGGTAATGGGCTCCAATACTACTCCGCCCACCGAATCCGGTCCTTCCCGCAGAATTACTTTTTCCAGTTCCTGCGCCGCTTTGAACCCGAAGTTGGTATTGTCTTCGTAAGGCGAACGATATATTGAACAATGCGGCATTTCGACAAAACCAGGCGTAAAAGGTCCATACTGCTCCTTACGTTCATACTGCCCACTTGAACTTAACGCGGTAATCGTCGTTCCGTGGTAGTCACGATCGCGAAAAATAATCTTATGTTTCTTTCCATTATGCTTCATGTGCGCAAGCTGGCGAATGATCTTGTACGCTTTTTCGTTCGCCTCCGAGCCCGAATTGGAGTAGTAAACCCTGCTCATGCCCGGCATTTTTTCGATTAATCGCTCGGCAAACTGTGCGCCTGGAATGTTACCGTGCACATTGGCGAAGTAACACATCTTCACCAGCTGATCGTGCACTACCCTGGCCATGGATTCACGACCGTAGCCGATATTCACCGTCCAAACACCGCCCGATACCGCGTCAAGGTATTCCTTGCCATTGACATCTTTCACACGCAGCCCTTTGCCTTCAACAATGACCATAGGGTCAGCATTTTCGTATGGTTTATGCTGGCTTAAGTGATGCCAGACATGAGCTTTGTCGCTACGCAC
>JAHEKE010000131.1 GCA_024638505.1 Gammaproteobacteria bacterium | reverse complement strand
CTGGAGTTCGATGAAAAATACCCAGTAGAAGTCTGGCCATAACCAGTAGAATTTCGATATCAAAACTCGAGGGTCTGAATTCTGTAAAGGAGCCGCTCAAAAGCCTAGTATGAGTGGCAATGTACGGCCAGAAGCGGACACTTGCCTGCTAGTAAACCCGTACAGTGGCGGTGCTTCTTCAAAGGTTAAGACACCCTCCTTCACAGCTTTGGATCAATAGCGCCTAGGCTTTGAAGCCTTTGATCGTATAGCCAACTAGGGCAAGGCTGCCAGAAACGCCCCTGCAATAATCCCGTACCCATCCGGATTGGCATGTATATTTGGGCCAATGGGCGGGGGCACGCACATATAGGTCCATTGGCATATTAATGCCACGTTAAGCGGTACCATATAATATGGTGGTGGGAACGGAACCTCGGTCATGAAGTCATCTGATTGAAACGCACCAGCCACATCCGCAACCGGTATATCAAACCTGCTATAGACCGGGGCAAGAGTATCATTGTTAAATAAATTCGCTAGAGATGCTGACTGCATGGCAAATGCCATACCGTCCATTCCCGTAAGCCAGGATGCAAGGAAAGTATTGTAATAATTCATGCCAATAATTGGAGTGCCGGGATCGGCTGCCTGCTTTAAGGCATCCAAAATGATCTCCAGATTTGAAGCCACCAAGCCTAGTGTGTTAAAGAAGCAAGGCAGATCAATATCATTTGCCCCATCAACACAAGCCAAAAGGTCGTTCACGCCCATGTCGATCGTGACCAGCTCGACCTTGTCCTTGTGCGCGCGTAAAAACTTGACCGCTTCGGTTAGCTGTGAACCTTTAGGATACTTGCAGAGTCCGCCCTCGATCATCGTGGTCGTAGTCTCGCCAGGGCAACCAAGTTTCACTAGACGAATCTTGCGAAATTGAGGTTCAATCATTGAGAATAATTGATCCGGGTAGCCCTCGTCAGTCCTCTGGTTCACACCATCGAAATCGGGCTGGATGCCGACCGATAACGAGGTGCCAACAGATACGTAGTAACGAACCCCATTGTTACCCGCTACACCAATGGCGGGTAAGGCCAACATCAATAGTATCAACCACGAGTAGTGATTTAACTTCTTTATAGTAGTCATGTTCCATTCCCCCTCTTGGAGTTATCTTTGTAAGCAATGCAACTCTGTACGATAAATTTTTACCGCATTGTATCACCCAAAATACAGCACTATTGCCCTAACTATAATCACTCATTTGGGTTAAATGATTATTATTGATTTCAGCAACCAGTCGATCTCAGCCGCTCGCACATAGGATTGCAGCGTCTATTTTCTCGTAAGCGGACCCTGAGCGAAGCCAGTAAGGGGACAATCTTCGGCCAAAAGCTGACGCTCAGTAGTACCGCAACAGAAATCCATCAGCCTAAACGCCTTATGGTGTCTTTGCTTTTTACAGAAGGGTCAAAACTCAACCCGCTCCACCCAGATTTCCTGCTTCTTATTGGCAATGCTTGAGGCACCAAATACCCAGGTACCGTTTCCATCCGCAAGCATACTACTGGTAAAAACACTAGCATCCATTTTCAGCTGTGTATGCGCGTCAAGCACACGATCATTATCCAGACGCACGATGTAGAATGGTTGTTTCTCGCCATGGTTCCGCCCAAGCAGATAGACACTTGAATCATCAGGTGCATCGAACGTTTCGAAATCTATATTGAGATGCTCGGCCGCTGGCTGTAAATAGGTGGAACGGCTGCGTTTACCGGACCGATATTCATCAAAAGAATAGCCATAAACATCTGACTGGTACTTACTTGCACTGCTCTTTAATAGAACGCCATAACCATCACCGACAGCCTTGATTCGATCCGAATTCCGGATGCCTTGCTGCATTACGACCTTGGTGTGCCCGCCATGCTCGACATCGTGGCGCATCTTGTGGGCAGAAAATTTCTCCATGGCCGCCATCGGGTTTTCGATTTTACTCAGCTCGCCTTGGCCGGACCAGGTAAATATCCGATCGAGACCTGTGAAGGCTTCTGAAACGGAGCCATCAGGGCCGAGATGCATGATGCGTTTTTCCAGGAAGACACCAGGTGTCAGGGTTGCCCCATCGATCGTGTAGTCCTCTGCAACAAAACTGGTCTTTATGGGCTCATCGGTCGGGCTGCGAACCAACAGTACAAGGCCGGCACCACCGTCACCGGTTCGAAACCACGATTGCGGCCCAATGATGCCCCCCTTCGAGTGAATCTCTCCGTTTTTTACCAGCTTGCCATCTGTTGACACTATGGCCCAGGCTGTTCCGGAATCGGGCGATGAACTCAGGAGCGACGAAAAATAAACCAAATGGCCGGCCCCAGTGGCAGTGCGCAGGTCATTCTGCCCCGGTGTCCTGCTGGCTACCCATGGAAACTTCGGCAGCGCTGCTGAGGTTAATAGCTTCTTTTTCAACACGGACCATGTTTGAAGAACAGAATCATCGACACTCCTGTTGTGACGGTTTTCGACAACCAGTTCATCAGAACCCGGTCGCAACTGGCCAACGATCATCCGCTCCTTTGGCATGACGGCAACCAGGTGTTGCACGACGTTGCCTTTTTTGTCGGCTTCGATCACATAAATTCGAACGCGAGCATCTTCGCGCCCGTACTGCTGTTGCGATGGACGGGTTACGTAAAGAATGCGGGCCTTGCCCTTATAGATATCATAATCGTGTATCACGGCCTCACGCATGCCCTCGTCACGTGCGATATATTGCGCCTTCAGCGTACTGCCCGTCGGGGGCTTCTGCAGCACTGCCGGTATCGGAAGCACCTTCTCCGGCACGCGGTTCTTTTCAAGTTCTGCTTGCTCTGCGCGCTTGGCTTCAAGCTCCTTGCGCTGCTTTTCCCTCAACGCCTTACGCTCTTTTTTCTTCTGGGCAGCCACGGCTTCCTGTTCTTCTGCAGACCGTGTTGGCAGCAGTTGCTCAAAGCCTTCCATCATTTTTTCGAGGGTCGCCGCATCGAGGAAACCACATGATTGACTCACGCTGTCACGCATCTGCTTGGCAACATTAACTTTCTGATCGGAGTATTTCCCCGACTCGATTCGGGCATCGATATCGCTGATCGCAGCATTGCATTCTGTTTCGGAAACTGCCGCGACATTACCCACGACACCAGTTACCAGCACAAGAGAAATCATTTGGATGATAAATTTACGCATAATTAATCTTCTTTTTGAGGTACGTCTTTGCATTATCTTTGAAAGTTAAAGGGGCCTCAAATCTGAGATTTACAAGTTCGATATGAGTTTGTGCCTTTTATGATTAGACCGTCTCGAACTCTTATGTGTGGGCGGCACCAGTCCAAATACGTTGATAAGTACCTGTTTTCTCCAAAGGAGACACTGAAAATAGTTTCTGGAGGGGCTGAGAACGGCCAGAAGCGGACATTCAGTGCATTCGGTTACAGCGATTAACCTGACGTTTTCTTAAAGGAATGAAGATCAAAAAACATTATCGCCTGCCTGCTCAAATACATTTTTTCGATTGGCATGGGATGCACCA
>JAHEKE010000023.1 GCA_024638505.1 Gammaproteobacteria bacterium | reverse complement strand
CAAGGCGTGTTACCCATGATCGAATGTGACTGCTGCCTCTGGATCTCGACTTACGCCTCTTTCGACTCGAGCTTTTACGCCGCCGTCTTTTCTTTGTAGGCATCTAGTCCAACGATTGCAGTTCTATAACAATGACGCACATCGCCAGCAGACTTCAAACGTCGACGGGTTAATTTCACCACATTCGCTGCAAGTCTTGCCAACGTCAGCTTTGGTTTGTGACTCAAACTTCTGCACTAACTTACGGGCTTTCTTTTCATCCTCAGCGTGCTCGATCCATACCTCTGGGTAGGCATGGGTGAACGGTAGTTCACCTACTCCTCCCTGGGCGTTCTCATTGAATACCGTCGCTGCGATATTTTCAGCCTGCAGGCTGTGCAGTAGTAAATAAGCCTCGGGTAAGCTGGCCGCTGAGTAAATGCGCTTCACAATCCCAATTTTAACCCTGCGCGGGGTATTTTCTTGCGTTGATCACAAGTTTATCCTGTGATGCTTTGAACAAGTCTACTTCCAGGCGATCAGCTAACCGCACCAGATAGATAAAAACATCAGCCAATTCCAACCGGACGGCTTCTTTGGTCTGATCGTCCAGTTGCTCACACTCTTCAGGCGTGCGCCATTGAAAGTGCTCTATTAGCTCTCCGGCTTCATTGATCAGCGCCATAGTCAGGTTCTTGGGGTTGTGGTATCGGCCCCAGTCTCTTTCGTCTGAGAACTGGGCCAATTGTTTTGCCAAGTATTTTATCTCCGACATCTAAAGTTCCCGCTTGATCCCATTTTGAGAGTTATAATATGAGTTAATCGGGGACAGTAATCTAGCGCAAACCAACGTAGCAAAAGATCTATGCTACGCTGTAGGAATGGCACTTTCGACCGCACAACCACAGCTAAAAGCGCAAACAAATCCTCTGCAACAGCAACTAGTACGCGTCCTGCGAGCAAGGCACCCGCTAATCTTTCTGCATACGCACGAAGAAAATCGTGTGTTGAACTCCCTGCACAATCTGGCTGCAGACAATACCCAGGTCATATGCTGGACCTGCACCAGCGGCCTTGCGGGATGTGACAACGCAGAAACCATCGACCCAGTGGCCGCTTTACGAGAAATCCTGCAACAGCCTCGAGCCGGATTTTTCGTATTGAAGGACGTCACCCCCTTCATGCGTGACCCGGCGCTGGCGCGGGCACTTAGAGACGCTTACTATGCTTTTCGCCAGATCCCGGGCGCTCACCTGTTTATCCTGTCGGCAGAATTTTACCTGCCAGAATCATTGAGAAAAAATGTATGTGTAATAGACATACCTCCGCCAACTACTGAGGATCTGATCGAGCTGGTAACGGCGATAACGCCAGGCTATACCAAACAACAGCTTCCCACCGACTTTATTCACGACATCGCCCTGTCTTTGAAGGGCATTACTCTGGACCAGGCGGAGCACGTACTCCACAGCGTAATGAGTGGAGCCAAGCTGTCAAAGACTCTTTTGCTGAACGAAATTACAGAGGCCAAGAAATCCCTGGCTGCCGATTCCGGATTTCTTGAGTACATCCCAAACAAAAAAGAATTGGATGATGTAGGCGGATTGTCCAACTTGAAGACGTGGATAGCGGATCGTTCAACCATATTTAACCAGCGCTCGGTGGACCAGGGCTTACCAATACCTCGGGGCATATTAATTATGGGCGTCAGCGGCTGCGGGAAAAGCCTTTGCGCCAAGGTAGTGGCCAACATGTGGAAAGTGCCGCTGTTTCGTTTAGATATGAACTTAATTTTTTCCAATATGTATGGTAACCCCGAAGCCGCATTCCATAAATCACTGCAGGTCATCGAGTCGTTGGCACCAGTAGTTTTGTGGATAGACGAAATTGAGAACGGACTCGGCTTTACCGAGCGTACCAACGCAATCCAATCTCATATTTTTTCTGCTTTTTTGACCTGGATGCAGGAAAAACCGCCGTTGGTTTTCGTCGCTGCCACCGCAAATCACATCGAAATACTTCCCGCTGAACTAATCCGCAAAGGTAGATTCGACCAGGTGTTTTTTGTCGATCTGCCGAACGAGAAAGAGCGGGTCGAGCTGTTCCGTATTCATCTCAAGCAAAATGGAGCGAACGTCGACAACTTCAACATGCAGTCCCTGATCCTTGAAACCGAGGGCTGGAATGGTGCTGAAATAGAGCAGGTTATCAGTGCGGCCCGCATTCAAGGTCACAAACAGCAGCGCGAGTTCAACACGCAGGACATCGTTCAGCACGCGCGCATGGTTGTACCCCTGTCAAGAACGATGAAAGAACAAATTAAGGTCCTTAAAGATTGGGCATGGGATCGGGCTACCCCTGCGTCGCAGGGGAAAGGCACTGATTTTTCCATCCTCGACGGCAGCGGCCGGGACTAGACCGTCCGCTACTTGCGGACATCGAATATGGATTATACCTGTCGAGCTGAAGGATAGAGGTATCGCCTAGTCCAGGGTAAATCGTTATCAAGAGGCCGCTGAAACACCACCTGAAACAACTGCAGTTCACCAGTGCGGAAAGCCGCGATAGACCCTGACAGATAAAGCCTCCAAGCGCGAACAAACTTCTCATCAAACATCTGCAGCACCTTGTCTACATTTGACTCATATCTCGCCAGCCACTGCTCCAGAGTTTTTGCATAATGCAAGCGAAGATTTTCTACGTCCAGCACGGACAGGCTGTAAGGCTCAAAGATGTTCATCGTTTCCCCTAAGGTGGGAGGGTAGGCACCGGGGAAGATTCTCTTTTCGATCCATCGATTCATTGGCTTTGGTTTGTTTCTGCCGATGCTGTGGATCAAGCCCCTGCCTGTATCGCGCAAACAGCGATCAATTACGCTGCCTAGAGTTTTATAGTTTTCCTTGCCGACATGTTCCAACATGCCGACGGATACGAAAACATCGCACGTCCCAGCGGCGTTGCGATAGTCATCCTCAATGTATTCCAACCTGTCCTGCAGCCCCTCGCGTGCCGCCTTGTCACGGGCGTACTTGATCTGCTCCGCAGAAATATTGTAAGCCTTCACCTTGGCGCCATACTCCTTGGCCATAAACAAACCCAATCCACCCCATCCACATCCAAATTCTATAACCTCATCCCCCGGTTGCAGCCGCAGCTTTCTGCATACATGATGCAGCTTTGCTATCTGCGCCTGCTCTATGCTGTAATCCAAATTCTCGTAATACGCGCAGGTATACTGCATGTAGTTCCGGTCCAGCCACAGCTGGTAAAAGTCATTACTCAAATCGTAATGATGGTGAATGTGGTGGCGGGAACCGGATAGCGTGTTAGGCCTGGCGCGTCTGCCAAGAAAATTGATCACCTTCCCTAAAAACCTTCGATCGTCGAGAATATCGGGTCTGTAGGTAGAGCCGATTTCCGCCAGCTTGACCAGATCTCCATCTATATCGATAGCACCGGTGCTGTAGGCGTCACCCAGTTTGTAATCTGGATTACGCAGTATTCCACTCAGCGCGCTTCGATTCTTGACCTTTAGCGTAACCTCAGGCTGTTGTCCGCAGGATTGAATACGGCTTCCGTCCCACAGCTCGATGGCGATGGGCGGATTTTTCATCATTGATAAAACCGATTTCGCCACTTTTTTTTCCCATGCCCAGGGCCGGGCGGACGCGATTTCAGGATCTCCGGTGTTATTTAAACTGAGCGGCAGTTCTCTACTTTTGACGGACATTTTTAGTTCGACATTCTTCACCCGAATATATCCTAATCATTACGCAGCCAGTTGACAATGCCTGGATGTATCAGGCTATTCTTTTTCTATGAATTCCACACGTTCCGCCTCGCTTAAAACCACCGTTTTACCGTCCAGCGACTGAAAACGGTTACCCTTGATGGCTTTATGATAGGCCTGGTAAATAGTTACATTGTTAGTAGCGCTATCAATAACGCGTATGGTAATGATGCGGTGGGCTAGCTGCCACTGATAGAAATAAATTGCCCCTGATACCAGCAGTAACACGGCAACTATAGCGTACACGGCCAAGCGCCCGAATCTGTGGCTTTCCCTCGGCTGTTCGACTTTTCTCGCGCTGATTCTGACTCGACCTCGATATCGGTAAAATATATACACCGCGAGGATAACCAATGCGGTAAAGAGAATCTTGCTTAACATGACGACGCGCTTAGAATAAAAGCGCCTGCTGAGGCTGGGGGCTGCGAAACGCGTGATTGTTCAACGCTATGGTTTGCTTGTTCATCCCGCACTTATCGCACTGCAGTTTAAAACGCTGGGCCAGCAGTTCTGCAAATAATCCCGTACCCTGCCTGCGATTGGCAAAAGACGAATCGTACTCCTTGCCCTTGTGCGACTGGCGAATCAAGCTCATGACGTGATCGGCGCGATTGGGATAATGCTCTTGCAGCCATTGTTTAAACAAATCTTTCACTTCCCACGGCAATCGCAGCAGCGTATAGCTGGCGTACTTGACCCCCGCCTCAGCGCCGGCTCGAAGAATCACCTCCGTTTCATGGTCAGTCAGGGCAGGGATCACCGGAGCAATCGATATATGGGTCGGGATGCCCGCTGATGACAAACGGGCCAGCGTTCGCAGCCTTCTTTTTGGGGCCGCCGCGCGCGGCTCCAGTTTACGGGCGATATCGTGATCAAGCGAGGTAACAGAAAGACTGACTATAATCAGTCCGTCAACAGACAGTTCCCGTAATAGATCCATATCTCTCTCAACCATTGACGACTTGGTTGTGATGGCTACCGGATGCCGGGCTTCAACCATGAGCTCGAGGATGCCGCGCGTCAACCTCAAGCTTTTTTCAATCGGCTGATAAGGGTCGGTGTTAGTGCCCAAAGCCAACACCTTGCAGCGGTAACTGGCTTTACTCAGTTCGTTTCTAAGCTGGTTAACGACCTCTGGTTTGTACAAGAGCTTTCGCTCAAAATCCAAACCGGGAGAGAAACCAAGGTACGAGTGCGTGGGCCGCGCATAGCAGTAAATGCAACCATGTTCACAGCCGCGGTAGGGGTTTACCGATTGATCAAAAGGCACATCAGGGGAGGTGTTGCGTGAAATCACTGTCCTGCTTTTATCAACAGAAACCTCCGTTTTGTAAGCCTCGACCGGCTCCTGCTGGTACCACCCGTCGTCTAGCGCGAAGCGCTGATTAGACTCGAAGCGTCCTTCCTGGTTAGACAGGGCGCCCCGTCCTTTTACTTTCTTCAGCTGAATTGAGTCGTATTCTTTCAACGCAAGCTATTCCGCTGAGTGCGAGTCAAAACATCAGGCTTGGACATTAATCTTGAGCCTGGGTATACAGAATTGAATAACTCCACACTAATTCACCCAGTGGGCGCATAGACGGAAATATAAACTGCTGCTTAATATCTCGAGCCTGCTGAGCTGGCACAATCTTCTGGATTTCTGTTTCCTGTTGTCCGACTATGACACAGGATTTCTCCCCATCCACGGTAACACAATCCGACGCGCTCAGCTCCACACCGACGGCAGTCAGAACGTGCGCGCTTGATTTGTTGTTCAGTCGCGCAAACATTTCAAAGCTGTTGCCATAAATGGGTTGAACGTTGAAATTTTCCAGAGCGATTTCTTCGGTGGCTATTAAGCTGGCTCTGCTGCCCTGGTAAAACTCCGCGTACCATATGATTCCCACGATCCCCAGAAACAGGGCGACTAACAGCACGATGATAGAAGTTCTATAGCCAAAAGTAACTATAAGTATGCCGGCGGTAAGGCCCAAGGCAACAACTAGTAAGATCCAAGCCATGTATAAATACTCGTAGAAACAGATTGAAACGGATTCAACTTTTTAGACCATGATATCAAAAGAAGGTACGGTGTAATCCTACAGTGCTCATAGCCCGATACCTAGGGGTAACAACGCTACTGCGGAGCGAGCGCATTACGCTTCCCCGCTAATATGTTTTTATGCAGCGCGGGCTGGCGTCAGAAACTCGGGTAATCTACTATGTTAGCAAACATGCAAAAAACAACCATTAAAACGGAGCCTCAGGGCAGGCTGCATTCGCTCGACATGCGCATCCTGCTCGAAGAGTTAGTGCTCGACGGCTACATCTCGAGATCCGACGGCAAGCGGATTCTAATCACGTCGAAAGCAAAAAACCTGCCTACCATCCATCCACTCGTTGCCATTATTGATCAACGTCCCCCCGATCTGCGGCAGGCTGGACGAACCCTGGCGCTGGAGGATTTACTCATATGGCTGGCCGATAAAACCGGAATGTCGTATGAGCGAATCGATCCACTCAAGCTCGACGTTACCGCATTGACTAACGTAATTTCCTATGCTTACGCATCCAGGCGGAAAATTTTGCCGCTGCGCGTAGCCAAGGACATGGTGGTTATTGCCACGTCGGATCCGTTCTCAATGGAATGGCAGGATGAGCTTACGCAGCTATTGCGCAAGGATATTGTCAGGGTCTTGGCGAGTCCGCTGGAGATCCAGCGTTATACCGATGAGTTTTATACGCTGGCATCATCGTTAAAGAAGGCAACGCGGAAAGGCGAGCCCGGCGGAGCGCAGCTCATCCAGAATCTGGAGCAGCTGGTCGAACTCGGTCGCATGGGTAAATTGGATGCGGAAGATCGCCATGTCGTTCACATTGTAGACTGGCTGCTGCAGTATGCTTTCGAGCAGCGCGCCTCCGATATTCATCTGGAACCTAGACGCGAACAGGGCGACGTACGCTTTCGAATCGACGGCGTACTACACCGCGTGTATCAGGTACCGCTCAATGTCATGAATGCCATCGTTGGCCGAATTAAAATCCTTGGCCGCATGGATATCGCCGAGAAAAGGCGCCCGCTCGATGGCCGATTGAAGACAAAAACACCAAACGGGCAGGAAATCGAGCTGAGGTTATCCACCGCGCCGACAGCACTGGGAGAGAAGATGGTCATGCGAATCTTCGATCCCGAGGTGTTGCGACGTGACCACTATCAACTCGGATTGTCTGAACAGGAACTGGAGCTGTGGCAAAGTCTGGTAACTCAGCCGCATGGTATTGTGTTGGTTACCGGACCCACGGGATCTGGCAAAACAACAACGCTGTATTCGACGCTGAGACAGCTCGCTTCCCCAGAGATCAATGTATGCACAGTGGAGGACCCGATCGAGATGGTGGAGCCCCTGTTTAATCAGATGCAGGTCCAGTCCACTATTGATCTGAACTTTGCCGCAGGTGTTCGCTCATTACTGCGCCAGGATCCGGATATTATAATGATCGGTGAGATACGCGACCTAGAGACCGCGGATATGGCCGTTCAGGCAGCGCTGACCGGTCACTTGGTTCTATCCACGCTACACACGAATGACGCTCCCTCTGCAATTACGCGAATGCTTGAAATCGGCATTCCCGCCTATTTGATCAATGCTACGGTACTCGGCATCGTCGCCCAGCGCCTGGTCCGCACGCTCTGCCCCAAATGCAAGACCAGCCAACAGGTTGACCAGGCGTCCTGGAAGAGTCTGACCCGACCATGGAATGTGCCCTTACCCCAAGACACTTATGAGAAGAAGGGGTGCCTGGACTGCCGGAATACTGGTTTTCTCGGTCGCATCGGCCTGTATGAAATGCTGAAGGTTACCGCAGAATTGCGCCAGCTGGTCAATGCCGATACTGACGTTGCTGCCATCCGCGAACAGGGCATTAAGCAGGGCATGCAGCCGCTGAGGATAAGCGGTGCAAGGAAAGTAGCCAGCGGTATGACCACCATGAGTGAAGTCATGCGCGTGGTGCCAAGAACTAGCGAGGGTAGCGATCCATTGTAATGGTATAAGAGGGTTATGAGAACGGCAACGCGCTGCCTGCTGAGTCAAGAATCGTCAAACACCTGGGTCCTGACTTTGCCCCCGATATCCTCACCGAAGGTGTGGTTGATCCCAAGTGCCAGCGCGATGGATCCGCAGGATAACAATTTGTTGTGAAATGAATTCAGGCCGTGCTTCGATTGAGTCGAGTTGGTTAGCTCCCTTGCGGCATTTATCATGGCCCAGCCTGTTGCGTAGCCCAGGGGGACAGTTGGTGCGCGGCTGTACCAGGTCAATTCAGCCAATGCTTGGCCATGGGAAAATCCCAGCCGACCCTGCATTATTTCTGTTGCTTCAGATACAGTCTGGTTTTGCGTCTGCGTGCCCACGTCCAGCACCACACGTAACGCACGCCATAATCGATCTTTCAGCATAATGTATTCATTTTCTGGCTGATTAAGGAAGCCTTCCTCAACCATCAACTGTTCGCAATACAGCGCCCAACCCTCGTACAGAGAGGATGATTTATTTAGGATGCGAGGAAGCGTGCACGCGGTGGTGTTTTGGTTAGCCGTAACGAACTGCAGGTGATGTCCCGGGTAAGCTTCATGCACGCAGGTATGCATTAATGCTAACGCATTTTGGCTGGCCGACGTGTTTGCCTCATTCGACGGCGTAACAAAATAATAACCGTGCTGGTCGTCATCTTTGGGAGTCGGCGGTTCATAGGCAGCAAACGGAATTCTGTGCCGCAGAAAAACAGGCGTTTCAATCACCGATAGTCGCTCGTTAGGAGGGAAAGCAACCAGTCCGGTGGATATTGTAAACTCCCGCGCTGCCTGCATCTGATCACGGTAAATCGATAACACAGCGTTTCCGGATGGGTGCTCAGCGATAATCCTTTTGTCAAGCAAAGCTGTATCGTCACTACCCGTAAGCGCACGACATAACTCAACAACCTGCTCTTCCGTTCGGTGGCAAAGCCTCAGGCCGAACTCATACAGTTTGCCGGGGTCGGCGTCTAAAAAATGTCGATAGCGCAGCAAATGGGTAAAACGCTGTCTGCCCACAGCGAAATCGCCGCTGGCTTTGGGTGCGATTTCTCGTTCAAGAAACTGGGCATACTGCCTTAGTGCTTCAGTTGCATCGGAGATCAGCGCGTCCAGTTCTCGTAAGCGTTTGCGATTGGCCTGCACTTTTGGATGCTGAACTAGGTCGCGTATAAAATCCACGCCAGACTCGATCGCCGTCATTGACGAGTCCAACCAGCCCGATGGAACCTGCTCCGGTTCCTGGCCTATGTATTGCTTGCAGTTACGCAAATAGACTGGAAAAGACCGCAGTCGGTGCCGCAGCGCGTCAGCAAAATCTTTGGGCTGCTTGATAGTAAGCTGATAAAGCGCATGTATGGGCAGAAAAGCCTCCGGATCACGCTTGCGCCAATCAAAATTCAGAATGTCCTCCATCTGCAGAAAGGCAGAGCCGCGCATCAGCTGCAGATCAATCAGCTCGTCAGGGTCGAGGGCAGACTCGTCTAGCTCTTCTAGCGCAGCCAGCAGCTTTTCATTCAGCGTTAGCAGCGCCCCCTGATCCTCGTCAGTATATGGACGGAGCATATGCTCATACCCCTGAATGCCTGCGTCTAGCGCCGCTTCGGGGTGAAAACGAAACCACGCCCCATAGTAATCATCGCGTAATCGCCCAAACTCGCTGCTCATAGTCAGTCAGGTTTCAATGATCTCAAAGTCATGAGTGATAGCGGCAGTTTTACCAAGCATGATTGAAGCAGAGCAGTATTTTTCAGCGGACAGTTCTATGGCTCTGCTCACTTTTGCCCGCGGGATATTCCTGCCTGACACAACAAAGTGCAGATGAATCTTGGTAAACACCTTGGGTACCTGTGCGGCTCGCTCCGCTTTCAATTCTATTTGGCAGTCTTTGATTTGCAGATGCGCTTTGCGCAAAATATGTAAAACATCGAACGCGCTGCACCCACCCAGGCCGATCAATATCATCTCCATCGGCCGGATTCCCTGATTCCTACCTCCCAGTTCCGGCGGGCCGTCCAGCACGACGCGATGTCCGCTGTCCGCCGTCGCGCTAAAAGACATCCCCTCGATAAATGATAGTTGTGCCCGCAATTTAATATACTGAGGTAGATTGGTTAAAAAAAAGTTCACGCACCTTCTGTCCGGGATTATCCACCTGCATACAGGCCTCCCCGACTAAAAATCCATTAACCCCGTTTTGTCGAAGACGATTAACATCATCAGCGGAACTGATGCCGCTCTCGGCGATGACCAGCGTGTCGGCCGGGACAAGAGGCAGCAGTGCCAGGGTGGTTTCTAAAGTAGTGTGAAAATTTTTCAAATTGCGGTTATTGATTCCGATCATGGGCAAACCTAATGCCAACGCTCTGTCTAATTCCTTCTTGTTGTGCACTTCAACCAGAACATCCAAATCCAATTGCAACGCTGCCTCGGACAAATCAACCAGCTGTGCGTCAGTCAATGCGGCCACAATCAGCAGTATACAGTCTGCGCCAATACTTCGAGATTCCCAAATTTGATAAGGCTCAATGATAAAATCTTTGCGCAAGGCGGGTAGTGTACATGCCGCTCTGGCCTGCACCAGATCATGATCAGAGCCTTTAAAAAAACGGGCGTCAGTTAAAACTGACAAACAGGTGACCCCCGCGTCGGCATAGCTGCGCGCGATTTCTGCTGGTTTGAAGTGCGCACGAATCATTCCCTTGCTCGGTGAGGCTTTTTTAATTTCGGCAATTATTCCAGCTTTACCGCGAGCTATAGAGTCCTTGAGTGCGCGGGTGAAGCCTCTTACAGGAGGCGCGTCATGCACCCTGGCTTGCAATTCCCCCAAACTGGTCTGCTTGGCGCGATCTACCACCTCGACCGCCTTGTGACGAATGATTTCAGCAAGTATGTCCGGAGTACTGGTCATGATTCCGCTATGAACCCTGCACGTCTCTGTGCAAACAATAAAATTCTGACGCTAGGGCAGGGCATTGGTAAATTCCACCAATTGCTCCAGCTTGCTCTTCGCTTTGCCTTCCGCTATCACTTCTGCCGCCCGCCGCGCGCCCTGTTCCAGGCTGTCGACTAAACCGCAGACATAGATCGCCGCACCGGCATTCAACACGACCACGTCGCGGATCGGTCCGGGTACGTTATTCAGCGCGCTGCGGATTTTGTTCAGGCTGCTCGCTACGCTGTCGACTGCGAGATTCGCGATTTCAGCACGCTTAAGTCCAAACTGTTCCGGCGTTATGGTCGCAGTGCTGACCTGCCCACTTTGCATTTCCGCGACAAGTGTGGGAGCAGCGATGCTGATTTCATCCAGTCCATCCTGCGAACTCACCACCATTACGTGCCTACTGCCCAACCGCGCCAGTACCTTCGCCATCGGCTCGACCAGAGCCTGACTGAACACCCCGACAACCTGGTTCGGCGTACCGGCAGGATTGGTAAGCGGGCCCAGCACGTTGAAAATCGTGCGTACTCCCATTTCCTTACGCGGGCCAATGGCATGTTTCATGGCGCTGTGGTGCGCCGGAGCGAACATGAACCCCAACCCTACCTGGCGCACACAATCCGCCACCTGTTCCGGGGCTAAATCGATTCTGACACCAGCGGCTTCAAGCAGATCAGCGCTGCCCGAGCTGCTCGACACAGATCGGTTTCCGTGCTTTGCTACATTGCCACCGGCCGCGGCAACCACCAGTGCACTGGCGGTGGAAATATTGAACGTATTTTGCCCATCGCCACCGGTGCCGACAATGTCTACCAGATAAGGCAGGTCCACAACCACTGGTGTGGCCAAAGAGCGCATTACCTCGGCAGCAGCCGTGATCTCATCAATCGATTCTCCTTTCATCCTTAAACCGATCAGGAATCCACCGATCTGTGCCAGCGTTGCTTCGCCGGTCATGATTTGCCGCATAACGGACCGCATTTCACGACGTGTAAGATCACGTTGCTCAGTTACTTTTCTAATTGCTTCCTGAATATTCATTACGTTCGCTGCTAGCGCAAAGTGCGAAGTTTAAAGTAACAAGGTTGAAAGAGAAACGTACGAAGCAAAGCGCATCCTCTGCTTCATACTTTAAGCTTAAGTTTTCAGACAGAGGATATAGTCAAGAAATTTTTCAATAGGTCATGTCCATGCTGCGTTAGGATAGATTCGGGATGAAACTGAACCCCATAAAGTTGATGCTCATTATGTTGTATACCCATAATTTCCCTGTCCTTGGTCCAGGCTGTTACGCTCAGGCACTCTGGCAGAGAGTCCGGATCAATGACCAGAGAGTGGTAGCGCGTTGCCTGGAAAGGATTCTGCAAACCGTTAAAAACGCCCTCCCCTGAATGATGAATCATTGAGGTTTTACCGTGCATCAATGCCGGAGCATGCACGATACTGCCGCCAAGAGCCTGTCCCACGCTCTGGTGACCCAGGCAAACCCCGAGTATAGGCAAACTGCCAGCGAATGTTTTGACGACATCTACCGATATGCCCGCTTCATTCGGCGTACACGGGCCTGGAGACAGCACGATATGGCTGAGGTCCATGGATTCGATCTGTCCGAGCGAAATCTGGTCATTACGGTATACACATACTTCCATACCCAACTCACCAAGATATTGCACAAGGTTATAGGTAAAAGAATCGTAGTTATCGATCATCAAAAGCATTGGACTGCTGTCTGGCTAAGACTCGTGTATCAAAACAATATTATAAAGCCCTTTAGCAGCCTTTTATCATTCTCGTTCTTATCTCATCGTAACGCTTGACCACGCGCTCCGGATCGAATAGTTCAATACACCTCTTTTGCCCGGCGTGTTGCAACCGCTCCCTCAGGGCTTTGTCGCTGATCAAAACAGACATTGCGTCAGAAATGGCTTCAGGCGTAACCTCGTTGAGGTAGTATGCCGACTCTCCACTGATTTCCCTCAACCCGCCTCGCCCAGAGGAAATTACCGCCAGACCGGCCAGATGGGTTTCCAAAGCAACCAAGCCAAATGGTTCCTCCCATTTCGATGGAATGACAGCGATTTTCGCCGCCTTAACCAAACGGCGCACTTCCTGTATGGGACGATCGATAAAAACCTCCACGTTTTTTGCCGCTCGGTTGAGTTTTTCGATAATCGCCTGGGCGTGGGCCTTATGGCGTGCCCACTCATAGACCATGATCTGCACCATCCAGTCCTGGTGGGCTCGCAGCACCGGCACGACGCCCTCGCAAAACTCGCTGAAGCCCTTAACATCGATGGGCCTGCCCATGAAAACGATCTTATTCTGCCGGCGTGCGCCAACAGGCCTAAACCATGCTTCCATCGATGCTACATTGGGGACAACGTGCACCGCGCCGGGGAAATCAGGCCAGTATAATGTGAAGTGGCGTGCGGAGAACTCGCTGACGAACACAACGCAAGCTATGTTCTTCAGCTTTCTGCCATTCTTCTTTCGTCTTAACGCGCTGGCCGGCTTCTCTATTAAGTTGTGACGAAACAGTATGACTGGAAGATGAATAAAATTCTTTGCCATATAGTCTGCCAGATAAATGCTTTGATGCACCTCGATGCAGCAGGGGGCAATCGCTGAGATCATCTTTTTTAGCCTGTGCTTCCACACTAGCGGATTGTCGTGGGAAAACTCCCGGCTATCTATTGCGGTAATCGGATTCCTGGTCGGTGGCCGAAACACGACGTGGCGATCCCGCATTGCGCTATTGTTCACAAGTTCACGCACCACGCTGTCAATAGAGGTGGGATTATCATCGTCAAAGCGGCTGAGCTTGGGCAAAACGACGGCGATTTTATTCGACATGGAAAGCAGGGCAGATATACCGCTGGGCAGGTAACGACCATACAATACTCGGCTGCGGAAATCGACGGGACGGGGCTCGATCCCTTAAGCGTACTGCTTGACTATAAAAGCCAGGCGGTATTGGTGTAACATCTTGGCAAGCATGCCGTGCCGCAACCTTCCTCGCCTGCGTACATCATCACCAATTCAAGCCACATGAAAGCACCATATCGACGGAGATTCCTCACCCTTGCCGGCCTCGGCATGGTCGGCGGCGCGCTGGGTTACGCCTACGTGAAAGGCGTGCGCTATCCGCGCCTGCACTTCACCCCGGAGCCCGCACCTACGGCAGCGGAGCTGGAAGGGATCGGGATTCAAGCGCAGGGCGCGGTACTGCAGGGAGTGGCTGCTGACGGTGCGATTCGATTTCGCGCGTATGCACCTGAGCCAAGATTCGATCTGCGGGTGAGCAACGGGCAGCGCGTGCGCCTGCTGCTGGAGAATGTGCATCCCGATGCGACCATGCTCGTGGAGCCTACCCAGCCCGGCCTTTCACAACAGCGTACCGGCCTGTTGCGAACCGTTGCGGGGGAAGCGAAGGCCGATACATCATGGCATATACGTTGGAGTTTTCCCAAACCGGACGCTTACCGCTTCACCATAATCGGTGATACCGGCGGTGGATCAGAGCTTGACTGGGTCATAAAGCGATCGCTCGAGCTGGGCGCCGATTTCATTGTGCATCTCGGTGACTTCTACTATGACCCGGGCGACCTAGAGCGCGCAGCCGCGGCGCTCAACGCGACCAGCATTCCGACATTCGCAGCAATCGGTAACCACGATTTTCGCGATGGGTGGCAGCCGCTGTACCCTCACTTCACGCGATTAATTGGTCCGCGCAACAGCAGTTTCCGCCTCGGTGGCATCCAGTTCGTGAATCTCGACACGGCAACCGATTTCTGGCCAGCGCATCGGGGCGAGCGCCTCCGTTTGCTGCAGCGGTTCCCGCAAGACGAGCCGGATGCCGCTATTCGTGATTTCGTCACGTTTACTCATCGACCGCTGTACAAAGTAAACGGATTGGGTGAAGCCAGCTGGCTGCGGAGGCAGCTGCTGGATCGCGGCATGAAAAAACTTATGGCGGGACATATCCACATTAAAGATGAGGTCGATGACGGCGGTTTATACACTTACGTATCCGGCCAGGGATTAGGCCACGCGGACCTGATAGTGGACAAGCCTATAGCCCAAATACTAGTGGGTGATGTCGCCCCCGGGAAACCCGTGAAATATCACTGGGCGCCACTGAAAATGCCTTTCGAGGCGCACTGCAATTCACGCAACCTTGGTGTTTTAGAAGTACTGCAACGGCGGCAGACTCTCACACGGCTGCGGCAAATCTGCCCTGAGCCGACCCCAGCGAAATAGCGTCAACCATCACGGATACGTTGATGCTGTTCGAGTCTTTGTATCTCATCGGCCAGTTTGCGCAGTGATTCCTGGGCGGCGCTGAGTTCTCGCTGAACGCTGGGGATATTGGCATCGCCGTCTCGACTCGCTCGTTCCTGCTTGGCCGCTTCCAGATTATTGATCACTACCGCAATAAATAGATTGATCACAACAAAGGTCGCGACAACAACGAAGCTGACGAAGAATATCCACATATAAGGATTGAGCCTCATTGCCGTATACATTACGTCCGTCCAATCTTCCAGGGTGAGCACGCGGAACAGCGTTAGCAAAGAAGTGCCTAGATCGCGCCAGTGTACGGGATCATGCTCATGGAAAAGATGATATCCAGCGACGCCGTACATATAGAAAACAATTGATAACAGTAGTATCACGTTGGCAAATCCTGGGACCGAACGAACCAGCGTTGCAACAATAAGTCGCAGCTCGGGAAGTGCGGAAATCAACCGCATCACCCGCAGCAGCCTAGCCAACCGGGCTATCATGGCATATTCCCCGGTAGCTGGCAGCAGTGAAAGCACTACGATGGTGAAGTCGAAAAGATTCCAGCCGTCGCCGAAATACAGACTCAATCTGGGCGTAACCGCTGTGATTTTAATTACCGCTTCCAGCACGAATACGACAAGCACCAAGTGGTTGATCAGCAGCATGGCCTCGCCATACCGACCGACCAGATAAGTCGACGTTTCCATGCCCAGCACCACTGCATTCAGGACAATTAGCGCAATGATGAAGCGATCGAACCACGGACTGGCGACGATCCTTTGGCAAAGTGCACGCATGGCTTAACGGATCACCTCCAGCCCCTTATCTAATCCGGCGCTGGCCATGGCGACTGCGCGAAAGATTGCGCGGCCCTTGTTCATGGTTTCCATCCATTCATGGGCTGGAATGGAGTCGGCGACGATACCGGCTCCGGCCTGTATATGCAGGGTGCCCTGCTTTATGACGGCTGTACGAATAGCAATAGCCGTATCCATATTACCGTTCCATCCCAGATACCCTACCGCGCCGGCGTAGACGCCGCGTTTATCGGGCTCAAGTTCGTCGATAATTTCCATTGCCCTGACCTTAGGCGCGCCGGACACCGTACCCGCCGGAAAGGTCGCACGCAGCACGTCTATCGCGTCCAGGCCCTGCTCAAGCTTCGCCTCAACATTGGACACGATGTGCATTACGTGCGAGTACCGCTCTACAATCATCTTCTCCGTCAGCATCACGCTGCCGATTTGCGCAACGCGCCCGACGTCGTTTCGCCCCAGATCAACCAGCATCAAGTGCTCTGCCAATTCTTTGGGATCTGACATCAGCTCCCTCTCCAGGCGCAGATCGTCCTCCCAATCCCGGCCCCGGCGCCGGGTTCCCGCTATGGGCCGCACGGTGACAACCTGATCTTCCAGACGCACCAAAATCTCTGGAGAAGATCCAACTATCTGGAATTCGTCCAGATCTAGAAAGTACATGTAAGGCGAGGGATTTACTGTGCGTAACGCGCGGTACAGTTTTGAGGCCTGTGCGCCGTATGGGATCGTTAACCGCTGCGACAGAACCACCTGCATGATGTCTCCGTCGTAGATATACTGTCGGCAGCGCTCCACCGCGGACTCAAAATCTTCCCGTGCAAAACTCGAAGTAAAGTCGGCCTCGCTGACATCCGTGCCGGAGTCAACCGCGGGATCTGAAGGTATCGGTGTTTGTCTCAGCTGCTGCACCAGTTCTTGCAGACGGTTACTACCCGTTTCCCAGGCATCAGCCTGCTGCGGGTCAACGTGCGTGATGATATGCAGTCGCCCCGAAAGATTATCAAACACAACGACTTCCTCTGACACCATGAGCAATATATCTGGCGTGTGCAGAGGATCATGTTTGTCCTCTTGATCCAGACGGGGTTCAATGTAACGCACGGTGTCATAGCCGAAGTAACCGACTACCCCGCCGGTGAACCTGGGTAATCCCGCAACCTGCGGAGATCGGTAACGGTTAAAAAATTCACGCACCTCATGCAGCGGGTCGTCTACCTCACGCTGCTCAACCAGATGTCCACCGCTGCGCACTCTGACCTCCCTGCCGGTGACTGAGAATATGGTTTGACAGGGTAAGCCGATGATGGAGTAGCGCCCCCATTTCTCCCCACCTTCCACCGATTCAAATAAATAAGAATAGGGGCCCGCGCCAAGTTTTAAGTATGTACTGACCGGTGTATCGAGGTCGGCCAGAACCTCGCGCAGCAGGGGGACCCGATTATAGCCTTGGGTCGCGTAGTCGGAAAGATCTTGTTTTTGAATAGACATTTTTCATCACCAGGCAAAGACAGTGTTCGGTTGCAAACGAAAACTCAGTCATTGCGTCGCCAAGGCGATGTGAACGCGGCCTTCCCAGTGATGATCAGCATTTGTACTTAACTAATTCAGTTAACTCTTTAAACGAGTCTATGATTGCGTCAGGACCAGCCTTCGTCAAGTCTATGCCCTGGTTGTATCCGTAACTGACGCAGATTACCGGCATTTTCGCTGCCCGAGCTGCGCGAATATCGGAGGGTGAATCTCCAACCATGATAACAGCGTCGTGCATGGCGTCAAACTGCCGGCACATATAAACCAGCGGCATGGGATCCGGTTTCTTTTTCGGTAAGCTGTCTCCCGATACGACCAGCTCAAAATAATGATCGAGGCCCAACGCCGTCAGCAGCGGCTCGGTAAAGCTTTGCGGCTTATTGGTGACGCATCCAAGCCTGAAACCGGATTGGCGAAGTTCACCCAGCACCATTTCGACATCGGGATAGAGCGCGCTGTGAACACACAAACCATCAAGATAAAACTGGCAAAACAGCTCATATCCACGCCGCACCAGCGCCGTTTCCGCTGATCCGTTCTTGCCTCCATCAATGGCATGTTTGACCAGAGCTTTTGCGCCGGTGCCCAGCCAGGAAAATATCTTTTGCTCAGGATAAGGCGCCATGCCGAGCTGTTTCAGCATTTTGTTGGTAGCCAGAGCCAGATCGGGACCAGAGTGCACCAGGGTACCATCCAGATCAAAAACGATAGCACGCCCTTCGAAACGAGCTACAGCCGACACTGGCTAAAGCGAGGTTTCGGCAGAAGCTTTGGCCAATTCCGCGCGCATGGTATCAATGGTTTTTTTGTAGTCTGTTGTACCGAATATCGCGGAGCCTGCGACGAAAGTGTCCGCACCTGAGTTGGCAATTTGCCTAATGTTGTCAACCTTCACACCGCCATCGATTTCTAATCTGATGTCACGTCCGGCAGCTTGAATTAGTTTTTTTGCCTGTTTTAATTTATCCAGCACCCGGGGGATAAATGCTTGCCCGCCGAACCCAGGATTAACCGACATCAACAGCACCATATCTACTTTCTGCATGGTCCAGTTTAAATATTCAAGTGAAGTCCCTGGATTAAGCACTAACCCGCATTTGCACCCCTTATCCTTGATCAGCTGGAGCGATCGATCGACGTGCTCACTCGCCTCAGGATGGAATGTAATATAGGACGCACCGGCTTGAGCAAAAGCCACGATCAAGCTGTCCACTGGCTTAACCATCAGATGTACGTCTATAGGGGCGGTTATGCCGTAGCTGCGGAGCGCTGCGCATACTAGCGGCCCGAAGGTAAGGTTCGGCACGTAATGATTGTCCATCACGTCAAAATGCACCATATCTGCCCCCGCTTCCAGCACATCGGTTACCTCTTGCCCTAGCCGGGCGAAATCCGCAGAAAGTATGGAAGGCGCAATAATGTAGTTCATAGCTGAGCAGGTCCAGAAAATTGTTGGAGTGTTAGCAGGGCATTGATACCATCACGCTTGCAGCGACTTTTATTGTGCGGCCTCCGATCCATTGCGCACGTACCAACCGTCGCCAATAGCAAACCAGGAGCCTGACTCTGCGGGCGGTGGTACGCCGGGGGAAAAAGCCAGTACCAGTCCAGGCGTATTTGGCTTGAAAGTCACAAAGCTGTCAAAAATTTCAATACTGGTGTGGCTGAGTTCTTCTGGCACAGGCACATCCGTGCCGCGCCCCTGGCCGAGGACGGTACCGGCATAGTCTCTGGCCGACTCACCAAAAAAATACAGCCACTTTTCGCTTGGTGTTTTAGACTGCCAGCATTGCTGCAGGAGCAGTCCAAGCATGAGTATGAACGTCAGAAAAAAGAGCACCCGCGTCAGGGTCATTCTCATAAGCAAACGCTATTCCAGGCAAACCAAAGGGAATTATACGGGAGATAGTCAATCTTTCGTGATCAAATATTGGCCGTAGGGCAGTTGAGCGCGGGCGCAAAGTAGCGAGCAAACCTTTAAGTTTATCCTCGCGCAGCGTGTTCAGCCGGTAGCAATGCGCGGATGCTGCCTGCCTTCGTGAAACAATATAGGCCGCGCCTCTCCAAAATAGTGACCCTGAAACAGTCCTACCCCGTGACTGCGCAGAAATTCCAACTGCATTTCGTTCTCGATCCCTTCCGCCACCACTTCCAACTCAAAGTGTTGCGCAATCGAGACCATCGCTTCCACGATTGCAGTATTGTCACCTTCTTCTTCTATACCTTGCACAAACGAGCGATCAATTTTTATCTTATCTACCGGTAACTGCTTGAGCGAAGACAGCGAGGAGTAACCCATACCAAAATCGTCAACCGCGATGCGCACGCCGATATTCTTCAGGCGACGCATCTTTTTAGTCATTTCTTCCTGGTCTTCCTTGAATAAATCCTCGTTGATTTCAAACTCGAGAAAACCCCCATTCAGTCCAGCCGATTCCAACGCCTTAGCAACCATCGCTTCAAATCCCTTTTTCTTAAACTGCGCGGTACTTACGTTTATGGCATAGCTAATATTCTGCTCCAGATCGATACTTTTCTGCTGCCGGATTAGCTCGCAGGCATTGTTTATGACCCACTCATCAATATCCGTAATCAGCCCGGTGTCTTCTGCCAGGGGTAGAAAGTTTTCGGGTAGAACTACACCCCGTGGTGAATTCCAACGCAGAAGGAGCTCATCGGTCACGATATCTCCATGCATATTCACCTGCGACTGCGCATAAAAAACAAATTCACCATGATCAATAGCCTCCCGCAAATCTTCCTGTGACTGCAGCTGCACCTTCGCTTTGCGCTGAGTATCCTGCTCAAAAAATTGAATGGCGTTTCGTCCAGCTTTTTTAACTCGATACATTGCAGAGTCAGCTTTGGAAATAATGCTGGCAGCGTTTTTATCAGCAGATGGAAACAATGCCACACCCATGCTGACGGTTATTTTTAATTCCCGGCCGTCGACCGTGTACGGTGCGCACAAGATGCTCTGTACTCGCTGTGCCAGAGATAGCGTTGACTTTACCGGATCAGCAGAGTCACGCGTTACGTCGGACAGCAGCACCACAAACTCATCCCCTCCCATTCTGCTGGCTATATCCTCTCCCCGCAGCCCTTCCTTCAGTCGATTGGCAATCTCCTTCAACAGCGAATCTCCAATGGCATGGCCAAGGGTATCGTTGACTGTTTTAAAGTAATCTATATCCAGAAACAAAAGAGCCGCCTTGCCTCTAGTTCGCCGACAGTTTTCGTAAGTTCGCTCAATATGCTCCATAAACAGACGACGATTCGGTAAGGAAGTGAGTGGATCATGGTAAGCCTGGTGCTGCATAACTCCTTCGGCACGCTTTCTTTCTAATGCGTTAATCAGAGTTGTGCCTGCAACACGCAGCAAGCCGATCACATCCTGACTGAGCTGTATATCGTTCTCTATAGCGTCGAGACCTAAAAACCCGCGTGTCTCACCGTCCATGATTAGCGGTACACAATACCAGGACTTCAACCCCTCAGCGGTAAACATTTCACGCTCAGCAGCAGCCTGTGCAGGAAACTGAGAGGCGGATTCGATACTAACTCCGCGTCCTTTCTTTATATTGGATATGATGTATTCGAACTGCTCGAAACCTTCTGCTGAACGGCACCCTGCTGACTCTGTGTGCCACTGATAAGTTATAGTAGCGGTATTTTCACCTTCACCAAACAGATAAATGTAAGTTCTGTCGGCCTGAGCAAAACTCCCCAACTTATCCAGGGCACGATCCACACCGTTTTCAATCTGGTCTACGGTCAGTCGCACGAATCCCGCCGACAGGGTGGTAATTACCTGCTCCAGCTTAGCTTTAGCTTTAAGATCCTGCTGGATCTGTTGCTGATGCTTTACATTATCCTCGAGCTCTTCGTTAGTAGAGTTGAGTTCATCTACCAGCTCCGCGTGATCGCCTGCTGACGCCACCGTACGGTTAAGAATATCGTTGAAACGTTTGGCGCCTGCAAAGCACACCCAAGTAAATAAGCCACCAATCCCAGCCAGTACCCAGTACCGGGCCTGCATGGTAAGCAACAACCAAATAATTACTGGTGTGGTGGTGGACAGTAAAAAACAGGTGTAAGCAGATATGAGAACGCCTAAAAGAGGGATAGCACCGACACTTATCCCAGCGACGAGCAGCAAAACCAGCATCTGGTTAAAGCCAGTGCTGTAGTTAAGCAGAACCACCGCCCCCAATCCCCATACCGCGCCCTGCAGCAGGGTGCAAGCGAAGTATAGTTTTCTCCAATTCAGACCCTTGGCCTTGCCCGCGTCAAAACCGAAGTCTTGATAACTCCACAGCAGAATGAAGCGAACCAGGGCGACTACGGCAACGGCAGCGCACCATGTAAGTAGAACGGAGACTGGAACTTCGTGGGCGAGCGGAACGCATACCAAGACGGGTACCAGCAGATTCACCAGCAATGCTACAGGCGCGTGATCACACAGCAGATTCATCGTCTGCCGTTGAATTGCGTCTATTTTCACGTCTCGACCCCCACGGTTGACGCTTCTAAGTATAGATTATTCTGGGGAAAATGCAGGTCAGTCGTTAGCTATGCCATGTGGTACGTGCCCTGTCGGGACGTGTTCACGAGTAGAATCACAGTGTCCCCGCTGATCATCAAAAAATATATCGGCACCGAAAGTGCGAAGAAATTCACCCTTGTCCAATC
This sequence comes from Gammaproteobacteria bacterium, assembly GCA_024638505.1. GTDB lineage: Bacteria > Pseudomonadota > Gammaproteobacteria > Arenicellales > JAANXG01 > JAHEKE01. The sequence goes on along the minus strand of JAHEKE010000023.1, from coordinate 25,907 downwards.
CTCCTAGGAATACAGCTTCATCTATGCGTATGTTCCAGGCGCGCAAGGTGCGGACAACACGCTCATGAGCCGGTGCGGAGCGGGCGGTAAAGAGCGCGGTTCGAATCGGTGAGTCATTCTGCGAGTATTTTGCCTGCAGCCTATGTAAAGCGGCGAGAAAATCCTTGAATGGTCCGCCGGGCAGCGGATCGTTAGCGGCTGCAACCTCCGCTGCGGTAAACGCGTCCAGCCCTTTAGCTTGAAATACCCTTTCTGCTTCGTCGGAGAACAGCACGGCATCTCCGTCGAAGGCGATGCGCAGCTGCTGTGCGGTGTCTGCAGATCTGGCGGATTTAGAGGGCAGAATGGTGGCTGCGGCAAATCCCGCAGACAAAGCGTTGGCAACGTCCTGCGGGTCTGCTGATAGAAACAGGTGTGCGTTAAAAGGCTTAACGTATCGATATGGGCTCTGTCCGCCGGTAAATGCTGCGCGACTGATACTCAACTTATAATGCTGAATAGAATTGAATACGCGTAGGCCGGTATCTGCGTTGTTACGGGAAATCAGAACTACCTCGACCTGCTCTTCTACGTCAGTATATTCATTCAGCCTTAACAGTTTTTGCACCAGACTGAATGCCACTCCCGGCGCCAGATGCTCGGTTTCCCGCTGGATCTGATAGCGACAGTACGCGTCAACCCCCTCCGTTTCAAACACGTGATGACTTTCCTCCAGATCGAACAGCGCGCGAGACGAAATGGCAACGGTAAGTTTATGCGTATTCATCATTCACAGCAGATGTAAGGATCAAACACCCTCTACTAAGATCATCTCGGTGTGCGCAGTCTGTTGACGCAGTTTTTTTGCAGGCGCGTATTGATCAGAAGACCACCAGGCCTTCGCCTGCTGCAGGGTGTCAAACTCTATAATGACGAATCGCGAAGGCTCCCAATCCCCCTCCAGATTTTTCACCCTACCGCCGCGTACCAGAAAACTTCCACCATACTGCTCGAGCGTCGCTGGCACCATATTTCGGTAGCTCGCATAGCCCTCAGGATCTTTCACATCTACTTGCACAACGATATATGCCGCCATAATTCCTCCTTAGTGCAAAGGGTTATGAGTTTGGGTAGGTAGACTCTATTTTACCGCATGTGTTGATGCAGCCCGCATAAATCTAGCGACGCCTCCGGTGCAGCCGGATATCGCGTGCCACAACGTTCGGTGGTCTAATAGACCTTACCGACATGGCATTGATCAAAACCCGGACCCAGGCTTTTTCAAATATTCCGCTTCCTCCGGGGTGCAAGATCGGCCCAGAATAGCATTACGATGGGGATAACGACCGAAACGGTCTATTACCTCTTTGTGCTTGAGTTCATACTGCAAATTGGACTCCAATCCGAGATTGGCGAACAGCTTGACAGCGATGCGGTGAATTTTCCTCGATTCGCTGTGCATAAACGGCATATAGCAGAAACACCGTTCACTATTCGACAACTGCAAGTCGTCCCCGGCACCAATGGCCTCCTGCGACAGGCAAAGCGCCATAGCGTCGCTGGCAAAGGCAGACGGCGTGCCGCGGTAGATGTTTCTCGAAAATTGATCGAGAATGATAATCTCCGCCAGCCGGCCCGATGGCTCGCGGCGCCAGTCAAATAGTTCACATGCCGTGGCTTTGCCGTGAATCTGCAAAAAACGCTCTTTGATTACTCGATCCAGTTGTTCATCCTTCTTCCACCACTGCTCAGGATCGAGTTCATTAAACCAAAATTCAATAACGTCGCGATACCGCATAACAACCTCGAATGGTGCTGGCTCCGCTTGGACGGGGCCCGAATCTCTACGCCACCAAATTATCTGTCAAAACGCTGAGCAAAGCCCTAGGTGAGTCGAATCCGAATATGCTTGACCACCGCCCTTGTGCCTCGGCACAGACCCCGCAGGCCATCTTTTTATTCGAAGCCAAGATGACTGTTATCTGGCCGCGCTGACTATGCTGCATAAACCTGAGGCGACGGTCTTTACATAGTCATGGCGTACGGTTTTCTATACCATAGCTGCCTCATGCACGCGCTATTGAGCTATCGCTAACAGCAGATTCTATTGGGTCCGGTAATCGTCAATCTAGTCTATGCCCTGCTCGGCGGGGTAATGACGCTTGCGTTCATGTGGGTTGGTTTCCTGCTCTTCAGTAGATTGACACCGTTTAACATAGGGCGAGAGCTGGAGCGGGGAAACCGCGCTGTCGGCTCGATGGTGATGGGCATGTTCATAGGAGTGGGCATTGCCGTCGGACTAGTGATAGGAATGAGCCTGAATTGAAGCGCCGTTCGATTAAAATCGGCCTCGCTGCTGCGCTGGGACTGATTGCACTCGCCGTTTGGATCAAACCGCAAGTGCCGGTAGATGAGATGCCTTGGAGCAAACGCTACGACCATCACTATAAAAAGCAGGCCAAACACTACTTCGGTGTTCTTTTCGATTGGCGATGGTTTAAAGCCCAGGGCATTGTGGAGTCCGGCTTGACCAAGAATGCCCGCAGCAGCAAGGGGGCGATGGGGATCATGCAGATCCTGCCAGCCACATTTGATGAGGTTTTTGCAAAACCTCTACTGCTACCTGAGATTACCGAACCAAGATGGAACATAGCGGCTGGCATAGCCTACGATCGATACCTGTATAACCGCTGGTCCCAGCTTGTGCCCCGGGCGGAACGACTTGCTTTTACCCTCGCCAGCTACAACGCCGGGTTTAGTGCGGTGAAACACGCCTATAACCTGGCACGGGAAAAAGGTCACGATGCGAATGAATTCGTTCAGATCTCTGGTTATTTGCCGGGCCAGACCCGGCGTTATCTAAAGAAAATATTTCACCTGATGGGTAAAGCGGAATAAAACCGATGGACACCGCCGCCACGAAAGCCCCTTCCTTTTTTCTTGATCCGCTCAGTAGCCGTGATGCCCTGATTGCAGACGCGCTAGATGGGGAAAAGCGGAGGCAGCAATCTCACATTGAACTCATAGCTTCTGAGAACCTGGTGAGCCGGGCGGTACTGGATGCGCTCGGTCATGAAATAAGCAACAAGACGCTTGAAGGCTACCCGGGGCATCGCTTCCACGGCGGCGCAGACTATGCCGATATTGTAGAGAATGCAGCTATCGATCGAGCCAAGTCCTTGTTTAACTGCGCATACGCTAACGCACAGCCTCATTCCGGAACCCAGGCCAATCAGGCCGTGTTTTTCGCTACGATCGGTCCCGGTGATCGAATATTAAGCCTTGATCTTGCCGCCGGCGGCCACTTGAGTCATGGCGCCAACTCTAACCTTTCTGGGCGATGGTTCGAAACATATCACTACACAGTGGTAGATGAGACCGGATTGATCGATTACGATTCAGTCGAGCGACAGGCACTGAAAGTAAAACCCAAACTGCTGATTGCCGGAGGTTCGGCTTATCCACGCACTTTTGATTTCCCGAGGATGCGCGCCATAGCCGACGAGGTGAACGCCATATTGCTAGTGGACATGGCCCATTTTGCCGGCCTGGTCGCAGCTGGAGTACATCCATCGCCGCTACCGTGGGCCGATGTTGTTACCTGCACAACTACTAAAACGCTGCGCGGTCCGCGCGGCGGATTGATCCTGACAAAGGATCTCACGTGGGCAAACAAACTGCAAAAAGCAATATTTCCCGGCATCCAGGGCAGTTTGCATACACAGGTAATCGCAGCCAAAGCCGTTTGTTTGGGCGAGGCGCTGCAACCGGAGTTCAAAGAATATGGTGCCAGGGTCAAAGCCAACGCTAAAAAGCTTGCGCACACGCTGCAACGCCGGGGCATCAGGGTAATCAGCGGAGGCACGGACACCCATCTGGTTCTGCTCGATCTGTCGCCCCAGAAGTTAACGGGCCAGCAGGCACAACAGACGTTGGGTTTGGCCCACATCACGTCAAACAGTAATCCAGTGCCATTCGGCTCACCCCGGCCAGCGGAATGGACAGGGCTTCGATTAGGCAGCAGTGCAGCCACAACCCGCGGGTTCAGTGAGAACGAGTTCGAACTCATTGGACAAACGATTGCCGATTTGATCAACAATGCTGGTGGTCCGCGCATAGACAAACATATCAGCTCTGCGCGGGAAACAGTTACGCAGCTGTGTGAAAGGTTCCCCATTTATACCTGACAACCACCGATTAAATACGGATGAGTAAACGCACTGATGTCGTTGTCATCGGCGGGGGTATCGTCGGCTGCTCCGCCGCTTACTACTTGGCAAAGCGAGGAGTTGCAGTAAATCTGTACGAAAAGGGCACGATTTCTGGAGAGCAGTCGAGCCGTAACTGGGGCTTCGTGCGACAGCAGGGTCGAGACCCAGCGGAACTGCCCTTAATGATTGCATCAAACAGAATCTGGCAGGGTCTGGAACAGGAGCTGGAGTCTGACCTTGGCTGGCGACAGGGTGGCAATCTTCGCCTGGTAACGGATGAATCTCAGCTGCAACCTTATCGAGACTGGAAAAAGATCGCCCTGGAGCATGGCTTGCACACGCGCCTGCTCGATGCGGAAGAAACCAGGCAGCTTCTGCCCGGCCTGGCAACCCCTGTGCAGGCTGCGCTGTATACAGAAAACGACGGTCAGGCCGATCCATTACGCGTAACCCATGCGTTCGCCACGTCCGCGGGGAGACTCGGCGCAGACATAAACTCAAGATGCGCTGTTTTGAGCCTTGAAACTTCGGCTGGAAAGATTTCATCCGCGGTAACGGAGGAGGAGGAAATAAGATGTGACGCGGTGATTTGCGCGGCTGGGGCATGGTCAAGTCGACTGGCCCGCACTGTAGGATTACGCATTCCGCAGCTGTGGTTACGCGCCTCGGTAGGCTATACCACAGGGGGTCGTAACTTGACTCCCTGTGCAGTCTGGATGCCCGGGCTTGCCTTCAGACAGGACAGTGACGGTGGTTTCACTGTAGCCTACAGCGGCGCATATAGACACGATCTAAACCTGGACAGCTTCCGATTCATGCGAGACTTCTGGCGCTGCTTTAAGAAATACCGGAGATCGATTCGGATCAGCCTGGGTCATAGTCTGCTGCAGGATCTTATGGGAGAGTTAAATTCTTTTACCTCGCAGCGGACTCTGAACCCAGCACCGATGGAAAATGTTCTTCATCAGGCGCTGAACAAATTCAAAGCCAGCTTTCCCAACCAGTCGCATATTCAGTTTACCCGTACCTGGGCGGGCTATATCGATACTACACCCGACATGCTTCCCATTATCGATCGGATTGAACAGCCGGGTGGACTGGTAATGGCAACAGGATTCAGCGGACACGGCTTCGGATTGGGTCCCATGGCGGGACAGGTCGCAGCGCAACTCGCATTGAACGAAACTGTGTCCCACGACTTGCGTGCTTTTCGATATGGGCGGTTCAGCGAGGGAAAAACCGTTGCCCCCGGAAATGTCCTTTAACCCCCTAGTCATACCCTCAATCCGGCATGGCCGATGTTACGGCAAAGCTCGCCCCAAGGCATGCGATATTCACCCTAACGGAATCGATTGACGGCTCTTAGTCATCTGATAAAGATCAGACAGTTCATCATAGCGAAATCGCAACTCATCAACCTGCTGTGAGTAACGCTGGCGTTCAGCTTCGGGCTCGTGGCAGATCATTTGCATGATGTCGTGACTCTGCCAGTAAGCATTAACTGGCGCATACCCTCCCTGCTCACAATTGAATACTTCTTTGAGAATATTGAGATCGTGCGGAATTGAGAATCTGTCGCGGGAATCCTCATAGCTGAATAGATAGTAAAAATTGTCAAATCCACTCCAGGTAATGGCAGAAAGGCAAAGAGGACATGGTTCGTGGGTCGACAGGAACAAGCATCGCCCCGGTGCCGGTCTTGATGCAGTAGGTAAGGACCAGAAACGATTCAAACAGGATACTTCGCCGTGCAGTAGAGGATTCTTTACTTCTTCGTTCGTTCCGATGGCCAGCAGATCGAGGTTGTCTTTTGCCAGGATCGCCGCCCCAAACACTTTGTTGCCTTGCCGCACCGCTAGACTGGTCTGAGGTAAGACATCATGCCGCAGGACAGACAGCAAACGATTTATAAGTTTGTCTTGTTTCATGAGTTAAACCATCACCCCTGCTGGATTATCATCATCGCCTGCGATGCGCGCACGCGCAAACCACACTAAGGTAAAATATTGGTGTGATCAATACTTCAGATAAAGTTACCTTGCTAGGAGCCGTGCGCACTTTTTACATAATATGGGAGAAATGCCGATAATCGATATAAGCAGAATTGGTGCGGGTATAGCAGAATCCGAACATTGCCATACCGCGCAACAACCCGTCAGTGCGCTTAATGCACGCGTAGACTGCCGCAAACTATCGCTCGAACATAAGGTATAAACATTGCACACCCACCCGTGGAGAATTCTAATTACCAAGATCGGGCTCGATGGACATGATCGAGGCAGCCGCGTGGTCGCGGCGGCGCTGCGAGACGCGGGCATGGAAGTCATCTATACGCCGCCCTGGCAGGACATCGCTGCCGTAGTCCGCCTGGCTCAGGATGAGGATGTTGATGTAATCGGGATCAGCTCATTGGCTACGGACCATCTGCTGGTGCCGAAACTAATGAATGCTGTGAGGCAGGCTGGACTGCAGCACGTTAGCATCATCGTTGGCGGCATTGTGCCTGAGCAGGATGAAAAGGAGCTGCTGGCGGCAGGCGTCAGCCATGTATTCCACCCGGGAAGTTCAATGCAGGACATAGTCCTCAAGGTCTCGGAGCTTGCTCGGGCAGCTCGCACCCAAGCACCAAACATCTTGTAGCAGTGTAAGATCAAGCTTATGCCCAAACGTCGCTTAGAACAATCCGGATCGCCCGGCCCCAAACGGCAGTGGGAGGAGAAATACAGCCAGCAGACGCAGGCCGCTGAACCTATATTCAATCGCTCAGGCATTCCGATCAAGCCCTTGTATGACCGAGAGGATTGGGACGGCGCAACCTACGACGCAAGATTGGGATACCCGGGGCAGAATCCGATGACACGGGGGATTTATCCCAGCATGCACCGCGGTAGAAACTGGAGCCAGAGACAGCTGATCGGCTTCGGTGTACCAAGGGATTACAACCATAGAGTGCAGGAACTGATTAAATCGGGCGTTTCTGCGATAAGCCTCATTCCATGTAACTCAGTTTACCGCGGGTACGACGCAGACGACGTCCCCCCGGAGCTTCTCGGAACCTGCGGCGTAGTCTTGAATACGGTGGACGACATGGATACCTGCTTCGACGGAGTCGATATCGCGCAGTTGTCCACCGCACAAAACGACCCGTCTCCGTTCACCTTGCTGGCTTTGCTGCTGGCGGTGGCCGGCAGACGAGGGGTACCGTGGAGCAAAGTTACAGGGACGTCAAATCAAAGCGACTATATTTCCCACTATGTGGCCAACCACATGTTTTTCCGATTGGCACTGCCCGGAGCTAGACGCGTCTTACTGGACCATATTGCCTTTACTCTGGAGCACGTGCCAAATTGGAATCCGTTGTCAATAGTGGGTCAACACATGCAGCAGGCTGGCGCTACGCCGGCCGAGGCGATGGCCTTCACCCTGTCAACTGCAATTCAGTACGCTCGTGATTGCATCGAACACGGTCTCGATCCTGAACAGTTTTTCCCACGCTTCACTTTTTTCTTTGACATATCAATAAGCGTGTTTGAAGAAATTGCTAAATTTCGAGCCGGGCGCCGCATTTGGAATTCTATTGTACGCGAACAGTTCAAGGTGAAAGACGCTAAATCCTCGCGCTTTAAATTTCACGCACAAACTTCCGGCGTGGACCTGACCCGACAACAACCGCTGAATAACATTTCCCGCGTTGCCATCCAGGCGTTTGCGGGGATTCTGGGCGGGTTACAGTCCCTGCACACCGATGCCTATGACGAGGCCCTTAGCGTACCCACCGAGGAAGCTGCTCGCATCGCCATCAATACGCAGAATATTCTGCGCGAAGAGGCTCACCTAACCGACGTAATCGACCCGCTCGGGGGATCGTACTACGTCGAAGCCCTGACCGATCAAATGGAAGAGAAGATAAGATCAATAATGCACAAGGTGGAAGTGAACGGTGGGATGTTCCGCGCGATACAGGACGGCTTGGTCCAGACCATGATTGGAGAATCTGCGCTCGCTTTCCAACGTAAAATCGATAGCGGCGGGCAAAAAGTGGTCGGAGTCAATGCCTATACCGCTGGTGATAGTCAGGAGCACATGCCAGTCCTGCAGCGACCAGATCCAGCCAGGATAAAAGCCCATATTGAACAGGTAGACCGGTACAAAAAAAATAGGAATCAGCGGTCAGCAAGAAAAGCGCTTGATGACCTTGCAAAAGCAGCAAACAGCAATAATGAGAATGTTTATGCCAAAGTCGTTGATGCAGCACTGGCCGGTGCAACCCACGGCGAGATTGTCCACTGCTTACGTCAGGAGTTCGGCGAGGGGATGCCGTTGGTCATACCCTAGACGCGGGGCACCTTGAGCTTGAGCAGCCCGAGCATTACCTCAGCTGCGGACAAAAACTGTGATGGTGGGAGCCAGAAATTGCGGCAAAAGATGAAGCAAATAGCAGGGACAATCAATCGACAATATGAAAAATACTATCCCACTGCCGGCGGCACCCGATTGAGCCATGCAGCATAGGATTGTTACTGCCCTCCGCGCGTGCGACCGCGGTACTTTGGGCCGCACCATCAGTATTGCAGAAAACGGCGGTGAACAGGCATCTCAGCTGCTGCAATTGATAAAACCATTTATCTGCGAATCGTGCGTTACTGGACTCACCGGGCCTCCAGGCTCGGGCAAGTCAACGCTGCTAGATGGATTGATTGCGGAATTTCGACGACGCGGACTGTCGGTTGCGGTAATTGCGATCGATCCCAGCAGTCCGTTCAGCGGCGGCGCCGTGTTGGGTGACCGCTGCCGTATGAGTCGCCATCAAAGCGATGACAAGGTATACATCAGGTCTTTATCCGCCCGCGGGAGTGTCGGCGGTCTATCGCTTGGTATCGCGCGCGTAATCGACGTATTAAAGGTGAGCAATTTTGACATGATTTTGCTGGAAACGGTCGGCACGGGACAAGCAGAAGTAGACGTCATGGATTTAGTCGATATCTGTGTGGTGGTCTGCGCGCCCAATACCGGGGATGAGGTTCAAGCCATAAAATCCGGCATCCTTGAAATTGCCGATATCCTGGTAGTCAACAAGACAGACCTAAGCGACACCAACGGCACGTTGCCTCAGTTAAAAATGGCGCAACACCTGCGCCGCAACCCAACCCGGCAAGTACCCGTTGTGCCGACTATCGCCACCGAAGACAAGGGCATAGAAAAACTTGCTGATGAGATCCTCAAACGATCCCAATCGGCTGGCAACACGGGACAATACGAAGATCATGCAAAGATTAGAAGACGCCTGGCACGGGGCATTGCTCGGGCGCTGGAGGAACGGTTGTTTAACCAGGACAACGAAATGCTTGACCAACTGTGCACTTCTATCCAGCGGCACAAGTTGAACGTAGATGAAGCAATACGGATATGGCTCGACAAAGATGCGAGCCGACAGCAATGACTATTATCACGTTGGTTCACGGCGGAACAAAGCGAAGCTGTGAGGAGATCACGATCTAACAAACCCGACGCTCTTGTCGACCTCGTTGCACAGTGATTCACCGTTCAAGTAGCGTCGAAGATTATCAATAAACTGCTCCACCAGTTTTTCTTTATGACCAATATAGTCGCCCGATATGTGCGGCGAAACAATAAGATTATCTGTCGTCCACAACGGACTGTCATCTGGTAATGGTTCACAAATAAACACGTCCAGCGCGGCACCCGCGATGTCACCCTGTCGCAGCGCATCAACCAGCGCCGGCTCATGCACCGAGGCCCCTCTACCCACGTTGATAAATCGCGCAGACGATCGCATTAACGAAAACTGCCGCTGGGAAAACAAACCCTGCGTTTTGTCGGTCAAGGGAACAACACTGATTACAAAATCAAAATCGCCAAGCACCTGATCTAACTCATCGATAGCGAAAATACTGTCGAAATCTGCGTCTGCAGGACGCCTGCTTCGTCCGACACCGCTGACGCGCATGCTCACGTTGCGCAACAGACGAGCAATCGCTCTGCCTATACTTCCCGTACCCACGATCAACGCTGATCGATCCTCGATCATCTCGCTCAGGCGATAAAACCAGGTTCTGCTCGATTGTGCGGAAAACGTCTGTGGAAAACCCTTGGCCAGTGCAATCACCAGACCCAGGACATACTCGGCCATAGCCCGATCGAATACGCCGCGCGCGTTAGTCAATATCACCTTACTCTGTTTTAACCCTGGAAACAGCACGGCATCCACACCCGCGCCGCACCAGTGAATCCAAGCCAGGTCTGTAGCGTAATCCCAAGCTGCGGAGAGTTCATCCGCCCGAAAATCCCAGCCCAGCAGTATTTCGCTGCCGGGCAGTTTCTGGCGCAGCTGCTCTATACTGTTGGCGAATCTTAAGTTCACCTCGTTCTCAATCTGTTCACTCCCAGGCAGATCGGCCACACCTTTGGCGCCTAACACAACCACGTTTCTTCGCGCGTTCACATTTATTTCTCCGCCGCAACAACTTGGGCCAGCCCAACAACAATTTCAGCATTGGGCAGGTGATCAAAGATGCGCGGCATCGTAACAATTTTATTCTCCCGGCTGCCGCCACCTAGTATTATCGATTCACGCCGCATTACCCGGTCATCTACCCAGATCGCGATAGACTGCGGCAGCCCGATAGGAGTTACGCCACCGATTTCCATGCCAGTAAGTTCACGTGTTTTTTCAGCGCTGGTAAATGACACACGACGTGATTTTAGTCGTTTGCGCACGACGTGATTCACATCCAGACGTGAGTCTGCCAACAGCACGCAGGCAATCGTCTTTTTTTCACCGGTCTTCGCCGACAGCAGAATCGTGTTAGCAGAATCTTCAAGCGCGTAACCGTAGTAGGCACAAAATTCAGCAGTATCCGCCCGTTTCGGGTCACAGGGTATTACCTTAGCCGGCACCGGAAGTGCCGCCAGCGCACCGCTTACTGCTGCCTGCGCGGTAGGCATGCAGACACGCTATGATTCAGCTAACATGGTCAAGCAGGAACCGCTCAAGCGATACTTCACCCACTCTGACTGCGCCTCAGCCCCCAGCTTCTCATAGAACTTAATTGAGGGTTCATTCCAGTCCAAGACGCTCCACTCGAAGCGCCCGCATCCGTGTTCAAGCGCGATTTGCGCGAGTGTTTTCAGCACTAATTTGCCTACACCCAGGTTACGATGCTGCGGATCTACGTATAGGTCTTCTAGATACAGACCCGGTTTTCCCAGCCAGGTGGAAAAACTGAAAAAGTAGAGGGCAAAACCTACCGGTTTATGTCGTACATCAGCGATGACGGCATGGGCGTGACGGGTTTGCCCAAACAAAGATGAATGCAGCGATGCTTCAGTGGCGACTACTTCATTTTCCGCTCTTTCGTAGCGCGCAAGATCCCTTACAAACTTCAATATCACCGGCACGTCTTCCCCAACTGCAGCCCGGATATTGAGTTCACCCCGCTCAATCATAAACTCGAATTGCCGCTTGTGTTCACGACCACGCAAATTGTGGTTGTTCAAAATGAGCGACGCGCGTTGAACGCCCGTGTAATCCCACTTCCTTGAATTGATACAGAATCGCCGCTGTTGGCGCATAGATCGCATGGCCCAGGGTTTGCAGCGGCGCCGACAGCACCGGATGTACACTGCCCTGCATCGGTGCCAACCGGGGGACCTCGGGTCGGTTCAAATCCCATAATGGAACCTTGAATACAGCCTCTACTTCACCGGGGTCGGGTCTGATCGTGCAGGATTGTGTTGCCCAGATCACAACCGGTGTGATGCAAAAGCCGGAACGGGTGACAAAATCGTCCAGCCAACCCAGTACCGCTTCTTTGCCTAAACGGACCCCGATCTCCTCCTCTACCTCTCGCAGCACGGCATCCTGCACAGCTTCGTCCGACTCGATACGACCTCCGGGTAGGGCATACTGCCCACGATGGTGCGGTAACGAAGCAGAGCGGCGGGTTAACACAAAACAGGCTTGATTATTGCGCTCCTCCGCAAGCAGCACGACCGCGACCGCCGCATGCCGCAGATTGTCAGTCGGCAACGTGCTGCGCTCCAGCCGGCTTATTCTGCTTTTGACCTGTTGACGCAGTTTGTCATTGAAGTCAAATACCGAGCTGGATCTCTCTGTATCAGGTGTCATGTGTCCTCTATCAACCGCCTGAGTCTATTCATCGCAATAGCGTTATCCTAATCGAAATTTGTCATAGTTTAGCAAGTCTGTTTATCAGTTTGTCGGTAAAATCAAACGGAAAATGTAAACAAAACCATGCGGTAAATTCCATGCCAGATCGAACACGATGATTAACTCACCTATCCCCTGCCAGCGCGCAAGTTTTGACCTGCCCAAAGACGTGCATTACCTGAATTGCGCCTACATATCGCCGTTACTCAAAGAAGCGCGTCAGGCTGCCTGTGGCGGGTTGCAGAAGGAGTCTCACCCCTGGACCATCACCGCGCCAGACTTTTTTAAGCCGCTTGACCAGATCCGCCGGCGCTTCGCAAGGCTGATCAATGCTGATGCCAACGACATTGCTATCGTGCCGTCGGCAAGTTATGGCATAGCCACGGCGGCGAAGAACATTCGATTGGAGCCGGAACAGAAAATTGTAACTCTGGAGGATCAGTACCCATCCAACGTTTATGTTTGGCGGGAGCTCGCCAGGCAAACAGGTGGTCGACTGCACGTTGTGCGCCGCCCCGAGGATGGAGATTGGACGCGGGCCGTACTGGCTGATATTGACGTCAATACCGCCGTCGTGGCGGTGCCGAACAATCACTGGATGGATGGGGGCTGGCTTGACCTGATCAGGATTGGGCAGGCCGCCCGCCATGTTGACGCGGTCCTGGTATTGGATACCAGCCAGTCTCTCGGCGCCATGCCTCTGGACATCGCTCAGGTAAAGCCAGATTTTCTTGCGTGCGCGGGTTACAAATGGATGCTGGGTCCATATGGATTCTCTTATTTGTATGTTTCGCCCAAATGGCACGGAGCTGAGCCGCTTGAGTATAACGGGCACAACATGGAGGACGGTGATGATTTCCCCAAACTGGCGCAGCTCAAAGCGCATTACGCGCAAGGGGCAAGGCGCTTCGATGCCGGAGAGCGGGCGCATTTCATACTGGCACCCGCCGCGGCGGCCACTTTGAAACAGTTGCTGTCTTGGGGTGTTGGCAACATTTACAGCACGCTCAGCAACCTGACGGCTCTGATTGAGAAATTAGCCGAGGAATTCGAGCTGTCGACTATGCCGACTGACTTTCGTGCGGGCCACTTCATTGGCTTGCGCTTTCCGCAGAGCCGCTATCCAGACGGACCGCCCGCGTCGTTACAGCAGGCCCTGATAGACCGCCAGGTGATGATAAGTCTGCGCGGTGACTCGCTGCGGGTTACGCCACATCTATACAATGATGAAGCCGACATCTGGGCACTAAGAGACTGCTTGGTACGGGCCCTCACCTAGCAATCTGAGGGGGCCGTCAACCAGCCAACTTCGACGCTGCCAAGTGCAGCAATCGGGCTACGCAGCCAGACTTTACCGCCAATTCAACGCAGTTTGCTTGATTTTTGTGCACTGCCGCATATAATGCGCGCGATTTTAAACCCTGATGTGTTAAGACAAGTGATTGACCAAACTAAACCCGTGCGTGTTTTCAAGAACTGGAAGCTGGGCTGCTACAACATTATGCAGGACGGAAAGCTGCTGGCCTCAGCCAGACAGGTTCGTCTGAGCGGCGTCGAATTCCTGGTGCGCGAATCCGGCCGAAAGCGCATGCTTGAAAGGGGTAGACGTAATGTGCATGCCTATGCGGTAGGGCGGCTGGTGGATTTTGTGCACCCTGAGGAGCCGCGTGAACTCGGCAGAATGGCGGGCCGAGGAATAGTCTACCATCCGTATCGATTTGCCTGCTTTGTCGATGATGAGACCCAAAACCCGATCACGTGTGCAGATTTCGCCCATTTTGACGAATCCGGCGTGGTTTACAGCTGAGGTCCGCTTGGATTAGGGACGCTTTCAGCTTTTCACGCTTAGCGGCACTCGCGCTAGTGCCCTCGACTGCCTCAATCAGTAATCCTCCAACACCGGCAGCCAGCGCGGTGAATAGCCGCAAATAGGCTAGAAAAGAACTAAAGAATAAAGCTAATATTCTGTTCTCAAGCAGCGGGCCTTTTACTCTCGATAGAAGCATACAGAAAATGAGGCCCTGCTGACTATTACTCTAATCACCAAATGGGGAGCAGCATGAAAAGACGTGACTTCTTGAAAAAAGGTGCTGTCGTCGGCGGCGCAGCGGCCGCAACTTCGATAGCGGCGCCCGCAATAGCGCAAAAACGTATTGAAATTGCCATGGTCAGCACCTGGCCGCGCGATTTTCCAGGCCTCGGTACCGGTGCACAGCGCTTCGCTCAGCGGCTGTCCGATATGACCGACGGGCGTATTCAGGTTGAGTACTTCGCCGGCGGCGAACGGGTAAAACCCTTTGATTCGTTCGACGAAGTGGCCTCCGGTAATGCCCAGATGTACCACGCCGCGGATTATTACTGGAAAGGTAAACATCCGGGATGGGCCTATTTCACCGCCGTGCCCTTTGGTTTTGTGTTCAGTGAAATCAACGCCTGGGTTGACTGGGGCGGTGGTCAGGAGCTGTGGGATGAGCTGGCCGCTGAATTCGGACTCAAGTGCATACCATGCGGCAACACCGGCGTGCAGATGGGCGGCTGGTTTCGCAAGGAGATTAACTCAGCCAACGATCTTAAAGGGCTGAAAATGCGTATCCCGGGCCTAGGGGGTGACGTCATGGCCAAACTGGGTGCGTCTCCGGTATCCCTGCCGGGCAGTCAGATTTATGAAAATCTGGTCTCCGGCGCAATTGATGCCACGGAGTGGGTAGGCCCCTGGAACGACAGCTACATGAAGTTCTACGAGGCCGCCAAGTTCTACTATTATCCCGGTATGCACGAACCCGCATCGATGTTGTCTCTGGGCATAAACAAAAAGTTTTGGGATGGCTTGTCCACATCCGATCAGTTAACCATTAAGGCCGCGTCACACATGGAAAACGATATTATGATGGCCGAGTACAACGCGAAGAACGGTGACTCGCTGGACAAGCTAATTAGCGAGCAGGGAGTTCAGCTGAAGGTGTTCAACGATGATGTATATGATAGTTTTGGTGAAGCCGCGGCAGAGGTTTTCGAGGAGGTTCGGCAGCACAGCGATCTTGCCAACCGTATCCACGAGAGCTTCCTTCAGACACGGAAAAATGTCGGCCGCTGGATGAACATCTCTGACCAGGAGTATCTACGGCAGCGCAACAGGGTTTTAGGTGTTACTACTTAACTCAGGTCCTGTAGCTCACTAACTCACTCAGGAAGCGGAGCGTTGCACAGCTCCGCTTTCATTGTTTTTTAGCTACCCATGACCCCTTGATGGAACCAAATGTTCGGCGGCATGTTGTCACGCATTTTGGCCAATGTGATTGTCACTATCACTCTGGCGTTTCTGTTCAATAACTACCTGACCTTCTGGCTGGACTGGCCAGGTACCATTACCTTTTTAGCGCATAAGCAATGGTTTGGATTCGGTCCGCTGGATGCCTCATTAGAAGGAGGTGAAGTCACCTTAGGCTGGCTCCAGTTTCTGAGTTATGCCGGCCCAATTGTGTTTATCGTCACCTACGTTTGCATAAGCCCGGCCAAACCATTGCGGGCAGACGCCGAGGCTTTGTCATCCATGGCGGCGTACATAGTACGTGCGGCTTTCTGGTCCGTTTTGCTCATCGGCCTGGTGGACATGGTCATCTCCTTCTTGCGAGTTGAAGGCCTACTTGCAGCAATAGCTGGCACGGAACTTACCCAGGAGCTCGGAAAATCCAAGTTTCGCGGTGCCTATGTGCATCTGCCCCTCATTGCCATATCAATTGTGATTGCACACTTCGTGCGTAGTTTAGGTTTTATATGGCTGGCTTTTTTGATCGTGTTAGCGGAATTTCAGATTGTGATTTCGCGCTTTGTGTACTCTTACGAGCAGGCTTTCATGGGCGATCTGGTGCGCTTTTGGTACGCCGCCCTGTTTTTGTTCGCTGCCGCTTACACTCTGGTACATGACGGTCACGTGCGCGTCGACGTTTTCTATACGCACTTCAGCGAGCGCAAAAAAGCATTGGCCAACGCGGTGGGCTCACTGCTCTTGGGACTGCCATTGTGCTGGATCATACTCTCCACCGGAATGTGGGATAGGGGCAGCAGCCTCAACAGCCCGCTGCTAAGTTTCGAGATCTCACAGAGCGGTTTCGGCATGTACGTCAAGTACCTGATGTCAGGATTTTTAGTGATTTTTGCAGTATCCATGACCGTTCAATTCATGAGCTACTTTTTAAACAGCATGGCAACGCTACGCGACGAGCCCACGCTGAACGCTGCGGCAAGCTCCTAGCAGCCAGACAATGGAACTGGTTTTCCTAACGCTGCTGATAGTTCTGATGGTCGGCGCACTGACCATGGGCTTTCCAGTCGCGTTTGCCCTACCCGGCTCGGCCATTCTGTCCATCGCCGTCGCGGCATTATGCGGTTATCTGTTCGCCGGTGACCCTGACGCCTATTTTGCCCAAGACGGGCCAATCGAATGGTTGAGCGCAGGGGTTACGAACTTCCGCAGCCTGTACTGGGATGTAGAGCGCGATACCTTAATCGCGATACCGCTGTTCGTTTTCATGGGCATCATGCTGGAGCGGTCAAAAATCGCCGAAGATCTGCTGGTAACCATGGCGCAGTTATTCGGCCCGGTGCCGGGGGGCCTCGGCATTTCGGTCGTGTTTGTCGGTGCCCTGCTGGCCGCCACCACAGGGATCGTAGGTGCCACGGTGATAGCCATGGGACTTATTTCACTCCCGGCCATGCTGCGCAATAATTATTCGAGGCCTCTCGCTACCGGCACCATCTGCGCCTCCGGTACGTTGGGACAGATCATCCCGCCCTCTATCGTACTTATTATCCTGGCTGACCAGTTGTCCAGCGCGTCAGACCAGGCCAGCACCACGCGTAAGGCCGAGTACAAGGAAGCAACCGGCGAGTTTTCCATGCCCTCCGAATTCGACATTACGTCGGCCAGCGCCGGCGATATGTTCATGGGCGCGTTCCTGCCAGGTATGGTGCTGGTCGGGCTGTACATGCTTTACATTCTCATATCGGCTTTTATCCGGCCGCAGACCGCCCCTCCCGTTCATCACGCAGGGAAATACGACCGGCAGTTTGCACTCAAGGTGTTCATGGCCCTGGTCCCGCCGTTGACCCTGATTTTTGCCGTTCTGGGGTCGATTATCATGGGAATTGCCACGGTCAATCAGGCCGGTTCCATCGGCGCTATCGGCGCCATGATAATGGGCGGTTACCGTCTGGCCGCGGGCAAGCGGCGGGCGTATGCGCCCGCTATCCTGGCCGTTGTCTCCACTGCTGCCATCTTTATCATCCTGTATCAATACGAGCTGAACATAAAAAACATCAAAGGCACGACAGATGTTATCGGACTAGCCATGGCTAGCGTAGCTGTAACTGGACTGCTGGTTGCGATCATATGGAGCGCTTGGCGAGCCTATAAAGTTGACGACACGTTAACCGGCGTGATGATAGAGACCGCGAAGACAACATCAATGGTGTTTATCATCCTGATCGGTGCAGCTATGCTGACCTCTGCCTTCCGCGCCTTTGGCGGTGAAGAGTTGGTGCGGGAGTTCCTGACTGGCCTGCCAGGTGGCTTCTGGGGCCAGTTTATTGTGGTTATGGCAGTGATTTTTCTGCTTGGGTTTTTCCTGGATTTTATTGAAATCGCAGTGGTTGTCGTTCCTATTGTTGCGCCTATCTTACTTTCGGATCCTTCAGCCAATATCACTGCCGTCTGGCTCGGTGTCATGGTGGGATTGAATATCCAGACTTCATTTCTAACTCCGCCATTCGGTTTCGCACTGTTCTACCTGCGCGGTGTTGCCCCTCCCGACGTTAAAACAACGCAGATTTACCGCGGCGCCGTCGCTTTTATATTATTGCAGCTGGCTGGACTGGCCATTGCCGGCTACTTCCCCAGCCTGGTGAACTACTTACCCTACCGCACCTATTTAACTTCGGAGACGGCACCGCCGCCGATGAATCCCCGCTTGCAAGAATGCATGGAAGAGTATGTGTTCAATGTTTATGACCAAAACGGCAATGAGCTGAAGGCAAATATTGATAAAATCAGCTCTATCGAGCTGAGTTACCTACCCGAGGATCATCAGAGCGCACTCAAGGAGAGTTTCGAACGGGCCGGTCGGACACTTGCATTAGCTGGAGACATCCGCGCCGCTAAGGCCGCCATCGCGGCTTATGAGCCGGAGTACCGTCCCCTGCATAAAGAAGTCCGATCCATACAGGTAGATATACGCAAACTCGAAGACCGACTCAAGGATCTGAACAAGACCCGAAACCGTGCGCTTCGGAGGGAACAGGTTGATGAGCAGCAACTTGAAATAATCGAAATGAGTATTAAACGGGTAAACGAGGAAAAGGTGCAGCTTGAAAATAGTATTCCGGAGTCGTGGGTGGGGGCACGCCAGCGCTTTGTTGGCTTAAATACAGAGCTGAAGAAAGCGCGCGCCGCTTATCGAAACAACGTGGACCAGTCTTATCAGACGATAGCTGATATGAAAGCCACAATTGAGGCAACCGCTGCCCTGCAGGCGCTGCGGCTAGAATTGGACGCACTGCATACTGTGATCCAGAATGAACCACCGGAACAAGCTATGGAATCCATTAAATCCGTTGAAACGAAGATGGCTGACGTTGCCGGTGCCAGCCATATTAAATCTCGAATCTCCAAGGCCAGACGCGCGTTAAAAGAGAACAACTCACAGCCGGCCGAAGCAAGCGCAATGCTTAATGAAGCAATAGAACTACTCAATGCAGATCTGGCCTGGCGTAAAACAGCCTCAACACAGCTGGCGCCCGAACTCGCGGACTATGAGCGGGCCATAAGGGATACTATCGGCATTCGTCTGCAAAAAAGGCTGTCGATAGAACAAGCCAAGGCGGTTGCAAGCTGCCAGTCGGCGCATCGAGATATTTCACTGAACTTTTGAAACGACTCGCAACACCATACCCAGACAGCCGTTTATGAGCACATCCGCCCAAGCTGACGGCATAACAATGAGTGGCGGAGGCGTTTACTCGCTGGCGACCAAAGGTGCTAAAGATGTCATCAATAACGCCACACCCATGGTGGTGCATGCAATTGAGTCCATCCCAGTGCAAAGCTTTTCGTCCGTTTTCACACTTGCTGACATGGGCTGCGCAGATGGCGGTACATCTCTCGACATGATGCAAACAGCGATCACTGAAATTCGACAAAAGGCATCCGCTATACCAGTTTCGATAATTTATACAGACCAGCCGCGCAACGATTTCAATGCGTTAGTTAAAAACATCCACGGTCTGGGGCCTTTCAAAAGCTACCTTCCCCAGTTCACCAACCTCTTTCCCCTCTTTTCAGGCACATCTTTCTACCGGAAAATCCTGCCGTCCAATTCGCTGCACCTGGGCTTTTCCGCTACCGCCATGCACTGGCTAAGCGGCAAACCCGGAGACATTTCTAACCATGTTCACATGATTGGTGCGCGCGGCGAGGAACTGCAACTTTACCGCGCCCGCGCGCGGGAAGATTGGCGGCAAATACTACTGCATCGGGCGGAGGAATTGGTCTCCGGCGGCAAACTGGTCCTGGTAAATTTTTGTATAGATGAAAACGGACGATACCTGGGTAATACCGGCGGGGTGAATATGTTTAACACCTTCAACGAGATCTGGCTGGAATTCGTAGAGCAGGGACGGGTAACCAGGGAAGAGTATGCTGGCATGACCTTACCGCAGTATTACAACACGGTGGAGGAATTCTCAATGCCGCTGACCGACTCGGCCGATCCGGTACATCAGGCGGGACTCAGGCTTGACCATCTGGAGACTCAAGTCGTTCCCTGTCCATTTGCAAGTGATTTCAAAAATCATGGCAATGCAGAGAAGTTTGCGCAAGAGTACATCCCAACCATACGCACTTGGAACGAGAGCACTTACTTCAGCGCCCTCTCCCCGCAGCGGGGTTTAGAGGAGAGACAGGCGATTATGGAGGATTACTATTCAGCCTATAAATCCCGGGTATTGGAAAACCCCGAAGGACACGGCATGGATTACGTTCACGCTTACCTCACTATAAGTAAGATCTAAAGTAGTGCCTTCCCTGCCCGCGCCGGCAGCATGCTGCCGGCTGCACACGGTTTCTTAAGCCGAAAGCGAATCGTTTAAACCAATTCGGCATAAGAAGTGCCCGTGGATCACAGCGGAACATCTGGCACCCAGATAAAACCGTCTGCATCCAGCAAGTATACTTCCCGCAGCCCATGCGGTTTGTTGGCCGCGCTAGCCATCACTTGAAATCCGTGGCCGACTGCGGCAGCTTCAGCTTTATCCGGATCACAGCCGTGTAAACGCAATTCCACACCTCCGCCGCGTGCACCCGCTGCGGTTGCTGCAATCCTCATGGGATGTCGGTCATAAGTGTGGTCTGCATGCAACATCCACTCCGCGCCGTATCCTCGCACCACAGCGAAATCTGGATCACTATAGACAACATCGGCATTGATTACATGGCGTTGGAAAAACAACGCCCTTTCCATATCCTCAACCAGCAGATTTACCGTCAGCCCCTCAAGAGAGCGTCCGTAATCGTCCGCCGGCATCCACGCTTCACCCTCTCTGCGCTTCATGTTTGGCCTCCCACGGCAACCCTATGACCAGACGTTGGCGTGCTCATCAAAACCGGCCCTGACCGGGCCAATCACGCAAAACCGATGTCCGCTGGGAGCCTGCATCACCACCCACTTCTGCAAACGATCAACGACGGTGGCTCCCAGCTGAATCAGTCTATTCACCTCCGCTCCGATATCATCGGTCTCGATATCCAGATGGACGCGGCTGGGATGGTCAACGCTTTGCAGCAGTACCTGCGTATCTCCCTCCTCATTCTTAAGACGAATATATTTTTCATTGACTTGACCGGCCTTATCTTCACTCCTGGCACCCAGTGCGGCGCTCCAAAACTCTGCTTCCTGCCACAGGTCTTCAGTCTGACAATCAACAACTAAAGCACCCAGTCTACTTTTATGCATGCGGTATACCTGCTCTTTAATTGGAAACAGTGTGCCAGAATTGGCCGCAAGGATACAAAAAGATGCTTAATTAACTCAGCATCGAGGCATATGACGTGCCAATAGGGGTCCGCACCACCCCACAGCGCGTCTGAAGCCTCACCTGCCGTTACCGGCGGATCAAGCTGGTCTTTTGCCAGCTAGCGGGGACCTCTTCCGCATCCTGCCATGATACGCCGCGCTGCCCTTCGGCGCGCTGGTGCAGGACCACCTGGCTCGGGGCAGATCGTCTGAAAGTATAGAGCGTTCAGAGACTGAGTAGTGCGGGATGCCCGGTCATAAACCACCGCATCTGCTGCGACTAGTATCGGTTCGTTCCGATTTAATCGAACGACGAGATGCATGAAAAGGATCAGGAAAAAAGGTACCCTAGGTTACTCTACTCACCGCAAATACAAATAATGAATCGACCAATCATCCGCGTAGGCGTGATCGGCGCTGGAGCAAATACCAAGAAGCTGCATATTCCGAAGCTTAGGGCGCAAAAAGACGTGGATATCGTATGCGTGGCCAATCGCAGTCGGGCATCATCACAGCGGGTAGCGGCAGAGTTCGCCATACCCAAGATCGCGGAAAACTGGTTGCAAATTGTTTATGACGAAGACGTGGACGCGATCTGTATCGGAACCTGGCCAAATATGCACGCACCAGTGACCATCGCCGCTCTGGAAGCAGATAAACATGTGCTGTGTGAGGCCCGGATGGCGCTGAACTCCATCGAGGCCCAGGCAATGCTGGAGGCATCACGCGTGTGCCCGCACCTGATCGCCCAAGTCGTACCCGCGCCCCACACCCTGGAGTTTGACCAGACAATTATCGATTTAATAACAAGTGGATACATTGGTGACCTGATTGAGATTGACGCCAGAATCACCAGCGGCAGCCACTTCCCGCAATGGGATTCACCCGCCAGTTGGCGTCATGACCGGGACCTGTCGGGTAACAATATTATGTACATGGGAATCTGGTATGAGGCCGTGATGCGTTGGGTGGGGCCGGCAAAAACGGTACAAGCTATTGGGCAGAATGTCGTTCGACACCGTAAGCGAGCAGATGGTGGTCGCATTGCGATGACCATACCTGATCATGTCGAAGTCCTCTGCCGGATGGAGCAGGGAGGGCACATGCGACTGTGCATTTCATCCGTTGTTGGTCACCTTCCCGCAGTCGAGATTTTTATTTGCGGCACCGATGGTACCATCCTGCTGACAGACA
The DNA here is from genome assembly GCA_024638505.1 of Gammaproteobacteria bacterium. Taxonomy (GTDB): domain Bacteria; phylum Pseudomonadota; class Gammaproteobacteria; order Arenicellales; family JAANXG01; genus JAHEKE01. Next base: position 3,267 of record JAHEKE010000023.1, on the reverse strand, counting down.
AAAGCGGTGAGTTAGCACTGCAGGCTGGCCAGCGGCGACACAAGAAGCTCTCTCCTGTCAAAATTCCGAAAAAAAAGCGGGGTCGTTGGCGAGTTGAAGAAGAGTTCATTAATGCCATACGCGGGAGCGAGACTGTCACCCATACTGATTTCGCTTCGGGGGTTAAATACATGGAGTGGACGGATGCAGTGACTAAAGCAATCAGAACCGGTCAAACCGTGCATCTGCCACTCGAAGTAGACTACTGATACAGTCGCTGCGACTCGCCAGCCCTTAGTTTACAGCGTTTTAGGCATACAGTTGCATTACCCGCGATATAGCCTGTACTTAGGTGAGCAAAGGATAGGATTTACGCGCTGCGTTATCAGCCTGGGTATTCCCATTCCCGCCATCCCTGCAACAGCGGGAAATACAGGCCAAGCCTGATCGGTCGCTGTTCCAGCGCTATGAACGCTTGCGCATAGCTCTCCAGCTGTTCCCGATATCGCTGCTGCTCGCGATCCAGAAAATCATCCACCCGGCCACCTTCGTGTGCACTGCTCTTGAAGTCGATAATCCAGCGCGTACCCTTATGATCAATGAAGGTCCGATCTATGCGCAGATTTCGCACACGCCCTGAACGCGCATAGCTCAGCGCGTACTCGCTCGCCGCATCCTCATGATTACCAGATAGTATCCATAGCGCGCGCTCATCACACAAAACGTTAGATAACGTTGCTGCAACTTGACCGGCGGCGCTGTCCAGCTTTTCTGCTGGCACGCCCCAGTTGATGAGCTGTTTACGCCAAACAGGCTGCAACTCCGACAAACGCCGCAGGTCCCAGTTTTCCATTCCGTCCCATGCCATGCGCTCGAGCATGTTATGCACTAAAACTCCGATTTGTCGTGCCGTCTCCCCTGCCCAGATGAATTCAATGTCTTCCGCCGGGACTTCCACATCTACCGGCTCGCGCTTGGACTTTACAGAATCCGGTACTGTGTTCTGCCACGATAGTGGAAGCCTGCGCAGTCTAGACTCACCACTTTTAGCTGGACGGGCAGCAAATAACTCAAATTGCTTAACAGCAGAATGTTCAAACTCTGCTCCCAGCCGAGGCCATAACTTAGCGAGCAAACTGTGGCTGCGTGGCCGGACAACCCTGCCTCCCTGACCGGTACTCAGTATGCCAGACAGGTGCACACTGCGCCTGGCCCGGGTACACCCAACGTAGAGTAATCGTAAGGTCTCAAAATGTTCTTTCTCTGCATGCACCGCGCGCAAATAGTCGTAATGCTGGTCTGTTTGCGGGCCGACCTCGGCCAGCGGCGCCAGCAGGAGAGACGCATTTTCGGTATCCATTTGTTCTTCCCACAGCAGGAGACGGGACGCCTCCCGTCGCAGCTGTCGGTGCACTGCAGGAATGATAACCGTATCGAACTCCAGACCTTTGGCTTTGTGCAACGTCATGATCTGCAGTCGTGGATCCGCGTGGTTACCTGTTTGTGCCCAATGTTCAGTCACAGATCTGCTCAGTCCCGCGAAATCTTCTATCCCATGGCGACGCTCATGGTCTTCTAATAAGGCGAGGAAAACCCGGACGTTGCTCAACTCGTGTGCATGAACACATGCCGGCCCCCCCAGTTCAATCCAGACATTTTCCACACGTCTGCTGGTAGACAAACGCCCGCGACTGCGCATGGCGCGAGAGACTGGCCTGAGAAATCGCTCAAGCCGTCGCTGCCCCGACGCAGATAACTTGCCGACCACATCCTTATTGTTAAGACATTCCCAGATACAAATCTGCTCAGCGTTATTGGCCAGCAAATATATATCGCGCAGAGTCAAACCACACCATGGCGCACGCAGGATGCTTAGCCAGGCAATGCGGTCGGCCGGAAAGGACAGCGCGGCGGTAATTGATAACAGATCCTGCACCACCGGTTGCCAGGTAAGTCGCTGAATATCTATACCCGAATATTCAATGCCAGCCGCATCGAGTTCCGGCAGGATTCGTCGCAACGTTGAGCGTGCCCGCACCAGAATGGCTATTTTTTCTTGCGCATTTCGCTTCCAGCTCTGTTGAATCAGTCTGATAACGTGCTGCGCTTCTGCGTATTCATCCTCGTCATAAAACGGATGAAACGTTACGCCGGCGCCGCCCTTCGATGCCGCGGCTGCGTCTGATTCGGTATAGTTCACTGCGCCACGGGTCAGGTCCGGCGCTGTCGGAAAACAGACAGCAAAGGCTGCGTTGATCCAAGAGACCAGCTTCGGATCTGATCTGAAATTTACGCTCAGCGTTAACGGCGTGGGCTTTAGGTTGCCGATTCCGTTGTTCTGCACGCGCAGAAACAGCCCCACCTCTGCCTCTCTGAAGCGGTATATTGATTGCATGGGATCACCAACCAGAAACAGCGTGCGTCCGTCTCCCTGCGTCCAGCCCGCGGTCAAGTTCTTGATCAGCTGAAACTGTGTGAGTGAGGTATCCTGAAATTCGTCCACCAGCAGGTGGGAGATTTTACAGTCAAGCCTCAACGCCAGCTCACTGGGTGAATCCAGGGACCCCAAAGCCTGATTAGCCCGCATATTGATTTCTGAGAAATCGACTTGACCCTTTTCGCCAAACAAAAGATTAAGCCTTGCTGCTGCCAAAGACAGCAAACGTGTCAGCGCGGAGAGCACGTGCCACTGCTGATCGGTAAAAACCACATCGGGAATGCGGTCCAGTTTCAGCAAGGTCTGCCGAATCCCATCATTGGCGGAGAGTGCGTCAATCAACGCCAGTATTCTCGACTTCATGCTGGTCTGGGTTTCCGACGCGCCCGCAGGAAATCCGATGCGCACGTTCACCCGTTGCCGCCAGTTTCCTGCCGCGGTGAGCAGAATCTCACGTAACCCCCGCCATCGCGCAAGGTCATGAGGGGCGTCACTGGCAAACGAATCTGACCGGTGCCATGCTGTAATTTTGCTGTCGGATTTAGTAGACACTAGCTGCTCCGCAGCATAAGCCGCACATGCCGTAAGCTCCCGCTGCAGATCGTCTGGTATAACCTGCGCGACTGCACTCAGTTCCCGATGAACAGCGCTAAACCAAGCGGCTTCTAGCGCCGCGCGCTGCTGTTCTGGCTCATGCGCCATGCCTGGACCGAGATGCCTCAACCACTGATCCCGGTAGCGCAGCATCTCGGTCAACATGTCAACGGCCCGGTACAGCTGATTGTCCAAATGCTGCAGCAAAACCGTTACCGCGCGACGCCAATCATCTCTGCCACTCGCGACCAGCCTTA
>JAHEKE010000130.1 GCA_024638505.1 Gammaproteobacteria bacterium | reverse complement strand
GGCGTTACGAAATCACCGACATCATCGATCGCGTCGGCGGCGGCGATAGTTTTGCCTCGGCACTGATCTACGGCCTGAATGCCTACCAGGACAGGCAGCAGTCGCTCGAGTTCGCCGTGGCTGCCAGCTGTCTCAAACATTCAATATTGGGCGACTTCAACCGCGTCTCGGTCCCCGAAGTCGAACACCTGATGGGCGGCGACGCGTCAGGGCGTGTGCAGAGGTAGTCTGGAGAAACCATGCGGACCACCATCAAATTTCTCTTTGTGCCCTTTTTGTTGATTGTGGCCCTTGCTTCATGCGCGCAGAATGATGACGGCAACCTCGTAAGGACCATTGAAGAATTCGACGAAGCCGTCGCGTCACTGCAACCAGGCGATGAAATCGTTCTTGCGAACGGCACCTGGACTGATGCTGAATTCAAGCTAAAAGCTGAAGGGTTGCCCGATAATCCGATCAAGTTAATTGCCGAAGAACCTGGCAAGGTGATTATCACCGGTCAATCCAATCTCAGTATTTCAGGTTCGCACATCATCGTTTCAGGTTTGGTATTCAAGGACGGGTTCACCCCTACCAGCGAGGTTATCTCCTTTCGAACGTCAAAGGAGGAGCTGGCGAATAATTCGCGGGTGACCAATAGCGTCATCGACAACTTCAGCAACCCCGAGCGACATGACTCTGATACCTGGGTAGCTATTTACGGCAAGAACAATCAGTTCGACCACAACTCGTTGATCGGCAAAGGAAACCGTGGAGTGACCCTGGCCGTCAGGTTGAACACGGAAGCCAGCCTCGAGAATGGCCATGTGATCGAATACAACTACTTTGGCCCGCGACAGACTCTCGGTTCCAACGGTGGTGAGACGGTGCGAATCGGGACCAGTCACTATTCCCGGGAGTATTCGAATACGATCGTTCGCAATAACTATTTTGACCGGACGAGCGGAGAGCTTGAGATCGTCTCGAATAAAGCTTGTGGCAATGAATTTCGCAACAATGTGTTTTTCGAGAGCCAGGGCACACTAACGATGCGTCACGGTCACAACACGCTGGTGGAAAACAACTATTTCCTGGGCAACAGGAAGGCCAATACAGGTGGTATTCGAATTATCAACCAATACCAGACTGTCCGGAACAATTACTTGTATGGATTGACGGGCTACCGGTTCCGCAGTGCACTCGTGATCATGAATGGTGTTCCGAACGGCCCGATCAATCGATACGACCCGGTTGTTGACTCCTTCCTCGATAACAACATTGTCATCGACAGCGACCACATTCAGCTGTGTGCGGGAAGCGATGAGGAGCGCTCGGCGACGCCCACTGGTTCATCGATGAGTAAAAACATCATTATGAGCAAGACGAATCCTGACCCGTTTACCATCTACGATGACATTTCCGGCATCAAATTTGAGGGCAATGTTCTCAATGAGGAAGCCAATGTTCCGATAGAGAACGGCTTCAGGAAAGTGCCCTACTCTGTAACAGAGAATGAAAACGGCTTGCGCGTGCCGGAGCAGTCGTTAATTGATGACATCGAATTCGGTGAAGTCAAACTGCCGGTAACCAAGGAAACGACCGGAGCCGAATTCTATCCAAAGGTCGACAAAGTCGGAGCATTCCAGAGCGGCGAAGTTCATTCGGTTGCGGCGGGCACGAACACAATTCTGGAAGCAATGGATAACAGCAAACCTGGCGATACCCTGCTCCTCGAGAACGGAGGCGAGTATCTTCTGACGAAGTATGCCTTCGTCAATCACCCCATCACGATAAAGACAGGAAGCGGCGACAAAGCGGTTGTACGCGCCGAGAAATCGAGCTTCTTCGTCATAGAAAATGGCGGCGCTCTGGAGTTGGAGAATCTGTGGATTGACGGGGCGGAGTCTCCTGACCAGGCTGGCAATAATGTGATCAGCACCAGCAAGTACTCCATGAATCGAAACTATTCGTTGGCGGTCCGCGATTGCAAGGTTACCAACCTGGATGTGAATCACACTTTCAACTTCCTCAAGATATACAAGAACACGTTCGCTGACTCGATTGAGATTCTAAATACGGAGATGACCAACATCACAGGGTCAATACTGTCCCTGGACGAGGAAACCGATGACCTCGGGATTTATAATGCTGAAAACGTCACTATCAAGAACAGCAAGTTCACGGATATTCAGGGCTCAATAGCCAGTATTTACAGGGGCGGCACAGACGAAAGCACGTTCGGACCGATCGTTGTGGTCGAAGGAAACGAGTTCACCAATACCGGACTTGGAAAACGAAACAAAACCGGGGCCTCACTCATATTCCACGGTGTACAGAAACTGCATATTTCGGACTCAAACTGGAACAAGAGCGCCCCGCTGGAGCTGTATCTGACCAACGGCGAACCCATCACAGTAATCAGCGATGTCGTGATGAAAGAAACCGCAGAGATCCGCGCGAATAACGACGAATACACGATCGAGAACGTTGTCTATAAGTAAACTGACGCGGAGTCGATCATGTTTAACCTAAGCGGTAAAGTAGCGCTCGTGACGGGCGCAACGCACGGGCTCGGCATGGCAATGGCCAGGGGCCTGGGTGCAGCAGGTGCGCGCCTGGTCATCAACGGCAACTCGTCGCAGGAAAAAATCGACAAGGCCATGGCAGCATTTCAAGATGCAGGGTTCGATGCGTCCGGCTACCGTTTCGATGTTACGAATGAGAATGAGGTTAAGGCTGCGATCGCGGAAATCGAGTCGGACATCGCACCCATCGATATTCTCGTCAATAACGCCGGCATCATACGCCGCGTCCCCCTACTGGAAATGCCGCTCGACGAGTGGGAGCTGGTGGTCAAGACAGATCTGACCAGCGCATTTATCGTATCCAAGGCCGTGGTGCCACGCATGATGCAGCGGGGCGGCGGTAAGGTGATTAACATCTGTTCGATGATGAGTGAGCTGGGGCGCGACTCGGTCGGGGCATACGCCGCGGCGAAAGGCGGGCTGAAAATGCTTACACGAAACATGGCAACAGAATGGGCTCGACACAACATTCAGGTCAATGGCATAGGTCCAGGTTACTTTGCCACCGAGCAGACCAGGTCGATCAGAGTGGATGGACATCCCTTCAACGACTTCATCGTCGGCCGTACGCCAGCCGGGCGCTGGGGCAACCCGGAGGACCTTCAGGGTGCTGCCGTATTCCTGGCATCAGCGGCCAGCGACTTCGTCAATGGGCAGATCATCTATGTCGACGGCGGCATCCTCGCGACCATAGGCAAACCCAGTAAGGAATAGGATTGTTTGGGAATCAGGGCGGCGCAACTGACCCGGATAGCTGTATTCGCCGAAACGCAACCGAGACATAGTCGCCATTGGCCTTATCCGTTGCCCAGTCACCCGTGCCCGCACACGCGGGGTACCACATTGCGGGGTCATGATTCGTGCTGCACTGATTGTAGGCGCCCGCTTTGAAGTACAGGGCATCGCCCGAGTAGCCTTTTGGATGATCTTTTTCATCGACCTTTCCGTAGGCATCGACATTATTTGACAGGTCGATCTGATACTTGACTGTTT
>JAHEKE010000129.1 GCA_024638505.1 Gammaproteobacteria bacterium | reverse complement strand
GAAGAATTCACTGACGAAGAATGGCGCGAGTTAGATATCGAACTCAGTGAAGCACCGGAGAGTTGGAGCGGTCCTCTCGATATTGTTGAGCAAGATGATTTTGGAACTGAAATCACCGACACTCAATATGAAGACTGGAACCAACCTAGTCAGGACTTTCAAACTCCTGATCAGGACACCCGTGCTCAAGATCCTACCTCATTCCTGGGAGCACCCATCCAGGGTCCAGCCCCAGGTATAGATACACTAGTCAAGCGTACCGATGGTAAGTACGAAGAAAGATTGAGTGATGATTGGATGGCGGAATATCTGGAGGAGCCTGAAACTGGTCTGTGGCAAGTGGAGGTATTTAAACACGACGTATCGGAGTGGCGAACATCGGGTTATATGTCTATAGAGGAAGCAAGGCAATCGGCTGAAGAGTATTACAATCAGGCGTAGCCAGCCTCGCCCTGCCCCCCTCGCGATTATTTAGTCCGCGAGGCACCGGTTCGAACCCAGACACCACGCTCCATGCAATGCAATAACTCATCCCCGCTGGAAACGTAGGCCCCAATCGGATAAGCCACATCATTAAAGTAACAAACCCCTGTTTCCAGTTCGAGATCTTCGTATTCGTACTCTTGATTCTCGTCATCAAAAATAGGGGAATTTTTCCGTTCCGGATCTGGTGCACCTACTTCTTTAACGTCAATATGCTTAGTCATAGTTTTAGGGCATCGCTCCTGGTGACTGGGCAAATTTTACACGTAAATGGGGACAATAACTCTGTATTAAAGTACACCACGTTTTATCAAGGCTTGTAATTTGATGCAGATCAAGTTCAGGCATAGAAGACAAACTAAGAAACGCTAATAACTCGGACCGACTCTTCGGCCAATATCTGCCAGCATTGAAAGTAGAACACCTCGATCAAACAAAAACAAACAGTATCACTGGTGCTCGGTAGTGGTGGTGCTCGCGGATTGGCGCATATCAGCGTTATTGAATGGCTGTGTGCCCACGGCTATGAGATCAAATCCATCGCCGGCACATCGATGGGGGCTTTGGTCGGCGGCATCTACGCTGCGGGACGTCTAAATGTCTATGCCGACTGGGTACAGGCGCTAGAGAAACGGGATGTGCTGAGGCTGCTCGATCTCTCTTTCCAGCCTGCGGGACTGTTCAAGGGTGATCGTGTGATTAACGTGCTGAGAGAGCTAATCGGTGAATTTCGGATTGAAGAGCTGCCAATTTCATATACCGCAGTGGCGACGGATTTAGACACAGGGAAAGAAGTTTGGCTTTCAAGCGGTCCGCTGTTTGACGCAATTCGCGCTTCGATCGCAATCCCCACGGTATTCACGCCTCACTTAGTTAAAGATCGCGCGATGGTAGACGGCAGTTTAGTCAATCCCGTACCCATAGCACCAACGCTGCGTGATATCACCGCAGCTACAATTGCGGTCAACGCAAATGGTCCACCAGATCCAGCTCTATCAGCACCAGATAAAGATAATCTGTCATCTACGGAAAATCCTCACCGGCGGCAAATACACGAATGGGTGAATGCGTTACAGTCCAAGATGCCCTTGGGGACGCGCCAAGACCGAGGGCCGATTGAAATAATAACGCGATCATTCGAGACCATGCAGGCGACGGTCACTCGCCTCAAACTAGCCGCTCACCCTCCGGATGTCGTCATCACAATACCGCGCAATGCCAGTCGGTTTTTCGAATTCTATCGAGCAACCGAGTTAATTGACCTGGGACGTCGGAAAGCAGAGTCGGCACTTGGCAGCAGCATCAACCACGCTGCGGAAGCGAAAAAATTTTAAGTATTCCCCATAGCCGCGAAACTGCGCTGTGGAGTTCATGCACGCTAAAGCGCCTTTCGGCTACAATAACCGCTATTTAAGGAGCTACATACCATGCCTCAAACAGTGGATTATTATCTTTTCCTGCTCTCCCCATGGGCTTATCTCGGCACGAATGCTTTCAATGAAGTTGTCACCAGACACCACGCCAAGGTAAACTATAAACCGATAGATGTCGCACAGACTTTCAACAAAATGGGCGGCGTATTCCCCAATAAGCGCCATCCGTCGCGACAACGTTTTCGACTGGACGAGCTGAAGCGCTGGTCTGAGCATCGAGGCGTGCCCATTAACCTCAAACCCGCGTTTTGGCCCGCAGATCAGTCTCTCGCGGCCAAAATGGTTCTTGCCGCCGATGAAAATGGCAGTGCGGGGCCATTGGTAGATGCAATACTCGCTGCAGTTTGGCATGAAGAACGAAACATCGCCGATATGGATACACTGCGGGAGATCGCGAACGAATGTGGTTTGAATGGTGATGAATTAATCGAGCGCGCCGAGACTGAGGAGATGGACAAAAAGTACCAGGCAACGACTGATGAAGCCCATGAACGTGACGTGTTCGGCTCACCCACATACGTCTATGAAGGAGAAAACTTCTGGGGCCAAGATCGAATCGAATTCCTTGATCGTGCCCTGGCCAAGTAGATGTCCCCTACTACTTATAAATTGTCACTATCTTCTAACACCTTAAGTTGACCCAACTCCATCATTCAAATGGATAATCTAAATCTTGTTCATTACTCTTATGGTTACTATGGTGCCAGCGCCCTCCATTGCTCAAAACTGATACGCCTGCCCGGGTAAGCTGGATTTTTCAGAGGCCAGGAGTCATTAATCCAGTGTTCCACCGTTTCAAACAAGTGCTCGTCCAATCCTTCTTCAACCCGCGACTGGCGTACCCACATGGTAATTTCTGCGTCGTAACCCGGGATTCGTGTCGGGTAGATATAAACACAGCCCAGTACTTCTGATTCATCGAGACTTACGACCGTGTAGGCAAATGAGGTTCGCAACTGGAACTCTGTCTGATGCCAACCAAGTTCGATGATATTCTGCTCCAGCGTCAACCTTAAGGGCCAGTCGCCGCCTGGATTATAGACAGTGCGCAAGCGCTCTTCACTCGTCATCACCGCCTCGAAATCTTTAACTGCATCGTTGATGGTCAATGGGCGTAAGCGCACGCGTTCTGTTTCTAGAAGTTCCGGGACTTTAAAGTCATTGCGAACGAGCGGTTTGTTGTACATAGAAAATTCCTAGTGTTACATCCACCATGATAGTTACCCAGATCGCTACGGGTCTGAAATCATTATCTTATCTGAGGCACCGCAAGATCCTTCTCTTCTAATCGGTCATGCACGGAGCGACTTCTCTCCGGTAACGCAATCCATTGAATACGCCATAGCGGCCAACCCTCGGTTGGACGTGGTGCCGGCGAAACGCTTCGACTAAACAAGTGCAAACAAAATGCGCAGCAGTCGTCGATTTTTCGACTGATATTCGCCTCTTTTTGTTGGTGCGTTTACCGGATTTTGGCATCACAGGTTGCACACTGGTGTTTCAATCATCATGAAATATCGCAGCGTATTCCCTCGCCTGAGATCGGGTGACGGTGTCACTCTAGCGGTAGGCCCCGCGGAATCTTTTTCTCCGGATCGTAGAATGGCAGTGAGACAATTTCACAGTCATATTTATTCCCGTCACGATCGTT
>JAHEKE010000065.1 GCA_024638505.1 Gammaproteobacteria bacterium | reverse complement strand
CCAATTCCAACATAGGCCATCCATACATGACGATTATTTTGAAGGTTTGTTTCAATTTTGGGGAATAAGCACCAATGTCGATAAAAATAGTCCTGGCAGTCGTAGCGGTGTCTTCGATTGCAATCTCAACGAATACAATGGCACGTAAGTATTCGCATGCTGAAACTCGGCACGCGATTGATCTTTACTATGGCGAAGTAATCGAAATCAAGCGAGCGGAAATAAAATCACGCGCCGCTCAAGGCGCCATGATCGGTGGAGTGGCCGGTCTGGCCTATGGAAGTCACCGCGATCATCACCGAACGCAGAAGGCGGTTGAAGGTGCGATTGCTGGAGCATTGGTAGCTGCGTTGATCGATCGTCACAAAAAGAAAGCCCGCGAGTATCATATTCGTATGCTGGACGGGGGTACCATCAATGTCGTGAGCGAAGAGAAGGACATTCGTGAGGGAGATTGCGTCCAGGTTGATGATGCCCGACGGGTAAATATTCGCCGGGTATCCACCGCCTACTGCGAAGATGAGGAACTGGATCACCATTCAATTCAACACGCACGGGGCCGTGCTTCAAGTTGCGATACGGCAAAAGAACTGCTACTGGATGCCGAGACAGACGATGAAGCACGAGCAGCGGAGCGCAAGGTGCGGGTATTGTGTGATTAATGCCGGAACAAATGATATGCCATGAGCATTCGGGCATCTTTATCGATTCTGTCCGTGGGCAATGCTGCGACCTGCTGCAGCAACGGGCAGAGAGTTTGGAGAACGTGACCTCGCCACGAGTAATATCAAACCTGATCTCCGTTACAAAAGGGATGTCGATCTTTACATCATTCGTATAGACACCGAAATCTTCGAGATCCCGGAAGCTGTCGTCTTCGGTGGTTGAGGTGACGGCAGGCGGTTTATTGAGGCCGTGAATCGTTGACACATACTTTCAAGAGACTGAGCAACTAGTCAAACCAAATTTTTTGCAACCTGATCAACGGAGGAAATATCCATGGGTAAAGTATTGTTTGCTATCCTGTTCCTGGCAATTGGCCTGGTCGTCGGCGGTGTCGGAACCATCACGATCGGGGGTGGCGCGATGGCGGGCATCGGTGTCGCCACTGGTCTTTCAGCCGGAATCTGCTCCACCGTCAGGGCCGGCCAGGAAGAGGGCCTTCTGACCGCCGAGCAGGTTGACCAGGTTCTCACCCGAGCCTCCCGGGATCTTGCGGGGATGGCGGACCTGCCGGAGGGTGAAGAAATGGTTGGCAGCGCGGCGGCCTGCGATCGTGTCATGCAGCGCCTGCGAGAGGCACAGTGACCGTTAATCCGGAATCGGATGAAATCACGAAGACCTAACCCGGGTGTCAACGGGAGAGAACCCGGACAATGAGAATTTCGATCGTGGTATTTATCGTCGCGGTGGCGACTTGGGCGGCTTCAGCGTCGGCAGACTCACTGCCTTCCTCTGCCGAGCAGATTCTACAGCGCGCGAAGCAGGAGTGTGACAGCTTCGACAAGGGTAGATTTCACGCTACAGAAAAGGCTGTTAGTCAGTATGATTTCACCGGGGACGGTTCAACTGAGGCGCTGGTCGACGCTTCGCAGTTTTCCTGCTCAACGGCGGCAACCCTCTGGGGCGGCAGCGGAGGGACGTTTATGTGGATTGTTGCCCCCGATAAAACCTACGAGTTCCTGGCTCATAAATGGAAGGTGGTCGACGTTGACGGGCAAAACGTCCTTCTGCTCGCCGTCCATTCCTCACAGTGCAGCGACGATGTTGGCCCATGCTTTCGCGCCTTCGTCTGGCAGGACGGCTTCCGGACGACACAGAGGGGCCATGAGTAAGCAGTCGCTGCTCGCGACGGCAAGCGTTCTGTGGTTCTCAGCGGCATTACTATGCTGGGTGTTATACCTGCGCGCCGATGTGCACGTCGACGCGCACGGTATTCTCAATGAACCGTTCGGCCTAATCCCCCTGGGATGGCTATTGCTAATATGCGCCATGGTTGGCGGAATAGCCTATTTTTCTCGCCGATTCAGGGCCAATAGGTTTCGAAAAGTTAAACCCGGGTGAATTAGTTCGTGTGCCGGGATCCTTGTGACACAGATCAGCGGACGGTATTTCACCAAGTCAGTTTCTATTGCAGTGGATGAAAATATGAATCGTGAACAACGGTACTCCAGCGCCTCCGCGAAGATCAGTGTTTCATGGAGCGCTCATCAACCAGAGGTCGCGCAGATACCGATCGAGCGGACGTCGACAAGTGCGTCGAGCATAAAAAACCCTGTGCGTGGCGGCGGTCGTCGCGGCGGCGGCCTGGGCCGCCTCTGCGTCGGCGGACTCGACCGACGCCCGCTGCGATGTCTATCCGGCAGGCGAGGACCACACCGACAAGGTCATTCCCTGCGTGTTTTCGCAGCGACAGGGCTACATCACCATCCACCGAAGCGACGGTTTCACTCATGATCTCGACCAGGCGGGCGACACGCCGGGCAACTTCCGCGACCAGGACGGCCGCACCGTATACCGTCAGAGCGGCCTGGGTGACCAGGGTCTGATATTCCGGTTCCCGGACGAGAGCGTATACGTCTACTGGAGCACCTCGATCTTCGACGAGGATGCGGCCTCTTCGCCCACGGCGCCGTTTTCGACCAGGGACTGCGACGCAACCACTTTCCTGCGCTGCCGCGCTGCCGGCGACACGGATTACGGTGAGTGTCCGGCGGGCATCCTGCGCATGGAACACAAGCAGGCTTCGATCGTGGTTCAGAATCCTCAGAGCAAGCAGCTCACCATCAACTTCATGACCGACTACATCAACGCCGCCAACCGGGAGGTCGACGCACGGCTCGACGGCGGCACCTGGATCGTCACCATCGATGGCAAGGAGGTGTACGAGGTGCCGCTGGCCGCCATCGAGGGAGGCTGAATTGAGCGCAGGTTCAATCACCCGACACCTCATCCTGTTGCTCACGGCTTTGTGGATCTTCGAGGCCGCGGCCACCGAGCTGACGGGCACCGTATGGCGAGTGGTGAAGATCTTGTCCATGGATGATCGCGTTTATGCTCCGGACGACCGCTCGAAATACACGCTGGAATTGCTTTCCAAAGGCCGGGCCGCCATCGAGGCCGACTGCAACCGCGGGACTGGGACCTGGATTTCTGAGGGACCCGGACAGCTAAAGTTCGGCCCGATCGCAACAACCCGGGCCCTGTGCCCACCGGAATCTCTATCCGAAAGGTACCTGGCCCAGTTTGAGTGGGTGCGCAGCTACGTGATGGAGGACGGACGCCTTTTCCTGGCCACCATGGCCGACGGCTCGATCATTGAGTTCGAATCGATAAATGTCCCACCGACTGCCACTGTGCTGGGTGAGGAGATCCACACCACGGACGCTTCGGAACTACAGAAGATTGTATTGACACGCCTGCTCGACCGCTACGCCGAGCAGCAGCGCATCGAGGTCACGGGCGAAGAAATCGACGCCTTTGTTGAGAGTCAGCAGCTTGGTATGGCGGAGCACGGCCTGACGGAGGAAAAGAGCCTGTCTTCTGAGGAGATCGCCCAGCTCTCCCAGATGCGACGCGACTGGGGCCGCGCGATGATTCGCCAGTGGAAGATTCACCATGCGCTTTACCAGCGGTACGGCGGCCGCATCATCTTCCAGCAGTTGGGTCCCGAGCCTCTCGACGCGTACCGCAAGTACCTGGAGGAGCGGCGCTCTGCAGGCGACTTCACGATCCACGACAAAGCCTTTGAGGACACGTTCTGGCGGTACTTCACCGACGATACAATGCATTCCTTTTACCAGCCCGGCAGCGAGGAAGAGGCCCAGGCTCTCACAACGCCGTGGTGGACGCGTGCGGCGGGAAACGAATAACGCAGTAACTTCACGGTGCTGCACGAGGATACAACGCTCATGAACATTAATTGGCCCCACATGATCGTCACCATGGTCCTGATTCTGGCAGTCGCTTTTGGACTAGGCCGGTTGGCGATCTACAAGGAGGCATCTAAAGGCAAGCGATTTCTGCTGATGGCTGTTTCGATCTTCATTGTGGTATTCGTATTCAACTTGATCTGGCCCTACAACTAGGTCGCCGAGTCAGCTCATTCAGTAATATATTCAAATGGAACGAAGGCGGGGGCGCCTCCAAACCCGCTGCCAGACTATGATTCAATTTTCCCGCTGGTGGGCATCCTAGTTCTCGGTCCTCGAGCCCTTGCGAGAGATAAGGTTCGCGTCAAACCCGCCGAGGTTGACATATTGCGCCAAAGTCTTGAAAACCGGAGTCGTGGTCACCGGTGTAGGCGAATCGTCAAGATACGGTCGTTACGGCTTGGGGCGAACGACCACTCTCGGTCGGAATCAGAAGTTATTTGAAATCTCTCGAACGGCAGAAAAGATTACAACTGACACATTGGTTTTGAGTCTCTTGAAGGTCGGCTCAGGAGCATTTCCAGCCTAATTGACAGATTTGACGAAGGTCAGCTTTTCCTAATTCGTCCAATTCAATGATAGCGGTAGATTAAGAAAGCAGGTTGGATGGTAATTTGACACTCTAAGCGGGCATACTATTCGTTTCAGACCGGAGTACATCAATTCTCGGTTTGAAAATAACAATGGAAGACTGGTCACCAGTATATTCGGTGCTACTCGGGCAGTCCCGCTTTTACGAGGTTATCAATGATCATTTTTTTAACTTTGGTATCCTTGAATTCCGCACCTAACCAATTTGAAACGGAGAAACCTGGTTCGATTGTCATTATCTCTTGAGCGGTCTTTTGGGCTTCAACAGACAATCCAGCTTCTATGAGAGCGCTTACCAAGTAAGGTCTGCCCCAAGCAGATTCTGGTTCCATTGCAATAGCTTCTCTCAACCACCTTAATGCCAAATCTCGTTTGTTCCCCGTGTGATAACACATACCTAGAACGACGAGATACCACATCGGAGTGATTGGACTGAGTTGCATAGCACGCTGAGTCATTTCGATGGCTTTCTCAATCTGGCACGCGAACACTAGGATGTAGGCACAGGTGGCAACAATTTCAGTATTTCGAGGTTCTAGCTCAACGGCCTTTTCCAACATCTCGACAGCACGGTCGTGTTCTCCACGAAACGTATACACGTAGCCGAAAATAGTATATGCCGTGGGGTAATTCTCCTCAGCTTCCAGCGCCTTTTTAGCAGCATCCAATGCATTTTCGAGGGTATGCTCAGGGGATTTCGTATGCCCCATTACAGCATCTACTACATAGGTATTGGCAAGTTGAGTCCAGGCGGCGGCATAATGCGGATCAATGCGTAACGCTTCTTCCAATAAACTACGTGATTCCAGGTTATCCTCATGGATGCCCGTATTTGTAAGTTCATCGGCTCGAAGCAATAGCTCCCATGCTTCTACACTACTTGTACGACCTGCCAACACACGCACTTTCTCTCCCTCACTCAGCTTTACTCTCAATTCAACTGTTATCTGGCGAGTAATATCATCTTGAACGGCAAAGATGTCGTCCAAATCCCGGTCGTATCGTTCGGCCCATTGGTGATGACCCGTCGTTGTATCAATTAACTGGACCGTCACCCTGACCCTGCTGCCAGCCTTTCGTACGCTACCCTCTAGTACGTAGTGCACTCCGAGCTTTCTTCCAAGTGATTTGTAATCAATTGCGTTTGTCTTGTCGCTCAATGCAGGGTTGCAAGCGATCACCAGCAATCCGGAGATCCGGGATAGTGCCGTGGTAATATCTTCGGTGATGCCGTCCGAGAAGTAATCTTGCTCTGGGTCGTTGCTCATGTTCTTGAACGGCAGCACTGCTATCGAAGGTTTGTCAGGTAGTTTTTGTGCTACGACAGCTCGATTGGTTTGCGATTCAGGTTGAGGAATATCGGCTCCTGATTTCAGTTTAACCGTATAAGCCCTGACCGGCTCGTCAAATCCCTTGAGCTCGCACTCACCTAGAGTCTTGCATTCAAACGGTAAGCGTTTAGGGATGGTCTGGTAGGCAGCATCTTGGATACAGACTCCGCCAGGCTCAGCCAGCTGTTCTAATCGCTGTGCGAGCACTACTCCCTCACCGGTGACCGTACTGTCAGCTATCACCACCTCTCCCATGGAGATGCCCACTCGAACCACAGGGCGAATTTCGTCGTGCAACTCTTCGTTGTGGGTTGCATTTGCGGACTGGAACGCCAGCGAGGCGCTGACCGCATCCGACGCTCTCGCAAACTCAGCAACCAAGGCGTCGCCTCGGATCTCATGCGCGATGCCATCGTACCGCGTAATGGTCTCGGAGAAGGTTCGGAACGTATCTTGAAAGCGCTGATGAGCGAGGGTTTCGTTTAGCTGCACAAGAGCAGTCGAACCCACAACGTCAGCATGTGCGAGGACGGCAAGTTTGCGGGTGGGTTGATCAGCCAAGAAGTAGCCCTATTCTGATTTCCGAGAAGCAGACGAGGTGATAGTACCGTTATTGATCCGGGGTAGCGAGCGAATGCGGTCTGCTTTTCTATTGTAAGAGCTATCGAATCATGTAGACCTTACGGATGGTGTCGCTTACTTTACAGATGCCGCGCCAACCTTTAGGGAAGAACGCGAGTGTGCCTGGAACAACTTCTATGATCTCACCCTCGACACTCGTATAGGTACAATGGCCCGCGAGAAAATGGCAGAACTCGTCGCTGGTGACATGGCAACGCCAGGTTCCCGGTGTACAGTTCCAGATGCCGGTCTCAGAACTTCCGTCTGCATTTCGATTAAGCAGCTTTCCATAAGTATGCGATTCGCCTTCAATCATTTCGGGCACGGCACCCCAATCATCGAACTCTCTATCGGCTAACGGATCTTGCAGCACACTCACTCTGCGCCCGGCCTCGTCGCTCATGACAACATTTTATTCAGTATGTCAGCAGCCTTGGAGGGGCCATGCTGGCTCTGCATATGTGCACTGGTATTGGTCAGATTCTGTTTCATTTCAGAGTTGCTCAAGGCCTGATTAATCTTATCCGCCAGCAGTGCCTGATCCCAGTTATAGCGATCCAGTTTGAATCCATGGCCGGTTTCTTCTACCCGGGTTGCGTTGTCATGTCCGTCCCATACGTACGGCATAATGATTGCAGGCTTACCAAAGTACAGGCATTCGGTGAAGCTGTTGTTACCGCCGTGGTGGATAACGAGATCCGCCTGGGAAATTACTGAGGGCTGCGGGTACCATTTGTCGATGATCACGTTATCGGGAATATTACTGTATTCGCTCATGTAATCGCCCACATTGACTAGCGCCCTGATCGGCATGGTTGAAACCGCGTCGATCATGCGTTTGAGTAAATCCACATCGCCGGCACCAAGAGAGCCGTAGCTGATGTACAGCAAAGGGTGCTCATTATTGGCCTTGAATTCAGGCACACTATAATCTTGGTCTTTGCGCACGCAACCTTCTAGGTACTGAAACCGCGCAGGGTCCAGCGGGGTTGAGCGCTTAAATTTTACCTGCTCGGGATAGAGCAGAAGGTTCATATGGGGAGACGCTTCAAAGAACTGGCCCAGAGGATAAGAATGTTCCCCGCAATTTTGTATAAACGCGTTGTAGTCATCGTGTATTGGTTTAATGACCTCATTAAAACGCATCCTATACGCTTCATGGCAGGTGTGATCGTCCTCGCCGCACCCCGACAGGTGGGGAGGAATCGCTGGATCTTCGATTTCATTCTCAGAACAGGAAATGATACGCACCCAAGGCACTTCATTTTGTCCGGCGTAATGCTTGATAGCTGGAAACATGATCACATTATCTACGCAGACCATATCCGGCTTGATAGATGAAAGCACAGCTGGCAGATCTTTTTCGGCCCATTTAGCGCTATCGACAATCGCCTCCCAGCACTCCTTGACATAGTTATCGATTTGATCGATCGGCGCCTTACGGAAATTCGGGATGTGGCCGTTAATAAAATCCTCCCAAAACTTAGCCATTTCTTCCGCTGGCATCGGTTCGGACAGATTGACCGGGTGGGCTTCAAACCCATAACCCTGGTATACCTCGAGGAAGCCTGGGTCAGACAAAAAGACCGCCTTGTGCCCCAGCTTTTCTATTGCCTGAGCAATGCCGACTGAATTCAGCGCTGGCCCGAAGGCCGCCTCCGGAAAAAATGCAATGATTTTCTGACTCATGTTTCTTCGACCTTAAAAATACCGTTAATCTATTAATAACCAACCTTATCTTTTCTATCATCAGTTTTCATGACGATAGCTT
The DNA here is from genome assembly GCA_024638505.1 of Gammaproteobacteria bacterium. Lineage (GTDB taxonomy): Bacteria > Pseudomonadota > Gammaproteobacteria > Arenicellales > JAANXG01 > JAHEKE01. Next base: position 6,306 of record JAHEKE010000065.1, on the reverse strand, counting down.
TTGCACACTAAGCCAAACTAATGGCCTCGCGCAGCATACAATAATTATATTGCGCCGATCATCGCGGTGGCGCAAGTCTTGGTATCTGCACTACCACCGAGGTCGCGAGTCCGAGCTTTATCGTCCTGTAATACCTCTTCCATCGCACCTTCCAAGGATTGTGCGGCATCCACTTCTCCAAGATGATCCAGCATCATTGCTGCGGTCCATACCGCTGCAACCGGATTGGCGATCCCCTGACCCGCAATGTCAGGCGCTGAGCCGTGCACGGGCTCAAACATAGAGGGATACTGCCGGCTCGGATTAATATTTGCCGCAGGGGCAATTCCGATTGAGCCGGCAACAGCGGGGCCCAGGTCAGAGAGAATATCGCCAAACAAATTCGATCCAACCACCACATCAAACCAATCCGGATGTTGCACAAAATGCGCGGTCAGAATATCAATATGATATTGATCGGTTTCTATATTTGGATAATCCGCGCAAATCGCTTTAAAGCGCTCATCCCAGTAAGGCATGGTGTGGACGATTCCGTTTGATTTGGTTGCGGAGGTCACTTTCTTACGCGGACGTGTGGCGGCCAGTTCGAACGCATAGTGCAAAATGCGGTCTACACCCTGGCGCGTAAAGACACTTTGCTGTGAAACAAACTCTCTATCGGTCCCTGCAAAAATACGCCCACCGATTTCTGAGTACTCTCCCTCAACGTTTTCTCTGACCACCACAAAATCAATATCTTCGGGCCCCCTTCCCGCAAGCGGCGACTGAATACCTTTGAGCAAACGAACTGGCCTGACGTTGGCGTACTGGTCCATTTCCCGTCGAATCGGAATCAACAAGCCCCAAAGCGAAACATGATCAGGCACGCCCGGGAATCCCACAGCGCCAAGATATATCGCGTCAAACTCCTTGAGTTGTTCTATCCCGTCTTCCGGCATCATTCGGCCGGTTTCGGTGAACCGCTGACACGACCAATCGAACCTTTGCCATTGGACTTCGAAGTTAAATCGGGTGGCGGCGGCTTCTACCGCACGTTGCCCGATCGGGATCACTTCCTGGCCAATTCCGTCGCCGGGTATCGCCGCAATTCTGTATTTCTTCGATTTCATTGATTATCAATATACTCAGTTAAAAATTTTTGCAGATGGTCAAATAGCTCTGCTGGATTCTCCTCCGCAAGATAGTGACCTCCCTGCATGGCAAAACCGTCAACATCTATGGCACGCTGTCGCCAGAGACCCAAGGCATCGAAACAGCGTTCAATCACTCCATCCTTTCCCCAGATGACCAGTATCGGGCACTCAACCTTGCGATCTCCATCTGCGTTGTCATGCTCGATATCGATTCCCGCCGCCGCCCGATAATCCTCGCAGGTCGCGTGAATAACCGCAGGGTCGCTAAAGCACTCTAGATACTGTGCCCGTGCTTGCTCGCTAAAGGGATGCAAGCCTGCTGAACCACTGCCGCACGTAGCGAGCCAGTAGCCACTCGGGTCCGCCCCAATCATATTTTCCGGCAACGGCGCATCCTGCACCAGGTAAAACCACCACCAGTAAGCCTTGGCGAAGGTGTCGTCGGTATGACTGTACATCTCCCGAGTGGGCGCGATATCGAGCACCACCATTCTATCGACCCGTTGCGGCCAATCCAGGGCAAGACGGTGCGCCACTCGCCCACCTCTATCGTGACCACAGATCGCAAATCGCTGATGCCCCAACTTTGTCATCAGTTCCACCATATCGTCGGCCATGGCACGCTTGGAGTAACTGCTATGGTCGGGGGTCGTAGCAGGCTTTGCGGATTTCCCATAACCGCGTAAATCCGCTGCAACCACGGTATGCGATTTGCTCAGACTGGGCGCTATTTTATGCCACATGGCATGGGTCTGCGGATAACCATGCAGCAGTAACAAAGCAGGTCCCTCACCGCCGATGACGCCATGAATATTGGTGCCTTTACAATCAATATCGAATTTTTTGAACCCGTCAAACACGCTCAATCTTTGGCACCGCCTTCGCAATACTCTGCCATCTCTTTCATACTCGTAAAATAAAAATCAAATGCCGGGCGCGCATCCACTCGAGCCGTAGCGCCCCAGCTATCGCTGTTCTTGAGGTTTTGTCGATCTACCCAGGCGTTGGCGAGGTCAAACTTCTTTGCCTGCACATGATCGTGATGAAGGCTTTGTGCAGTATGTAAAATCTTTTCCTGTGTGACACCGAGATCAGACTGGAGATGCTTGAGCATATAAGAAAAATTCTCTGGATCAGGTTTATAGCTACCGATATCTTCAGCAGTGTAGATCGCATCAAACTCGACGCCTAACTTCTGATTCGATGCAGCAAATTCATCGCGATTTACGTTTGAAAGAATCACCAGATTGAAGTGCTTCTTGAGTGTGCGTAATGCATCGGCCGTATCGGGAAACGCTGGCCAATGTGGCACTGAAGCGCCAAATGCACGATCGAGCACCGGTTGGGTGTTCAGCTCGAATTGTTTTGCAAAATTTCGATGTACTTGAATCAGCAACTCTGGGTACACCATATCCGGTGTATCCGCTTCCTGGGCAGTCTCTATTCGCGCAAAGGCTTCCAGGCCGGTTTTGCGATCAATTTGACTGGCATTACTGGCCATCAATAAGGGCTGCAAGGCATCCCAAATGCCGCTTTCCCAATCAATCAAAGTGCCATAGCAATCGAAAGTCAGGGTAGTAAATTGGTGAATGTTTTGATCCATCGTAAAACTCTTAGTTTTTACTTGAACTCTAATTGATCCGCATCAGTCGATGCAGGAAAGTATGCTCGATACGCCGTCAGATCACTCATTTGATAGTGATCCAGGTGACGCCGTGCAGGAAATTTCTCCAGACGCTACAAGGTACACAAAATCTCAGCGGCCTGCTCGAGTGTTTCATTCTGCTTAGCGAAACAAAAACGCACGATTCTCGTATCTGGCGGTTCCTGATAGAACGGAGACAGAGGAATAACCGCCACGCCTTTTTCCTGGGTAATCCAGTTGGCAAACTCCATATCTGTTAAGTCTGCAATCTCACTGTAGTCCGCAAGCTGGAAATAAGTGCCGTGAGAGGGCGGCAACTTAAATCGAGAATCTGCAACTTGTTCTCTGAAATAGTCGCGTTTCTCCTGGTAGAAAGACGACAAACCCAGGTAATGCTCTGGTGCCTGAGCCACGAAATCTGCCAGTGCCCACTGCATAGGAGTCACCGTTGTAAACACGTTGAACTGATGAATTTTGCGAAATTCAGTGGTCAGATCAGGTGGTGCCACGCAGTATCCAATTTTCCATCCGGTTGCGTGGTAAGTCTTGCCGAAGGAAAACACGGCAAAACTTCGTTCACGCAGTTCAGGATGGGCGACCACACTGGAATGCGTTTTACCGTCGAATACGATGTGCTCGTAGACCTCATCACTCAAGACACGACAGTCATAGCCGCGAAGAATTTCAGCCAACTGGTCGAGGTCAGAACGATCAAGGGTAGTTGCAGTTGGATTATGTGGGCTGTTGATAATGACCAGCCGTGTGCGTTCGTTTAATGCTTGTTTAAGACTGTCCCAGTCAATACGATAATCGGGCAGAGTCAATGGTAAGTGAACGGTTGTTCCTCCGGCCAACTCTACTGCCGGCTCATAAGAATCATAGGCCGGATCAAATACGATCACCTCATCGCCCTGAGCGACCACCGAATGGATTGCACAAAATAGCGCTTCGGTAGCGCCGCTGGTGATGGTGATCTCGCTCTCCGGATCGACTTCGATTCCATTTTGGTCGGCAAACTTTTTCGCGATCGCTTGTCGCAACTCCGGTACTCCAATCATCGGCGGATATTGGTTTTTGCCGGCCCCGAGATAATAAGTCACCTTATCAAGTAATTCTTGTGCAGGTTCGAAATCTGGAAACCCCTGGGACAGATTTATAGCACCATAATCATGGGCCATCTTGGACATCACCGTGAAAATTGTGGTGCCGACATTGGGTAATTTACTGTGGATTGGGCTTGGCATCTGGTCCCGGGTTTAAGTCAAAGGGAAATGAGTATAAATCAAATTGGTTATGTTTCACTCATTGTTAGCCATAACCGCTCCTGCTTTGGAGGTAAAATAGCCGCAAGAAAAAACACCGCCCTCAATGAAAATTATCACCTGGAACGTTAACGGCATTCGCGCTGTTGAGCGTAAAGAAGAGCTGCAGACCTTATTGCAGCAATATCAGCCGGACTTTCTGATGCTGCAGGAAATTAAAGGCAGCGTCGAGCAGTTCAGCGGTTTTCTAAAGCAGCATCCGGACTACCAACAATATTACAGCAGCGCTGAGAAAAAAGGCTATGCCGGCACCGGCATCTGGATCAGCAATAAGCGTTCACAGCAGGTCCAAAAACTGAGTTTTAATACCGACGTGCCCAGGGTGCCAAACGCCGATGAAGGCCGGATTTCCCATCTGTCGTTTCAGTGGAAAAATGCCGACTGGGATCTATTGTCTATTTATTTCCCCAATGGAGGTAAGAGCGAGCAGGCCTGGGAGGAAAAACTTGTTTTCTACGACCGCATTCACGACTACATGAATACTCTGCGCGACCAGAAACGAATCGTTGTCGTCGGAGGTGACATGAACGTGGCCCACACCGAAATCGACCTGGCACGGCCAAAAGCAAATGATGGAAAGATCGGCTTTCATCCCAGTGAGCGTGCCTGGATGGACAGGCTCGTTGCAGACGACTGGTCCGATGTATGGCGACAGCGCAATCCCGGCGTTACTGATGTTTACTCCTGGTGGCACATGATATCAAAAGGACGAGAACGCAACGTTGGATGGCGCATTGATTATTTTCTGATGGAAAAAAAGCATCTGGACAGGGTCAAACAGGTGGACTATCTCCAGGATCAAATGGGCTCAGATCATTGCCCGATGGTTATTGAAGTAAACTGACGACAGACAGACCACTGCATTGGAAAAATTTGCCGGCTTAGCCGGCTATGTCCATTTCAGTCCGTGCGGTCGTAACGGGAAGACCCATAAAGCAGATAAACAAACGATCCCGCGGCGGCTATCCAATAAATTGGGATCAGCATTCGCTCGCTATCGGCCGCATGCAGGATGACCACGCCAAAAGCTAAAAACACTACTGCAATACCTATCTGGGAGTAATAGCTCTTGAGAATCAGGTACCGGTGAGACAGCGTATCGCGGGCCAGGTCATAAAATCGCTTATTCATGGCAAGACGAAAAAACGAGGTGCAAAAGGTAATGAGCACGAGGTAGATAAACATAACCGCTAACGATTGCTGGTCGTCCACCAGTGCCCGCAAGGCCCAGGACAGGGCATAAAGCACCACGGCAAATCGATAGATATGTCTGCGCGTTAGCCGGTCAATTGCGTTCTTCAGCAGATAAAACAATACGCCGAATATGACGGCCAGGGAAAGCACCATGGCGCCGAGACGAGCAAAGCTTTCATGCGCCAGCAGAAAAAGGGAAACTACCCAGAAGAAACTCTCAAGAAACAAATAGATCCCATCCACAAGAAAAATCAGGCGGGAAGCGTCATTGTCACGAAACTGCCGGATCTCTGAAATAGTAACGGGTTTAAACGATGACAGAGAATCAGGAGCCACGGGCCGGGTCACTAGAAACATACCAAAACCCAACGCGCACAATAGCATGCTGCCATAAACAATATAGTTGAATCCGCTCCTTTCCAGAAGCAGGCCGCCAAGAAGAATGCCTACTTGTAACAGGAATCCAACATATATCTGCAGGTTTCCATAACTACGCCCGGAATTACTCTGATCGACTCTCTCGAAGAACAGTGCACGCTGAGTAGTCCAGAAAAAACTGTTATAAACACCGTAGCTGATGCCCAGCAACAGCAGCACACCCAGGCTCATACCGAGAATCTGGACGTTGAGCAAAAGTAACACCTCCAGCACCAGCGATACCCCGATCAGTTGAATCAAACTTATCGAGTGGCGCAGCCTGTCCCAGGCCCAAAGGCCAATGCAGAAGCCTGCTCCCGCAGAGCCAACAAATAGCGATATCGCGCCTAATTCAAATCCATGCTTCCAGAGAAACACTGGAATGAAAAATGGAAATATTCCGATCAACAGCGAATGCAGGCCCAAATATTGATAGAAAGTTCGGGAAAGTCGCTGTGTACCAGAAGCCGCAGCTGGCGTGTCTAGAGATGCTAGTTGCATTAAAAAATATCCTTGTCCTCGATCTCAATTTTATCAAGTTCAGCCAAGTCTGCGGAGAAATCTTCCTTGCAACCAAAGCGAGGGAAATGATGCA
>JAHEKE010000128.1 GCA_024638505.1 Gammaproteobacteria bacterium | reverse complement strand
CGCCTCGCCGTTGCCGGCATTATTGCCGGTGCTGGTGAGCGAGCAACGTTGGGCTGGACAAAGTGGTAATACGGCCATGGGCATAACGCTGCGGCCGCTTAAGGAAACGGTCGCCGACACGCTGTCCTGGTACCGGGAACTCGGTTATTGCTGAGCGGGCCGCTGACCCTCAACCGGACCCGGCATATTCCCCGGACCAGTGGTCGGCCCGATTCCTCCGCCGCCGCCCTGACCGCCTTCACACTGCCTGGTGGCCGCTTCCATGGCCCGACACCAGTTGTCGAGCAAATTGGCATAACAAACGACCGGGATACGCATCATGCAGTACGCCGTGCGCACGCTTGATTCAAACGAGCTGACCAGCAGGTCGGTGATGCGCGCGTCGCCGCCGCAGCCAGGCCCCTGCTGTCCGCCGTTACCGTTTCCCGCCCCGGGAGTCCCATTGCTCTCTGATTGTTGCTCTTGAGCCATACGTCACCTCATTGCGTATCTGCGCTGGCAGCGGGAACGTACTCTCGCCAGCCTGCCAAATCCAACCGCCACACGACCTTTGAAGTATATGCCATTCGCACTGGACCTGCCGCACCGGGCTTCCGCCTCTACTAAACTCAAAGTGAAACCTGACCCAAACTACTCACCTTGCAGCTGACCAAGCAGGAGTGCACCGATGCCGCCGCTACCCGACTTTATAGTCCAGACGCCACCTCTCGGCGACCCGCAAGCGCCGCCCCCCTTCAGTTTTGACGATGTCGGCCTGCAGATGTACTCAGTGGTCGCGGACGCTACGCGCCTGCGCGCCGTTTGTGACCGCTGCCTCAACTCGGTGATCGCACGCGCGGGCGGCAGGTCCCGAATCTATCCGATTGCGGGCCTCGGCAGCGGCATCGTCAATATCCAGTTGCTGCGCTATCCAAAAGTGTATTCCAAAGCCCCCGGTCACGAGTATTTTGGTTATAGCAGCCAAAACGAATTGCTAATCTCCATCCCGGTGGTCAAGACTAACGCCCTCGGGCTACCGGTGGCAGTAGGCCTGTTCGCGCCCTTCCTGTGGGTCGATAACGCATGGTCGCTGATTACCGGCAGAGACGTGGTCGGCTTTGCCAAGACCATGGGAGACTTCAGCGTTCCGCCTAACCTGTGGGATACAGATGGCTGTATGGTGAGGGCGCTGGGCACCACCCAGATGAGCGCCGGTAAAATAGATAAAGAGACTCTGCTAGCCACGAGCACCGTTTCGGCGATGCCGTTGGTTCAGCCTTCCAGCCTGTTTGCAGCCAAGCCGCCAGCCAAGGGCGAGCGCGAACCATACGGCCTCCTGCCCGACGAAGTGGCGCGTCCTTTGTGGCCGTTTGGCGACATCGACACGTTGTACGCAAACCTGGATTTTGCCGGCTCCGAGGCTTCAATCCTGGACCTCATGAGAGCCAGTGCCGGAATGGCGGTACGTAGTTTTGCGCTGAAGCAATTGCGGGACGCACGCACCCCCGGTAAAGCCTGCTACCAGGCCGTGATTGAAGGTCGCTCCAGCATTTCCGGATTCAATTATGGCGGCCTGTTGCCGGAATCCGAAATCACGTTATCGAAATTCTTGATGCCAAACGTCATAGACCAATTGGGAATCGCAGCGCAGGGAGACTTGATTAAGCCGCTGTTCGGTTTCTGGTACGAGGCAGATTTTGAGCTCGGCAATCTTAGCAACCTGGTTGAGCATTGCGGCGGCGACAGTCGGCGTTCACCGACCGGCAGAAGCTGTTTTGACCTGCTCGGAATTGGGCTTTATTCCACCTTGCGGATGTACAAGGGCATGGCGGACGCATGGCTACAGACGCTCGAGAGCTGCGTCCCGCCGCCGAGAAAGCGTCCCTAGGCGTCTTTTTGCCCGGCGTACTTCTCCAGCTTGTCGCGGATCCCCTCTACGCTTTGCTTGCTGCGAATCTCCTCGATCGTCAGGCCCTGAAGCTCGTGGGGAAACACCAGCCACTGGTCCGTTTCGTGGATAAAGTAGTCGGGCTTGCCTTCCACCTTGTTCATTGAGGGCTTGAAGTACACTGTGGCCACGCGAATATCTTCGGGCGCATTGCGGCGCGCCTTGAAGCGCAGCTTGTCGATGGCGGCCTTGATGCTGCGCCCCGAATCCCAGACGTCGTCGACAATCAGCAGGCCGTCGTCGTGATTAATGTTGTCCAGCACATAACCGAGCCCATGCACCCTCACCCGCCGGCGGCGTTCGTTAATCCCTGAGTACAGCGACGTACGGATGGCAATGTGATCGGTTTCCACGCCAAAAAAATCCAGCAGCTCCTGGACCGCGATGCCGACCGGCGAACCGCCACGCCAGATGCCGACAATAAAGCTCGGTCTGAAACCGCTCTCGTACACCTGCATTCCGAGGCGAAATGAGTCCGCCATGAGTTCACGGGCACTGATGAAATGTTTCGCAACTGAGCCTTCAGTTGCTGGTTCACTTTCGACTGCGGTCATAGACCTTTTCTCCCAGCACATAGGTGGCGGCGACGGCGCGCTCATCGCCCAGCATCAGCAAGGCAAACAGCTTGTGGGCCAGATCATTGGCATTTGCGGTGCGCCGCGCGATCAGGGGGGACGCATTGTAATCGAGTAGCACGCAGTCTGCCTCCTTGCCCGCTGCAAAGCTGCCGACCCGATCTTCGATATGCAGTGCGCGGGCACCCCCAAGGGTCGCGAGATAAAGCGCCTCAAAGGGATCGAGCGCATAGTCCTGCAGGCGTGCCACCTTGTAGGCCTCGGCGGCCGTGGCCGGTAACCCAAAGCGGGTGCCGGCGCCTACATCGGTGCCCAGCCCGACCCTGATGCCGGCGGCCCGGGCCGCCGGATAGTCAAACAAGCCACTGCCTAGAAACAGGTTGGAGGTCGGGCAGAATGACAGGGCCGCGTCCGCCGCCGCGAGGCGCTGACGATCAGCCGCGTCGATATGAATGCCATGCGCGAAAATGCTGCGCGCACCAACCAGGCCGGCGCGATCGTAAACGTCCAGGTAACTCCGCGCTTCCGGGAACAACCCGGCCACCCAGTCGCATTCGGCCCGATTCTCCGCCAGGTGGGTCTGCAGGTAGAGGCCCGGCCGGGAGCCCAGCAAGTCCGCACTCGAGACGAGCTGTTCCTCGGAAGAAGTAGGCGCGAATCGTGGGGTCAAAGCATAGGCGAGCCGGTCCTTGCCATGCCAGCGTTCAATCAGATCGGCGCTACGCGCCGCGCCCTCCTGCCATGGTTCTTGCAACTCGGCCGGGCAGTTGCGATCCATCAGGACTTTGCCTGCAATCAGACGCAACCGGTAACCAGCAGCGGCCTCAAACAAGGCTTCGACGGATCCCTGGTGAACTGTCGCGAAGACACAGGCCGTGGTGGTGCCGTTGGCAAGCAACTGCTGCAGAAAAAACTCCGCCACCTCCCGGCAAACAGCGTCGTCGGCAAACCGCATTTCCGCGGGCCACGCGTAATGTTTTAGCCAGTCAAGCAGCTGGTCGCCATGACTCGCGATGATATCGGTCTGGGCGTAATGCACGTGCGTGTCGATAAACCCTGGTACCAGCAGCCGCCCACGCTGATCATCGATATCGACGGAAT
>JAHEKE010000127.1 GCA_024638505.1 Gammaproteobacteria bacterium | reverse complement strand
ACTGCAGCTCCGCCAGGGTGATCGCGTGTTGATGGTCGCTGATTCGGTGCGTGATAAACTGGCCCTGCTCCAGACGTTTACTCCATATTGCATAACCATTGGACTCAAAATACAGAATCTTCATCAGTGTCTTGCGGCGGTTGACAAAGACATACCAGTGGCCGTTGAGCGGATCCTTGTCCAACTGATGTTTGACCAGAAAGAAAAAGGGACGGAGGGATTAAATTTAAATCCCTCCGTCCCCTTTTTACCAAAATTATACACTTATGGTGCCCAGTTTTTTATGTTGACTAAAACTCTTAAATAAGCACGCATTAAAATGTCAAACCCTCACCGCCGGCACCTGTACAGGTCAAGAGAATATTTTCCCAGGGGGTCTCAGCAGGAAATGCTTCATTTGTAACTTCACGAGCAAGAGCCGCGAAGTTGGTCGGAGTATTTACTTCGATTACTTCCTCATATTTTGCAAGAAAATTACCGTTAACATGTTGTGCTATAAGCGTGTGTTTTTGGCTTTGATGGCCTGGAAATTTGAACAACTCAATTGTAACAGGACCAGCCTGGTTGGTTTGCGCTGTTAGCCGTAGATGAACCGATTTGCAAATAGTACCGGGATTGGGTCGACTGTAGAGGTTGGAATACGTGGTTAACGATAATCGAATATCATTTACCCGCATTTCACCTGGATCATATGCAAGATCAGAAGTTATCGTCTTTTTCTTATGATTTTGCACTCGCGGCGCGCATTCCACAGGAATATCGACTGTCCTTTGCCTGTTGAAATCACCGATATGTACAAAACCCTCTAGCTCTATAGCATCCTCTGCCCCGATAAATCCAGGTAGAGAATGATCATCGTGAGTATTGAAACTGATGGTAAATGTCATTGTGTGGTTGAATGTGAACGATTGGCTTGGGTCAGCCTCTAAATGCTCGTTGCATCTATTTATAATGTTCGGGCCTTCATTGAATGGAGCAATTCCATTTTCATTGGTTAGAGGGATTCTATCTGTTCTAAATTGAAAATTTGAATTAAAATTCCAATCTCCATCCGGAATAGAGTTTTTTCTATACCAGATCACAGGGTGGTAACCACAAGTATGTTCTGTATGTTAATTTGCATCTAGAAGTGACCCACTAAGCCCACATAATTGCATGTAAAAGTGACCCACGTATAACCCTATCCTGCTGAGATTTAGGCAGGAGTTAAAATGGAGTGATAGACGTGGCATTATTAAGTGTAATCAGACGCTGGTATTTTCGAGAAGGCAAATCAATCCGTGAGATTGTCAGGCGAACAGGTTTGTCTCGCAATACGGTCCGTAAGTATCTTCGCGGCAATATTGTTGAACCTAGCTATTCGAATCGAGTTCATCAAAGCAAGCTGGATAGCTATGCAAAGACATTAAGCGGTTGGCTGGCGAGAGAAGCACGCCGGAATCGCAAACAACGCCGCTGTGTTAAACAGTTGTACCATGATTTGAGGGCGTTAGGCTATTGTGGTTCATATGATCGTGTGGCTGCATTTGCCAGGCATTGGCGAGACCAACAACGTAAGGCTGCTCAACAATCGGGTAAAGGCACCTATGTTCCACTGATCTTTAGTCCAGGCGAAGCCTTTCAATTTGACTGGAGTGAAGACTATGTCTTCATTAACGGCCAATCCACCAAGCTGCAAATTGCCCAGTTCAAACTAAGTCATTCGCGCGCCTTTTATCTACGCGCGTATTTAACGCAGACCCATGAGATGTTATTTGATGCCCATAATCATGCGTTTCGGGTATTGGGCGGCGTGCCACAACGCGGGATTTATGACAACATGAAGACGGCCGTTGATAAAGTCGGACGAGGCAAACAGCGTGTGATCAATGCTCGCTTTAATGCCATGGTCAGTCATTATCTATTTGAGGCAGATTTTTGCAATCCGGCTGCAGGCTGGGAGAAAGGTCAGATTGAGAAGACCGTGCGCGATAGCCGATATCGCCTGTGGCATCAGGCCCCTAAGTTTCGTGACTTAGCGGCGGTGAATGCCTGGTTAGAGCAACGCTGCCAGGCATTATGGCATGAGATACGTCATCCTCAGTCACAACGCACGATTGCCGCCATGTGGGCAGATGAACAGCCATTGCTGATGGCGATTTCTACACCCTTTGATGGCTATGTAGCGCTGACTAAGCGGGTATCGTCAACCTGTTTGATTAACGTTGAACGTAATCGTTACAGTGTCCCGGCCAGCTTTGCCAACCGACCCGTGAGTGTCCATATCTATGCAGCAGAATTGGTCATTGTCGCTGAAGGTCATGTTGTTGCACGGCATGAGCGCGTGTTTAGCCGCGATCATAATGCGCAAGGTAAAACAATCTATGACTGGCGTCACTATTTAGCCGTGATACAGCGTAAACCCGGGGCATTGCGCAATGGGGCACCGTTTAATGAACTGCCGGACAGTTTTAAACAACTACAGTCCCGGTTACTCAAGCGTATTGGGGGGGACAGAGAGATGGCGGATATTCTAGCGTTAGTATTGCACCATGATGAGCACCAAGTTGAACAAGCTATACAGATGGCATTGTCGTGTGGCGAATGTTCTAAACAACATGTGTTGAACTGTTTAAGTCGTCTATTGGATCCGCCTCGGCCTGTGGCCGTTGAGCCGCCACCGACGTTACGGTTAGTAAACGAGCCGATGGCCGACCTGAATCGTTATGATGACTTAAGGGGAAAACGCCATGTCCGCTGATGCCATGATTCGTTCACTCAAAGCACTCAAACTGCACGGGATGGCACAGTCGATCAGTGATCTGGCTGATCAGGCCTCGCCGGCATTTAATCAATCTGTGTCACTCATCAATACGCTAATTAAGGCGGAAGTGGCAGAACGAGAAGTCCGCTCGATTAACTATCAGATGAAGATTGCCCGATTCCCGGCCTATCGTGATTTGGCCGGTTTTGACTTTGATCAAAGCTGTGTGAGTGTCTCGGTAATTAAAGCACTGTATCAATGTGACTTTCTGGATGAATCCCAAAATGTTGTCTTTGTCGGCGGGCCGGGTACCGGTAAAACACACCTGGCCACCGCGATTGGTATTCAAGCCATACAGCACCATCATAAACGGGTACGGTTTTTATCGACCATTGAACTGGTCAATACGCTTGAAAAGGAAAAGCTTGAGGGTAAACAAGGTCGATTAGCGAATCGTTTAACCTATACTGATCTTATAATTCTTGACGAGCTAGGGTATTTGCCATTTTCTCAGGCAGGCGGTGCATTATTGTTTCATTTGCTCAGTAAGCTTTATGAAAAAACCAGTGTCATCATTACGACCAATTTGAGTTTCTCAGAATGGTCTACCGTCTTTGCAGATGAAAAACTCACCACCGCATTATTGGATCGACTCACTCACCATTGTCATATTATTGAAACCGGGAATGAATCGTTCCGACTAAAACACTCAACTCATAATCAGGAGAAAAAAGAACTGAAAAATAAATCAAACCCAAGTAATATTTAAATCATTAGACGGGTCAATTTTAAATGCAATTCCCGGGTCACTTTTGAATGCAATTCTACAAGATCAGGCTTACAGTCCAATTGGCAATGGCATCTGGATGAAGTATTTGTCAAGATCAATGGTGAGCAATATTATTTATGGCGAGCGGTTGACCATGAAGGGGAGGTACTTGAGAGCTAT
>JAHEKE010000126.1 GCA_024638505.1 Gammaproteobacteria bacterium | reverse complement strand
GTTCCTGGACCTGGTGCCAAAACAGGGTGTGCGCCTGACGCCGCGACATTATGCCTACCTGAAAATATCCGAAGGCTGCAATCATCGCTGCAGCTTTTGCATCATCCCATCACTGCGCGGTGACCTGGTAAGCAGGCCCATCGATGAAGTCATGCAGGAAGCACAGGTTCTCGCCGATGCGGGAATTCGGGAGATACTGGTTATTTCACAGGACACCAGCGCCTACGGCGTGGATTGCAGGTATGCGACCCGGTTCTGGCAGGGACAGCCACTGCAGACCCGGTTTCTCGACCTGGCCCGTGCGCTGGGTCAATTAGGCATCTGGATTCGCCTGCACTACGTTTACCCGTACCCGCACGTCGATGACGTGATACCGCTGATGGCTGACGGCGCTATTCTGCCTTACCTGGATATCCCGATGCAGCACGCAAGCCCAGGTATCCTGAAGTCTATGAAAAGGCCGGGAAATCGTGATCGCATGCTCGACAGAATTCTGAAATGGCGTGAAATTTGCCCTGAAATTGCCATCCGCAGCACCTTTATCGTCGGGTTTCCAGGCGAGACCGATGCTGACTTCGAGCAGCTACTCGGGTTTCTGGAAGTCGCGGCGCTTGACCGCGTCGGCTGTTTCACCTATTCGGCGGTCGAAGGCGCGGCCGCGAACGCATTTGCGAACCCGGTACCCGAGTCACTCAAGCAGGAGCGCTATCACCGCTTCATGCTCAAACAGCAGGCGATCAGCGCGCAGAAATTGCAGCGGCGCGTTGGTCAGCAAATGACCGTACTGGTGGAAACGGGCGGCAAGAACGGTTACCTCGGGCGCAGTTATGCCGATGCGCCCGAGATTGACGGCGTGATTCACATTGAAACAGATAGCCCGTTGCCGCTGGGTGAATTCTGCCGGGTCGAGATAAGTGCTGCCGACGAGTACGATCTCTACGCGTCACTCAGCAAGTAGATCTTATCGCCGGTCACCCTGATCGGCAGGGACTCCAGGCTTTCCCCCGGACAGGGCCCCATAACGCACTCCCCAGTGTCGATCAGAAAGCGTGCGTCGTGCACCGCACACTGGATCAGGCTGCCCTCTATATCGAGGAACTGGTGCTCGACCCAGTCCAGCGGTGAGCCGGTGTGCGGGCAGCTGTTACGATATCCAAAGCATTCCCCATCACGCCGTACCACGAATCCGTCGACCGTTTTTCCGGCAAAATCCAGTGAAAATCCGTAGGAGCCCGGGTCGGACAAGCTTTCCAGTGCGCAGATAAACAATAAATTCTTCATATTTTACTTATAAATTCTCACTCATAGCCGATAAACAGAGAGCCACAATAACAGGGTAAATATCTGCCTTCACCGCGGGCCCGTTAGGTTTAAGGGGCAGGGATACTGAGAAAATGCTGCACAAAGTCGATCAAAATACCGACTGGAAGTCGAGATATCAAGACGTCCTCAAGGATCTTGAGACGCGCGAGCAGCAGTGGGTGCAGTGCGAGGCGCTGCTACGTACCGCAATCAGCCGCCTGAGTATTGCCGGCCGCGGGCTCGATAGCGGGCTCGACCAGCAGTTACGCAGCATACAGGAACTGTCGCGGGATAAGCATGACGAAAAACTTGCCGCGGCACTGCCAAGGCTTGCCGAAATCGTCGCATCGCTCGATAGCCCCAAAAAAGACGGTAAACCGCGTCGTTCTGATCCCGTCATGCTAATGCTTGAGCTGCTGCAGAACATTCACTTCAACACAACCCAGCGCGGCCAGTTGAAGGAAATCTGCTCGGAGTTGCTGATTTCGGTCGCCAACGGGCACGATCGTGATTCGGTAAGCGCCTACATTCAGAAGCTTTCCGCTCTCATCAACGAGAATTTTGGCGGTAATAACACCAGGGGTACAGCTTCCAGTTCTATCCTGCCGTTACTGCAGTTACTCGACCTTGACGAATCTACTTTAGAAAAGGCACGCGCGTTGGCGGGTGATAGCGGTGAAGTAAGAGAGCAGGATCTGAATGCCCTGGCCAGCCTGATCAACTCGCAAATCAGCTCGAATTCCAACGGCGCTCAATCCGATCAGATGATGACCACCCTGCTCGAAAAACTCGCGCTTATCCAGGGCGCAGACAGCGCCACCCGGGAGATCCAGACCCGCGTTCACGAAGGCGTTGAAGATGAGCAATGGACCGATACCCTAAACGACATCATCAACTCGATTTCGAGTTCACTTAAAAATCTCGAGCAGGAAAAACGCGAGCTTGAAAACTTTGTCGTCAAGGTTACCGAACAACTGGGTGACGTAACCCAGGCCATCAATGAAGACCAGAAGGACCAGGAGTCCAACTACGAGGATGCCAAGTCGTTACAAAGTTTTGTGCAGGAAGGCATCGAGCTGATTCAAAAAAACTCCCAGTCCAGCAATGATCTGCAGGAGTTGAAGTCCGAGATTTCAAAGAACATTGACGATATTGGCGGTGGCGTCGATGATTTTGCGGAGCGCTTTGACGAGCGCCACGAAGCGACCGCGGAGCGTAACCTGAAGCTTACCGAGCAGCTCTCGCAGATGGAGCAGGAGACCCAGGAATTACAGGTCATGCTACAGGAGAACCGGACCAAACTACTTTACGATGCGCTCACCGGAGTTTACAGCCGCATGGCTTACGATGAACGTATTCAACAGGAACTCGCGCGCTGGAGCCGCTACGAAACACTTTTCAGCTACGTCATTCTCGACATCGATCACTTCAAGCGGATCAATGATACCTATGGGCACAACGCTGGCGACAAGGCATTGAAACTTGTTGCGCAGCTGATGACGACTTATGTACGCCAGTCAGATTATGTATTCCGTATCGGCGGCGAGGAATTCGTGCTGTTGCTGACCAGCACTGCGCAAGACAATGCCAGCAAGCTGGTGGAAAAAATGCGCGCCGGCATTGCTGCCAGCAGTTTTCATTTCAAGGGCGAGCCGGTAACCCTGACATTGTCGGCTGGAATCACCGAAACCCGCGACGGTGATGATGTCGAGTCGATATACGAGCGCGCCGATAAGGCCTTGTACAAGGCCAAGAATTCAGGGCGTGATTGCCAGTTTATTGCCGATTAGCCCGCCTCGGCAATCGTCTTGGCAACAATGGTTAAAGCATGCAATTCACCGGACGCGATCTCATCGTTAACGCAGGCATAAACCAGCTGATGGCGTTTGAGCGGGGACAGGCCTGCGAATGCATCGCTGATGACGTTGGCAACAAACTTGCCTTCGCCACCGCTGACCTCAACGGCTGCATCTGGCATCTTTGAGGCGATTAACTGTTGAATATGTTGTGGAGTCATGACCAGGAAATTTAAAGCGACAAATTGATAAGCAAACTATATTACATGAGAGGTAAGGAATAACCATGCAAAAGCTAATTTTAAGCGCAATGATGTTGTTGATGGTGTTCGCACAGGCAAAGGCAGCGGAGCAAGAGGCAGAAGCCAAGCTAACCTCGGCCTACGTTTCATTGGGTGATCCGATGGTACTTAACCTGAGCGGCTCCAGGCGACTCACTTTTCTGCAGCTCAGCGCCGATGTTCTGGTCAGTGATTCGGATGCGCAAGAGACCGTCGAAACACATGTACCGGCGATCCGCCATAGCCTGATCATGCTGCTCAGTGATCAAAAGGCGGGCGATATCAAGTCACCCGCGCGGCGCGAGGAAATCCG
>JAHEKE010000064.1 GCA_024638505.1 Gammaproteobacteria bacterium | reverse complement strand
CTGGTAGCCGTCTTCTTTACCGCTTTCGTGCTGTATTACTTCGTGAACTGGAAATACCTGGCGGAAGTCTGGCCGTTGAGCTGAGCGGGAGGTGGGCATGCAAAGCACGCTGGCGCTGCTCTATTCGGTTTTCAAGATACGCATCAGTGTCTCGATCATGCTGTGTGCGCTGGCGGGCATAGCAGTGACTCCGGGCGTTGGCCTCGCGCCCTGGCAGGTGACGATACTGGCACTGTCGGTGTTGATGGCTTCTGCCAGCGCCGGTGCCTTCAATCATTACGTCGAGCGCGATCTTGATGTCCGCATGGCGCGCACCCGCTCCCGGCCTTTTGTTACCGGCCGGTTTCAGACCGGCGCACACTGGCTGGCGGTAATCGTGTGCCTGCTTTTAGTCGCCGTCCTCGCTGCCGGTCTCGCCACCAACCCCATCGCTGCGCTGTACGTGTTTCTCGGCGCCTTTACCTACGGCGTGGTGTATACCCTCTGGTTGAAGCGGCGAACCTGGCTCAATATCGTTCTGGGTGGCCTGGCCGGCAGTTTCGCCGTGCTGGCGGGTGCCGCTGCGATTGACCCTGGGCTGTCCCCCACGCCGGTGATTCTGGCGATCGTTTTGTTCCTGTGGACGCCACCGCATTTTTGGAGTCTGGCTTTTGTCTTTCGCGATCAGTATCTGGCGGCAGAGGTACCCATGCTGCCCTGCGTGATCGCGCCGCAGCGGGCGGCGCAGGTGATCCTTGCGCACACCGTTGCGCTGGTGGCGTTGTCGCTGGTTCCGTTTTATTACGACCTCGGATGGGTGTATCTGGCTGCCGCGCTGACCGGCGGTTTAGTTTTTATCCGCGCCAGCTATCACTTGAGCCTCAACCCCAACCCGGTGCGTGCGAAGCGGGCATTCAGTGCCTCTCTGCTCCAGTTGAGCCTGCTGCTGATCGGGGCGATCATCGACGCGGCGCTGGTGAGCTGAATGCGTGCGGCGTGGAAAAAATGCATTATTCTGCTCGGCGTCGGTTGGGCCACAGCGTGCTTGATTATATCGACTGCCCAGGCGCAGGACGATGCACACACAACCGCTCATGGGATAACTGAAAGCGGCGGCACTACACCGGCGGTGGTCCCAGAGTTCAACGCGGAGCGGGCTTTTATTGTCAGCCAGCAGGCTATTGGCCGCAAGCTGAGCACGTACCAGCTGACCGACAGTACTGGCCGGACCGTCAGTTTCGGTGATTATATCGGCCAGCCCATCGTAATCAATATGGTGTATACCAGCTGCCACCACATTTGCCCGACCCTGACCAAGCATCTGGCAAACGTTGTGGCAATCGGCCGTGACGCTCTGGGACAGGATGCCTTCACAGTGTTCACCGTGGGCTTTGACACCGCTGCCGACACACCGCAGCAGATGGCGATGTTCGCGGCACAGCGCGGCATCCAAGATCCGCGGTGGCACTTCGTCAGCGCAGACGAGTCTTCGATTCAGGCCTTGAGCGCAGAGCTCGGCTTTTTATATCAATCCTCACCCAGAGGGTTCGACCACATCACCCAGACGACGGTGATCGATGGGGCGGGGGTAATCAGAAATCAGGTTTACGGCGTCAAATTCGATCCGCCGCTGCTGATTGAGCCGCTCAAACATACTCTGCGCGGTCAGGTGTTTGCCGCAGATACGGTTGAGGGCTGGTGGCGTGACATCAAACTGCTGTGCACGGTGTATGATCCGGCCAGCGGTCGCTATCACTTTGACTATTCGCTGATTGTTGCGCTCATCATGGGCTTAGCCTGCCTTTCCATCGTCGCGGTGTTTATCTTGCGCGCCTGGCGCTCGTCGCGACGGCTCGGGATCACCCCCTAAACCTGTCGGCCCGTTTTCTTGCAAGCGGTAAAGCGCATCGGCCGTTACGCTTTCGAGCGTTTTGAAAGCCTGTTTGATACGATTTTCGGCGTGCAGCACAATCCGCTGTATCACCTCGGGGCACTCGGCTGGTTTTTTTACTGGATAGTTGCGGTCAGCGGAATTTACCTGTACATCTTTTTTGATACCGGCGTACATCAGGCCTATGAGTCTGTTGAGTACCTTACTTATACCCAGTGGTACGCGGGTGGAATAGCCCGCAGCCTGCACCGCTATGCATCGGATGCGCTCATCATCGTCATGCTGCTGCATCTGCTGCGTGAATTCATGATGGATCGCCTGCGCGGTCCGCGCTGGTTTTCCTGGGTTATCGGCATCGCTATCCTGTGGCTGGTTTTTGCGTGCGGAATAACGGGCTACTGGATCGTGTGGGATAAGTTGGCCCAGTACGTTGCCATAGCGAGCAGTGAATGGCTGGACAGCCTGCCGCTATTCGGGCAGTCCATTGCGCGAAACTTTCTGCATGATTCCACATTGAGCGGCCGCTTTTTCAGCCTGATGGTCTTTATCCACATAGCCGTTCCGCTCATACTGCTGTTCATCTTGTGGGTGCACATCCAGCGCATGACCCAGGCTGACGTCAATCCGCCAAAAGCGCTTGCGCTAAGCGTGTTCGCGGCGCTGCTCGTGCTTTCTCTCATTTATCCTGCTGAAAGCCAGGGGCCGGCGGATTTATCCCGCGTTACATCGAGCGTGGGTCTTGATTGGTTTTACATGGCGGTGTATCCGCTGATAGACCTGTTTTCAGGTTTGACGGTGTGGGCCATGGCGGGGTTGGCCACGGTGTTGCTGTTCATCTTGCCCTGGATTCCGCGAAAGAAGACCAGCCTGGCGGTTGTGGATCTGGAAAATTGCAACGGCTGCAGTCGCTGCGCATTGGACTGCCCGTTCAGCGCTATTGCGATGCGCCCGCGATCGGACGGCAGCCCGTTTGCGCAGGAGGCTGTAGTCTTGAGCAGTAAATGCGTAGGTTGCGGAATCTGCGTCGGGGCGTGCCCGACGGCAACGCCTTTTCGCAGACACAGCGCTCTGATCGCCGGCATCGAACTATCCGATCATCCAGTAATGCAGCTGCGCCAGCAGGTGATGCAAACAAGCGAGGGCCTAACCGGCTCGACGCGCATACTTATTTTCAACTGCGCAACAGGACCGGATCTCGGAGCGTTACGGGACAATGCTACAGCAGTATTGACTTTAAGCTGTATCGGGCAACTCCCTCCACCGTTTCTGGACTTCATCATCACCCGCGGTTTTGCCGAGGGCGTTTTATTAACCGGCTGCCGTGAGGGGGACTGTCATTATCGGCTGGGCAGTCGCTGGAGCAAACAGCGGATTGCACGGGAGCGGGATCCTTATCTGCGCGAACGCGTTCCACGCGAGCGGCTCGAGATCTTCTGGGCGGGCGTCGATCAATCGAGTGAGCTGTCAAGCCGGCTGAGAGCGTTTCGCCAGCGACTTGCGCAACTTGATCCGGTCAGGGCCAAAGGTCGGCCACCGGACCCGACTGAGGCTGCGGCAGAAAATGCTTAAGCTGGCCGGACAGCTTGCCGCGTTTGCGCTGTTCGCGCTGGCGGTGGGGTACTTTTCCGCGTCACCGCAATACAATTACATGGCCGCGGATAAGGCTTTGATCAAAATGAATTTCAGCCACGCCGGCCAACCCACACAGGCATGCCGTAAGGTTACGCAGGCGGAGCTCGATCAGCTTGCGCCCAACATGCGCAAACCGATGGATTGCCCGCGGGAGCGCGTAGCTCTGCTGGTTGAAGTTAAAATCAATGGGGAATCGAAATTCAAACGTGCCGTTCCGCCTTCCGGCATTGCGCGGGACGGTGCGGCCACCGTATACGAGAAATTCGAATTGGCCGAAGGCACGTATGCGGTTTCTGTTGCCATGCGGGACAGCCGGCGTGAGCAGGGTTACGATTATATAATGCAGAAAGAGGTAAGCATCGAGGCGGGACAGGTTCTGGTCATCGATTTTGAGGCGGAGACGGGTGGTTTCAAATTTCTTTAAAGGCAGTCGGATTTATGGCACTGATTGAATGGAATGACGCTTTTTCTGTTGGGGTGGCAGATATCGATCATGAACATAAAGGCTTGATCGAACTGATCAACCAGCTCTACAACGGTCTGGAGCAGGGCGCGTCGGCGGAAGACATTGCAGATTTTTTTGGTGAAATCTACGCCCACATATCGGCGCACTTTGCGCTGGAAGAAAAGATCATGCGCGAGCGTCAATACCACGAGTACGAAGCGCATAAGCGCGAGCACGAGCGGTTGCTGGAAGAGATTCGAGACATGATGGATGACTATACCGACAGGGTGTTGATCGATGAGCAGGAGTTGTCGCAGCGCCTGCGCGACTGGTTTGGGGAGCACTTCAAGACCATGGACAGCCGCCTGCATAAAGCGCTGCATGTCTGAGTATTAGCTCAGTTTGTGGTGTAAATCACATATTCTTGGGCACGCGGGCGGCAATATACCGTTATTGCATCACAAAACGGTAACGGTCATGAGCGATTACGAAGAGCACACAAACAACAGCGGCGCGGTCAAGAGCGGCTGGACCATGGTCCTCATTTTCATCGCGGCTCTTGTGATTTCAACCCTGTAATTGCAAAAAAGCATCATAATTCGACCGCTTTCACGTTCAGCTGAGAGTGTCGATTCCTGCCTTGTTTAGCGTTTGATAAAACCTTTTTAACCGGGCTTGCCAAGGCAACATAGGTGTCGCCTGACACTGATCCTGCAATGGTTTAACCGCAGCTTCAATCCGACTGTATTGATTTAAATCAATTCTATTGATGCCGCTGCAGGGTAGCATTATCAGACGATTAGAAATGCACGTGGTGTCTTCATTGTGCGATAGGAGTTGACGGCAATGAGATCTTTTCTCTCTGGTGTTTTAGCCGCGTTACAGTTAGGGATAATGTGCGCCGCTAATGCGGAATTCTTGGCTAACCGGGTGTCCCTAGCCGACTCAGACCACTTACTTCAACCCGTCGAGCAACGTGTCAACTTCGGAGACGGGCTCGACAACTATAGCGCGCTGTCGTATTCATCAGTAGCCACTTCCAGCGATTCGCTGTCGGGTACGGTTGGCCATGGACTGAACTACAGTTTCACGCAGAGAGCCGGCGAGTCGTTCCTGCATTTTTCAATGACCAACAACGCGTACGGGACGCACAAGCTGGCAGGGGCAGCCCTCGGCGGGCTGAAGCTTTCTTTCCTTCATGGCGATGGCGAGGGATTGAGTCGAGATAAGCCTGGAATCAGCGGGCTCGCATCGAACTTTTTCCATGGTTCGGCTTCCCGGCCGTATCGTTATACTGGGACCGCGCTGGCGTGGTCCTGGACGGATAAAGTAACCCCTCATGCGGGGACAGTTGTCATCGATGCCCCCGGAGTTGACTCCCGGTCCGTGCATTTTGCCGGCGCTAACATAGCGAACCTTTCGGCCACGTTTTACCAAGTGGAAAGGGGTAACGCTGTTGGGCAAGGGCTCTCTGCAGCCTGGCACGGACGTTCTTTTTCACTAGGCTACGAGTTTCTTACGTCGGATTATCGGGCATCGTGGCGTGAAATCAGCTTGGCCTACCGCGACAGGCGAGGGGGCGCACTTCGTCTGAGTTTATCCTCCGGAGAGAACGATCTGTATACAGATGCCGCCGAAAACCGTATCGCACTGTCATATAGGCTCAGCTTTGGCGCGGGCAAGCGCGGCTCCAACCTGACGAATAAGTTTGCGTTTGGGCAGGGTTTTGCGGCTGCCCGGGCGGCTTCGAGCTTTGATGATTTAACGCGCGTTGGACTGGGCGCTGTCGGCGCCGGTCTGGTGGTCAGCTCTGGTGACCCCGTTTTGGACCAGGCGCCCCGCTTCCTGCGACAACCGATGGCAGCCTTTGCCATCATGAGTGTGGTGAATCCACTCTCAGTTCGACGCAACCTCGAATATGGTGGCTCGATATACCGCAATCCCGACGGAACGTTTTCTCCCTCGCGTCTGGTTGTTGAGGGCACGCCGCTTTCAGTCGCATTCAACCCGCATTTGCTGGTCCCCAAGGGCAGGCGGGCGAGTGCGGCCTGGCATACGCATGGCGCCACTACGCCAGGATATGTCAATGAGTTCTTCTCCCCAGGCGATATCCATTTTTCCAATTTTTATCTGGTGGATATGTACTTGGGTACGCCCATGGGGCGTATGTTCGAATACATAAGGACCGAGCAGATGGTTTATCAATACGTGGGGCGTAACAACAATGAGTTTATCCTCCCTCACTGATGATGTGCCGAGCCGCTCTCAGCTTGTTGCTGACGCTCATGATATCCAGCGGGCTAGCGAGTGAAATTACCGTGCACAAAGACTCGTTACAGAGGAGCATCGACTATATAAATCAACTGGATGTGGGCTGCACGTTGACCGATGGATACGTGTGCGCGGATGTTGAGGAAGACAGCTTCATGCAACCGGAATCATGGCAACGGATGACTCCGGCTGCATACATGCAGGCGTGGCAGATCGCATATGAGGATTTCCAGCAGATATCAGATCTGACTCAAGAGCAGAAAAATTTGAGGCATTACAAAGTTGGTTTCACGGAAAACGATGCGCAGTACATTATTGTCCTTTTGGGTCTGGCGCTGCCGTTCATAGATGAACAGGGAAAACCGGATGGGATCGTAAATGCGGTATTTGGCCGATCCACCAAGTACTGGATAGACAAAGACTCCAAGCAAATTGTAAAGAGGCTGTTCTATAAATAATTTTCCTGGTTGCTGCTGGATTTCGCCTGATGCTTGAAAGTTTTTACCGTTCATCGATGCTATTTCCTCAAAGCGCTGCAATGCAGCTCCCTCTCGCTGTGGCTGAATCTTCTTAAGTTGGATTTGTCAAAGCGTTGATGAGGAAAACAAAGCAGAGCAAATTGTTGCTTATGGCGCTGCTGAGCCTGCTAATCGTTGGCGGCTGCGCAAACATACCCAGCGGCACGGCTCCGGTTGCCAGGTGCGGGCCATTTGGAGAACCTGAAACCTGCGGTAAGCGTTGATTTTGCCTGGCAAAGCAGGCGTGGCATTTTTACTTGTCGCCGCGACATCTTGCCAAAGTGCTAGCGCTTGTAATACGGTTAAACACGCTATCGCTGGGTCCTGTCGGATAAACGGTGGGTTGAGTGGTAGATAAGCCACTTTTTGTTTGAATCGTGACCTTTGGTTTTTTTAGATTTTTTAAGGAAGAACGGGTTATGCTTATCAGACACTTAAGAAAAAGAAGATAGACGACTATGATGCTGATCGAATTTCTGTTCCGCTGGGGACACGTACTGTTCGGGATTACCTGGATAGGATTGCTTTACTACTTCAATTTTGTCCAAGGTGAGTACTTCAAGGAAGCCACGGCTGATGCCAAGGCGGATGCAACGAAAAAACTCGCGCCGAGAGCGCTGTGGTGGTTCCGCTGGGGGGCGATGTTTACTTTTCTCACCGGCCTCTATCTGCTCGGCAGCCTGGGCGCAGGCATCAACCAGTACATCGCGCTTGGCTCACTGATGGGAACGTTTATGTTTCTCAATGTGTGGCTGATCATTTGGCCGAACCAGAAAATCGTGTGCGGCATTGTGGAGGGCGATGCGGCAGCTGCCGGCCCCAAAGCGCTGCTCGCTTCCCGCACCAACACCCTGTTATCGGCACCAATGCTGTTCGGCATGCTGGCGTCCAAACACGGCACGTATTCCATGTCGGGCCTGCAGCCCTTCAGCTTCGCTGACTTAGGATTCCTGATCTCTCTCGTTTTGATCATCCTGGTCGAGGCTAATGCCATCTTCGGTAAGATCGGTCCGATTGCAACGGTAAAAGGGGTCATTCACTCGAGCCTGGTTCTGACGCTGGTCATATTTGGCCTGGTAGCGCTTCTGTAGCCGTGTAGCGGTGATACTGCGGAACCGGCTCTGTGCCCGGTTCCGCTCCTAAATTCGTCCGCTAAAGTTAGCGCGACGCCCCGCGCCGAAGCGTGTTCGGCCATGACCGACGCGGTAACTATTCCGGCAATAGCTTGCTCACGCGCTAGCGCAATGGATTTCGCCAATCATTTGAAACGCGACAGCGCGCTGTTAAAGCTGGCTTGCATGACGTTCCACATGTCCTCAGTGCCTTTTCGCATATCGTCCCAGGCAAGGTCGCTGGCTTCCTGTAGTTCCCTGAATTTTTTTTGCGCTTTGTCTCGCTCCTCACGCATTTGTTTGAGACTTTCCTCGTATTGAATCTTAGCGTCGGCCTGGGCTTTTTCCCATTCGGCCTCCATTTTCTTGATTTCAGTATTCCAGTTTTCAATCTGCTTTTCGAACTGCATCAAGAATTCATTCTTTTCAGTCATGATGGATTCCTTTTTGGTAAATGAAAATGGTGTCCGGGCACACGTTTACTTTTTGAGTAACGCTGGCCGGTGCAATGATAGTGACAAATCATATCCTACATATCGTATTAGGGTAAGCGACCGAAACAAAGCCGAGGATTGGCAGGTATTTAACATACCGATCCGGTGCCTTGCCAATGAATTCAAGATCAATCCGATAACGCTACGCTATAAAGGGATTCGTAGAACCCAGCGAAAACTCGGCTCTGTTGGAAAAGCGTTATGGGCCGGTAACGGGGGGGATGCTGGGTAAGGGGTTGGGGGCAGGGGTGGCAGCAGAACGGGCATGCTGCTTTGCCGCCTCACGCCGGATGCGATCGGACGCCGATTCATCAATGTAGGCCTGCAGTTTTTGCTGTCGCTCCCGCGCTGCCTTCAGCTCATCCGCGCTGGCCTCCGGGGCTGATTGCAGGGACTCTACGTCATCGGCGTTTTCAGGCGGAGTTCCGGAGTAAACCACGTTTCCGTCTTTATCCACGTATTTGTAAATCTCATCGGCGTATGAGATGGAAACCAAGACGCAAAAAAGCAAAACAAGCAATCGATACATGAGTTGAATCCGGCAACCTGAGCCTATCCTCAAAGGATAGCCCAAAGCGGCTCATATTGAAGCGGCTTTCAAATCCCAGTAGTAGAATCGGCTGCTGGAGGTGGAGAATATGAAAACGGTAATCAGCCTGCTCCTGCTTGTCAGCCTGTCAGCGCCAGCCCGCGTTTTCGCCCTGACCGGTACAGATCTGCTGGCATGGTGCGAACAGACCGTAGAGGCCGAAGCTACCCTCGGCGGCGGTTTTTGTCTGGGTGCAGCCTACGGCGTCCATCTGACCATGTCGACCTACCAGTCCATCCTCAAAGATCAGGACGTGACTCTGGTGTGTTTCCCCGAAGCGCATGAGCCGGATCAAATGCGGCGTATTATTCTAAGCTACCTGCGCGCCCACCCCGATCAGCTTCAATTCGAAGCGTACGCCCTGGTCATATGGGCCTTCATGGATGCTTTCCCGTGTGCAGCAGAGCCCGAATCGTAAAGCAATTCTAACCTTAACGCCACGATGGTTCAGGGGAGTGGCATTGTCTTACCCGGCCGCGCTAATGGCGACTGCTGGCGCATCAAAAACCAACTGCTAAGCTTGTATGCAGGTCATCTGCGAGCTAATGAGTATGCGTGGATTTTCACTGCTGATACTGGCAGCGGGGATGCTGTTCACCGGGTATCTCTACCAGCGGAATATTGATGAGACGGTATACACGGACCGAGGCGAGCCGGCGACAAAGCACATCGAACAGCAAGCGAAGGATATCCTCGGGCAGTACCAGAAAAAGTTAGACCAGCAGGCGCATGATCAGTGAATCGCCAATTTACGCTTTATCTTCGCCCCTCGCCCACCCTGGTTTTTTGCCCTATGTTCGCCGCTCTGGTCGGCGCTGAGTAAAGCCCGGAAGCGCTCGCTCTGACAGCGGCCGAGAGTTGGCTGAGCCGCGTGGATTCGGGTGACCCGTCACGCCTCATTTTCCTGGATTTCCGGCAGCATGGGCGTTGGTTTAGGCGGGTCGGCCGATGCAAGGTCAACAACTTCTACCGTCACGGTATCGCCGACGGCGAGGTGATGGGCGATGTCACGCCAGTGCACCGGACTCTGATCGGCAGTAAAGCCTGAGACGTTGAGCAGAACATCACCGGGTTGGTTTGGCAGCGCCGGCTCACCAGCGTCGCCCTCAATGTCCACCCAGGTCACAAACGCGCTGATGCACCCGTGGTCTCCAACTCCGGCAACGCAGAACGCGGCACCGTTAATGCTCACCTTTAAACAAATCATAGTCTCACCAAAAAGCGCGCCAATGTGGCGCATGATTGCGCAACGGGGCAGTGGGCGATCGCATCATCTGCGCGTTCACCCAGCATCGGGAAACATGGTGTGTAAAACATGCTCCAGCGCATTTCTGTAGCCGATTTTCATCGGGGCTGTCCCTCACGGCGGTTGAACGGCACAAAAAAGCGGGCGGCTGGTCGTTTTCCGCTGCCCACGCTATCTATACTGATTAAGGATAGAGCTTTTCTAGGGAGAATCGATGATGTCAACCGAAGTAGAGCTAGAGCTGAGCGCCAACTGGCGGGTCAGCAAAGTGCATGGGGCTGACAAGAATCCCGGGGACTCCCAATACAAGGCCTACTACTGTTTGAAATGGGGTGAGGAGATTATTGACCATAAAGAGTACACCCGGGTCGAGCTTGAACAGGAGATCAGCAGGCTGCACCAGGCCGGCGAAGATGCGACCGACCATGAACGAGCGTTAATGCAGTTTGCGTCGCGATCTTAAAGACTGCAAGCCCCGCTGACTGCAGAGTTAACTGATTAACAGAATCGGGTTATCCGGTCCCGTTGCGGCCCAGTTCGTCTCGGTAATGCCTCGAGCCTGAGAAAAAACCCGCCATATGTTTCCTGCGGGGCAGGAACTCGCTAACATGATTTCTCCCAGCTGCTACAGCACCGCGCGCGGGCGGACAACTAAAGGCACAGTGCGACCGTTCACTCTTATCGTCCTGCTGGCAATCGCGTCCAGCGCTTTTGCCCAGTCGATCGTGACCCGGGAGGAGGCGGATCACATCTTCAATTTGGCGCGGCCGCAATGGGAGGCTTACGCGCAGCGGGTGCACCCTCCTCCGCGTTGGGCGATTGAGGTCAAGCCGCTTGACACCGGCAGCAGGCTCGAAGCAGTCGCCAGGTTAAGGGGGATCGTTATATCTATGCAGCCTTTTTACGATAACGCCAGCGATCCACCGGGTATGCTCATTGTCGGCAGCGCCTATCCCAGGGGAACTCATCCTGAGTTAACGGAAAAGCGCCGGCGTGATCTTGAAGCTGAAGTCGCTGCCGAACTGGGCGTAAAGTATTCGGTGCTGATCTCATTTAAACAGACCGGGTTAGTAGAAGGTTTCGACATCATCCTGACAGAAAAAGCGATCGCTCAGAATTTGTAAAACGCAGAGCGCGTCCGCTACTATGCCAACGTCATCGCAACCCAGGACTATCAAAACCACACGGCAACGCTCAGCGTATGGCGTGCCGTGCTTAAGCGGATTAAACACCGGGGCAGGGAAGCGGGCATCAATACGGATTTTCCCGATTTGGCAGCCGGCCTGTTCAAAAAAGCCGTTGACGCAGTTTATGGGGAAGAGAACGTCATGTCCCTGTTCAAGGTACTGCGGGCCGGGCCTTGAATTTAGCCGGTGTGTATGTGTGGGCGCTTGCCCCCGATGCTGATGTTTGACCCGGCACCTAAATTTACGGCAAGACGGCCCATCAATCAGGCAGTCGCGCTATCACGGGGCTCGCTTGCAGCTGCTCTACCTCGGCTTCCAATTGCGTGATTTCGTCTGCAATACCGCCGGACGGCGTCCCGGTGTGTTCGTTTTTGCCGGGCGGCACGCCAGCGACCTCTTCAACCGAGATGCCGCTCAGCGTGGGCGACTCGATTGCGTCATCGGCTGGATGCCGGGTAAAAGCAGCCCTGCCGTTCGCATCCCGCTGCCGGGCCGGTAAAGCAGGAGCGTTTTCAGCTGGGCGTCGTCTCATCAGCATGGCGACCGCTCCCGCACCAATTAGCATCGACCCGGAAATCAGAGCGAAGACGGTGTCGAGGTCAGCATAGATATATATTCCCAATCCGATGTAAACCAAGGGGACGAGTTTATACAGGGGAGCGGGGAGAATGTGGTTGGGCATAAACGGCTCGCAATCTTCTCAATGCAGAATACGGCAGGCGTAGCTGAATACGCCCCAGGAGCGGTGGCTGCCGATTCGTATCACGCGCCCCCTAAGTTTTATCGTATCCTCTCCCGGATTACAGGGAACAATGATCTCAATCGCCTGGTGCATCAAGAGCCGGCATCTGGTTATAAGATACATCCCGGATGAGTTGATATTCTCGAGGCAGGCATCTTCATGCGCTCCTGTATTCTCATTGAACAGCCGAACGCGGGTTTTGAGCTCGTGTCTGACGTTCTTTCTGCGTTCACGCGCGAGGTCGTCCATGGCCGCAGTCACAATTCCGGTGAATGCTGGGCAATAAACGGCAAGCACCTGGTCTCGGGTGCCTGCATCACCGCGTCAGGTTGTATTGATGTCACTCCCTCCACTCCGTCTAACTTAAGATTGGCCCGCACTGGCAGGGTTTAGTGCTGAATAAAATTAAGCAAGTTTTGTACCATTGCCCTGAGATTGGAGGGAGGACGCGGTACCGCTTGATCTAGCGCGCGTTATAAATGAGAAAATGAGAGATTGGGGTAAACAGATGACCGGTAAGTGTAAACTGTTCTGAACATAATTAAGTGGATTGCACAGCGGCCGGCGGTCGACAGGGTCGGCATACTGAAGTGCCAGTCACCAACGCGCATCCGCTGCGAACGAATACGAGGAATTTGGCATGAAGAGAGCGTTTTTCTGGCTTGTGATCGGTATCGCACTGGGAGGGGGGCTCGGGTTCGCTGCCGGCATTTTCGTTTATCCGTATATCTTTCTAGCTGACATCGTGGCCACCGAGCGGGTTGACAACATTGAGGATAAGCGGGTGATCGCGCGTGGCACGTTTATTCATGCCAATCCCAGCGACCCGGTGCACTATGGATCGGGCCAGGTCACGGTATATGAGGATGTGATTCATCTCGATAAAGATTTTGCCGTGGGCCCTGGGCCTGCGTTTCACGTGTATCTGGTGCCGGAAGAGGAGGTGGGAACCGATACCAAAGTGGCGGAGACGATGTTCGTTGATCTGGGCAGGTTGCGCGCGTTTAAAGGCAGCCAGGTCTACCCGATACCGGCGGGGGTGGACCTTGAGAACTATGGCAACGTGGTTATCTGGTGCAGACAATTCGGCGTGCTGATCTCCCCGGCAAAGCTCGATTTCGCGGAGGGAGAGAGTTAAAAATAACTCCGCTCGTGAGTGAACTGCCCCGGCCAGCGCTTAGGGCTTCAAATGGGGACGTACTTGAACTTCTGCGCGCCGATTGAGGCGTCGACAATGAGTCCGGAGCGCGTCATGACAAAGACCGCCATGCCGTCTTGATAGTTGGCCTTGGCCGCGGCGCCTGCTTCGATGACCAAAGCCGTGGCCTGTCCGCTGAAGGTGAACGGTCCGCTGCGGAAGCGATCCAGGGCAGCCTTATCCGCAAAGAATACGACCTCGCGGAAGGATTCCCCGCCGAAGGAAAACCCGAGGGTTGCCTGGCTCATCCGGGTGTAGCCCACCAGCTTGCCCTGTTCGTATACGGCACCCCTTCCTCCGGCGCCGCCAACCCAGAACGCCCCTTTGAGCACCTTGGGTAAAACAGCGTAGCCGTATGAGTTTTCGAGGTACTGGTTGATAGACGGATACTTTTCCTTAAACTCGGCCAGGGATTCCTCGACATTGGCTTCCAGCACCGCTCTCGATTCCGCTCGCTCTGGTGCAGTACTGCAGCCAACAGCCAGCGACAGAAGAGAAACGGTGAGGATAAAAATGCGTTTTTTCATTTGACGATCTGCCCCGGATATTGATTTGCGTTGATTGTATAACGCTGAACTGCAGAATTGGTTGTCGTACTTTGTTTGGCGTGAGCTGCTTCCTCACTGGTCATCGCATCATAAGGGGGCGCAAAAGCGGATAAGCGGTATGGTTATGATCTCACGCGGACAGTCGCGGAGGTCGCAGGTTTCTGTTTTTTAAACAATTTTATTAGATTATTCCCTTAAGCCATTGTCTTAGTTGACTTTTAAGTTCAATTCTGTATGATGGTAAGAGGCACTGCTGTTCTTTACGCTGTTGGTACTCGGAAAAAGCCTCAAAGTCCACCCCACGTGTAAATTCCGAGCCTGAGCGACGGGCAAACGCATTGACAATTCAGGGGGGCGGCAGTGCCTACTCCTCCTCAATCCTCTGGGTTACTTTAAACAAAGCGGCCCTTTTTGCGTCATTTTCGTTTCATCACGCTAGGTGCGCAGCCTTAACCACTTACATCTCGCGATAATGAAACAAACCCACAATAATTGCAGGGCAGGGGGATATGATGACCGTCCATGCGTAATCCCAACACGCTCCGGGATTTCGATCCCGCCAAGTTCACCCTCATGGGCTTCTGCGCCGAGTGCGGTTACAGCGCGCCGGTCAATCGCGTAGATGAGGATATGGCCATCCCGACTTTGATCCGTCTGTTATCCTGCAGCCGCTGCGGATCGCAAGCGTGCTCCATTCGCATCATCTACACCGCTGTCGGCGGTTATTCCTACGGCTACTAGAGAATCGCCACGCGCTAATTGCAGCGATCTACAGTTCAGAACAACGATGGTGCAATTCTTTCCCACCAAATCCGGTGGATCCACCTTATGCGGTGGCCGCTAAGCCCAATCACTGATCACATCAAAACCTGGTGCTTTTGAAAAAATCTTATTTATTTCAGATGACTACAGATTTGAACTGGTCAATCCCAGACGTTGGCACACGAATTGCGCTGTTTTTCATAACTCGTGCCAGATTAAAGATTTAGGAAGTTTTAAGTGAAGCAATTACGTTACAAAAAGACAGTAGCTCAATTAAGGGTCAGTCTCGCGCTATTCCTGACTCTCATACTGGGGTGGGGATACATTGACGCGGTAAACGGTGCGACTTCAGAAGAAGAATACAAACAGCAGGCCGAATCTATCCTGCTTTTTGCCCGACTGAGTCAATGGCCCGCCGAGGCGTTTGTCAGCCCCGATAGCGATTTTGTCATTGGTGTGCTGGGAGACGACCCGATTGTTCCGTTTATAGAAAAACTCAA
>JAHEKE010000063.1 GCA_024638505.1 Gammaproteobacteria bacterium | reverse complement strand
GGAAAATCTGTATTCCCATCAGATCGAGTATCAGTAAAACCGCACCTATGGATATCGCCGAGTCAGCGATGTTAAACGTGGGCCAGTGCCAGTCGCTGTAAAACCAGTGAATAAAATCAATAACATAACCGTGTCGTATACGATCGATGATGTTTCCGATAGCGCCGCCGAGGATCAAGGCGAAAGCCATAGCGATCTGAATCTCGGTGTTCTTAATGCGATACAAACTGACGAGGATAAAAATCGAAACAGCCAACGCGACGATGATAAAAAAGGTATTCTGCCAACCCTCAGCGTCGTTTAGCAGCCCGAAAGCCGCGCCGGAGTTGTAAACCAGCGAGAAGTCAAAAAAGCCCGGGATAACGACGATTGGTGGACGACCGAGCAACAGTTTGACAGCGAATATCTTGGTTAACTGATCCGCGACAATCACGGCCAGCGTTAAACCTAACCAACGAAATCCGTACACGGCGGCCGTCTATTGCACCAATGGAGCTAGACGTAGCAGCGGGTTTCTCCATCACCCGTCACGTTTTCGACGCATCTGGCGCAGATCTCAGGGTGCTCTGCCAGCTGCCCGACATCCGGTCGCCTGTGCCAGCAGCGAATACATTTTTCGTGCGCAGATGACTCCACCTTAACAAACACGCCCTCCAACTCCGAACTGTTCAACTCATTCGGTTTGTTTTCCAGCGGCTGGATCTGGGCGTTGGACGTGATAAACACGAACCTGAGTTCACCGTCGAGCTTTTGCAGGTACTTGTGGTACGGCTCCTTGCAGTACACCGTAATATCCGCGTCTAAAGCGGAACCAATCTTGCCTTCGGTTCGCACCGCCTCGAGCCGGCGGCTCACCTCCTGACGGACGCTGAGCACGCCGCTCCAAAAGTCCTTATCCAGCGTAGCATCAGCTGCTGGCAAATGCGGCCATCCCTGGTACCAGGTGGTTAAAAAAACTGATTCGGTATCATGATCCGGGGTCTGCCGCCAGATTTCGTCCGCGGTGAAAGTCAGTATCGGCGCAAGCCATCGCACCAGAGCGTGCAGAATATGATACATGGCGGTTTGCGCAGAGCGCCTGCCAACGCTGTCTTTAGGCATTGTATATAGGCGGTCCTTCAATACATCCAGGTAGAATCCACCCATATCGACCACGCAGAACTGATGCAACCTCTGGTAAATGGTGTGAAAGCTGTAATCGTGATACGCCCGTTCGACATCCCGCTGCAAATCCATCGCCCTTTCGATTGCCCATCGATCGAGAGCCAGGAGTTGATCCCCCTGCACGCACCGCGCTGCGCCGAAGCCGGCTAGATTGCCCAACAGATAGCGAGCAGTGTTCCGAATTCGGCGATAAGAATCCGCCATTCGCTTCAAGATCTCTTCCGAGATACTCATTTCACCGCGATAATCCGTAGCCGCAACCCACAGTCGCAAGACATCAGCACCCAACGTCTTGATCACTTCCTGCGGAGCCACAACGTTACCTCTGGATTTGCTCATCTTTTTACCTTCGGCATCAACGGTAAAGCCGTGCGTCAACACGCCTCTGTACGGCGCACTCCCGGTTATCGCAACGCCGGTCATGATGCTCGATTGGAACCATCCTCGATGCTGGTCGGACCCCTCCAGATACAGGTCAGCAGGTCGCTGCAGTTCAGGGCGATGGGTTAACACGGTGTCATGGGTAACGCCTGAATCGAACCATACATCCAAGATATCAGTCACCTTGACGTAATCCGCGGCCTTCTCCCCAATCAATTCTTTATCGCTTAGTTCGAACCAGGCGTCGATACCATCCCGCTCAACGTGCGCAGCGACCTGTTCCATGATCTGCTGGGTTTGGGGATGCAATTGGTAACTCTCTGGATCAATATAGATCGCGATTGGCACACCCCAGGTACGCTGTCGTGATATACACCAATCCGGCCGATTCTCAACCATACCTGCAATACGCGCTTCACCCCATTCCGGATGAAAGCTTGTCTTGGTTATGGCACGCAATACGCTTTGCCGCAGACCATGTTGATCCATGCTGATAAACCACTGCGCCGTGGCCCTAAAGATAATTGGGCTTTTATGTCGCCAACAGTGTGGATAGCTGTGTTCGAACGGTTCGGCATGGATAAGCATCCCGCGCTCGCGTAAAACCTCGGTGATATGCTCGTTCGCTTTGAAGACAAACTCCCCCGCGAACATCTCGGTGGTGGGCAGAAATACGCCATCCGGTCCGACCGGATTCTCGATGGGCAGATTATGTTGTTTACCCAGCAAGAAATCTTCCTGGCCGTGCCCCGGCGCAGTATGAACCGTACCGGTACCAGCTTCCGTGGTAACGTGATCTCCCGTTACGAGGGGCACCTGGCGTGAGTAAAATGGATGCTGCAACCTTACGCCGCGCAAATTGTTGCCGCTCGTTTGCGCCAGTACGCGATAGTCGCTGATGCCATATCGCTGCATCGATTCAGTCAGCAGGTCAGCAGCCAATAACAATCGCTCGGTTTTACCTTCGACCTGGCATTCAATCAGCACATAAATCAGATCCGGGTGCACGGCTACCGCCTGATTCGCCGGCAGAGTCCATGGGGTGGTAGTCCAGGTAAGCACGCTAACAGGTGCGGCACCCTCTTCACCCTCAAGCTTAAAAGCGGCAAGTAACTCGCGCTCGTTTACCACCGGAAAACGAACATCAACTGACGCCGACATCTTGTCGATATATTCTACTTCGGCCTCGGCCAGAGCCGATCCGCAGTCACAACACCAATAGACCGGCATCAGTCCATGGTATACATGACCGTTGGCAATAATTTTAGCCAGCGCACGGATAATGTTCGCCTCGGTTGCGGGCGCCATAGTAAGATAAGGATCGTCCCAATCTCCCACCACCCCGAGCCGTTTGAAGTCTGCCTTCTGATTTTCTATCTGTTTGGCAGCATACTCACGGCATAGTTTTCTGAATTCCGCGGGGTTGGTCCTGCCCGCCCTTCTCTTCGTTTTCTTCTCGACTTCGTGCTCGATAGGTAAACCATGACAATCCCACCCCGGGACATAAGGTGAGTCAAAGCCACTCAGCGTTTTAGACTTCACAATGATATCTTTTAAAACTTTGTTGACGGCATGCCCGATGTGGATTGAACCGTTGGCATAGGGAGGGCCGTCATGCAGGATAAATTTAGGTCGCCCGTTGCCGACATCACGCAGGCGGGCATACAGATCCATATCCTCCCAGTGCCGCAACACCTCCGGCTCACGCTGGGCAAGATTAGCCTTCATCGGGAACGAAGTAGAGGGTAAATTTATTGTGCTTTTGTAGTCCACTACTCAGTTACTTTGCCTTTGCCGTTCAAAATAAAGTTCCGCTTCGGTTTTATCTCTGGCGATTTGCGCCTTTAAATCATCCTGATTATCAAATTTTTCGTCGGAACGTATCTTCTTTAAAAAATGCACTACCAATCTCTTACCGTATATATCCTGCTCAAAACCCATTAGGTGCACTTCCAGCAACCTGCGAATGCCGTTAAGCGTGGGGCGTCTGCCTATATACGCCACTCCAGGGACAGATACATCATCCAATCCGGACACTTCAACAGCGTAAATGCCATTGAGCGGCGTATTCTGACGCTGCAGGTCGATGTTAGCCGTTGGAAATCCCCATTTACGGCCTCGCTTTTCACCGTGGCCCACTCGACCTGAGATGCTGTAAGTGCGGCCAAGGAGCTTTTGCGCCAAGTCCAGCTGATCTAATTCGAGTGCCTGGCGCACGCGTGAGCTGCTCACTCGCTCGCCATTCACCAAGAAAGTTTCCGTATTTTCAACCGAAAATCCATGGCGCTTCCCCGATCTACGCAACACGTCAAAATCGCCTGCCCGGGCGCGGCCGAAACGAAAATCATCTCCGATAACGAGATGTTTAACACCTAAACCACTTACCAACAAGTCTTGTATGAAATTTTCCGGGCTCATGTTGGCCAACCGAGTATTGAACCGCAAACACAACACCCGGTCTATGCCATGTTTGTCTAACAATTCGAGCTTAGCGCGCAGCGAGGTCAGCCTCGTCTGCTCTCCTCGGCGAAAGTATTCTTGCGGATGCGGTTCGAAGGTTACGATTAGTGCGGGCAGAGCAAATTTATCACGGCTTCTGAGTAGCTGCCGCACGATGGTTTGATGACCAAGATGCACTCCGTCATAGTTACCAATTGATGCTACACAACCGCGGTGGCGCGACCGTATATTGTGCTGTCCACGGATAAAGTCCATAAATGCTACCTTCGCAAACTGTCCATCTTGATGACGCAAGAATGAGCAAACCGCCCAGTCGGGAGAGACGCTTACTTCATGCCTTGGATGGTTGAAATCTACCGGTGCTCAGCTAAGGGTTTGTTCCCCTCATCACTCAAGCCCAATCAGGGTCTATTTCCTCTATCACTTCGCCCAGGCCGCGCCGTCCGGCAAACCCGGTAGTGTATTCATGGTAATGGTTGATTTGCAGTTCCGGGTACTTCCAGCACAGATAACCATCCCCCGTATCGAAATCCACTAACCATAATCCCTTGACCACTAACCCCAAACGCTCCATCTTGTTGACCCAACGCTTGACTATATCTTCATAGGCCTTCTCAATCTTAACGATCCTGGGGTCAGTCGATAACATATTGCGCAGCGTCTGCTTTACCGGCTGTAATTCCTGATAGGCGTCGGCTGTAATTCGGCGCACCAGAGGAAACAGATCCCTTGCTTCAGCCAGGGTAAAAATCCTCGGCTCGTCGACTGAGCCGATTTGTGCAATCTGTGCGTTATTTACCACGCTCATAAATCGAATCCTGCCTTGTTTAGGATAAGGTGCTTTAGTCTGATCCCCAATATAAGGAGAGTTAAGAAATACATTGCAGCTCCAATGCTAACGCATAGGCCCAGCCAAAACACCCGCTGCCACAGGAGAGCATCGAGCCACTGATCCACAGTACCTCCAAACCAGTAAATCACCGCTCCCATCGCCAGCCCCGCGATCATGATCTTTGTCATGAATAGAGCCCAACCCGGTCTAGGTTGATAAATCGACTCCTGACGCAGCAGCTTATACAACAGAGCGGCGTTGACCCAGGCCGCAATAGAGGTAGCAGTGGCCAAGCCAACGTGCTTGAGTGGGCCAACCAGAACAAGCGCAACGATTATGTTGACTATCATGGCGATGATGCCCACTCTGACAGGCGTCTTGGTATTTTGGCGCGCGAAAAATCCCGGTGCAAGAACCTTGACCAAAACCAGACCAGTTAGGCCTAGGGAAAAACCAATCAGGCTGTTCTTCATCATGATAACGTCGTTTGCTGTAGTCGCCCCATACTGAAACAGCGTAGCTATCAAGGGGCCTGCGAGCACGACCAAGCCAATCGTTGCCGGCAGTACTATTATAAAAACCCAGCGCAGAGCCCAGTCCAGCAACTCCGAGAAAGAGTGTTGATCATCACGCGCGTGTAGCTTCGACAGGCTAGGCAAGATCACTGTGGCCAGGGCGATGCCAAACACACCTAAAGGGAACTCCATGACGCGGTCGGAGTAGTACAACCAGGAAACGCTTCCGGTAACCAGAAACGAGGCTAATAGCGTATTGATTAAAACGTTAATCTGCGCGACCGACACGCCGAAAATAGCCGGCAGCATCAACTTGAACACCTTTCTCACCCCATCCTGAGATTGGCGCAGTTTCGGTCTGGGCAAAAAACCTTCTTTTCGCAGAAAAGGAAGCTGGAACAACAGCTGTGCGATACCGGCGATAAGCACACCTATGGAGAGGGCGATGGCAGCATTTTGTGCAATCGGTAACAGCCAGAAAGCGGCCGCAATTAAACAGATATTCAACAGCACCGGCGTAAATGCCGGAACAGCGAACCGCTCGCAAGTATTGAGAATCCCGGCGGCGACCGCCACCAGCGAGATAAACATTAAGTAGGGAAAGCAGATGCGCAGCG
Source organism: Gammaproteobacteria bacterium (assembly GCA_024638505.1). Taxonomy (GTDB): domain Bacteria; phylum Pseudomonadota; class Gammaproteobacteria; order Arenicellales; family JAANXG01; genus JAHEKE01. The sequence continues at coordinate 9,217 of JAHEKE010000063.1, read as the reverse complement.
CAGCCACGGTAAGCTGGAACTTATCGTCGTCCTGCAAAAAGCCTGGCGCAATAACCGTTACCAGTGCAGGGGCTGTCAGTACACCGACTGCGGTGATCACAATTAGAATCAGCCCGAGCTGACCTACCATATGGTCAAGGAACGCCTTAATTTCGTGTGATTTAGCAGTTTCTTTGTATTCGGAAAACACCGGTATGAATGCCTGCGACAGCGCCCCCTCACCGAAGATACGTCGAAAAAAATTCGGGATGCGAAAAGCCACGAAGAAGGCGTCAGCCACCAGGCCGCTACCCATAATGTTGGCGAAAGCGATGTCCCTGATCAGCCCGCTGATCCTGGACAGCATCGTCATGCTGCCGGTTACGGCGGTGGATTTGATCAGCTTTTTAGACATCCAATAAGTGCAAGGCTCTGGCCAAATCGGGGCACTATATAGAATTCGCGGGGTGGAGTGTAGAACCAACTGGAACGTTTGATTAATAGGAAGCGGTTTTGCCCCCTCTATTGACAAACACGCATAAAATCTGGATAGTCCGCGCCTCCAATAGGGAACCGATGTACAGTGGCCAACTCAGCACAGGCCCGGAAACGGGCTAGACAAAATCACACCGCTCGGCTGCGCAATGCAAGTCAGCGATCCAATCTGCGCACGTCCATCAAAAACTTTGTCACTTCCTTGCAGAGCAAGGACAGTGAGGCAGCCAGAACCGCGTACCGGGAAGCAACCTCGAGCATAGACAGCGCAGTCCATAAGGGCCTACACAACAAGAACCATGCCGCACGATTGAAACGCCGCCTGAACAACAGATTGAGACAGCTCGAAAGCTAAGGCTGACGTCTTAGCGCAATGTAGTAGCGCCGAATCCCTCTAGAGCAGCACCATATTGTCACGGTGAATGAGTTCTGGTTCACCGGCATACCCCAGCAACCCTTCGATCTCGTCACTGGCATGGCCAATGATTCGCAGCGCTTCGGATGAGCTGTAGTTCACCAACCCGCGCGCTACCTGCACACCTTCCGGGCTCAGACAGCTTACCAGTTCACCACGCTTAAAATCTCCTTCAACTTGCTTTACGCCGACCGGCAGCAGGCTTCGGCCCTCCCGTGTCAGCACCCGTGTGGCACCGTTATCCAGGTGTAAATTACCTCGGGCCTGAAGTTGACTGGCCAACCACTGTTTGCGCGCCGCCAGACGTGTTCCGCTTGATTTCAGCAGCGTTCCCAGATCTTCTCCTTGTCTGACGCGAGGCAAGATATTTGGTAACGCCCCATCGGCAATAATGGTAGCCGTGCCGGAACGAGCAGCTTTCTGTGCGGCTTCAAGCTTAGTCCGCATGCCGCCGCGACCGACGGTGCCGGCTGGCCCAGCCATTTCATACAAATGCGTGTCGCCGGCTTGCGCCTCGCTGATCAACTCAGCATCTGACCGAACACGCGGGTCAGCATTGTATAGACCAGCCTGATCCGTCAGCAGCACTAAAACCTCAGCTTCTATTAAGTTGGCAACTAACGCGGCCAAAGTATCATTATCACCGAATCGAATTTCATCGGTCACCACGGCATCATTTTCATTCACTACCGGCACGATCCCCAGATCCAGCAAACCCCGCAAGGTGCTCCTTGCGTTTAAATACCTCTGCCGGTCTGCAAGGTCTGAGTTAGTCAGTAAAACCTGAGCCGAATGAATAGCATGCGTCTTGAAAGCCGACTCATACAACTGTGTTAACCCCATCTGTCCGATAGCGGCTGCCGCTTGCAATCGATACAACTCATGCGGTCGCCGTGGCCAACCGAGGCGCCGCATTCCAACAGCTACCGCCCCGGACGACACTAACACAACCTCTAGTTGCAGCTGCCGCAGTTGAACGATCTGATCGACCCACGTCTGGACCATGCCCGCGTTTAGCCCCGAGTCGTCGCTGGTCAGCAAGGCACTGCCCACTTTGACAACCCAGCGTTTCGTTTCGCAAAGTTTTTTACGATCGCTCATAGAATGAAAGACAGGATACCCTTACGCTGACTAGCGTTGACACCTCATTTTAGGACTGCACAGAGACATACTGTTGTTTGCTACTCTGATCCCTTCCACCCGGGCTCTTCCGCACCTTCTAGGTAGGCCATGACTGCCTGACACAGCGCCTCACAGCCTTGGCCCGTAACCGCGCTGATCAGAAACCTCGGACCACTCCAACCTAAAGTCTCGACCAGTGCACGGGATTTCGTTTCGGCTTCATTGGACGGAAGAGCATCAATTTTATTAAATACAAGCCAGCGGTCTTGTTGAGCGAGGTCTTTCCCATAATGACTCAGCTCGTTTGCAATTGTGGTTATCTCTTGAGCAAGGGATTCTACCGACAAGAGAGCTACGTCAACCAGGTGCAACAGCAAACGGGTTCGACTCAGATGTCGTAGAAATGTAGTGCCCAGACCCACACCGTCCGATGCACCTTCTACCAGGCCCGGGATGTCTGCCATGACGAAGCTTCTACCAGCCCGAACGGTAACCACACCCAGCTGTGGATACAGGGTGGTGAATGGATAGGCAGCGATTTTGGGCTTGGCTTGAGAAACTGCAGCAAGCAGGGTCGACTTGCCAGCGTTTGGCGCGCCCACCAAGCCAACATCCGCAAGTATCCTGAGCTCCAGACGTAAATGCCTCTGCTCGCTCTTCGTACCTTCTGTGGTGCGTCGAGGAGATCGATTTGTGCTTGACTTGAAATGCGCATTACCCAGCCCACCCTTTCCGCCATAGGCAACAACGACGCATTGATCGGAGGCAGAGATGTCAGCAATCAACTCATCGGTATCATGGTCGAACACCACTGTACCGAGAGGGACGTCTATATAAAGGTCATCACCACCATGGCCGGTTTTGTTTTGCCCGCTGCCCGGCCGGCCGTTTTTTGCCTTAAAACTTCGGGTATATCGAAAATCTGCTAGGGTGTTCAGGTTATCATTGACGCGCAGATAGACGTCTCCTCCCTTGCCCCCGTCTCCGCCATCTGGACCGCCTTTGGGGATGAATTTTTCTCGCCTGAAACTCATGCAGCCATGCCCACCTTTGCCTGATTGCACCGTTATGGTTGCTTGATCGACGAATTTCATAAAAATCACCCGTCGCGCACAGCGCGCAGTGTTATCTGCCTGCTGTCCGCTAACATCCGAAACCGAGTTAAAAAAAACCCCGCCGTGTTGCCAGAGCGGGGTTCTGCAACAATCTGTAGACGACTGCTAAGCTGACAGCACGCTGATAATCTTTCTTTTGCGCAGGCCTTTTGTTTCAAATTTCACTACGCCGTCTGCTTTAGCAAATATAGTGTAATCCTTCCCCATACCAACGTTATGGCCAGGATGGAACTTACTACCACGCTGTCTGACAATGATGCTTCCAGCCTGTACCTGCTGTCCGGCGTATCTTTTTACGCCGAGACGCTTGGATTCTGAGTCACGGCCGTTACGAGAACTGCCGCCTGCTTTTTTGTGTGCCATTCGATAATCCTCGACCAGTTAGTCCTGCGCTTCCGCCTTTTGCGTAACCTTCTTTTTTGTTGTCTTTTTCTTCGTTATTTTCTTCGCTGTCTTTTTCGTCGCCGCGCCCTCTTTCGCCACCTTCTCTACTGATGCTTCCTCACTGCTCTCTTTTTCAGCCATTTTTTGCTCACTCGGCTGCGCTGTTTTGGGTTTACCACCGGATTTACCGTCTATGCTGATGATTTCCAGTTCGGTAAAATTCTGCCGGTGGCCGGCCTGCTGACGTGAATTTTTTCGACGACGCAGCTTGAATATTCGAACCTTTTTGCCTCTGCCATGTCCGATCACCGTAGCTTCAACCCGGCTGCCTAGATATGGACCACCTACCTTGACATCACCCTCATCAGCAACCAACAGTACCTTTTCCAGACTCAGTTTTGAGCCGGGGTCCAGTTTTAAACTTTCTACTTTCAAGCGGTCACCAACGGTTACCCGATACTGCTTGCCACCGCTCTCAATAACGGCATACATTATTGATTTCTCCAGGAAAATTGGTCAGATAAAGGGAGGCGCGCGATTTTAACGATGGTAGCGCGTCAGGTCAATCCATTGACCCAATAGTCTTCAATATCTTGCAGTTTTGTGCCAAGCCCGGCATGCTCTCGCCCTAACACCGCCATAAATCATAATAAAGCGAGCCGAATCTTGAGTACCCGATCCACACCTTTGAGAACCGCTGATCATGGCGGTCGTACAGACCTGTCCAAGATAGTGGGCCTGATCGAAAAAGAACTCGATGCGGTTAACCGTACTATTAATGACCGTTTACGGTCAGAAATCGCTTTGATTAATCAGCTTGGCAGATACATCGTTCACAGCGGCGGCAAACGCCTCCGGCCGGTCACCGTATTGTTGTCCGCCAGGGCCTGTGAGTACCGGGGAGATGCCCATATCCAACTGGCTACGATTGTTGAATTCATCCACACGGCAACTTTGTTGCACGACGACGTAGTAGATGACTCAGACATGCGCAGGGGTAAAGCAACGGCGAACGAGGTATGGGGTAATCAAGCCAGCGTTCTGGTTGGCGACTTTTTATATTCCCGATCGTTCGAAATGATGGTCGAAGTCGGCAGTATGCGAGTCATGGAGATTATGGCTAAAACGACCAATCGCATTGCTGAGGGAGAGGTGATGCAGCTGATCAACTGCCATTCGCCGGATACCACGGAAGCGCAATACCTCGAAACGGTCCGCTGTAAAACCGCTAAACTATTCGAATCAGCAGCCCAGCTCGGAGCGGTAATCAGCGGCCAGTCCTCTGCTGTGGAGACGGCCCTGGCTGACTATGGGCTGCATCTAGGTACTGCGTTTCAGCTTATTGATGACGTGCTTGACTTCAGCGCGGATGTTGATGAACTCGGCAAAAATATCGGCGACGACTTAGCGGAAGGCAAACCCACGCTGCCCATCATCAATGCACTCAATCGCGGTACGCCGTCACAGAAAAAGTTACTGCAAAAGGCGATTGAAAAGGGTGGTCTGGAACATATTGACGATGTTATGGAAGCAATTGAATCTACCGGTTCCCTTGCGTACACTGCGCGCCTCGCCGGCGAGGAAGCAGAGCGCGCGCAGCAGGCCCTTGCTATCATGCCATCCTCGCCATTTAAAGAGGGATTGCAGGAACTTGCGGTTTTCGCCGTAGAGCGGAGTTTCTGACCACGCTTTTCAGCGTTAAGTTTTATCTTAATACGGCCGGGGTGTAGCTCAGCCTGGTAGAGCACTGCCTTCGGGAGGCAGGGGCCGGAGGTTCAAATCCTCTCACCCCGACCATTTAAATCATGGACTTAGCCTATTTCTTACAAACAAGAAATGCTATGGAAGTGCATAAGAAGTGAAAAGGCATTCCTGACCTAAGATCGTCACTATACGACCATTTTATGCGGTCTGAGGTGCTATGCCACGGTTTTGGAGGATGCATCATTATTTAGGCGACCCCTTTTTCGATTGCACGACCAACAATCATGGCAATTTTCTTATCGTTTCTCTTTGAATACTTGGATGTATTGAATTCGTACTGTTGGCAGCAAACGATACTTTCTGAACTACCCTTAGGTACTGCGACGATACTGAATCTAAAAATGACTGCAATCGTCTTTGGAGGACTCTCTGAAATCAATGCTGAGTGTTTACGAGAAAAGGAATTAACAGCGTTGCTCAACCAAGTATCGATCTGCCTAACCCTCTCATAGGGGAAGACTTCTATGTCTGGATTGGCCACTTTCGTTATATCTACAGCCACAATCCCCCGAACTAGACGATCTTGATACCGCGGCTTTAACTGTTTAAAGGCTTTCTTTACATTGCGCGATATCTGTTGATCAACCTGGGGTCGCTTGCACTCGAAAAGAATTGTCTTGCCCTCAACTTCTGTTGCAATATCGACTGAATTATGAGCACCCAATGGTAATCCACCCGCTACCAAACGTGAGGACAATAACAATTCAAATGCCGTGTTCCTTGGATAATTGCTAGAAGAAACATTCTCATCGGTATAGTAGAAAGGGCCACTTGAAAGTTCTTGCAAGCGAGGGTGTAGATATTCAGTATATTTCGCATCAGATAATCCTTTATATATTTCAATAAGATCATGAATTTCCAGCAACATATTTACAAGCTCAGGGAGTTTTCGCCTTGCTACTTCTTCGTCTTTCGACCGGTAGATCTCTAGTAGTGAGTTATACGAGTTCCTGTACGCTTCGATTCGTGTAGATTTGATGCGGACACCCAGCGTTTCCAGCCATTGAATTGCATCATCTAATCTCCGATCCAGCTCATTGTAAGACCCTGATGTCAAACGCCCGACCATGATGTACGGATAATCTCGTTTCGCTATGCGAGCTTATGAGGGAAGCACGGGACTTTCGTGCTTATTAAGGTGCTATCTTATAAGCAGAACATAAAATGATAAAGGCAACATCCCTGTCGCCAGCGTCACCACCAGGGAACGCTGGTGTCAACCTAACACTATTCAAACAGCGTCTACCTCACCAAAACAGGTTAAGTTTGCGAAAAAAGATAAAGACGGTATTTCCATCAAAGTTTATTAAACCGAAAGTGGGATTGGATAAAGAAAGTCCCAGCCCCTAAAGGCCATTAATAAGGCTTAAATTTCGGCAAGACCACAGATAGGCGACCACCGAGTTTTACCCAAACTTTGAAAACGGATTTTCCTTCTTCACCTCAGGGGGCACAATGATCTTACTGCGGTCTGCTGGCGTCATCGCCATTTGTGATAGCAAACCCCGAAGGTTAGAGTAATCTGCCGCCAATGCATTGCTCGCTCGCATTTTCGCTACCAACCGGGCCGCGCTCTCGACTGCGATGCGATCAGCTCGAAACAGAACACCGGGTATAGCGCAAGACACAATCTCATTCCACGCCCGCCGCTCGGCATCGTTAAGTGACTCCGGTGCATCACCTATCGGCCTATCGTCTTTCGGTTCATGCACATTTAGTCGTCCAGGGTGTTGCTTATCTGTACCCCGAAGGATTTTTACGTTAGTTGGTACTCTAGGATTTGCCATAGTTCAAATTCTCCAAATGGAGAGACAAAAATCTGCCTGGCACGCGCCTCTGGGGAACAATGCATTTGAGGATTACCCCGCCCTGCTCATACATAGTCAATACTCAAAATGTTAATGTATAACATTATACCTCTTACGAGCTTCACCATGGAAATGCCGTATTCGTGCGTATTGCATCCACACGACATTGAAGCCATTGGATCGCTAATCCTTGGGGCGGCGTTCGAGACCCACTTGTCGAACAACGTTTGGGGCGAAAATGGCCAAAATCAAACACACGTTCGCTAAACGACAACGCGAGATGGACAAAAAGCTGAAGGCGGCGGAAAAGCGAGCCCGTCGTCACAAGAAAAAGGGAGAAACCGATGCCTCGACCGATACTCCGGATGAAGACGAAAACACTCGCTTACTGTTGCAGTAATAAATCCTCATCAATACGATGATATATGCTAGCGGAGCGAATCAGAGAATTGGCTGTGAGTTCCGGTACGCCATAGACTTCAGTACTGACGGCATAATCCCTTTTGATTTTTTCCAGCAATAAATCGAAATCTCCATCCCCAGATACCAATACGACCGTATCAACGTTTCTTGCTGATTCCAGAACATCGATTGTAATACCGACGTCCCAATCACCTTTGGCGGAACCATCACTGCGCTGAATATAGGGTTTAAGTTTTACTATGAAGCCAATCTGTTTGAGGGCATTTTGGAATTTGAGTTGTTTGTCGTCACTGCGATGAATTGCATAGGCGGTCGCTGAAACAATCTTTCCCTCGGAACTTATACGTTGCCAAAGTTTTCGGTAATTAAATTGACAGCCATATGCTTGGCGAGTCGTGTAATAGATGTTTTGCACATCGACGAAAACAGCGATCTTTTTTACCACGGAAACTGCTATAGCGCCTTTTGAATCTGTTGGTCGTTCGTTTTAGCCTTCTGATAGATTAATGTCTGCTTTGTAGATCATAACAGCCATCAGCTAGTTGTTCAGGTATCCAGACGAGTGACTTCCGGAGTCGACCCATACCGGGCATTCGTGCTTCATGCCCGTGCGCGTTGAAGGATGATCCAGATAGCCGCCATTGACGCTCATTCGGGGAGCCTCTCTGGATAGCCAAAAAGAGACAACGCACTCCCTGTACTCCAGACAAATGTTAGAAGGAAATTTATACTGACGGCAAACCCATAAAGCGGTTAACCTAGACACTTGACGATCAGACTGAGAAGAGAGAGCTATGTCAAATATCCTGAATTGGCGGATCGCCGGTGATTGGTTTGACAACTGCAGCTGTGCGGTTGCATGTCCCTGCACGTTTGGTCAAGCCCCGGACAACAATTACTGCGAGCATGTTCTATTCTGGCATATCCGGGACGGTCACTATGGTGAGGTTGAGCTCAATGATCTCTGCCTTGTCCAGGTAGGAAGTTTTGATGGAAACATTTGGGATTACGATGGGCGAGGCCGTTCCGGCATAGTTATCGACACCAGGGCCAGCGACATCCAGGCGGACGCACTTTCGGAAATTTTCAGTGGCAAGGTCGGCGGGTGGCCGGAAAAGCTCGGAGAGCTTTTTTCGCGGGGCGCGGAATTTCTCGGCGTCGAACGATCCAGGATAACATTTGAGATCGCCGCCGATCAATCCCGGTGGGGCGTTGACATTCCGGGCAAGGTCAAAGCCTGGGCCGAGGCTCTGTCCGGGCCGACCAGCACCCCTGGCGAACCTCCGAGGATGACGAGCGCTCCAGGATCGGAGACGGGCCCCGGTCAAATTGTCACGTGGGGTAAATCGACGGTCTGCGAGGTTGACGCATTTGGCCTAAACTTTTCATGGACTGTTAGTTCTGCAAAGCACATCCCGTTTGACTGGAGTGGACCGTAAGATCAGTGACTGGTGCCTTGCTAGCATTGATCCAAATTTTGCTTTAGCGCTGCTGAATTGGTCAGCGTGGGTCAGATCCTGCCGCCGACCGAGAGTTTCTCCATGTCTGCTTCATGCGATTCGGGCGACGTGGCAGGCTGCAGTCCATGTCGGCTCATGGCCGTTCAGCGACTGTCGATTCAAGAATAGAGAAGCAGAAACACCCCTTCAACAATCAGGCAGCTTTGTGGCTGGGAGCGGTCATTAGCTTTAATCTTGCTGCTCTGCAGCAGC
>JAHEKE010000008.1 GCA_024638505.1 Gammaproteobacteria bacterium | reverse complement strand
GCAGAAGGTTATATGCAAATCCTCTCCGAGGTGGTGCGCGATACCCAGGATGACCCGAACCAATCTTTTGGTGTGGCCCCGCACTCTCTGCGCGCCATCAACCACCCTCTGCTCGAGGAAGTCCTGACCGCCACCAAGAACGACAACGCGCCAGTACATATTCATATCGCCGAACAGGCGCAGGAAGTCGAAGGCTGCCTGGCGCAGGCGGGCAAACGCCCAGTTCAATGGCTCTTGCGCAACTTCGACGTGAATAACAGGTGGTGTTTGATTCATGCGACCCATATGACCGACACAGAAGCCGTTGAGCTGGCCCGCAGCGGCGCCGTGGCAGGGCTGTGCCCAACGACAGAGGCCAACCTGGGTGACGGCTTTTTCAATATGCCGCCGTTTTTGCTGAACGGTGGAGCATTCGGTATCGGTTCAGACAGTCAAATTTCCGTCAGCCCGGTGGAAGAGCTGCGTTGGCTGGAGTATGGGCAGAGACTGCAGCAACAGGCGCGTAACGTGCTGGCGGGCGACGGGCGGAGCAGCGGCCGTTTTTTGTTCGAGCGGGCTGTGGACGGCGGAGCGCAGGCTTGCGGCCGGCGCACTGGTCGAATAGAGGCCGGTAATCGCGCCGACTTCATTGTCATCAATACCGCGCATCCACTGCTCCACGGTCGTCAGGGAGATGCCCTGCTGGACAGCTGGATCTTTTCCGGCAACGCCTGTCTGGTGCGTGACGTTTATGTTGGCGGTCAGCGCGTGGTGCAAAATCAGGTACATGTGCATGAACAGCAGATCCTGGCCAACTTCAAAACAGCGATCAACCAGCTGAAGAACTGATCCTCCACCGGCAGCGAGAACCACACTGGTTACCACCACGTCCGCAATAGCTTAAACTAAATTTTCATAACTTTATTAAGCACCCTGCGTCATGCCAATCAATATTGAGTTTGCGCCCGGCGGCTTATCCATCGCCGATCTGCGGCGCGTCTATCAGGACGCGGTTCATCTCAGCATCACGCAGAATACCTGGGACGCTGTGGCCAGCAGTCGTAGCGTAGTGGAACGGGTTCTCGCATCAGGCGCCACGGTGTATGGTGTCAACACCGGTTTTGGTCGACTGGCGCAAACGCGGATCAGCCGGGAGCAGCTCGCTGCGCTACAGACAAACCTGGTGCTGTCCCATGCCACCGGAGTCGGATCGCCGCTGGATGACGCCTGCGTAAGGCTGGCTATGCTGCTTAAAATTAATGCCCTCGCCCAGGGATATTCAGGCGTTAGCCAAAAAGTCATCCAACTGCTGGTTGACATGCTCAACCGCGAACTTTATCCGGTGATTCCAGGCAAAGGGTCCGTCGGGGCCAGTGGGGACCTGGCCCCTCTGGCGCATCTCAGCCTGCCCCTGATAGGCAGGGGTCAGGTGCGAAACGCAGGCCAGCTGAAGGACGGCCAGAGCGCGCTAGCGGATGCCGGCCTTGAGCCGATCCAGCTGGCGGCAAAAGACGGTCTAGGCCTGCTCAACGGGACGCAGGTTTCAACCGCGCTCGCGTTACAGGGGCTGTTTCAGGCGGAAAGAAACATTGATGCAGCGTTTGTTGCCGGCAGCATGACGGTTGAAGCAGCGCTGGGCAGCCGCGTTCCTTTCGATGAAGAGATACACCGCGTGCGCGGGCAGCGCGGGCAGATCGAAGCGGCTCGAATCTATCGCAGCCTGTTAGCGGAAAGTGAATTCGGCCGGTCCCATGCGGACTGCGATCGGGTACAGGACCCCTACTCCCTGCGCTGCCAGCCTCAGGTAATGGGCGCATGCCTGGATCAGATGAAGACGGCGGCCGCGCAGCTGCGCGCCGAGGCCAACGCCGTGTCGGACAATCCGCTGGTGCTGGTGCAGCGCGACGAGATTCTATCCGGCGGGAATTTCCACGGTGAACCGGTCGCTATGGCGGCAGATAACCTGGCTCTGGCGATTGCCGAAATAGGGGCTTTGTCCGAGCGCAGAACAGCGCTGCTGATAGATTCCAGTCTGAGTCAGCTACCCCCCTTCCTGGTCGATGACGCCGGTTTAAATTCGGGATTCATGGTGGCCCAAGTCACCGCTGCCGCTTTAGCCAGTGAAAACAAGGCATTAGCACATCCTGCCTGTGTCGACAGTTTGCCAACATCGGCTAATCAGGAAGATCACGTCAGCATGTCGACATTCGCCGCACGTCGGCTGATTGAAATGAATGAGAACACCCGCTATATACTGGCGATTGAACTGCTCGCCGCCGCACAAGGTATTGATTTAAGGCGACCCATGCGGTCCAATGAAGCTCTCGAACATGCGCATGCGACTATAAGAAGCGCGGCGTCTAAATGGGAGGAGGATCGGTATTTTCAACCCGATTTAGATGCGGTATCCAAACTGATTCTAGACAGCGCTTTCGGCGCTCGGGCCTACACCTACCTCGACAATGAAGCGTAGCAATTATTGATATGGCTGACTTATTTTCCTTTCACAGCGGGTCCACCCCGCTGCTGGTAAGCGTGCCCCACGCCGGGACGAATGTGCCGGACAAGATCTTTGGACGTTTTACCAGTGCGGCTAAGAAATTACCCGATACCGATTGGCACGTTACGCGGCTGTATGAATTCGCCAAAGAAATGGGAGCCTCCGTCCTGAGCGCGAACTACAGTCGATACGTTGTTGACCTCAACCGTGCGCCAGACGACAAGCAGTTATATGAACAGCAAACATCGACCGGACTGATTCCCATGACTTTGTTCGATGGCTCTCCGCTGTACGTTGATCAGGAACCGCTTAGCGAAGAGGACAAGCAGGATCGTATCGACACCTACTGGCGCCCATACCATAGCAAGCTGTCGGAGGTATTAACCCAGCTGAAAGAAACGCATGGTTACGCCCTGCTCTATGATGCCCACTCCATAGCCTCCCGCGTACCCAATTTATTTAAAGGCAAACTGCCCGACCTTAATCTTGGTACGGCGAATGCAGAGAGTTGTGCCCAGGAGATTGGCTATGCCATCGCGCAGGTGATTCGATCGGGTGAGTTTACATCAACTATAAACGGTCGCTTCGTTGGTGGCTACATCACACGCTACTATGGCAAACCCGCCAAGGACATTCACGCCGTGCAGATGGAGTTGGCGCAGTCGACTTATCTGAATGAGGAAGAAGAGTACGCTTACAACGAGGAGAAAGCTGAAAAGCTGACCCCGAAACTGCGTGAAGTACTGACCGTCTATCTCGGTGCATTAACGCAGAATAAAAAAGCAAACTAGTCAAATGGCTGAGAAGCAACAGCGCGCTGCCTCGCGTCCGGCTGGTGACTTCAGCATTCAGTCTCACACCGCTTCGATTGCCTGTCTGACAAGCGCCTGAAATTTTGCCACGTGGGTCTCCTGCAGGGGGGATAAGGGTCCATGCTGGTATATTCCAGTCCGCAGATTCACCTGCACCCGCTCACACGCCGCCACATCCTCGAGCACAACCTGCTTGCTCCATTCACAGGCATCGGTTACCTGGGTCTGATCGATACCCTGAAACCACAGCCAGTTGAGAGAACGCAGCTCTCCTGGCGAGACCGGTTCGATGCGCTCTCCTTTGAACACATGCTCACTCGCCGTCAGCTGGAATCCGGGGAAACGGTAAATCCACAATCCGTCAACTCCCCGCAGCGTCGCGCCGTCACTGTCACCGGCATAAGTCACGTGAAACGCCACCACTCGTCCCTCATCATAGGATTTAATGACTACTTTCCCTGTTGCTAAAGCCTGGGCCAACCGCGGGTGAACCCGATTCAAATGATAACCCTCAACCGTATTATCGCAGTAGGTTTTCCAGTTGGCTTCCCCTCGTACTTCAAACTCCTTAAAAAAAGTAAGGGTGTCCGGCCCCGGGAATTGCGCGCACAGTCGATCGACACTGCCCAGCCAGGTCATTAAATCGTCAGCCTCATCGCTCAGGCAAACAAACACAAGTCCCCGCCAGGTCTCGACTCGCACTGGAAAAAGATGGTAGCCAGCAGCGTCAAGCTCTCCTTGGATGAAAGCCGGCGCCCGCTTGAGCGTGCCATCGAGCGCATACAGCCAGCCATGATAAGGGCAGCGCAGCTCTTTACACTCACCTTGACCGTCCTGCAGCAGCGTAGACGCGCGATGACGACAGACATTATGGAACGCGCGCAGTTGACCAGTCTGATCCCGTATAACGAACAGGCGATAGCCAAACAGATTCTCCGCCCGGTAGGCGCCTGGTTTTGCCAGCGATTCAACCGGCCCGATCGGCCACCACGCCGAGGAGAAAATATGTTTTCTCTCCCGGCGATATATTGACTGGTCTACGTACCAGCGAGCCGGCAATGTCTGCATCAAGCTCTGGCACCCAGGCAGATTGGCCAAGGCTTATTTTTTTCTTTCGTCGCGAACATAATGCGCCTTCGAATTACCCGCGCCCATTAGCCGTTCTTCCACCTCAAACAGCTTTGTAGCCGTAACCAATTCTCCCAATTTCGCATAACCATAGTTCCTTGAATCAAACTCAGGAGACTGCTTCGCGATGTTCGTACCAACGTGAGAGAGAATGGCCCAACCGCTGTCGTCGGAAGATGCCTCCACCGCATTGCGTAACAAACTTACCAGCCTCGCATCCCGTTTTAACTGCTGGCTGGATTTCTTCGCAATGGCTTTACTCTCATCTGTCTTAGCTCTGAGCACCTCCGTATAGATGAACTTGTCACAACAGGCTGAAACAAACGCGGAAGGTGTCTTTTGTTCACCAAATCCATACACCAATAATCCCGCCTCCCTAATCCTTGATGCCAGCTTGGTAAAATCACTGTCGCTCGATACGATGCAGAATCCGTCAAAGTTCTCGGTGTACAGTAAATCCATGGCGTCAATAATCATCGCGCTATCCGTCGCGTTCTTCCAGTCGCCATAAATCCGTTTGACGCTCGCCGTTCCATAATTGGCCACCTCTGCCAGTAGACCATCGACAATGCTTGATTGTGCGTTCTCTGCGTCGATGAGTACACGGCTAGTCTGTTCGTATTTTCCATCATTTACCCGTATTTTAGCGCCAGTAGAGCCTACCTCACCTGTGGCGTCAGGTGATAGCCGTGGTCACTGGTTTTCTGGCGACTGACCCCAAGCCGCGCGCTTCCAGTTAGCATAAAGCACGCGCGCACACTGATTGAAAGCGTCCATGCTTGCTGCAGCCTCAGCGCTGAATTGATCTAGCGCGCCCGCGCCAAGCCGCTCTTCCAGCGCCTGCTTGTATTCAGGCACAGCCCCCCACTCGGTTACCGTGTTGGCGGCTATCTCGACATGAAACTGGAGGCTGAGCGCGTTGCCGTTTATCGACATAGCCTGCACCTCACAGGCCGATGTCGACGCCAGCACCACGGCTTGCGGCGGCAGCGATTTTATTTCGGCGCTGTGCCACTGCAAACACCGAGTGGTGGCGGGGAGATCGCGAAAGAACGGACTGTTTTGACCGTCCGCAGTCAGATGGACATCGAGAATTCCAATCTCAGGATGCTCTGCCGGACCGACACTACCGCCCAAGGCGGCTGCCAGCAGCTGATGACCCAGACACAGCCCGAAGAACGGCAGTTCGCGCTCAGCTACCGCCTGCCGTATGACGTGTTTTTCCTCGAGCAGCCATGGGTACTGCTCATCCTGCCACACATCCATGGGCCCGCCCATGACCCACAGCGCGTCGTAGCCATCAAGCGCGGGAATGGACGCATTTTGATCGAGCTCAACCGCCTCCCACTGGATTCCGTCCTGTCGCAGAAAATCCCTGAACACGCCGGGGTGCTCTACCGCGATATGCTGCAGCACGAGAATACGTTTGCCTGCCATCTTCCGCTCCTGGACGGTGGTAATGCTGGCCGTCTGTCCCGCCGACACTCATGCAGCGGTCAGCTTGCGCCGTTGCGACGCTGTTATCGTACTTTAGCTGACGTTCCGCACGATTTCCGCGAAGGTGTCCGCCGGCGTGATGTCGTCATCCGTCTGGGTGTGCATCTGTTTATTGATTTGACTGGTTGAAAACATGCCTCGCACTATCTGCTTAGCGCGCTCATCGACCTCGACCACCAGCGTATGCTGTCGTTTTAATTCATGCAGGGTTTGCACAATATGTCCAACCTGAGCTTCCTGCACGCTGACCATGTTCAGCACGGAGATTAGCGGCTGCGGTGTCATGATATCTTTGACCCTAATTTCTGCACGCGCCGCCTGCGTTTCCTGCACAATCTTGATCGGCTTTTCGCCCTGGATATCTTTTGCCGTAATGACCCCAATAATCTCCTTCTGCTCATCTATAACCAGCAGCAGGCGCACGCCCTGCTTTTTCATTTGCTCCAGGGCGTCGTCTATGGTCGTCTCCGGATTAATCGTTTTCGGTTCGACGACATTGAAATCCGTCATGACGTCTATGGCAGGATTATCCAAATCAACCCAGTCGGCGGCTGGTTTGGGACGGCTAAAAGTCGTATTGGGTGCCAGGGGAATGGAGTATCTGGCCTTGAAATCTCCCTTCATTTGCGCGTCCTCCTCACAAAAAAGATGGCGCTTGCCATATTACGCTGATTTCAGGCGCAGGCCTATACGGCTGCCTGTTTGACCTATACGCCGACGCTGCGGGTCAGGTATGTTGCCCACCTTGAGCGGTGCCCGGTCGAGTGAACCAAGGCGCACGTTTTTACACGACTCCCCTAAACTTTGGTTGCAGCCAAGCGGGTAACCGGACCCTCGCGGATCGGCCAGTGCAGGACCGCCGCAGCCACACCTAACACAATGCCGGCCCACCAGATGGCGTCATAACTGCCCGTGTTGTCATACAGCCAGCCGCCCAACCATACTCCGCTGAAGCTCCCAAGCTGATGACTGAAAAACACCACGCCATAAAGTAGGGCCATATACCGCGTGCCAAACATGACCGCGACTAAACCTGAGGTGGGCGGAATGGTAGCGAGCCACAGGAATCCCATGACGGCGCTGAAGATCAGCACCGAGGGCAGCGTGAACGGGGTGGTCAAAAACGCGGCGATGGCGACAGCGCGTCCCAGATAAATAAAAACCAATATGTTTTTTTTGGGGAAAGTCCCAGACCAAACCCCGGCCATGTAGGCGCCGACTACGTTGCACAAACCGATGATAGAGATACTCCACGCGCCGACTTCCGGAGCGAAGCCGGCGTCCGATAAAAAGGCAGGCATGTGAACCGTGATGAAGGCAACGTGGAATCCGCAAACAAAGAAACCGAGCAATAAATACATGTAAGAGCCGTGGCGAAGCGCTTCGCTCAGTGCCTGCGATATGGTCTGGTCAATGGCGCTAAGATGGGATTCCTGCCGGCCTGAGTAAGGAGCCAGCGGCATGGCCAGCAGAGCTAGGAGCAGGCAGGATGCGGATAATATATGCAGCGCGCTGGCCCAGCCGAATTCAGATATCAGGGATTGAGCGACGGGGACAACGGCGAACTGTCCCATGGATCCCGCTGCGGTGCCCAAACCGAGAGCCCATTGCCGCCTTTCTTCGCCCACCGCCCGCGCCATGGCGGGCAGGATAATGCCGAACGAGGTGCCGGCAACGCCGGCCCCGACGAGCAGACCGGCTGAGGTATGCAGCATCAATGCGCTGCTCACATCGGCCATGAGAAACATGCCCAACCCATACAGCGCGGCTCCCACGACCACGACTTTGACGTTGCCAAACCGGTCTGCCAGGGCACCGGCAAACACGGCGACCACCCCCCACACCAGATTCTGCAATGCCAGGGACAGCGAAATCACTTCGCGACCCCATTCATTCGCGTCGGTGATGGGTTTGACGAATAAACCAAAACCAGATCGATAGCCAAACGACAGCATCAGTAGCAGACACGCCGTGCCGATCAAAAAAACGCTGCTGCTGTTCTGCTTGAAAAACCTAGCCGCCATTGCGCGTCGCTTACATCTTCTCGTTAACCCATACCGTGTGGGCCCGGCTCAGCGGCCCTTCCATTGCGGCCGTCGTTTTTCGGCAAACGCCCGCGCCCCCTCAAGCTGGTCCTCGCTGCTATACAGCTTGTCCACCGTGGCGAACCCGCGTTGATTAATCATATCCATACTTTGCTGAAAACTCATGTTCTGCGTTTCCCGCGCCACTTCCTTGATGCAGGCATAAACCAAGGGGGGGCCACCCGCTAACAGCTCGGCCAGCTTCCGCGCCTCGTCAAGCAAGCGGTCCGCCGGCACGACGCGGTTAACCAGGCCCCAGCGCCGTGCCTCTTCGGCATCCATCCAGCGTCCGGTGAACAGCAGGTCCATGGCCACGTGATAAGGGATGCGTCTTGGCAGTTTAACCGTCGCCGCGTCCGCCAGGGTACCCGCATTGATTTCAGGCAGGGCGAAGCTGGCCTGATCCGCAGCCACAATCAGGTCAGCGGACAGCGCTATCTCAAACCCTCCCCCTACCGCCATGCCGTTCACCGCAGCGATGATTGGCTTGTTCAACCCGGGCAACTCCTGCATGCCGCCGAAACCGCCGACACCGTAGTTCGAATCGGGCGCCTCCCCCGCGGCCGCCGCCTTCAGGTCCCAGCCGGCACAGAAGAATTTCGATCCGTGACCGGTCACGATCGCCGCGCGCAGCGCCGGGTCGTCTCTGAAGTCAGCAAACACCTCGCCCATTATCCGGCTGGTAGCGGCATCAATGGCGTTCGCTTTAGGTCGATTAATGGTTACCTCTAAGACCGGTCCGTGTTTTCTGGCTTCGATCGCATGGTCAATCATGTGCATCTCCTTGTTGGTTGAGACGTATGACGGCATCAACGGCACAAGCGCCGTGTTTGTCAGGCCTGACGATTAGCGGGTTAATGTCGATTTCTTCAACGGTGTCAAGGCGTGCTATGACGAATCGCTGTACGTTGAGCACAGCGTCGACGACTGCGCTGATGTCCGCGGCCGGCGCGCCGCGCCATCCTCTCAGAATGCGGGCAACGCGCAGACTCGCGAGTGCCTGCTCAACCTCCTCACGTTCCACTGGCAGCAGCAGGATAGCTGCATCATCGAACAGCTCCGTTAGAGTACCACCCGCACCAATAACCATATGCAAACCCAAAACCGAATCGCGCGCCGCACCGATAATCATTTCAACCACCCCCCCACTTACCATAATCTCGGCTAATACGCCGCTTCCCTGCCCCGCCAGATGGCTAAAGGCATGAGTAACGGCCTGCTCAGAATCAAGGTCAAGCCGGACCGCTCCGACTTCGGTTTTATGCAGCAGTGCCGCATCCACCGCCTTCATCGCGATGGGACGGTTTACCCGGCGCCAGAACGCCAAGGCATCGGCTGCCGTGCGGCACAGCCTACGCTCTGGAAAAACAACGCCATACTCCTGCAGCAGTTGCTTCGACTGCGCCTCATTTAAAGTTAAAGTTCGGTGCCTCCCCTGCGCACTCGACTGCGGCAGCACCGGCCGAGGCTTCGTTTCACCGATAAACGCGGCGGCTTCGATCGCGCTCAAGGCATCGTCAATGCCAAGTAGCGGTATCAGCCCGGCAGACATGATACGGTCGCACTGCTCCTCCGGCATACACTCAGTCAGCGTGGCCAGCACTGCCGCGGGATGTCCGCTGGCGACAGCGGCGTTGGCCAGTGCTTGCCAGGCAACATCCCACTCCGGCGCCGGACCCAGTTGGCTACGGGGGAAATCCAGTACCAGGCAGGTCAGGTCGAACCCGCTGCCCATGACCGCTGTAAAGGTTTGCTCCAAGCGCTCACCATTACCCCAGTCAAAGGTATGGTAATCAAAGGGATTAGAAATACTGACCAGCGGATTGGTCGTGGCCTTAATTCGATTTCGATCCGATTCGGTAAACGGCCGGAAAGACAGGTTCTTATACCTTGCCGCGTCTGACATTATCGATGCCTCGCCGCCGGAGCAAGACATGCTGGCGATGTTGCGGCCGGTGAGCGGCCCCTTGATGTGCAGTATTTTTAGCGTTTCCAATAGCACCGGAATGGAGTCGACCCGGGCCACGGCCAAGCGCTTGAAGAACGCGTCCATAATCGCGTCGGAACCGGCCAGGGAAGCAGTGTGGCTAAGCGCGATCTGCCGCGCGGACTCGGTCCGGCCCGCCTTCATCATCACAATGGGGACGCCTTTGCTGTGAGCATAGTCAATGGTCGAGGCGAATGCGTCAGCGTTCGACAGGCCCTCGATATACATCCCGATCGCAGTCACCCGTTTATCGTCACACAGCGAACGGACGATATCGTGCAGACCTATCATCGCCTGATTACCAACCGTAACCAGATAAGCCAGCGGCAAACCGCGCTGACTCATTGTTAGGTTGACACCGACGTTGCTTGACTGGGTAACCAACGCCACACCGCGCCCGATGCGCTTACCCCCGTGCACGTCCGGCCAGAGCAGTGCGCCGTCCAGATAGTTAATGAAACCGTAGCAGTTTGGGCCGAGTACGGGCATATCACCAGCCGCTGCAATCAACTTGCTCTGCAGATCTGCCCCCTGCGCTCCGACCTCCTTGAAACCGGACGCATAACACACCGCCCCGCCGGCTTGACGCTGTGCCAGGGTTTGAATCACAGGTATGGTGGCATTTCGATTGACGCCGACGAAGGCCGCATCCGGGGCTGAAGGTAAATCCGCCGCGCTGCGCACACAGGGCCGGCCCAGTATCTGTTCGCGCTCGGGATGAACCGGCCAGATGTCTCCAGCGTAATCCATCAGGTCGCACTGGCGCACCACTGCCTCGGCAAACCGACCACCGAAAACCGCAATCGATCCCGGCCGCAGCAGCCGATTCAGATCGAGCTGCATACCGCGTCCCGCACTTGGCCAATCATCAAAACCATGTTGTCCGCAACACAAGGACCATGGGTATTAGCGTACCGAGGGCTTATGAGCCAAGCGGCCGCAGCAGCTCGCGCGAGATAATATGCCGCTGAATTTCGCTGGTCCCATCCCAGATGCGCTCGACCCGAGCGTCGCGCCAGAAGCGCGCGAGCGGGAGATCATCCATCAAGCCCATCCCCCCGTGAATCTGAATAGCTTCGTCCGTGACTCTGGCCAGCATTTCGGAAGCATAGACCTTGGCGCTGGCAATTTCCCGGTTGGCCTCAAGGCCCTGGTCCAGACGCCAGGCCGAAGACAGCGTGAGCCAGTCCGCAGCATCGATCTCCGTGATCATATCGGCCAGCTTGAATGACACACCTTGGAACCTGCCGATGGTCTGTCCAAACTGCTTCCGCTCGGCCGCCCAAGCCAATGCGTGATCGAATGCACGCCTGGCCCGTCCTACGCAAAATGCAGCAACGGATATGCGTGTCGCATACAGCCAGGTGTTGGCCACTTCGAACCCCTGTCCTTCTTCGCCAAGAATCTGTTCGCCGGATAGCCGGCAGTTATCGAAATACAGAATACAGTTGTGATAGCCCCGATGTGATACCGAGTTGTACCCCTGACGAATTTCGAAACCGGGCGTGTCCTTATCGACAAGAAAACAGGTGATGCGCTTCTTCGGGCCGCGCGGCGTCTCTTCCTCACCGGTGGCAACGAACACGATAATGAAATCCGCGATATCCGCATGACTGATAAAGTGTTTAGTGCCGTTGACTAGCCAGCTCTCCCCATCCCGCCGCGCGGAACACTTCATACCCCGGACATCCGAGCCTGCATCCGGCTCGGTCATGGCCAGTGCATCCATCTTCTCCCCGCTGATAGCGGGCAGCAGATACTTTTCCCGCTGCGCCTCGTTGCAGGCGCACAGGATATTTGACGGCCTGCCCCACCATACCGAAAGCCCCATCGACGTTCTGCCCAGTTCACGTTCGAGCAGGGTAAACGTCAGGTGATCCAGACCGCCGCCGCCGAACTCTTCCGGCATATTGGGCGCATAGAACCCGAGCTCGATTACTTTACGCTGAATTTCTTGGCCGATTTCTCGTGGCAATACGCCGCGCTGCTCGAGATTCTGCTCCAGTGGATACAGCTCTTTTTCAACGAATTTGCGAACCGTCTCAACTACCAATTCCTGTTCATGGGTCAAACCAAAATGCATATGCTTTCTCCATCGTGGTGCCGGGGCTGCATCGTCGGATATTCCCAACCTGGGTCCGCATGGTGTGCCGGATCTGAAGCTGCATTGTCAGCAGGCGCGGTAGAGTAATACAGAGTGACAGCGCAGACAATGAAGCGTACATTGCATTGCTTTCTACTATGCAACTATGAAGAAAAAAGGTTCGATTCTGATCATTGCCTGCGGGGCCCTGGCCCACGAGATCACCGCGCTGCGGCGGCTGAACAACTGGGACCACGTCGATGTGCAGTGCCTGCGGGCTGACCTGCACAATACGCCGGATAAAATCACCGGGGAAGTCAAAGCACAGATCGACCAGGCCCGGGGACGCTACGACCGAATCTTCATCGGCTATGCCGATTGCGGCACCGGCGGTCGACTGGATGCACTGCTGGCACAGGAACAGGGCGTGGAACGTCTACCGGGAGCGCACTGTTACGAGTTCTTTGCAACATCACGCGTTTTTGACCAACTGTCTGCAGCGGAGCTGGGCACGCTGTACCTTACGGATTACCTGGCGCAACATTTTGATCGAATCATCATCCGGGGATTTGGTCTGGACCAGCACCCGGAACTCGAGTCGATGATGTTTGCGCACTATAAGAAACTGGTGTATTTGTCACAAACAGATAACGGTGAAATCAAGCAGCGGGCGGAAAAAGCCGCGCAGCGGCTGGGCTTGGAATTCGAACATCGTCACACCGGCTACGGCGATCTGCAAAGCACCCTTAAGCGAGTGGTGGCAGGCTCACAGCCTGAGCAATAGCGTGCGCCGAGGTATACTACCCGTTCATCGCTTATCTTTTTCGATGCTCCCTTGGCACCGCGGAGAAAATCAATGTCACTAAGTACGTCAAAGATCCCCTCGTTCAAACCTTCCGACTCCGAGTATCAGGCGCGCGTCGACCTTGCAGCGCTGTATCGATTGTTTGTGCATTACGGCTGGACCGACATGATTTACACCCACATCTCGGCGCGGGTGCCGGCGGAACCGAACCACTACCTGATCAATCCTTACGGGCTGCTGTTTGAGGAAATCAACGCCTCTACCCTGATCAAGGTCGATTTTGCCGGCAACGTCATTGCTGGAGATTATCCCTACAATGAAGCGGGGCATTTGATACATAGCGCCGTTCTCAAGGCGCGTCCCGAAATCAATTATGTCCTGCACTCCCACACTCGCGCCGGCGCGGCCGTATCCGCCATGAAGTGCGGCCTGCTCCCCGTTTCCCAGCACGCCAACATCATCAGCGCAACCGTGGCCTATCATCAATACACGAGCATCACGGTGAATCATGACGAATGCGACTACCTGGCGCGGGACCTCGGCTCAAACTATCTCATGGTCATGCACAATCATGGACTGCTCGCCTGCGGCCGCACTGCAGCCGAGGCCTTCTGGTATCTGTATTATTTGGAGATCGCCTGCAAAATACAGGTTGATCTCCTTGCCAGCGGTGAGGAACCAGTTATCCCGAGCGAGCAGGCCATAGAGGACCTGCAGCAGGAGGGACGGCCCGGCGACCAGCCTTTGGGTGAGACCGAATGGCCGGCTATGATTCGATTGCTGGAGCGCAAGGATCCCTCATACCGGGATTGATCGACTGATCACGTTTCCGCGTTCGTCATCTTTAGGGTGGACTTATTGCGCTGCGCTGGAAACGATTCAATCGCGCCCGAGCAAGTTGAAACGTACCGGGATGATTCAATCGCGGAAGGCGGCGCACCAATTAAACAATTCGGGCGACTATACGATTCTCTGGGCGTGCAGGCTGGCGATGTCTTCGCTGCTGTAGCCGATGGAACGCAAAATCACATCGGTATGTTCGCCCACATCGGGTATCGCTCCTGCCCTCGGCGTTTCGCCATCCATATTGACCGGCGGCAATAGCGCGGGCAGGAGCCCGGCGGGTGAATCGACCTCGGTCCATCGCCTGCGCGCGGACAGCTGGGGATGATCCCAGAATTCCTGCATGGTATTCATTCGACCGTAGGCTATTCCAGCCTGATCAAGTCGCTGCACCAACTGATCAGAGTCGACCCCGGCCAGCGCATCACGCATGATCGCCCCTAACTCCGTGCGATTTTTGCTGCGGTCGTGGTTGGTAGCGAAGCGGAGATCCGGGATCAGTTCTTCCCGCCGCAGCACGGTGCGGCAGAATTGCGCCCACTCCCGCTCGTTCTGTAATCCGATCAGCACGGTGCGGCCATCCGCTGCGGTAATCGGACCGTAGGGATAAATGGTGGCGTGCGCAGCACCGGTTCGCGCCGGCGCCTGCCCGCTGAAAGCGGCAAAATAAGCGGGGTAGGACATCCATTCCGCCAATGCGTCAAACAGCGAAACGTCTACCACACCGCCCTGCCCGTTCTTGCATCGACGCAGCAGTGCGGCGAGAATGCCGCTGAAGGCATACATGCCCGCGGCTATATCTGCAACCGATATACCGGCCTTGGCGGGCACGTCCTCACTCCCGGTAACCGACAGCAGCCCCGCCTCGGCCTGCACCAACAGATCGTATGCTTTTTTGTCCTGATACGGTCCGTCTTTACCATAGCCGGATACGTTACATATGATCAGCTTGGGAAAACGCGCACGCAGCAGTGTATTCTGCAGACCAAGTCTTGCAACCGCGCCGGGCGCAAGGTTCTGGATGAATACGTCGGCGGTCTCAAGCAACCGGTAGAGGATGTTTTTTCCCTGGCCGGTCTTTACATCAAGCGTCAAACTCTGTTTGCAACGGTTGAGCCAGACGAAATGACTGGACAACCCACGCACGGTGTGATCATAACTGCGCGCAAAATCCCCGCTGCCCGGCCGTTCTATCTTAATCACCTGCGCCCCCCAGTCCGCCAGGTGGCGCGACGCCAAGGGCGCTGCCACCGCCTGCTCCAGCGCAACCACAGTCACGTCATGCAGCAGTGCCATCAGTATGATCGAGGCAACTGGAGAACGTGCTCAGCCACGTAAGACAGGATCAGGTTAGTGGAAATTGGCGCGACTTGGTACAAGCGGGTTTCACGAAATTTACGTTCGACATCATAGTCCCGGGCAAAACCAAAACCCCCATGAGTCTGCAGCGCGACATTCGCCGCTTCCCAGGAGGCATCGGCGGCCAGCAGTTTGGACATGTTCGCCTCGGCCCCACAGGGTTTACCGCGATCAAACAGATCCGCCGCCTGGTAGCGCATCAGGTCAGCCGAACGCAAGCTGATGTACGCGCGCGCGATGGGAAACTGGATGCCCTGGTTTTGACCAATCGGGCGACCAAACACAACCCGCTCTCCGGCATAGTCTCGGGCACGCTGCACGAACCAGTAGCCATCACCGATGCACTCAGCAGCGATCAACACCCGCTCAGCATTCATCCCGTCAAGGATATAGCGAAAGCCTCGGCCCTCTTCTCCGATCAGATTTTCTTTGGGCACCTCTAACCCATTGAAAAAGACCTGATTAGTCTCATGATTCATCATGGTCTGGATGGGATTGATCTGTAACTGGTCCGCGGATGCTTGCCGCAGATCGACCAGAAACACGGACAAACCTTCAGACTTTCTTTGCACCTCCTCGAGCGGCGTGGTGCGCGCCAGGAGCAGCATCAAATCAGAGTGCTGAACGCGAGAGGTCCATACTTTCTCTCCGTTTATCTCGTAATGATCACCACGCAGATCCGCCCGGGTTCTCAACTTGGTGGTGTCCGATCCGGTATTGGGTTCGGTCACGCCAAAGGCCTGCAATCTCAGTTCGCCGGCAGCGATGGCGGGCAGAAATTTAGTTTTCTGCTGATTGGAACCGTGGCGCAAGATGGTTCCCATGGTATACATCTGCGCGTGACACGCCCCGGCGTTGCCCCCGCAGCGATTGATTTGTTCCAGTATGACTGATGCCTCCGCCACGCCGAGCCCGGTACCACCGTACTCTTCCGGTATCAGCGCCGCCAGCCAACCGGCCTCGGTGAGCGCTTTGACAAAAGCCTCAGGATACTCCCGGTCGTCATCCAGCCGACGCCAATACTCATCACCGAACTCGGCACACAGCCCGGTCACCGCCTCTCGCAGTTCCGGATACCGTTCGGTCTCAGATGAAATCATGTCTGTAACTCCTCACGGTGCGGTTTATGGAAAAGGCTCTCGCTTGCCCAGCCTGAAAGCTGCTTTAGCTGGTAAAAAGGCAAAAAGCGCAAAGTATAGTCTGCGGACTTAGACCCGGCATTTGTTTAGTCGCTGCGTGACGCACGCTCAGTGTAAGTCCATTTCTTCTACAGCGCAGGACCACATCCTTTTTTATACACCATCACGGATCGCTTGAAAGAGATGACCTCAACCTCGTCCTGGTTGAAGCCGCGAGTCAAAACGGTAACTATGCCCACGTCCTGGCGCGAGCGCGATTCCCGCTTGCCCACGACTTCGGAGCTGGAGTATAGGGTGTCTCCCTCGAAAACTGGATGAGGTAAGCGCACCTCGTCCCAGCCAAGGTTGGCGAATACGTTTTGTGATACGTCGGTCACGCTCTGTCCGGTAACCAGGGCCAGTGTTAATGTGGAATTCACCAGCGGGCGGCCGAATTCAGTTTGTGCGGCATAGTGATGATCGACGTGTATGCGGGCAGTGTTCTGCGTCAGCAGCGTGAACCAGCTGTTATCCGTTGTAGTGATTGTCCTGCCCAAGGGATGTTTGTATACATCCCCTTCCTCAAAATCCTCAAAGAATCGACCATGCCAGCCTTGTTTGTTTGCCATTTACCGCCGCTTATATTGAACACGGACTATCTTAGCAGGAACGTAAATAGAGCACAGTGTAAAATAATGAACCGCACCCCAATCAACTGCTTCAACGAGACCATCACATGAACTTTCTGCTTCAGGCAGCGCTTTTGTTTGCCGCAGCCGTGATCGCTGTACCCATTGCGAAACGTCTGGGTGTAGGGGCGGTGCTGGGGTACCTCTTCGCCGGGATTGTAATCGGGCCCTGGGGATTCAGATTCATCGCCAACGTCGAAGACGTTTTTCATATCGCAGAGCTGGGCGTAGTATTCCTGTTGTTCCTGGTGGGAATGGAGCTGAATCCCAAACGCCTGTGGGTCATGCGGCGCGCTGTATTGGGGCTGGGCTGCGCTCAGGTCTTTGTGACATCCATACCGATCACGCTGCTTGCCTATCTGTACAGCAAAGACCTGGTTGTTGCGCTCCTTATCGGCACCACCCTCGCCTTGTCATCGACCGCCTTCGCGCTGCAGGCGTTGAGTGAAAAGCGACAGCTAAACACTCGTCACGGACGGGCGGCATTCTCCATACTGCTGCTGCAGGACCTTGCAGTAGTTCCTTTGCTTGCCATCATCCCCCTGCTGGGCGTGGACGACGGCGTGGCCTCATTCTCCTGGTGGGGGCTCATCCGCACGTTAGGGGTCATCACGGTGGTGGTTCTGGCCGGGCGCTATATCGTCCACTACCTGTTCAAGATCATAGCGGATACGGGCGTAAAAGAAGCCTTCACCGCCCTGTCGCTGTTGATTGTACTGGGCACGGCGCTGCTGCTGGAGAGCGTAGGCCTATCAATGGCGCTGGGGGCATTTCTGGCGGGCGTCCTGCTGTCAGAATCCGCGTACCGGCACGCACTTCAAGCCGATATCGATCCCTTCAAAGGACTGCTGCTGGGTCTGTTTTTCATGGCGGTCGGGATGAGCGTTAATTTCAGCCTGCTCACTGACCACGCGCTACCCGTCCTCCTTATTGCGCTCGCGCTGATAGTCATTAAGTTCACCGTGCTGCTCGGGCTGGGCAGGGCCTTTGGTCTATCCTGGAGATCATCCACCAGCCTGGCTGCTTTTTTACCCCAGGGCGGCGAGTTTGCCTTCATCATTTTTAACGTTGCCGTCGCTGCATTTGTTTTGCCGCAAAGCATTGCAGAATTATTGATACTCGCTGTCACGCTGACCATGGCACTTACGCCGCTCATCGTACTAGGGGTAGAGACGCTGCAAAGCAATCGCAAGCGATCAACCCAGGGTTTTGATCAAATGCCCACCACGGATAAGCGGGTGATCATCGCCGGCTTTGGCCGCGTTGGCCAAATCGTGGCGCGAATACTTGCGGCAAAAAAGATCGGCTTCACCGCTCTCGACAACAGCCCCGGGCAGGTCGATTTTGTGCAGCGCTTCGGCAATAAAGTGTATTACGGTGACGCATCGCGCATGGATCTGCTGAGGTCCGCCGGGGCGGATAAAGCCCAGCTGTTCGTTTTGACTATCAGCGATGCAGAGTCCTCGTTGCAAACAGCGGAAATGGTCAGTCGCAATTTCCCGCACCTCCGGATAATCGCCAGAGCGCGCGATAGAAAGCATGTATATCAGCTGATGGATCTGGGTATCAGCCAAATCTGGCGGGATACATTTTACTCAAGTTTAAAAATGGCGGAGGCGACGTTGCAGGGTTTGGGCTTGCCCAGGCAGGAGAGTTCGTCCATCGTCGAGACATTTCGCACCCACGACGAGCACCGTCTGCACGCGCACCATGAAATGCACAATGATGAAGAAAGGATGATCTACCTGGCTAAGCAATCCGCCAAGGAGCTGGAAGAGCTATTCGATGAGGATAAAGAAGACGCCGTTTAGGAGCGCACTGATGTTAACAAAGACAAGTACCGCGCCCCGGGCGGAGCGCGGTACCAAGCCCAATAGCGAGGTGTTTCAGGGACTCAGTAAGGATGGGGCATTACCTCGCGAGGCTTTCGAGTGTCGGTAACCTAAGATCGGACAACCACTGGGATAACGGGGAAGATCTTGCCGGCGCGACGCGCGCACTCTTCGCTGGACCCTCCTCCGGATTCAGTTCAACAGAGAGCCAATGATGACAAGCCTGACCTGCGGTATACGGCAGCACAGGACCATTGATCAATTCCGGATGGTCGTACAGAATCTCGTCTGTAAGTGGAACAAATACTTTTCTACCCATTTACACTCTCCCAGCTGCTCCAGCGAACCATCCTTGGCTCAAGCAACGACATACGGCATCCCTGACAATCTGGACAACTGCTTCTGCTTAAGTGAATTAAACCTCTTCGCGCTGTCTAACTGTGGGAATATTTATGGCGATTTCGTGGTTATTAAAAAAGCTGCAAACGAGCCTGTAACTGTTGTATCTTATTGACTTAAAAGGTCAAACCCAGAGGCGTACATGTCCAGAAACATTGCTATCGTAGAAGATGACACCGATCAGCGCGAGAACTACGCCGATGCTTTGATTGCTAACGGCTATAACGTCAAAACTTACGGCAATCGGGTAGATGCGTTCGCCGGAATGAAAATGAACCTGCCGGATCTGGCCATACTGGATATCATGCTGGAGGACGAAATGGACGGGGGCTTTGATCTGTGCCGCGACCTGCGGGCGATCGCGCCGAAGCTGCCCATTATATTCCTCACCGCCAGGGATACGGACATCGATCGGGTTTCCGGGCTTCGTCTCGACGCTTGGGATTACCTTACCAAACCGGTCAATCTGCAGTTTCTCTCGGTGCGGGTAACGTCGCTGTTTCGCATTGTCGATACTCTGCACACGCAGACGACGGAGCTGGAAGCTATCCTCCGGCTGGGCCCGCTGCAGCTGGACCCGAACAGCATGTCGGTGCGCTGGAACAATAAAGAGATCAATCTGACGCTGACCGAGTTCTGGCTGGTGCAGGCCCTGGCCAAGCGTCCGGGGCACGTTAAAACTTATGAAAACTTGATGCAGATCACGCGGCAAAGTTACGTCGAACGCAATACGATCAATGGATACGTTCGCCGGATCAGAAAAAAATTCAAAGAAGCTGATCCCGATTTCTCCATGATCCAGACGGTATTTGGAGTAGGCTATCGCTGGCAACCGGAATAGGTTGGTCGAAAGTTTATGGCTAACGGAAAAAGGTCACACGGTCTCAGCATCAGATCCAAATTGCTGCTGGTGGCAGTGGCGCTGCTGCTCATTCCCTGGATGGGCTATGAGTACGTAAGGGGGCTGAAAACGTTCCTGCTGCAGGGCCAGGAAAATGCTCTCAGCCTCACCGCACGCGCGGTCTCTACCGTACTGAACGATCGACCGGAATTCTTCGATCCTAAAACCGGTGCCTCGGAACTGATCGGGCAGCCCTCGGATCTGTACGCCTTCGCCTTACCCAACTACATCCGGCTCGATGGCGACGTGCGTGACTGGGGAGACCAAATCAACCAGATGTCGCACTACGACGGCTCCCGTGGTCTTGAATGTGGTCTTGATTATGACCCAGCCTCTTTGAGCTACAGCACCGTAATTGGGTATCGCGGCCCCTACCTGTACGGCCTGTTCCAGGTCACCGACGATCATTTCTTAACGCGCAACATGAGTTTGCGCAGCCTGAATAAAAGCGACCACCTGCGCTTGATCATTGAAAATCCGGGGGGAAGAGTGAAGCGTTACGTCCTCACCGCTGCCGAGCCCGGGCGCATGAGCGTATACCTGATGGATAAGGACTGGAATTATCCGCTGACGGGGGAACCAAACTATGACCTGGATGCAGAAATCACCCCAACCAGTGACGGCTATATCATAGAGCTGCGCATACCCCGCTTCATGGTCAGCTCCCAGTCACGTTTGGGTTTCGTCGTGGCCGACGTCGATGATCCTGAGCTGCGTACGCTAGAAAAATTACTTACCGCGACCAAGAGGAGTGATTCCAGCGAACCATTGAGCCGACTGCTGATCCATTCGCCGGAGATCGCTAAGATCCTGCGCGGTCTGGATCGACCGGTTGCCCGCATATGGGTGCTTGACCGGGAGCAGCAGGTCAGGGCAGTGGTCGGTAAGTTGTTGAGCGAGCAGCCGCAGGAAAGCAAACCCCAAACCTGGGATGAGCGCCTGCGGCGCTGGTATGACGGTATGTTGCACGATGTTTACAACCTGATCGTAGGCGGCTCGGAAGCCGACTTTGAGGATATCGCAACGGATGTCTCCCATCGCAACGATGAAATATTTAAAAAGGCCGTGACCGGTTTGCCGCAAACAGAGCGGCGGCCCTCACTCGATAACCGAGCAGAGATTCTAATGGCGGCAAACCCGGTATGGTCTGGAGACCAGGTGCTGGGTGTGGTGGTAGTCGAACAAAGCAGCCACGAGGTTCTTAAAAATCAGAAGCAGATCCTGGAGAACATCATCAGCGTCACCCTGCTGGTAATCGTCATTATTACCGCGGCGCTGCTTGTCTTTGCATCGCGCCTGACCATGCGTATACGCCGGTTGCGCAACGCGACGGACCTGGCCATTGATCCGGACGGACGGGTGCGGACTACCCACATCGTGCAGGAGGAGGACGCGGGGGACGAAATAGGAGACCTGTCTCGCAGCGTCAGCGGCATGCTAGGCCGACTGAGTCAATACACCCGCTACCTCGAAGGGCTGCCCGATACCCTGGCGCACGAACTGAAAAACCCCCTGAATGTGGTCAATTCTTCCCTGGATAACCTGCAGGATGAGATCCCCCTTACCAAGGAAAGCAAATACATGACGCGGGCCAAGAATGGCATCACCCGCTTAGGGTCTATCCTCACAAACCTGACCGAGGCGGCCAATCTTGAGGAAGCGCTGAAGGGCGAATCCCGTGAGCGTTTCGACCTGGTGCATCTGGTCTCCAGCTACGTTGAAGGCTACCAGCTCACGCACCCCAACCGTAAATTCGAACTGGAGATTCGGGCCAACCCGTTAAACGTCGAGGGGGTACAGGATCACATTGCGCAAATGCTGGATAAGCTGGCTGACAATGCGGTTGATTTCGGTGAGGAGGGCTCTCCCATACTGGTGCGTCTGGATAAGCACAACAACCACGCCAGGTTGATGATCATCAACCAGGGGCAGCAATTACCGGAAACTATGCGCGATCGGCTGTTCGACCCGCTGGTATCCGTTGGCAAGAAAAACGCAAAGCAGTCGCACCTGGGGCTGGGATTGTACGTGGTCAAGCTGATTGCCGAGTTTCATGCAGGCAAGGTTGAGGCTTCCAACCGCCCCGGCCAGACCGGTACCATGTTTACCGTCTCGCTGCCGCTGGCGGCGTAGCCGCGTTCTTCACCGCCGCTGACCGTTTCTCGCTCTGCCCGCGTGACTGATCCGGTCATCCCCAACTTCATCTGCCCGGGTGCGCAGAAAGCGGGGACCACCTCTCTGTACCAGATCCTGCGCCGACATCCAGACATATTCCTCCCCGTTGCGCAAAAGGAAATTCATTATTTCGACCGGGATATCAATTTCGAGCGAGGCCTGACGTGGTACGCGCAGCACTATTTACCCGTTCAGAATGAGAAGATCATCGGTGATATCAGCCCGGACTACATGCTGTTCGAATACGTCGCGCCAAGAATCTTAGACAGCTTAGGAGCCGAGGTGAAGATCCTTTTCTTGCTGCGCCACCCGGTCGATCGCGCGTATTCGCAATACAACTACCATCGATTCTTTCAGGTAGAGAAAAATCACTCCTTTGCCGAGGCCCTGAAGAACGATGCTGACAGCGTTCCCACCCGCTTCGGCTCCTGGCACACGCCACCTTACTACGTCTTTAAGAGCCGCTATTGTGCGCAAATTTCACGCTTTCTGCAGGTATTCAGCAAACAAAGCATACACGTTGCCGTCTTCGAGGACCTGTTTGGTACAGACGAGCGGCGCGCCAAACAGGCAACCCGCGACATCTTCACTTTTCTCGGTGTCGCTGACATGCCCGCCGCCACAGGCAATCGAGTGAATCCCACCTTCGTACCGAAGCACCCTGCCCTATTTGATACGATGAAAGCCAGGATCGCCCCGGGCCTAAAGCGGCTGCTGTCCGCCGGGCAATACAAAGCCCTGCGCACCCGCGGCATGAATCTGCTGCAAAACAAGCACCCCGCTTTAACGCCACACACCAGACGCCACATGCTTAACCAATACTTTCTTGACGATATCAAACGCCTTGAAGCCTGTATCGGCCGAGGGCTGAACGTGTGGTACGACCAGTAAGGTTGGGTCGGTGCTTTTTACCGGATCTTCAGGGTTCCTCGACCCGGGTGCACCCGCTCCCACTGGCTATCGGGCGGAACAGTAAACACCACCGCGTGCGAGCCGCAGTACTCGCAGGACTGCGGAGGATTATCCCGGTCGCACATGCCTAAATTGCAGTGGCAATCCCAGCACGAAAACCAGGCCTCGTCCTGACCCTGATCGTCTGACTTTTTCATCGAACACCCCCTAATGACAGCTCACTGCAACAACTATAGACCAGTGCAGCGCGCTGCACGGAGATGCGGTCAATTCACTGTATTCTACATTAAACTATATTGTTATAGTAACACTATAAGATATTGTTTTTAATATAATTTTATCTAATAGTTAAAGTATTACTTTAAGTCAAAACAGGACATTAAGCTGCCTGTTCCATCTCCGTTGAATACCTACCCTTGGCCGCGGCGCCATTCATTCTGGCGCGGTGCAGAATGACCCTGGCCGCACGATCGATGTTCGCGCTGTCTCCGTTCCAGGCCTGCATGGCCGCTTGCTGCAGCGCCCGCCCATAGGAAAAAGTGAGCGCCCAGGGAAGATTCTGGCCTAATTGATTCATGGCGTTCAGATGGGAGGTGGCCTCTTCATCGGTCTGGCCCCCGGAGAGAAACGCGATTCCAGGCACCTCCAGCGGTACTGTAGCCCGCAAACAGCGTACGGTTGCCTCGGCTACCTGCTGTACATCAGCGCGCTCAGCGCAGTCATAGCCTGAGACCACCATATTCGGCTTCAACACCATACCTTCCCAGGCCACGCCCTGCTCCTTAAGATGTTCGAACACGCATTTTTGTATGGCGTGAGTAACCTCATAAGACCGTTCGATGGTGTGGCTGCCATCCATCAGGACTTCAGGTTCGACAATCGGCACGATATCCGTCTCCTGACAAAGCGCGGCGTAACGGGCCAGCGCGTGCGCATTCGCCACAAGACAAGCCTGACTGGGAATGTCCGGGCCGATGGTAATCACCGCGCGCCACTTTGCAAAACGGGCGCCCAGTTCATAGTACTCTTTTAGCCGGTCGCGCAGCCCGTCCAGCCCTTCGGTGACTTTCTCTCCCGGGTGCAGAGCCAGTTCCTTCGCACCTTGGTCGACTTTGATGCCGGGCACGATTCCGATCTGCTGCAGACGTTCGGCAAAAGGTTGGCCGTCTAGGGTCTGCTGACGAATGGTTTCATCAAACAGGATAGCGCCACCGATGAACTGACCCATTTCGTTTTCTTTGAGCAGCATGTGTCTGTATTCCTGCCGTTTCTCTTCCGTCGTTGGAATGCCGAGCTTTTCGAAGCGCTTGTTGCACGTTGGATGGCTCTCGTCCATGGCCAGTATGCCGCGACCCGGTGCGACCATGGCCGCCGCTGTGTCTTTAAGTTGCTGCAGATTCATTTTTTCTCCTCCTAAAAATTTCAAATTGAACATAGAAGTGTAGCTTTTCATCACGCAAGACGTAAGGGGTGATAAATTATCACGATCAGATTCCCGGGCACGCAGCCCTCGCACGCAGGTGTGACATCCCAGCCAGTATCGCGCTACCATGAGATAAATGATTCATTCAAGACGTAGTAATCGAAGCTACCATCTGGGTTTTCATCGAAACGCGCAAGGTCTGGACTGTAAGATGAAACCCGCCCTCTTGCTTGCTATCACCGTCGCTTTATTCAGCTGTTCAAGTATCGGTCCCAAAACTATTCCCCGCGACCGTTCGAACTACATCAACAGCGTTGCCGAATCTTGGAAAAGTCAGACCCTGCTCAACATCGTCAAGCTCAGGTACGCAGATGCTCCAGTGTTTCTGGAAGTGGCCCAGATTGTGAGTGGCTACACACTGGAAAGCCAGTTGGCGGCGGAGGCTGAGTTCACCAATTTTCAAGACAGCCTGATTCTGGGTGGCGAGGGCAAATTTATAGATCGCCCCACCATTACCTACTCCCCCTTAAGTGGTAGTAATTTTGTACGCAAGCTGTTGGCCCCTATACCTCCCAGCGCGGTGCTGTCCTTGATACAGTCGGGCTGGCCGGCCGACCTGGTTCTCCGCACCACAGTTCAGGCAGTGAATGGGCGCCGCAACCAGTCCGGGATGGAGCGGCGGCAGAGCCCGGCTGATGCAGACTTTCACCAACTGATCAACCTGCTGCGCGAGATCCAACGGTCCGGAGCATTCGGCATGCGAATCGAGCAGCGTGCTAACCACAATGATGCCGCCGTTCTGTTTTTCTATCACGAGGCCTTGGACCCCAATGTTGCGGTCATCATCCGATCGCTGAAACAACTGCTTGGCCTCAATCCGCAATCACAGCGTTACAAGGTGGCTTATGGTGCCATCCCTGGTGACAAAGACGAAATAGCCATCCTCACGCGATCGGCGATTCAGATCATGATCGAGATCACAGCGTACATCGAAGTTCCGGCGAAACACATTGAACAGAATCGAACGCAGAAAACTACTGCTCTCAAAACGGACCTTGAAGCTAACGTCCAGCAGCTGATTCGGATCAGAAGCAGTAAGGAAAGGCCCGAAGACCCATTTATTGCCGTGGAGTATGAGAACTACTGGTTCTGGATCAACGCACAGGACTTCGCTTCCAAAAGAGTGTTCGGATTCTTAATGCTCATACTCATGCTCTCGGAAACCGGGGAAGGTGGCAAACTGCCGGTACTAACTATACCGGCGGGATGAAACTAAAAACATTTGATTGTTAGATCTTGCGAAGTTTGAGGAGCTCTGGTTGACAGGGATTTTGGCGTATAAGCAAACAAGTTCTTGCGCAGAGCCGTTTCATTGGCCTTGCGATTCTTTCAGCTTACTAAGTTGGTGAGAACTGCGCACCATACAGATTACTATTAATATACTCGAGATAAATCTTTTCGGTGAAGCAATGATAGATTTGACATACACGGAGCAGCAGCAAAACCTTCGCAAAGAGATAATCATGTTTGCGCAGGAACAACTGCAGCTTAATCTCTCTGAGCGTGACCACTTAAGCAAGTTTTTACGGGAGAACTGGGTGGCCTGTGCAAAGCAGGGTATTCTAGGCCTCTATGTTCCTGAAAAATACGGAGGCAGAAATTATGACGCAGTCACTACTGTCTGTGTTATGGAGGGGCTGGGCTACGGTTGCGCTGATAACGGTTTAACTCTGGCCCTCAACGGGCAGATGTGGGCTGTCCAAGAGCCTATCGTAAAATTTGGCAGCGAGGAGCAGAAACAGAAGTACTTGCCGGGAATGATTAGAGGTGAACTCTTCGGTGCGCATGCAATGACCGAAGCACAGTCCGGCTCTGACGCATTCAGTCTCGATACCCGTGCTGCAAAAGTTGAAGGAGGTTACATACTCAATGGACGAAAGATATACATCGGCCTGGCCCCTGTGTCAGACATAATCCTTACTTTTGCGACTATAGACCCAACACTGGGTCGATGGGGTGTTACGGCATTCATTGTGGAGGCGAATGCAAAGGGGATTGTTCTGGAGTCCGCAAAGTCAAAAATGGGACTACGTACGTCTCCTATGGGAGACGTTGTATTTAAAGACTGTTTTGTTCCCGACAGCAGCCTGTTAGGTAAACCAGGAGCCGGTGCCAGTATTTTCGCGAATTCAATGGAGTATGAACGAAGCTTTATTTTCTCTAGCCACGTTGGATCCATGGCCAGACAGTTGGAGCAGACTATTCAATTTGCCAATGAGCGCAAACAGTTTGGTCAGGCGATTGCTAAGTTCCAAACCGTTTCAAACCGTATCGTCGACATGAAAATCAAACTGGAGACCGCACGCCTGTTTTTGTATCGAGTGGCCCGGCTGATTGACCAGAACAAGTCTCCCGCTATGGAAGCAGCAATGACGAAATTAGTGGTAAGCGAACTTTTCCTAGAGAACAGCCTTGACGCAATCCGCATCCACGGTGGCAAGGGTTACTTAAGTGAATACGGAATCGAACGCGACTTGCGTGATGCCATCGGCGGCGTGATCTATTCCGGTACATCGGATATTCAACGCAGGGTCATTGCGGGCTTACTTGGTATCTAGATCAGCGCAATCGGTTCCAAACATTAATTTGCATGGGCTGCCCAGCAATCATGCCGTCTGAATAAAACTCCCGTGGCTAAGATATTCATCATACCTTATTGGATCACGAGCAAGCTTAATCCAACTTTCGAACTGGCCCACCGCTTGGCGAAGGCGGGACACGAAGTATCGTTTATAGGCGAAGCACATTGCCGTCAAAGTGTTCTGCATCAGGGATTTACTTTTACTGAATCAGATTTTGTTATGCCAAAGCAACCAGCAGAAAAGAACAGCAACAATGAATGCACAACTTGTTTTGCTAAGCTCGCCCCAGATCTAGTAATCATTGATATTGAGCTACATAAATACATCATGACGGCTTATGTGTCGCGCGTTCCCATAGTCTTAATCAGTACTTTTATCTGTATCTGGAAACGGCCAGGAATACCGCCTCCGCATACAAATATAATGCCAGGGACCGGCTTCAGAGGCCATCGTATCGGCATTGAACTCGCTTGGCTTAAATACCGTCTGTGGAAGTGGGTTTATATGCGTCAACAACGTTACACAACCGCCGGGACTGATCGTGTTTCTCTCCTGCGACGGTTTGCGCGCGAAATTGGTTTTCCGTTTGCCAAGGAAGTTACCCTTTACCAATGGTTGATTCCATTTTCATACCGCACCCTGCCAGTGCTGAGCTTAAATGCATCAGAACTGGATTTTTCTAAAAAAACTCACCCAGTATTTAGGCTTGTTGGCCCAGTGGTTGCAACAGCGAGGCAAGAAGTTCATGGCAACATCAGCCCGGAGCATATTAGCGAAATAGAAGATATTGTTAATAAACGCCAGCATGGTGACTCTGAAGCCCTTTTGCTTTGTTCATTTGGCGCGTTTTTTACCGGCGATGACACAAAGTTTTGGCGTGAACTTGCACAAGGTTTGGCGGAGTATGAAAAATGGGACGTGATTTTCGGGCTTGGCGGCCGAACAACTCCCGCAGCGCTGGGGCAACTGCCGTCAAATGTATATGCGTTTTCATGGGTCCCAACCTTGAGGATTCTACAACATGCCGACTGCGCTGTTATTCATGGTGGAATCACCACCATCAATGAATGCATTTACTTCGGCGTGCCCATGGTGGTTTGCCCAATGATGGCAACAGATCAATATGGCAGTTCACTTCGTGTCAAATATCACGGATTGGGTTTAATGGTAGATCATTATCAGCGAAACATAGATTCCATAATAAACTGTGCAACTATCCTATTGCAGGACAGCTCATTCAAAATACGGGTACAAAAAATGAGACAGGTATTTCACGCTTATACCACCGACAATACAGCCGTAAAATATATCGAGAGCTTCCTTTGATTAGTGCCTAAAGGCATAAGTATCTTCAAGATGGAGTGTTGACAAAGCCATGTGCCGGCGGGACGCTTAGCTCAAAGCTTGTCCTTGACACTAACCAGGATGGATGGGCCGCTAGCCGGCCCGGTCGAGGGCGCTGTTCAGGTGCTGAGCGAGAGCAGTAACATACGGTTCACGCATCAACTCCAGGTGCTCTTTCGCGCCTTCTATGATGTGTGTTTCTAGATGGTTTCCCACCAACGGGGCCCACGCTCTTCTTAACGCCTGCGTTTTTTGGGCATCCTCAGGTCCACCTTCAGGCAGAAAGAGAACCACCGCACCATCATACGTAGGATATGTATATTGATCAGCGGCTCGGGTCAACACCCGCAAACGGTGTGATTTACGCAGCTTCTTCGGCATGGGTTTGTTCACTAAAATGTGGCACCAGCGTTTTACTCTTGACGACATATCGTTAGCGGCGCTACCGAGATTTGCAGTGAGAATAATAGGAAGCTTGACTATCCTTCTTGCCACGTAGCCTACTTTATTAAAGGCAGACGTATCTGAGCGTAGCGTTGTTACCAAGCGAGCCTGCCACCTGGTCTGATCATGGGCCGGACTGGTCGGATCGAAGAGCGCCAGCAAACTCACATGTTTACCCTGTCGCTTAAGCTGTCTCGCCATCTCAAACGCCACCAGTCCACCCACGGAAAATCCTCCCAAGCAATACGAGCCCTCTTGCTGTACAGCAATCACCTGCTGCAAATGATCTTGTGCCATTCGCTCAATTTTATCGTAAGGCATGAGCAGCCCATCACGACCGTGGTGCAACCAGTAAAACGGCCGCTGCGGATCCAGGTGCAGAGCCATTTGACGTGGATTGCCATAAACACAAAAGAAAGGGGACTTATTACCACTTTCGTTGATCGGCACGATAGAGCACCAATGGATGCGTTCTCTGGAATTGCTGATCTGCTCCGACAGACCCCGAATCGTAGGCTGTTCAAACACAT
The DNA here is from genome assembly GCA_024638505.1 of Gammaproteobacteria bacterium. Lineage (GTDB taxonomy): Bacteria > Pseudomonadota > Gammaproteobacteria > Arenicellales > JAANXG01 > JAHEKE01. The sequence continues at coordinate 89,281 of JAHEKE010000008.1, read as the reverse complement.
CGGCGATACTCACCTTATGGCCGAGCTTTTGCTCGATCTCCGATACAAGCTGAGCTGCCATGAGGGAGTGGCCGCCGAGTTCGAAGAAATCACTGTCAATATTCAGCTCAGACAAATTGAGCATTTTTTTCCACATCTCACAAATAGCAGCTTGGGTGGAATCTAATGGTTCATCGACAGAGTGCTGCCGCTCTGATTTTTCAGGTAAAGCAAGCGGCAAAGCAGCGCGGTCCACTTTTCCGTTAGCAAGATGTGGCAATGCGTCGACCTCGAAGAATCGAGATGGCGCCATGTATTCTGGCAGAGAATGTCTTGCCCTCTGCTTTATTTCACTCATCTGTGCATTGCGACCCGGCTGTGGAACTACCCACGCTACAAGCGTACCCGTCTGCTCGTCTCCGGACGAAGAGACCGATTGAAACGCCTGAACCGTCTGCCACTTTGCAGCCCGGTAGTGGACCACCACATCGTCCACTTCCGGAAAAGATCTTATCGTATTCTCGATATCTTCGAGTTCCACACGATGCCCGCGCACCTTTACCTGGTTGTCTTTGCGACCTAAAAGCAGAATAGATCCATCGGAAGCGAAGCGGGCTAAATCGCCAGTTTTATACAAGCGTTCGCCGGAGCCGCTGTTAAACGGATCAGGCACGAAGTGTTCTTGAGTCAGAGCATCGTCATTCAGATAACGCATGGCCACACCCGCGCCACCGATATAGATTTCACCAACCGCACCGGGGGGTGCGACCTGCCTGCGCTCATCGAGTATGTATATCGTGCTTCTGGGAATGGGCAGGCCAATGGGCACACGTACTGCAAGAGTAGTTTCTGATAGATCGCAGACCGTACTCCATACCGTAGCCTCCGTTGGTCCATATTCATTGTACAAGGATGCCTGTCCAACAACGCTTTGGTGCAGTGCGGGAATGCGAATGTCGCATGCCTCACCGGCGACAATTACGCATTTGAGGCTGTTGAGTTGGCCGGGTGAAGCGAATTTCAGGAGGTAATAGTAAACAGAAGGTAAGCACAGAGTATGGGAAACTGCGTGCCGCTTAACGCAGTCTGCAAGCCTGTCCAAATGCCTTTCGATTTGATGCGGAGGTAGTATTAAACGTCCGCCGTCGCACACGGTCCAGAAAAGGCCTGCAATAGAACTGTCGAACCAAAACGGTGAAAGCAGTAAAAACGCCTCCACACTACCGGGGTAGTAGCTCAGTCTGGCAGCAGTTGAGTGCAGCAGATTTCCATGGCTCACAACAACTCCCTTGGGGCGACCCGAAGAACCGGAGGTGAATACAACATAGGCTGGATCGCTCGCTTGCACATTGCTATCAATAGTTACAACGCAGCCATGCTGTTCGCTACCTGAATTATCCCGGTCTGAAAGCTTAATGTTATGAATATCAAGGGCTGCGCCGTAACCCCATTCGCTACTGCTGAGCAAGCTAGGTTGGACTGAATCAGGCCAGGTAGATCGAACCTGATCTAGCATTGAGCGAAGTCTCTCCACAGAAGTATCTGGATCTAGCGGAACATAAGCACCTCCCGCTTTGAGTACCGCGATGATCGCTGTAACGGTATGGTGATTGCGACCCGCAATGATCGGGACCAGCACACCTGTACCGACACCGAGCTCTACTAAACGGGCGGCAAGTAGAGACGCGCGCTTGTCTATCTCACCATAAGTCCATGTCTGTTCAGCCTGCTCAAGACAAATCGCATCGGGTCTCCGTCGCGCAAAACTCTCAAACCGCCTGTGCGGCAGCGTTTCGTCCTCCAATGCCTGGGATTTTCCCTTGCCAAACTGCTGCAGAAAAAACCTGTCCTGATCGGTAAGAAAAATTAGCCGGGAAACGGGAGACCCAATAGAGTCGGGTATTTGTTCAACAGCCACTGCCAATCGCCGTGCAAAAGCATCGGCCGTCTCTTTATAGAAGAGATCTGTGTTGTACTCCAGCTCGATAAGTAAGCCGTCATCATCACTGGTTGAAAACAATGTCAGATCGAACTTTGAATCATTTCTAATAATCGGGATTGGAGCTACAGACACGCCTGAAAGATGTAAGAACTTATCAACTGGCTGGCGCTGAACACACATCACTTGAAACAGCGGATTTACGCCTAGGGAACGGGCGGGTTTGAGCGCCTCAACCAGAAGCTCGAAAGGGATATTTTCGTGACTTTGGGCGTTCAATACTTTCTGCTTAATCTGCTGCAGTAACTGATGGAAGGTAGCCGCGGGTTGAATATCAACGACAATAGGCATTGGATTCAGAAATAAACCCACTACATTTTGCATGTTCAAACTCGAGCGGTTAGCCAACGGGATTCCAATAGCCATGCGCCGTTGCCCCGTATGCTTGCTCAGAAACAGCGCGAATACCGCGAGCGTTAGCATGAACAACGTAGTACCGGTTTTATTGGCAATACCCCTGACAGCTTTGGATACATCAGTACTCAGCCTGACTTTTGCAAGCGCTCCAGCGAAAGTTGGGGTAACGGGTCGGGAACGGTCCAACGGCAGGTCCAGTACATCAACCGCGTGCAGCTGATGCCGCCAGTATTCAAGACCCGCTGACAGCTCGTCTGCATTTTTGCGCTGCCAATAGGCATAATCGGCGTAATTCGCCGGGCAAGAATCAATCAATGCCTCTCGCCCTCGCGCAAGGTCCGCATACACCGCATTGAATTCATCCCAAAACAGCTTACGCGACCATTCATCGTATACAGCGTGATGCACGGTCATTAGCAGAGCATGATCTGAATCACCAAGAATAATGATTTTAAACCGCGCAAGCGGGCCGCTGCTCAAGTCAAAGGGGATACCGACTTCTCGCCGGACCAGCCTGTTCAATTCGATCTCTGGCTGGGAATTGGCACGGAGATCGATTCGCTCTACTTGTACTGCACCTGCGGAAAGTTCGTTCTGATTTAAGACACCCTTTGCATCAAGTTTTAATGTGGTTCGGAAGCAGTAATGGCGACGTACTAGCTGAGCCAACGTTTTCTCCAAGACCTCGATGTCCAGTTCGCCGCTTAGCCGCCAGTAGTCATAGATATGATAAGCCGTACTTGCCGGGTCGAGTTGATGAACAAACCACAACTGCCGCTGAGCGAAAGAAGCCGGAGCCGGTACTTCTGAAGGTCTTGCCGGAATACCCGGGTGGCTCTTGTTGGCTGACGTCAAACCTCGGCGCCGCCGTTCTAATAACTCCCGCTGCGCAGGAGTTAGACTGGCTAATTTCTCAGCAAAATCTGCTTCGCGCATTGATTCTACGCTTATGTGCGTAAAGTCGGGTTTATTCCGAGATCCATGACCTCGTTGAGGAGGATCCCATCAATCATGGCGCCTAACATCTGGACCGTGGGGGCCTCGAAGAACTTGGTGAGTTCGATGCGTACATCAAACTCGCGCTCGATTTGCGCTACTGCCCGAACAATAAGCAATGAATCACCACCAAGTTCGAAAAAACTGTCTGTCGTTCCCACAGCCTCGACTGACAGTAGCTCTCGCCAAATATCGCATAGGCGCGCTTCCACCGGTGTTTTCGGCTCAGTTCCCCGCGGTTTGCCATCCTTGTCGGTAACGACCTGCGCTCGCAGCCGTTGGCTGTCAACCTTGCCATGGGGAGTGAGCGGTAAACACTCCAACATTACATACTGGTCCGGCTGCATGTAAGACGGCAGACGTTGTTGAACGTGGGCGTCAAGTATTGAGCAGTCCTTGAGTTGCGCAGCGCAGAAGGCAACGAGCTTGGACGCGGGTTGACCGGGATCTTTAGTTCGATAACCCAAGGTGTTCAGTATGCTCTCTACGCGTTCGGTGTCGATCTCGTCGTCCAGTTCCTCGAGTGCGGCGCTGCGGTCTTTGTGGCCTAATCGCACGTCCCAGCTGTAAGGAAGGGCGTAGTTGTGGTAGCCGCGTTCCTTCCTGTGCACATAAATTCCGACGTCGTTGATCAGACAGTTTGTTGAACGACCCGTATCTGCGGGTCTTATCCAAGGTACGCGGTTCGCCAGGTAATCATAGATATCAGCCAGAGTGCTGTCGCAATAGCGGAAGAAGTCTATGAATTCCAGTTCCCTGAAGACGTCATCGGTCTTAAATATTTCTACGTCGAGGCAGTGTGAAACGGCATCATCCATGCGGTGATAGGCTTTTCTCGCGGCATCAATGTAATTATCGATTTGTTCAGCACTGAAAATATCATCCTCGAACATGTCGACCAGCCGTGTTTCAAACAGCTGGCCCTTGGATAAACCAGTAATAATGTACTTTATACCTTTGCGTCGAGCCAGCTGAGTGCTTAGCGTGTAGATCGTTTTAAAACAGCCGTTACATACGTTGCTGTGACGTTCTAGACTGTCGGTGAAAATCTGATTCATATGTGCGGTCTGACCATAAGTGTGGTCGACATGCAAATGTTCAACTACCCGCGCGATATTCGCTTTAGCTCCTTGCGAAATGAAGCCATTGTCCAACGTAAAAGCAAGAGGCCTGAGGCCGAGTTCTACCAGCTTACACAGCATATAGGTGCTGTCTTTGCCTCCGCTGAACAGTACGATGCAGTCGTAATCCCCGCTGCGATCAGCGATGATTCGTTTGGCGAGTTTTTTTAGACCTCCGGAGGTATCGAAGTATTTTTTTACCATTGATTCTTTCTGCTCGAATACCCGGCAAACCTTGCATATCCCATCGCTGTCGAGCGCAGCGTTCGGGTAGTTGGACGGCAAGCCGCACTTTATACAGTGACTAATGGCCTGGTTCGAACCAGTTGTGGGGGATGGCAACATGTTTTCAATCACACATTGCTGCACTTCAGGGTGGCTTTCTATGACCGATTCAATTTCACCCAGTTCAATACGGAATCCCCTCACCTTGATTTGTCGATCAGCGCGGCCAATCAATACAATACGCCCACTGCCGTCCCACTTAGCAAGGTCCCCGGTGCGATACATCCTAGCCGTATCGAGAAAGGGATGCTGAATGAAACGTTCTGCACTTAATTCGGGAGCGTTCAAGTAACCACGCGCAACACCTGCGCCACCGACACAGATTTCACCAATCACACCTGTCGGGACCGGATTACAGAACGCATCCAGAATATAAATCTGACTGTTGGCTATAGGACGACCGATAGGAACAGATTCATCTAAGTCCTCTTCCTTGCTGAATCGATGAATCATGCATCCCACTGTCGTTTCAGTCGGTCCATATTCATTATAAATACTCACTCGTTCTCGCATTAACGAGAAAGCCTGCTGAGCCAGACTGGATTTCAAGTCCTCACCACCGATGATCATTTTTTTGAGTCTTACAGGCCGGTAGGGGCCCGCCACCATCAGTTTTAGATGGCTGGGTGTGAGTTTGATGACATCAACGGCATCTTCGGCGAGCACATCAAACAGGGCTAAATCTGAGCGTTCACCTCGATCAGGATACACCACCACGCAGTGGCCGCTGATCAGCGGTACAAATAGAGAGGTAGCTGTAAGATCAAACGAAAGAGAGGTAAACAACGGGAATGCAAGCTGCTCCCCAATAGCGTACTCCCGTCGCGCCCAAACCAGGTAGTTGACTAGATTGCCGTGTTCGACCATCACACCTTTAGGTTGCCCGGTTGAGCCGGAAGTGAACAGCACATAGGCCAAGTTTCCAGTACCTGCCCGCGGCGATAACTCAGCTTTTGAATCTGAACCAGCCATCGTTACTGAGGCAGCGTCAACTACTTCTGCTCCCAACCGCGAAAACGCAGTGCGTGCGGAGTTGGTATGAGTGAGAACTAGTGCCTTCCGATTTCCGCGATAGGTCTGCATGCCCTCCAAATATTGCTGCTGCCGCCCAGAGGGTAGCGTTGAATCAAACGGAACGTATGCGGCACCGGCTTTGAGTACTGCCATGATCGCAGTTAGTGTCTCTATCGATCGGCCGGCCTCAACGCCAATTAGGTCTTCAATTGCAACACCCCGTTGAATCAAACGGTGAGCTAGTCGGTTAACGCCGTCATCAAACTGCCGGTAAGTGAGCACCCTGTTCCCGCATCGTACAGCTTGCGCGTGCGGTGTCCGCTCCACCTGCATCGCAAAGAGCTCAACTACTGTCTTCCCCGCTAATGTCGCGGTGCTAGTCTGGTTAAATGAAACAACCTGCCTGCGGCGCTCCACATTCGATAACAAATCAAAGCTGTCGATAGATCCTGTAAAGTCATCGAGCATTCGATCTGTAATATGCAAGAAATGATCCACAATCCGCTTGCCGTTTGCTTGTGCGTATCCACATTCTTTAAGATCAAAACTCAAGTTGAAGCTGTCGCCTTTATTCAGTTTATGGACTTGAAGCCGCAGCTGGTGGTTTGCGTCAACGTGGCCGGAGTGGATCCATTCTGCCTGAGCCGGGCGTCCACAGAAATCCGCGAATTCAGCGGTGATAAAGTTCAGTACAACGTCGTAGCTGCGGTTAATGGTATATGCACTGATGCCAGGTTTCAGATTTCGCAGCGCAGCTAGTGTTTCCGCACTCAGTCTTCTATGCAGTGAATCAAATGTCTCGCCCGGTTGCATGTCAACGCCGACGAGGCACGTTTCTATAAGCGGACCGACGGTTCTTTTCATTTCCGACGTATCACGACTATGGAAAATCAAACCCACTACCGGATTATTTTTACCCAGCACACGATATAAATAAGTAAACAGTGCAGTTAAAAAAAGGTTAAGTTCGCTCAGCTGTAAAGAAAATGTGCGCACACCGGGAGTCATTGCCTTTTCACTAAGCAAGGTTGAGCGCGCCTCTCCCAAATGCACGCTGACCCTCTCGCTGGCAGTGGTAGAGGAATCCTCACTGGCTATCGTTGTCATTACCGCCTCATCGTTGGGCCGTGACTGCCAGTACGCAATTGCGCTTTGATACTCGCTTGACTTCCGCACCTTCTCTTCCCACAGCACATATTGTCGAAAATCAGCCAGCGGCCGGCTTTTAAGCCGCTCTCGAGTTACCAGTGAGTTATAGATTTCCGCTGCTCTTTGATAGAGCAGCGTACAGGACCAGATATCAGTAATCAGGTGATGTTGATTCAAATACCAGATGGGTCCCGATTTAGTCACCAGCAGTGCCGAATCAACCATATATTTATGGATATCAAACCTTCGAGCTGCTCGGGCCTGCAGGTAGTCATGGATACCCTGATCAGAGTTCGCAGACAGATCAACATACTCTAGAGTGAGTTCCTGGTTCTGCCGATAGCATAAAAAAGGGTATTCCAAACCGTCCTGTACGCAGGAGGTGAGTATCGGAGTTTCTTCGATTAGCTGCTGCCAGGTTTTAGCAAACAGATCATAATCTGTGTTTTCCGCCAGGTGGAATGCAAGCGCCATATTGTACATAGGAGAATATGGATTCAGCTTTTGCCCGAGCCACATTTTGATTTGTGACTGGGTCAGTTTCACCCGAACTTCGGAAGCAGCTGAAGATGCAAGACGTAAGCCACCGCTTACGCCGGATTCGGAATCACCACTATGCATAACGCTTTGTAAGTGCCCGAAAGATCATTTTCCCAGTGCGGTCTGCCCGACCTGCGCTGAGAGGTAGGTAGCGATCTTGTTAACGCTTTGAAAATTTTCGAGTGTGATGTCCTCTGGAGGAATCTTCGTTGCGTTCATTCTCTCAAGATACTCTACCAGGCGCATGACGCCCAGGGAGTCCAACATGTTACTCATAAGCAGGTCGTCGTGATCTTCAAGACTGGAAGTATCAGACTTCGTTATCAATTCACTTTCTATAAATTGCCTAATCTTTGCTTTCGTGGTTTGCATCGTCATCGCTATCTATTTCTGCTGACCGAAACAGGTTACAGAATGGTCCGCAGTTCCCGGCGGTCAATTTTACCCGAGGTAGTCCTTGGAAAATCCTTCACGACCGCAATTTGCTCCGGTATCGCGTAGCTGGGGATCTTCTGCTTGGCATGGGCAAGCATGTCTGCTTGTTCGAGGTAAACTCCTGGCTTGAGAGTCACCGCTGCTTTGACATGATTTGTTGCCTGCCCATCAAACACAGACACAACTGCGGCTTCCATGACCCCTTCCAGGGAACATAGTGCCGCTTCGATTTCATCCAATTCTACCCTATACCCTCGTATCTTGACCTGACGATCTTTGCGACCAACGAAGACGTAGCTGCCGTTCGAGTCCTCTCGAACAAGGTCGCCGGTGCGCAGGTAAATCTGCTCCAGCCCGCCAGGACCTAAGGAGCGGTGAAACACCTTTTGGTTCAAATCAGGACGGGCCCAGTAACCTCGCATCATAGTCGGCGTGCGTACGAGCAACTCACCGACTTCCCCGCTTGGTGTAAGTTGGTCTCTTTCATCGACAACCATCCCGTCCGCATTAGCCCAGATTTTTCCTATAGGGACGTCATCATCTATCGCCGGCGGCTCGGTAAGGTGGTAATAGGTGCACTGATTAACTTCTGCGGGGCCATATACGTTGCTGAATCGTGCCCCGGGCAAGGCCTGCATCAAATCTCGCAAGTGTTTGGAGGGAAAGGGTTCACCACCAAACATCACCCAGCGCAGAGAGCCAAGATTCCGTTTCTCCAGCGCACCGAACTGTAGCAACTGTATTAGAGCCCACGGGACCGAGTACCAGATAGTAATACCCTCGTCCTCGATAAGGCGAGACATGTTTGCTGGAAACTTGGTGCACTGTTCACTGATGATAATGGTGGTAGCGCCGCCCAGGGGCCCGCTGAAGTAGTCGAAAGTCGACATATCGAAATGAAGACTTGAGTGATTGGCTATCTTATCGGTGTTTGTTACACCATAGGTTTCGGCAGCCATGGTGGCATAGCTAAGACCACTGTAGTGTGTATGTGCTAGCCCTTTAGGCTGACCGGTCGATCCTGATGTATACATGATGTAGGCCAGGTCTTGTTCCATCACGCAAACCTTGGGCATATGATCCGGACTGTCAATCACCTGAGACCAGGAGGCGCCGTCAAGCGATGCTGCGCTCTCCCCTTCTAATCCCACAAGCGTCCGCAGAGGCGTATCTTGAACAAGATCTGATAAGGTCTTGACCTGGCTATTCTCCGATACTAAGTCGCGAATACCGCAATCCTCAACGATCGCCCGCAGACGCTCGAGCGGCATCATTGGGTCAAGTGGGACGTAGGCGGCGCCGGCGGCCATAATGCCGTACACAGCCAGCGCGGATGGAATGCCCTTTCTACGAAAAATCCCTACCCTATCTCCCTTGGCTACTCCCTGCTCGACTAAAAAATTAGCTAAACGTCGGACGTTTAAGGCGAATTCTCCGTAACTGATACTATCCTTTTCAAAGCGGAAGGCAGTCTGTTCGGTCAAACGGTCTGCTGTTTCTTCAATAGCGTGGGTAAGTAAATATTTCATTTCATGACCAGCAGAATCTCAGAACTGCTAACGCTAAATCAACGCCTAAAACAACGTATGGTGCTGAACAGATCGTGAAGAAAATGTGAACGTTCAGTTAACGCTACCGTCACATCTTGCTTACGCGATATCATGCAAACTGTACACACTAAATAAAAGTAAGTAATACCGCGCCAGTTGGTATTCATCCCTAATTACCTTATTCCATATGCAGATGAGCCCTAGTGGTAATCACGCGTGTGACAACCTCAATTATGCAAGATAACAGAATTAAACACGCTCAAGTCACGAGACACCCCATTGCCAGGCTGCTTGTCGTACTGCTGATATTTTTTACCGGCATTGAACTGGCTGCCGCCCACGCACTGGGGCAGAGCTACATATTCCTTCGAGTCGGCGATCAGTCGCTTAGCGGGCGCTTGGAGATACCTACCGACGATATTAATAGAGCCATAGGACTCGACCTCAACGGAGACGCTGTGGTTTCAGCCAACGAAGTTAACCAGGCCCAAGATAGGATTAGATCTTATCTGACTGAAAGATTCCGCGTGTACAGTGCCGACCAACCTCTTCGGATCGACTACGCTCAATTCGAGACCCTGGACATCGAGGTCTCGAATTTCCTGGTTGCCCACTTTCGCATTCCCATGCACGCCTCAATACCCAACGCCCTGGACATCGAGTATACGGCGATTCATCACACTGATTCGGACCACAGAGGTTGGCTCATTCTCGAAGAGAATGCGAAAACGGGGCTCAAGGGCAATCATGCAACAGTTTCTCTGATCTTTGGGCCACATGCTCAGCGGCAGAAATTAAATCTGATGATCGATCCGACTCCTGCCACGTGGAAGAAGTTTATTTGGGAAGGCACATGGCACATTTGGATTGGCTTAGATCATGTCTTGTTTCTAATTGCGCTGGTCATCACAGCGGTTGTGGCAAGGCAAAACGGATCGTTTCAGCCCGTAGTACATTTTAGAACGGCGTTTATCAACGTTTTGAAAATCGTTACGCTTTTTACTATTGGTCACTCAATCACTTTAACTTTGTCGGCACTGGGTATGGTGACCATTCCTTCCCGTGCGGTGGAATCGGTAATCGCATTCTCCGTATTTGTTGTGGCTATAAACAACATATACCCAATAATCAAGAAGCAGGTATGGTGGTTCGTCTTGGCCTTCGGTTTATTTCATGGCCTTGGTTTCGCTAGCGTTCTGAATGAGCTCATGCTGGGGCAGATTTCGAAAATGAAAAGCCTCATAGGATTCAATCTGGGCGTTGAATTGGGTCAGATCACAATCATCACTATTGTATTTCCACTTTTATTTTTAATCCGTAATGCAAAAGTGTATGTGCCCGTTGTGGTTACAGGCGGATCAGCCGTTATAGCCGCAATAGCCCTGTGGTGGAGCGTGGAGCGGGCAGCAGGCCTTTGATATTACAAAAAACTAAGCAGCAGTGAAGATCACACTTATCATTCCGTCGCTGCAGCCTGGTGGGGCGGAGCGGGTTTTATCAGTTATGGCCAACTACTGGGCTGATCTTCTGCACCAAGTCACCGTATTGACATTTGCCCCGGCTGACGAGCCGCCATTCTTTTCTTTAAAAAACGCCGTAGGCTACCAACCCCTCACTCTTTTGAAACACTCCACCAATGTAGTTAGCGCTGTAGCCAACAACCTCTGGCGTTTGATGGTGCTGAGAAAAGCGGTAAAAAAGAGCCAGCCCGATGTAGTTATCAGTTTTCTTACCGAGACTAACATCTTAACTCTATGCGCAACTCGCTGGCTACGGATCAGGGTTATTGTATCTGAACACAATGACCCTTATAAGATCCCGCTACCCCGAAGCTGGACTATTCTTCGGAAAATAGCCTACCCATGGGCAGATCGGATTGTAGTTCTAACCAATGATGCAAAGTACTTCTTCGAGCCAAAGCTGCAGAAGAAAACGATAGTCATCCCAAACCCGCTGACGACACCGCCCATTGATGGAAGCAGGGTGATCTCTGGTCGGAAAAAATTGATACTCGCCATGGGCCGGCTACACCCTCAGAAGGGTTTCGACATTCTGTTACGCTCTTTTTCCGCGCTGCCTGCCGAGGTCGCAGACTGGAATCTGATGGTGATAGGCGAAGGGCCGCAGAGAACAAAGCTTGAAGATTTGGCTGAGCAACTTGGAATCGAAGAGCGAGTTGAATTTCCAGGCATTATTGAAGATTCTGCTGCTTTACTGCGGCGGGCCGGACTTTTCGTCCTCAGCTCACGTTATGAAGGGTTCCCTATGGGTTTATGCGAGGCAATGGCCAACGGCTGTCCGGTAATCGCAACAAAGTACAGTAACAGTGTCTTCGATATTATAGCGCCCGGAAACAACGGCATTGTTATACCGCCTAATGACAGTAAGGCATTATCGGATGCTATATTGATGCTGATATACGATGACAATCTGCGTAACAAACTCGGTACAGGAGCCAAAATAATTGTTGAGAGGTTTGGGACCTCTAAAGTGATGAGAGCCTGGGATGACCTTATTTTGGAGGCAACGAAAAAAAATTCCGGCTTGAGGCGAGATAGAGCTCAATCACATTCACACTAAACCTAAAACACCATTTCGTATCACATCGTATAAGCACACAAGTTGTCCTGCAACGATTTTGATTGCAGAAAAGAATTTCAAGAATATTATTGACGTTCTAAACATGATGCACAAAGGCTGATGTTTCCGCGTCATTCGGTACTCCACTAATAAGCAAGTGCGTGTATTTATAACAGGCGTTTCCTCAGGAATCGGAAGAGTTTTAGCCCGGCAGCTTATTGCGGCTGGACATGAGGTATGGGGAGTAGCCCGTCGGGAACATCAATTAAAAGAACTCAGACAGGAGTTGAATAGTTCAAAGTTTTTTTACTCCGTTTGTGACGTTAAAAACGAAAAAGCCGTATTAAAATTACGGGAAGAAATGATGAAAAGCGGCTATTTCCCCTCTATGTTTATTCTTAACGCTGCTGTTGATATCGAGGAACCGCTGCCACACTTATCCACAGAAATTTCTCGTGAAACCCTCCGCACCAATCTCGAAGGCGCTCTCATCTTGGTTAACCTGTTTATCGATCATTGTTTAGGTAAAGAGAATTGTCAGTTTATCGCTATATCGTCGTTGTTTGCCCATTGGCCAGATACGTCGAGTGTGGCGTACGCGGCGAGTAAAGCTGGATTAACTATGGCCTTCAGAAGTCTCCGCTTGCGCTACCGGGAATTTGGCGTCCTCTTCAAGGTGGTTTATCTGGGTCCAGTCGATACTGAAATAAATCCGCGCTTTGCGAAGCAGGATGGTGAGAAAGCACGGTATTGGGTAACGTCTCCCGAAAACGCGTCTCGCTTTATCATCAAATCCGCTTCAAAACCTGGTCACACATTCTATTATCCCTGGTACGTTTCTGTCCTTATCCAGCTTTTTGGCTGGCTTCCAGACGGTTTGTTTGAAGCCATAACGCGCTCATTTAAGCGATAGCTGGATGACAACGAACTTAAAAGAAAGCTACTCTGATTCTCTCCCGGAACTTTCTGTTGTAGTGCTGTGCTATAGAACCGGAGAGTACGCGCGGCAATTTGTCGATCAGCTTTCCGATGAACTACAGTCATCTTGCGTCGATTATGAGCTGATTTTGGTGGGGAATTTCTTGCCTGGCTCAGACGACAAGACACCGGAGATTATAAAAGAAATTGCCCGCGGCGACGCAAGGTGTCGTGCAGTTGCCAGAGAAAAAAGAGGAATGATGGGATGGGATATGCGATCTGGCCTGGAGGCGGCGAGGGGTCGGCACCTGGCAGTGATTGACGGTGACGGCCAAATGCCGACCAGCGATATCGTTAAAGTGTACCGGACGCTCCGGGTCGGTCATTACGACATTGTGAAGACCTTTCGGGCGCAGCGGTTTGACGGTTTATACCGAAAGACCTTATCGCGTTTCTACAATCTGTTGTTTCGATTCCTTTTCCCTTCAGCATCGATGTTGCAAGATATCAATTCAAAACCTAAGGTAATGACCCGCGAAACTTACGAAAAGATGAACCTCATATCGAACGACTGGTTTACCGACGCTGAGATTATGATTCAGGCTCTTCGAAACAAGGAAAATGTCGGCGAAGTCTCGACAATATTTTATGAGAACGAGCGCAGAAGTTCTTTCGTCCCAATTTCTGCGATATTCGAATTTTTGAGGAACCTATTCTACTACCGTTTTTTCAAAAAATGGTAAGACTTACAAGGATCCGTTCACACACTATCATCAGGGTGTTGATTAGTGCTCCAACATCAATTCGCTTTATCGTTTGCCTTACCGCTCCGGCACTTAAGGGCAATGCCAGCCTTTTTAATTAATAAAATCAGCAATCGGTAGTGTGTCACTTACGAAAAATCTTGCGACCGACTTGGAGTTGAAAGCAGATGAGGCTCATTGCTTATTAAGCACCACTGATTTTAGACCGTGTGCACGGGCATAACATTGGTTTTTCCATTCACTGTGCTCTGTACTTATGTCTCGCCCAAAAAGACGACCGTAATTTACATCGCCCTTACCAGTATTCCAGTGCTGCCCATATCTAAGAGGAGGTAACCTGGCGGTTGTTTCCCCTCGTTCTTGAGCAGCTGCTATCAATTCTTTGCGTTGCTCCTCCTGCTTTGAAACCCAACGATACACAGAAAACGTGCCTTTCATATCGTAGACTAACAGTACAAGGAGCCCGACAGAGGTCACCAAGACTGCGATGCGCAGTGCACCAGTGAGCTTGTTCCTAGGTGGCAAAAAGACTTCGCGGGGAAACATAGTGACAACCGCCAAGATCAGGAAGTACTCCGTTGCAAAAGCTGTTCGTCCGACCAGTAATAACACCGGAGCTGCTATGGTCGTGTAAGCAGAAAGTACAGCAACTCCAGTAAACGCTGCAGCTGCAAAGAATCGGCGACGCAGATCATGGGCCTGAGACAAGATGGAAACAAAGAGAAACCCAATCAACATGTAGAGTAGAGAAAGGCTTGGAATTCCAGGCAGTCTGCGTGTAACGTGTGCGACCCGGTCCCAAAGAGAGAGCTCGGACGCCACCAGCTCAAAACGTTCATAGTTACCTGGCGCAACAATCAGTATCACTGCTCCAGCAACCCAACACAAAAACCCGATGACTAGTTCTTGGGGCAAGGGTTTTCGACCACGCAAAAAGGCTAAAAGGAGCAGCGCGAACCAGACTACAGCCACTGCTGGGGAGAGGTTCTCCAACCAGGCGCCTCCCACGAACGCAAGTAGAGCGTACAGTGGGATTACCACGGACGATAAAGCTACTCGGTCATCCCAAACGGCAAACCGAATTACGGGGACAAGACATGCAGTGGCGACGACCATGCCCCAAAAGTATTGAATAGCTCCCGTCTTCCATAATGCAACTTCACCAAACACACTCGGCATGAACCACAATAAATAGACGAAACATACGATCAGACAGACGCGGCACCAGAGGAAACGACCGCAACCACTGATGGTAACAGCAAGATAGCAAGCGACTCCCAAGGCAAACGAATTAAGTATGTCGTGCAGAACAATTCCTATACTTCCACTTGAAAAAAATGAATAGCTCAAAAACATGACTGGAAATCGACCAGTCCAACCAAGATATTCGCCGACTGTAGAGGACCATACGTGATAAAGCTCAAAGTCTTCCCGCCATCGGCAGTAATCGTCAGCGAATATGGGCACATGCCGATTCAGAAGAAAAAAGTAAGCAGCGAACAAGCACACAATAAACGCCGTTCCCCAGCTGACTAATTTGGAATGACGTTCATTACTTGATGCCATCGAGTACCTCACAGTGATTGAATTGCGGAGCATATCCGACATCTACCAACAGATCGAGCCAGTCGGAGATCCATATCGACTCTCTTTTCGGCTTTGGATTAAATGTGATTAAAGCGTTACAGGAGGGCCATTCTGAGGAAGTTAAACATTACACAAACCGGATTGAACTTGAGATCGAAACCCGTAGGTGATCCTCGCGAGATCTTAAGTTTGGACGCCCCCGCTGGATTCGCGAGGACGCTCAATGCGTTGGAATTGTGCTTACGCAATCGTAACCTTCAAAGGTTTCTACAAGCCTTCTTCTCGCATTGGTTGAGCGAATTGCTTACTTGTCCGTCGCGTGGACGTATTGTCTAATGCTAACCTTGCCGGTTTTTGTACTAAGTGCAAGCAGAAGAAAATAGACGATTCTAGCCACCATGAAACGCCTGAAGACTCTTATGAACGAAGCAGGTCATGGCACGTAATCACGCGGCAACATATATCCTCAGCGGGATTTTCCTCTCTTTGGTTAGGGAATTACGAATCTCTACTGATTTACCTTTCCAATTACAAAGAGCGACCGCGAGGGGCGCGACGAGCATTAACATGACTACGTGTAAAAGACTCAATAAGCTCTTTACCGAATTCTATTTACGCTTATTTCTTCAAATCCCGATCTCTTACAATCGTCATCGCGCATATTTTACTCGGGTGGGCACTCAGCTAAAGCTTATGAGACAGGCAACTAGTCCTTTTCAAATCCATGTGCCGTAAATTTGAGCGTCTGACTGTTCTCAGTAACGGTACACACAACGTTTTCGAGCGCTGTTTGGTGCCCGGGGCCGGAGTCGAACCGGCACGGAAGATTATTCCGAGGGATTTTAAGTCCCTTGCGTCTACCAATTTCGCCACCCGGGCGACCGCATTGCCTGCATCGCGCTCTTGGAGTTGGAGGCTGGGCCCGGAATCGAACCGAGGTACTCGGCTTTGCAGGCCGGTGCATAACCACTCTGCCACCCAGCCAGAGTCATTTGATCAAAGAAGATTGCATTCCCTGGAGTTTTGAGTACATCAATCGCTTTCGTTATTCCTGCCGGGTTCCATGAACTCTTTTAGGGTTCGGGTAGTACTCGGCAGAATGTATACTCCGAACGCATCTGGCATCATACGGAATATAGATGTTACGAGCAATAATTACAGCAGTGAACACCCACGCAGAACCTTATCTGTATTCTTGCAACGTACAAGGCAGTCACTCCCAAAACATCTAGATAGGATGCTTGACCTGGTACTTCACTCCTGAATCACTCAAAATGCGTGAGAGTTGGTTTTCAATATGAAAAATCGCGCTTACTTACTACAACTATTTTTCGAAATTCTTTCGCGGCCTGGAGAACCTTGATTTCTGTTTATTTGCCAAAAGCTTGTCGTGCGCTTCTTTGCATGAATTTAAAGTGGCGCCAGACAATCTCCACAGGTCAACGTCCATGAATGGATGGTGATATTTGATCAGATCAGGGAGCTTTGATTGTCCAAAGCACAGGTTAATATTCGCGTACAACTGTCCAAACGCATAAAGAAACCAGCCCTGCATATTTATGGAACCATCATCATTGCGTTTTGCCTGGATAACTTGAAACGGTTCGTTACGCCACATTGGATAATCAAGAGCTTCATCCTGAATCGCTGCACTGTATGGATCCGTTAAAACAAATCTGAAATGATCATTAAAGTTAACCAGCTCCACGATATGGGCTATGAGTGACGCATAAGTGTGCGCCCTATTTGCTAGATCCGCAGGGTACTGAATTTCTCCGCGCTCCACCTCCGCCGGTTTGTTTCGGTACTTATGATGAACACTGTAGATCGTTTTAAAGCCCTGATTTTCCTCCACGGATTCGATAAAACTGCTCTTACTCGCGTAGGCGGCCTCTGATAGATAAGGCCATCTATCCCCGGATTTGTAGACTGATCTCATGCCAATACTAAATTTTTGTTTTGGTCTGGAAGGTGATTTAACTTCGAGCAGAATATGAGATGCACTGTTCTGCCCCTCGCCGCATTCGGCATAATGCATCTTGCTCTCGAGCGCAGATCCTAAAAACCATTGTAGAAAAAAAACTGGTGTCGCTTTGCCCTCATAGAATTCGAAACTGCACGCTTTCCGGTCATACTCATTTATCCACTCTCCATACTTTTCTATGATGGCCAGGCGATTTCCCTCTGCTGATTTCTGTTCGGAAAAAAGACCTAGATTCGATGCCCAGGTTACCGCAGTGAATAAGAAACTGGACAGAAAAATAGCAATTAAGCTGCGATAACCTATTTCGGATTTCCACATGGTTAAATGTAATCAGCGGTACGGCTTAGAAGGATCCATCATTAGAGCTTTATCTACTCCCTGCAGCTCAGTAAACGTAAACGCGATGTTGAACCAGGGCACAAGCCCAAACAAAAGAAAGGCTGGTGGTTGTGATACTGATGAGAAATGGTGACCATGTGAAATGAGACGAGGGATCTGGAGCGGGAAACGAGACTCGAACTCGCGACCCCAACCTTGGCAAGGTTGTGCTCTACCAACTGAGCTATTCCCGCTTGGAATTATCTGCCTGGGGGGGAACGTCATTTTGAAAGGGTACCGGAAGGCTGTCAAGGCATGTCACTTCAAATCACTCGCCTGCCTCGGTTTGACCGGATAGTGACGGCCAGGCCGCCTTGAGATAAGCAAACATCGACCAGATAGTCAAAGCACCCGCCCCGTAAAACAAGATTTCGCCTGCTTTGAAAGCTGAAATGCCTCCGATCGGTGCCTTATACAGGAGTAAAGCAATAGATACCATCTGCGCTACGGTTTTAGCTTTGCCGATAATGGAAACAGCCACGCTCTTTCTTTTACCGATTTCCGCCATCCATTCACGCAATGCTGATACGGCGATCTCACGACCAACGATGATGGCCGCCACGGTGGTAAACAGAATCGGACTAATCACCCTGTTCTGCATTTCCGGATCGGCCACCAACAACACCAGAACTGTAGTGACCATAAGCTTATCCGCCACCGGATCCAGAAACTCACCGAATGGGGAATATTGACCCAGCCGTCGGGCCAGAAAACCATCCAGCCAATCCGTCAGCGCAGCAAAAACAAACAATCCGGAGGTAACCACATTGCTCCACGGTACAGGCAGGAAGTACACCACCACCAGGATCGGAATGATGGTCATCCGAATCAAAGTTAAAATGTTCGGTAAGGTATTAACCATGATGTCCTTGACTGTTCAAGACGGTCGAATTTTGATAGATAATACTTAGGTTACTCGTGAAAAAATGAGTAAATACGTTGCGCCAACTGTTTGCTAATACCAGGCACGCCGGCTAAATCCTCGGCGCCCGCTCGCGCTACACCCTGCAATCCACCCAGATGTTTAAGTAGGGCTTTCCGTTTCATGTTTCCGATTCCTGGAATCTCCTGCAGCTGTGATCGCTGAGCGTGCTTCGCACGCTGCTGCCTATGGCCGGTAATAGCAAACCGGTGTGCCTCATTCCGAATACTCTGTATGTAGTGTAGAGCCGGCATATCCGACGGCATTACCAGAGGCTGCTTGCGCCCGGGTAGATACAATCGTTCTCGGCCGGGTTTACGCCCCAGGCCCTTGGCAACGCCTAAGATAACTATACCCTCGATCTGCAGCTCGTCCAGGACAGACTTTGCGACATTGATCTGTCCCTTCCCGCCGTCAATTAACAGCAGATCCGGAAACTGCCCCTCTCCCTCCTTTATCTTTTTGAAGCGGCGATGTAACGCTTCCGACAGCGCGGCGTAGTCATCCCCCGCGCCTTGTTTGATATTGAAGCGGCGATACTGCGATTTCTGCGGCCCCTGCGCGTCAAACACGACACACGAAACGACGGTCGATTGCCCGGAAGTATGACTTACGTCGAAGCACTCGATCCGGCTAGGCAATTCATCCAGATCCAGGTACTGTCGAAGCGCTTCAATCCGCTCCTCCTGCGTATGCCGACTGGCTATATGAACAGCAAGTCTTGCCTGCGCATTATGCAGTGTCTGCTCCACCACGCGTGCCCGCCGCCCTCGCGGATTAACAACGATTCTGATTTTTTTCTCCGCATGCTGCATCAGGGCATCTTCCAGCAGCTGTTTGTTCTCTGCTCGTGGATATATCACGATTTCGTCGGGCACCGTCTTGCCGATATAGAACTGTCCGATGAAGGCCGCCAGTATTCTAGAGGTATTCTCGTCTAAAGCCGGCTTGGGGAAGAAAGACTTGTTGCCACTATGCCGACCCCCCCGGATAAACGTCACCTCGATACAGATGTGATCCTGCTCCCGGCACAGCGCAATCACGTCGCTGTCCCCTTCCCCACCGCTGACATACTGATGCTCCAATACCCGGCGCAGCGCTTTTATGCGATCACGATACTGAGCTGCCGCCTCATAGCTGTGCTGCGCAGACAGCTGCTCCATACGCCGCGCCAGATAATCAGCCAGCTGGCTGTCACGGCCTTGTAGAAACAGCCTGGCCTGTTTGACGTCCTCGGCATAATCGTCGGCAGAGATCAGTCCAACACACGGTGCCGAGCATCTTTGGATCTGATACTGCAGGCACGGGCGTGAGCGCAGCCTGAAAAAAGTATCTTCGCACTGCCTGATCGGAAATATCTTCTGTAACTGGGCCAGAGTCTGGCGAACGGAATTAGCGCTGGCATAGGGTCCAAAGTACTGCCCGGGTTCACACCGGCTGCCGCGGTAAAAGCTCAGCCGGGGAAACTCGTGGCTGTCGTTCAGCCTGATGTAGGGATAGCTCTTGTCATCCCGCAGAACGATGTTGTATCTGGGCCGGTGCTTCTTGATTAGATTACTCTCAAGCAGCAGGGCTTCACTTTCCGTATGGGTCAGCGTCAGCGCGATATCCCGCACATGACTCATCATCGAGCTGGTTTTGGGAGGAACACCTGAGCGCCGGAAGTAGCTGGCCAGCCGTTTTTTAAGGTTCCTGGCTTTACCGACGTACAGCGTCTCTCCCTTCGCATCCAGGAATTGATACACGCCCGGTGAATTGGGCGCCTCCTGCAGGAGCTCACCTGGGTGAAAATCGCTGGCGGTGAGGTCAGTCATGCTAAGAAATGGTGAATATCTGTAAATACCCGCTCAAACATGCTTTGCGTCAGCCTGCCGGTTTGCGTGTTATAGCGGCTGCAGTGATAGCTGTCGAATAACGTAAAGCGCCCGTCGTCTATAACATGTCTGCGCCCGTGTGCAAATGGAAATCTCACCTGGGTGAGACTAAGCGCTTTCAACACGGCCTTATGCGCAATAGTGCCCAAAGCCAGGATGACCGTACCTTTAGCACAGCTTTCCAGCTCGTTTTTCAGATAAGTCAGACACTGTGCCACCTCACCGCCGGTTGGCTTGTTCTCCGGCGGCAGACATTTGACCGCGTTGGTAATTCGACAGTTGGTTAATACAAGCCCGTCCTCAACATCCTTAGACTCTGCCTTGCTGGCATAGCCAAACTTGTGCAGGGTGGCATACAGCAGCAGTCCGGCATAGTCGCCGGTAAACGGGCGGCCGGTGGCGTTCGCTCCGTGTTTGCCCGGAGCCAGCCCGACTATGACTAAACGGGCATCGGGATCGCCAAACGGTGCAACCGGTTTGCAGTAGTACTCGGGATGTTGCCTGCGCACCTGCTCAAGATAATGCGCGAGCCGGCGACATCGTCGGCAATCGGGATCGAAATAGTTCGTCTGTCTGTCCATTACCATTGCTCGGATGAGGGCGATACTACTAGAATCGCGCCCTGTTTAACTTTTAAAAGGACTGAAGCGGTGAAAATCTCTGCTTTTGATATCAGGGTAGGTAGTCTTATCGAACATCAGGGCAAACTTTGGCGGGTGCTGAAAAAAAATCATGTCAAACCGGGAAAGGGTGGCGCCTTCGTCCAGGTTGAGTTGAAGGAGACCTCGGTGGGCACCAAGTTAAACGAGCGCTTTCGGTCCGCGGACACGGTGGAAAAAGCCCACGTCGAGCCGCGCAAAATGCAGTATCTGTATGCCGAGGGCGATGACCACGTATTCATGGATAGTGAAACATTTGAGCAGTTGACTCTACCGCAGGAAGACCTTGAGGACCAGATCGGCTACCTGCTACCAAATACCGAAGTTCAGATTAATTTCCACAACGGCAACCCTATTGGGGTAGAACTACCGGCAACAGTTGTGCTCGAGGTAGTGGATACCGAAGGCGTGGTTAAAGGCCAGACCGCATCTGGCTCGGGCAAGCCGGCGCACCTGGAGACAGGGGTAAGGGTAACCGTGCCCACTTTCATCAATGTGGGGGATAAGATAAGGGTTAGTACGGACACCGGCGAGTACATGGAACGGGCAGAGTAAAACGTGCCTCCAGCGCCCGCACCACAGCCGTTGCATAAACAAACCCAAACCTTGGTCAGCCGGCACGGTGGCGCGTGACGCTGGTGAACGCCTGCTGGTAGAAACCCGGGTTAGCCTTTTCACCTCGCAGCGCAACAACTGCGTCGGGAGTCACCTCAGCGAGATCGAGGCTTAGATTATCCAGCACCAGGTTAACGGTGTCGGCATCGTTACAAAGCAGAGCCATATCGCAACCCGCGTCGAGCGCCCGCGTAACCCGCTGCACCGGATCTGCCTGGACTTTGGCGCCTTCCATGCTCAGGTCATCGCTGAACACCACGCCTTTGAACCCGATCTGCTCACGCAGTACCCGGCGCAGCCAGAAAGAGGAATAGGTAGGCAGCTCTTGATCAACCGAGGAAAACTGGACGTGGGCCGTCATCACCCCATGCAGAATTGGCGACAGTTGCCGGTAGGGCACTAGATCACTGCACTCAATTTTATCCCACGCCCGGTCATCACACGGCAGGCAAATATGGGAGTCTGCTGACACATTGCCGTGGCCGGGAAAATGCTTGCCGGTCGCCTTCATACCAGCCCGGTTCATTCCGCCTATGAACGCCCGGGCCAAGATAGATACCGTTTCGGGATCGCGGTGAAAAGACCGGTCACCTATCACCTCCGAGTCAGATTGAGCGAGATCCAGTACCGGCGCGAAGCTCAAATCCACGCCAGTTTGGCGGAGCTCTATAGCCATGAGGTAACCGGCTGAACAAGCGGCCTCAATTCCTTCGTGCTGATCTCGATCATAAAGATCACCGTAGCTCCGGGCGGGCGGCAGTCTCGTAAACCCTTGCTTAAAACGCTGCACCCGACCGCCTTCCTGATCCACCGCGATGAGCAGCGAAGGGGAGCGAATGGATTTAATCTCCCTTACCAGAGATACCAGCTGGGCGATAGATTCAAAATTCCGGCTGAACAGTATGACACCGCCCACCAATGGATGGGCCAGCTTTTCTTTTTCATCGGGTCGCAGCTCAGTGTCTGCGATATCAATGAAAAGCGGGCCCAGCGGTTTTTCGCTAGTCACCGATCGAGCTACTCGTTGATCAACACTGGCACGCCGACCGCGACCTGATTGAACAGGGAGAGCACATCCGCATTGCGCATCTTGATACATCCGTGCGAGCTGGGGACACCCATTTTGTCGTCGTCAGGCGCTCCATGGATGTAGATGAAGCGGCGCATGGTGTCCACCTCACCCAGGCGATTGAAACCGGGCTGCTTTCCACTCAACCATAGTATCCTGGTCAGTATCCAGTCGCGGCTTGGATACCGTTCACGCAGCGCAGAAGCAAAGATTTCTCCCGTTGGCCGCCTACCTCGAAAAATCGTGTTCACCGGGCAGCCGTCACCGATCTTAGCGCGGATGACGTGCTCTCCCCGCGGCGTACACTCGCTGTTTGCGCGCTCGCCGGCGCCATTGCGCGCGGTCGAGACATCCGCCTGGAGCAGCAGCTGGTCACTGCCGGCGTACAACCAGAGTTTTTGCTCGGCGATACTGACCTCGACGCGCACCGGTTTACAGGGAGTAGCGCCGCCTGATGTCGGCAAGCAATCCGGCGGAAGCGTCTTGTATCATATCCAAAACCTGTTCAAATCCGTTGGCGCCACCGTAGTAAGGATCGGGCACGTCATCATCATCGAAACGCTGCGAGTAGCGTAAGAACAATTCGATCTTCTCGCTGGCACCGCCAATACCGATCAAATTTTGATAATTTTCCCGATCCATGGCCAGGACGTAGTCGAATTCCTCTAAGTCCTGCATGGTTGCTTTTCGACCGCGCAGCGAAGACAAGTCTATGCCCCGGCGCACCGCCGCTCCCTGGGCCCGCTGGTCAGGGGGCTGATTAACGTGGTAAGCGTGGGTGCCCGCTGAATCAACTTCAATATGCTGCTCAAGATCGTGCTCTTGCACCAGCTTGCGAAATACGCCTTCCGCGGTGGGGGAACGGCAAATGTTTCCTAAACAAACGAATAAAACTCTAACCATCTTCCATCAGGGTCAAGCTTCACAGAGAAGAGGCTAGTTTGGTGGAGACAAACGCGCGGAACTCTTCCAGATCTTCAGGAGTGTCTATTCCTGCACCCGGGGGTTCTTCGGCTCTGCACACTGCAATAGGTACGCCATGCTCTAGAATCCGCAGCTGCTCCAGCTGTTCCGTCGTCTCAATATCAGATTGGGGCCAGCGGGTAAACTCCCGCAAGAATCCCGCTCTATAGCCGTAAATCCCGATGTGCCGGAGGCCCTTGACGCCATCCTCGGAAATCTGCCGGGGCCAGGGGATGGGCGACCGCGAGAAATACATGGCATATCCCTTGCTGTTGCATACCACCTTGACCACGTTGGTATTGTTGAATTCTTTGGGTGAATTTATTTCATGGCAGGCGGTGGCTACCATCACGTGGTCATCGGTAACTAACAGCCTCGCCACCTTATCAATCAGCGACTCAGGGATGAGCGGCTCGTCTCCCTGCACATTAACCACAATACGGTCTCTCGGCATGTGCAGCTGATTCACAGCCTCGGCTATTCGATCTGATCCTGAGCAATGATCGGAATGAGTCAGACAAACCTCACCGCCAAATCCCTCCACCGCCTGTTTCACGCGCTCGTCATCGGTTACCACTATGACTCTATCCGCCCTGCTTGATTTGGCACGTTCGTATACCCACTGCACCAATGGTTTGCCGCACACATCAAGCAGAGGCTTCCCCGGCAGCCGGGTGGATGCGTAGCGGGCAGGTATAAGGACATCAAATTCCATAAGCTAAATCAGTCTCGCCACTCGTCCTCCTGCAGAACCCGGGCCTCTTCCTCCAACATTATGGGAATATCGTCCTTTATTGCATAAGCGAGCCGCGCGGACTTACTTACCAGCTCCTGCTTTTCCTTATCGTAAATCAAAGGCCCCTTGGTCACCGGACAGACGAGAATATCCAGTAATTTTTTATCGATCATTCAGTTTGTAACCGTTCTATCAATTGATTATAGAATTTTTCATCCAGTTCCGCCGTAACCGGAACATACCACATATCCTTTTCGGCAAAAGCAGTGCATTTTACCGCATCTTTCTCGGTCATGAGGATCGTACTGCCCGAAGAAAAGTTAAAATCCGACCGCTGGAAGGAATGATGATCACCAAAGGCGTGCTCAACCAGGTCGAGATGCATGCTTCTGAGATGCTTAAAAAAACGGTTCGGATTCCCGATCCCCGCCACCGCGTGGACTTTCCGCTCGCGGAAATCGCGCAAAGCCCGGACCATCGTTGGATCGATCAAATTGACCGCATTTGGACCGGTTAGCCGACAGCTGAAAGCGTTATTATTGCCTGAATTGACTATCACAAAGTCAACCGAGTCAAGTCTCGACGAGGGTTCGCGCAGCGGGCCCGCCGGTAGACAGAACCCGTTGCCGAAGCGCCGCTCACCATCGACCACCGCGATCTCGATGTCCCGATACAGAGCCAGGTGCTGTAAACCATCATCGGCCACAACCACATCGCAACTGTGCGAATCAAGCAGCAGGCGCACGGCTGCCGGTCGATCTGGACCCACTACCACCGGACGCTGTGTACGCCGGGCGAGTAAAACCGGTTCGTCACCTACAACCTGCGCAGAACTGTGCGGCGTGACAACCTGCGGCCAGCTTTGCGCATTGCCCCTGTACCCTCGGCTCACGATGCCCGGGCGCCACCCACGATGCTCCAACTGCCGGACGATTGCACACACGATAGGGGTTTTTCCGCTACCCCCCACCGTGATGTTGCCCACAACAATGACGGGCACGTGAAATCGTTGAACAGAGAATAGACCGTATTGATAACACCATCGCCGCAGCGTGAAACCCACCCGATACAGCATGCTTATCGGCCAAAGCAGATATGCGACGAACGTACGCTGTTGCCATACGAGCTTTAGCGCACCACTAAGCGAGCGCATCGTTAAACTTACCCTGCTAAACGATGTTCCTGTATTTGCGAACGATACAAGCGAGTATACAGGCCATTTTGCTCAAACAACTCCTGGTGTCGTCCCTGTTCCACGATCTGCCCTTTATCCAAAACCAGTATGCGATCTGCCGATTCAATGGTGGATAATCGGTGTGCGATTATCAGCGTTGTCCTGTCCCGCAGCAATTGTTCAGTCGCTTCTTTTACCAGGCGCTCGGACACGGCATCCAGCGACGAAGTCGCCTCATCAAATATCAAAATGGGCGGATCTTTAAACAGCGCGCGTGCAATGGCGATACGCTGACGCTGCCCCCCGGACAGCCGCAGCCCCTGCTCGCCGACGTAAGTATCCAGGCCGTCCGCCAGCCGCTCGGTAAACTCCGCTACATGGGCCGCTCGCACCGCTCGGTTTAAGCGCTCCTCCGACACGTCACCAACATGACCGTAGATAATGTTGTTGCGAATGGTTTCGTCAAACAAAATTGTATCCTGCGCCACGATTGCCATGTTCTGCCGCAGCGAATCCAGGCGAATATCTCTGAGGTCAATATCGTCGATGGTGATTACACCCTCCGTCGGGCGATAGAACCCAAGCAGTAAAGAGGTGATGGTGGACTTACCGCTACCTGATGCTCCAACCAGAGCAACGGTCTGACCCGGCTCGATCATCATCGATAGGTTACGCAGCACTGCCAGGTTTGACCGGTGGTACTGAAAGCTCACCTGCTTGTACTCGATCCGGCCCTGGACATTTTCCAGCGTACGCGTACCGGTATCGATTTCCGGCGGCTGATCAGCGAGGCTGAACACGCTGTTGGCCGCCGCCACGCCCATCTGTATCTTTTCGTTCACTTTGGCTAGGCGCTTCAGGGGCGACATCAACAGCAATACGGTCGCAAGATAGCTGGTAAACATTCCGGCCGTGACCGCGCCAGCCCCGCTGCGGCCAATTACCAGTGAAATAATAATGGCTATAGGCAGGCCCACCATGAGGGTGATGGAAGGCGTCATTGCCGCAGACACCACCGCTCTTTTCATTTCTTGCCGGCGGTTGCGCTGATTGGCTTTAGAGAAATTGTCCAGCTCGAAACTTTGACCGCCGTAGGTTTTTACGATGCGCTCACCGATAACAGCCTCTTTGGCGACATGACTGATACTGCCAATGGAATCCTGGATGCGCTCACTGGTTTTACGGAATCGCTTCGACGCGATGCGCACCGCGACGGTGATTAACGGTGCAAAAATAAAAAAAACCAGAGTGAGCTTCCAATCCAGATAAAGCATCCAAGCGATCAACGCGATGGCAGTGAATGCATCTTTGGTGACTAAGGTCAGAGCATCTGTGGTCGCGGTTGCTGTTCGCTCCACGTCATAAATCAGCTTGGATACGAGCAGGGCAGAGGAATGATCATCGTAATAACTCGAAGGCAGGCGAATCAGTCTATCGAACACCAGCTGTCTTAAATCGAACACGACTTTTCGTCCGACCCAAGACATGCAGTAGCTGCCGATAAAACCGGCGATCGAGCGGATCAGGATCACGCCAACGATCAACCAGGGAATCAGCTTTATGAAATCGGCATCCGGCGTAACCAGCCCACGGTCCATGATGTCCTTGATCAGTGCCGCGAAAGAGGCCTCCATCGCCGCGCTGATGGCCATGGCCACGACCGCCCCGGCAAAGATCCCGCGGTACGGCACGACATGACTTAACAGCCGGCGGTAGAGCTGCAGGCTACCATGCTCGGTGGCGTCAGCCATCACTGGTCAGCGCTATCTTCGGTGATCTGCTGCGTGGCAAAAGTAATATCGGTCAGCCCCAAGCGACGTGAGACATCCATCGCCCGAATCACCGATTCGTGCGGTGTCTGACGATCCGCTCGGATAACCGTGATTATTTCAGTAACGCCCTGAATCTCTTTCAAGATCGCCCGACGCAGCGTCTCCCGATTGGTATTGAGCAGCTGTTTCGCCTTGACCCCATCCGGGCCTTTAATGGCGTAAACACCCTTGGCGCTGATTTCTATCTCCAACAGCTTCGCCTGCTGTTGCTCAGTCGGCTGGTCCGAGGACTCCGGCAGCTTGATGCGCAGCTGCGACTCTTTGGAGAAAGTTGTTGAAACCATGAAAAAAATGAGCAGCAGAAACACCACATCGATCAGTGGCGTCAGATTGATCGTCGTTTCTTCTTCTTTTTGATCTGAAAATCTCATGACGCCCGGTGTAAAACGTTGGGTTGGGTAACCATCTGTTCCCTTTGTCCATACAGCACCTCGACCAGCCTAATGGCTTCCTGTTCCATGTCCACTGTGAGCGCATTGACCCGTCCCCGAAAGTATCGATAGAACATCAGGGTTGGAATGCCTACGGCGAGTCCGGCCGCGGTTGTGATTAGCGCCTCCGAAATACCCCCGGCGAGCACGGTCGGATCACCTACTCCAAATGCGGTAATAGCGGCAAACACCTTAATCATGCCTATAACAGTACCCAACAGGCCCAAAAGCGGTGTGATTGCAGCGATCGTGCCGAGGGAGTTCAGGTATCGCTCCAGCTCGTGTACGACGTGCCGTCCTGATTCCTCGATCGCATCCTTCATGATTTCCCTTCCGTGATGGCTGTTGACGATGCCGGCAGCCAAAATTCGGCCCAGCGGGGAACTTTCACGCAATACCTTTACTTTTACCGGGTCAATGTCCCGCAACTCAATCATTTTCTGCACCTGCTCCATCAAGCGTTGCGGCGTTACCGCCCGTCTGTTCAAAGTCCACAATCGCTCACAAATAATGGCAGCGGCGATCACTGAACAGGCCACGATAGGCCACATCAACAACCCGCCGGATTTAAACAGTTCGAACAAGCCGCACTCCTTCTAAATAAGACCCTGTGTCTGTCTGATTTTAGCAGACTTCATAGAGCGAGTATTCCACTGTAACCTGCTGCAGATAAAGTTTGGAAACTCAATCAGCAGTGCATTCAATCGAACCAAAAGCGTCTGTGACTCAACCGGTAACGTTCAATCTGCAAACCATCAGCACGTGCATGAACGCTTATCGCGCCGTCAACGGCGGTGTTATACAGCGCAATACTTCTGGCGTGATACCGTTGCAGCACGCTATCGGCTGGATGTCCATACTTGTTCAGATATCCTGCCGAGACGATCGCAATCGTCGGTGCGACCGCGTCAACAAATGTAGGTGACGAAGATGTTTGACTCCCCTGGTGCGGTACCAACAGGAGATCGCTGCGCAGATTCTGACCGAACTTTTGCACCAGTTCGCGTTCCACCGGCCATTCTATGTCCCCGGTTAGCAACAGACTGCCGTGTTTGCCCGTTATCTTGATCACGCACGAAGCATTGTTGTGCGCCGGGACCCCAGCCCGCCCGGGACTTAAGATCAAAAATTGCACACCGTCCCACACCCACTGCTGCCCTACCCTACAGGCGTCAGCGCGAGGGACCCGTTCGGGCACGCTGGTAAGGCGCTGCAGGACCTCAATCTCAGCCAGCACTGAACGCATGCCGCCAATATGATCGTTATCGCCGTGACTTATAACGAGCGTATCTAACTGCTGCACTTTTTTCCGTCTCAGATATGGCACGACTACCGCCCTGCCCGCGTCGAACTGCCTGCTGAAACGCGCGCCGGTATCGTACAGCAAGGTGTGGTTCTGGGTCCTGACCACAACTGACAAGCCCTGACCAACATCCAGAAAGGTTGCTATGAATTCCCCCAACCCAACAGTCTCCCTTAAGTCGTCAGCGCCGATTGATTGCCAAAGGAATACCCCGCCCAGCAAAAGCGGAATGAAGCGAATAACCGCAGCTCTGGACAGGAACAGGCACAGCGTGACGGACAGCACTAAAATTACGGGCTCGGGATCCGGGGAATAAACCCATACTGACCATTTCGGTTTCGCTATGGTCTCCAGCACGGGCCACAATATCTGCAGCACAAGATCTGCCAGTTGGTAAAAGAGATCCGCGACTTTCGTCCAGTCGACTGCAAGCCCCGCGGACCCGATAAGGACTAACGGCACGACCGCAAAGGTGACGAGCGGGATCGCAATGATGTTTGCGGCGGGTGCGCTTAGGGAGACCTGATCAAAAAACAAAAGTACCAGCGGAGCCAGCAAAAGCGTTAACAGAAACTGCACACACAGCGCGCGTGAGATCCACCTGTTGATTCCCGAGGTCAGTTTGAGTGCAAGCAGAATACTGATCACAGCACAAAAAGACAGCCAAAAACCGGCGTCCAGTACCGATAGGGGATCAATGGTCAGCACTACAAGCAATGCAAGGGCAAGACTGCGCATGACGTCTATCGAGCGATTGCACAAAACTGCAGTCATCAAAGTCGCGACCATAACGCACGCCCGCTGCGTAGGGACGGTAAATCCAGCCAGCAGAGAGTACGTAACCGCCGCGGTCACAGAAAAGCAAGCGCCGACTTTGGGCGCCGGCAGCCACAATAATCCAACCCCCAACAGCCGAGCCAGCAGGAGGCCAATGATGAAAGCAAAACCCGAAACCAAGCCGATATGCAGCCCGGAGATAGCCAACAGGTGGATGGTTCCGGTACGTTGTAGCACCCGCCACTGATCCGGGTGCATCCCCCCACGATCTCCCACGGCTAGAGCGCGCAATAGAGCGTGATGCGGCAAACCGGATTGACGCAAGCGCTGCTGGACGCGCTCCCTTGTTGCTGCCCACCATGAAGCCTCAGTCGGTTGCGCCACTGCAGCCGCGCTGACTACATATCCGCTGGCGCGGATACCACGGCGAAATAACCATTTTTCATGGTCGAATCCACCGGGGTTCTGAAATCCATGCGGACGCTTCAGTCTGACCTGGAACCGCCAGTGCTGACCCAGTCTTACTTGTTCATCGGTGTAATACCAGCGCAGCTGAATCTTTCGTGGTGCAGGATATGTTTGTCCCAGATAGCGCAACGACTCGACATCCACGGTGAATTTCATGTAACGTTCGCTGTGCTGGACAAGGGATGACACTACTCCCTCTATATGAACCTCTTTACGTTCAAGATGCGGTGGCAGGGAATCATTAAGTAACCATCCTGCTCTTAAAACAGCCCATGCGCTGCCCAATACCAGCAAGGCGCAAGGTGACAGCCAGTGGTAGCGCAAACTGAGCGTAAGCAACAACAGGCCCGGAATGAAAAACCAAGGAGAGGGCAACTCCGGCGCGTGCTGTATAAGTACAGCACCCACCAGGAAACATGCTGCACACTGGTAGATTCGGCATCCTGCCTTTGTACCCATTAAGCTTACATCCTTGTGGCATTTCGGTAAGGCCAGAGTAGAGTATAACCCGGCATTCATGCAGTTTCAGAGGATAAAAAAACACCTGCCAACAAGGGGGAAGATAAAAAGCAACAGGTACTTGAAGTTCCTGGGGGATCATATGCACGATCCCAACCTGTGGCATTTCAACCGCCGATCGGTGGCGCGCGCTTCGGCTATTGGCATCTTTTGTGCGTTCCTGCCGATGCCGTTTGAAATGATCCCGGCAGCGATTGGCGCCATACTGTGGCGGGCAAATCTACCCTTGGCTATCGCCTGGGTGTGGATCTCGAACCCACTGACCTGGATTCCGCTGTGGGGGCCACCCTATCTACTCGGTACCTGGCTGCTGAACCAGCCGTCTGTTCCCCTTGACGAGCTGACCCTTGACATCCTCGGTCAGCGCGTCGTCGCTCTATGGTTCGGCTGTGTTATCGTGGGCCTGACGGTTGCTACCGCCGGATATTATCTGGCTACCGCGCTGTGGAAATCGAAAGTGATCAGTTCCTGGCAGCGCCGCCGAGAAGAGAGAAAGTTCAGAAAAAAAATTGAACAGTGATCTTATTCGGTGTGCAGCACGCCGTCGTCCAATCGTAAAATGCGCTGCATGCGCTGGGCTAAATCCAGGTCATGAGTGACCATAACCAGTGCGGTGCCTAGATCCTGATTCAATTCCTGCATTAATCCGTAGACCCGGTCTGCTGTCCGCCGGTCCAGATTTCCTGTGGGTTCGTCCGCCAGTACGCACAGCGGTTTGGTCACCAGCGCCCGCGCTATGGCCGCACGCTGTCGCTCTCCACCGGATAATTCTCCTGGTTTGTGGTGCACCCGGTCTTTCAGGCCGACATTAGTCAAGCAATCCGCTGCCTGGCTGCGGGCCGTTTCAATCGACTCACCCCTGATCAACAGCGGCATGATTACGTTTTCCAATGCGCTGAACTCCGGCAGAAGGTGATGAAACTGATAAACAAAACCAAGCGCGCGGTTACGCAGGCTCCCGCGCTGGCTGTCGGATAGCGTGCTGAAATCCTTGCCATCCACAAACACTCTACCTCTGCTGGGCAGATCCAGGCCTCCGAGTAAATGCAGCAGAGTGCTCTTACCTGAGCCTGAGGCCCCAGTAATCGCAACCTGCTCCGCGCGCTCCACCTTGAAGTCGACATTACGCAGCACATCAATGGCAAACGCCGCCTGTTTAAAACTCTTAGCCAGCCCCTCACAGCGCAGCACCTCTTTCGATGTCTCCGGCATCACTCGTACCTCAAAGCTTCAGCAGGCTGCGTTCTGGATGCCCGCCACGCGGGATACAACGTGGCGGTGACGCTCATAATAAATGATGCCAGCGTAATCCTTACTACATCGTTCCAATGAAGTTCCGCAGGAAAGTCGCTGATAACGTAGACATCGGCTGGAAAGAACTCGATGCTGAACAGATTCTCCAGAAACGGAACCAGGGTTTCTACATTCAACGATGTAATCACACCAGTAACTCCGCCCAGTACCGTACCGATGATCCCGATTACGGTGCCCTGCACCATGAACACCGCCATAACGGACCCCGGGCTCATCCCCAGTGTTCTCAGTATGGCAATATCTGCCTGTTTATCAGTCACCACCATAACCAGAGTTGACACGATATTGAAAGCGGCGACGGCGATAATGAGAAACAGAATAATAAACATTACGCGCTTCTCGATTTTGAGCGCCCGAAAAAAATTGGCGTGTTCCAACGTCCAGTCCCGTACGCGAAAATTGTCTCCGAGAGAATTGATCAAGGATCGACGCAGCAGCGGGGCTTGAAATACGTCGTCCAAGGTCAAGCGCAGCCCGCTCACCTGGGACTCAGACTTATACAGCTTCATCGCATCCTGCAAGTGGATAAACGCGAGAGCGCTATCGTACTCATGCATGTTGATTTTGAATATTCCCCTCACGGTAAATCGCTTAAGGCGCGGCAGCAGGCCGGCCGGGGTGATTTGCCCCCTGGGCGCCACCACGGTCACCTTGGAACCGAGGTGGACACCCAGCTGGCGAGCCAGAGTCTGGCCCAGCACGATGCCGTATTCGCCTCCTCGCAAATCGTCCCAACCACCCTGAGTGAAGTTTTCCGCCACCATTTTGGCGACCTTCCGTTCCGCCACCGGCAGAATACCCCGAATCAGGGCCCCGTGGACCTGCCTGCCCTTGGTCAGCATACCCTGACCCAGCACAAAGGGTGCGGACGACGCTACTCCCGCTGTATTTTCTATTTTATCCTGCAAAGACCGCCAGTCAGACAACCAGCCGTCAGCGCCGGTGATCGTCACGTGAGAGGCCACCCCCAAAATGCGACCGCGCAGCTCTCGTTCGAAACCATTCATTATGGACAGTACGGTGATCAGCGCCCACACCCCCAGCGTAACACCAAGCATGGAGGTCAGCGTGATAAACGAAATAAAGTGGTTGCGTCGCTTGGCGCGGGTGTAGCGCAGGCCAATAAAAAAGGGAAGGGGCAGCGTCATTGCAGAATTAGTATGGGCGCGAACGGTCGCGGCATGCGCGTCATTGATTAGATTCGGCGCGCATATGTGGGAAGAAAAGCACATCGCGGATAGACGCGCTGTCTGACAGCAGCATCACCAAACGATCGATGCCGACACCCTCTCCGGCCGTTGGCGGCAGCCCGTATTCAAGAGCCCGCACATAATCGGCATCGTAATACATCGCTTCCTCGTCTCCGCCTTCACGCTGGCGGACCTGGTTCTGGAATCGCTGCGCCTGATCCTCCGGATCGTTCAGCTCGGAGAATCCGTTGGCAATTTCCCGCCCGGCGATGATCAGTTCAAACCGGTCCGCCACGTCCGGGACATCGTCGCTGGTGCGCGAAAGCGGTGATACTTCGACCGGGTAATGGGTGATAAATGTCGGCATGCGCAGCGTATGCTCAACCGTTTTCTCGAAAATTTCAGTCTGCACTTTGCCCACTCCAAAGCTGTGCTTAATCTGGATACCCAGCCGCTGCGCGTACCGCGCCAGCTTGTCCCTATCCTCAATGTCCACCTCGTTCAGATCCTTATTGCAGCGCATCACCGCATCCTTCAGCGTGATCCGCTCAAAGGGCTGGGATACATCGAAATGTTCACCCTGATATTGGATTTCCATCTTTCCCATCACTGCAGAGCAAACGTCGCGCATCATAGCCTCGGTCAGGTCCATGAAGTCTCGGTAATCCGCATAGGCCTGGTAAAACTCGAGCATGGTGAATTCCGGATTATGCTGGGTGCTGATCCCTTCATTGCGAAAATTCCGGTTGATCTCGAACACGCGTTCGATACCGCCCACAACCAGGCGCTTGAGATAAAGCTCCGGTGCAATGCGCAGGTAAAGATCCATATCCAGCGCATTGTGGTGAGTAACAAACGGCCTGGCCACCGCCCCACCAGGGGTGACCTGCATCATCGGTGTTTCTACCTCTAAAAAGTCGCGATCGATCAAAAACTGGCGGATCGCGTTCACCGCAGCCGCTCGGATTTCGAACACCCGCCTGCTTTCCGGGTTCATAATCAGATCCAGATAGCGCTGGCGGTAACGCAGTTCCTGATCGCTTATGCCATGGTACTTCTCTGGCAGCGGGCGTAATGATTTGGTGAGCAGCCTGAGCGAACTCACCCGGATGCTCAGTTCACCGGTTTTGGTCTTAAACAAGCGTCCCTCGGCACCTAGAATGTCGCCGATATCCCACTTTTTAAAATCACTGTACAAGTCTTCCCCGACTTCATTGCGCTGAATGAAGAGCTGAATACGTCCAGTACGGTCCTGCAGATGGCAAAAACTGGCCTTACCCATGATCCGCCGGCTCATCATGCGACCGGCTACGCTGACCGTGATCGCTGCTTTCTCCAGGGCCGCCGCGTCCATATCGTCGCATTGCCCGTGCAGCCTGCTGGCGAGACCCTGCGGTCGATAGTCGTTGGGGTAAGGGTTGCCTCGCTCGCGCAGGGCCGCTAACTTTGCGCGACGCAGGGCAATTTGTTCGTTATCCGAATTCTGGCTCATTGTAAATTATTTAT
Source organism: Gammaproteobacteria bacterium (assembly GCA_024638505.1). Taxonomy (GTDB): domain Bacteria; phylum Pseudomonadota; class Gammaproteobacteria; order Arenicellales; family JAANXG01; genus JAHEKE01. The sequence continues at coordinate 54,293 of JAHEKE010000008.1, read as the reverse complement.
TTTAAACAATAGTTTATTACTATTACTTTATAAAATAGTTTATTTAAATTTTAACGCCCGCCTTGAGGCTGGCTTCGATAAACAGATCCAGATCTCCGTCCAGAACCGCTTGCGTATTGCCCGTTTCTAACGTTGTTCTCAAGTCCTTGATCCGGGACTGGTCCAATACGTAGGACCGGATCTGCTGTCCCCAGCCTATGTCCGCTTTGCTGTCCTCCAGCTGCTGCTGCTGCTCACGCCGCCGGTGCATTTCAGCCTCATATATGCGCGCCCGCAGCATGGTCATAGCCGCATCCTTATTACGGTGTTGCGATCTATCGTTCTGGCACTGCACCACGATACCGCTGGGCAGGTGCGTGATGCGAACGGCTGAATCCGTTCGATTGACGTGCTGTCCACCGGCACCGCTGGCCCGGTAGGTATCAATCCTCAAGTCAGCGGGATTGATTTCAATCTCGATATCGTCGCTGACTTCGGGGTAGACGTAGACCGAGGCAAAAGAGGTGTGCCGGCGGTTACCCGAATCGAATGGAGATTTGCGCACCAGGCGGTGAATCCCAGTCTCCGTTTTGAGGTAACCATAAGCGTATTCGGCAGTGACTTTAACGGTTGCGCTTTTTATTCCGGCTACCTCTCCGCTTGAAACTTCGACCAGTTCCGCTGCGAACCCTTTTCGCTCACAGTAGCGCAAATACATGCGCAGCAGCATCTCCGCCCAGTCCTGCGCTTCAGTACCGCCGGAGCCGGACTGGATGTCGATGAACGCGTTGCTCGTGTCCATCTCACCGCCGAACATCCTGCGGAATTCGAGGTCTGCCAGCACCTTTTCCAGCTTAACCAAATCCCGCTCTATGGAGTTCTGCAAATCGGAATCACTCTCCTCTTTGGCGAGCTCCAGTAAGTCCCAAGCCTCCGTGACGCCCCGATCCACATCGCCCAACGTGTCTACTACGCGCTCCAGCTTCGCCCGTTCGCGGCCCAGCTCCTGCGCCGTAACGGGATCACTCCACACATCCGGTTGCTCCAGCTGGCGGTTTACCTCCTCCAGGCGCTCTTTTTTAGCGTCGTAGTCAAAGATACCCCCTCAAGGATTCGGTTCGCTCCTTTAGACTTTTTGCCAGCTCAGTTAATGCGGTAGTTTCCATATTTTTCTAAATAAATTAGAGGGATGCGGAGCATACCTCAATTGAATTTGATTTGGTATCAACAACATCGAACAGAGTGCTTACGCGACATATCGGGCCCTGCCGGTCATGAAATGACAAATCCCCTGATTTAATATTAAAAGTTGCTAGAATTAGGGTTAATCAGTGAATCAGGGGTGTGATCATGAGCGTACCCCGAACACCGTGGTTCGGGAAGGGAGCATTCGTTGGCTGCATTTACCCCCAAATCTGCTGGGCTCAATCATCAAGCGACAACAGCATGCCGGGTTTAGTTATCGGCCAATGGATTGTCATTGCCCTCCTTCTGGGCCTCGTAATTTGGCTATGGCGGCACGGTTCAGGCAGACCCGCCCATCCCTATGCCTACCTTTACCGAATCGCTGGCAAGCGATTAAGCAGGTTCAACGTAGCACGTGAGGTATACCGTATCGGTCGCCATCCGCACAACGACCTTCGCTTGAGCGATAAATCCGTTTCCCGTTTTCATGCAGAGCTCGTGCGCAATAGAAACGGAACCTTCACAGTGTTTGACAACAACTCCAAAAATGGCGTTCGGGTAGGCTCCCGCCCAGTACGCTCAAGCCTGCTGCGCGAAGGCGACCTCATTCATATCGGTGAGGTACAGTTCAAATTTACCCGCTTTCCGAGTGACCTGAATCTGTATAAGGATACAATTGAAATCGAGGAATCTGCCGCCCGCTACAAAGGGCACCGGCGACGGGCACAGCGCACCGACGCGAGCATGAAGGTTAGGATATATAACGACGATGCGGGTTGGGCCAGCGGCAAAGTAACCGACCTTGGGCCGGACGGGGTATTCATCAAGACCAGCAGTAGGAACCTGGTTCCGCGCATGCCCATTGACATGGTATTCCCCATTGTAGATGGACGTTACCGCCGCTGGCTGCGGCTATCAGCAGAGGTAGTGCGCCAGGATAAAAACGGTATAGCAGCTGCGTTTACCGACAACGACCCGGTATCACGCGAACTGTTGCAGGGGGCGACTCTCCGGGTAGCCTAGGCGTTTTCATCTGTTGCTTTGCAACAACGCCAGTTCTATACTCGATCAGCAGATTTAGGGGTGTTCACCTCCCTCTGATTTTATTGCTCTATCCTAAACCTGGGGCGAAATCGACGGTCTCCCGGCGTCCCGTCAACAGACAGACTGCACGTACACTTATAAATAAAATTTCATGCAGATTGGAATCCCAAAAGAAATTCATCCTGATGAAAGTCGAGTAGCCACGACGCCTAACGTAGCCAAACAGCTGGTTGAACTCGGCTATGAGGTGAGCGTTGAAACTGGCGCAGGTGCACTGGCCAGCTTCAACGATGAGGACTACAAACAAAGCGGAGCGGGAATCGTTGCAGATTGCCGGCAACTATGGGAATCCTCGGACATTATTCTGAAAGTCAGAGCGCCGGAATTCAATTCACAATTGGATATACACGAAGCGGAATTGCTGGCCCCGGGTAAAATCCTGATCAGCTTCATATGGCCGGGGCAGAATCCTGAGCTGATGGACCAGATGAGGGCAACCGGCGCCACCGTCATGGCTATGGATGCCGTACCCCGCATTTCCCGCGCGCAGAAGCTCGACGCCTTAAGCTCTATGTCCAATGTAAGCGGATATCGTGCAGTAATAGAAGCTGGCTATTGTTTTGGGCGTTTTTTTACCGGTCAGGTAACCGCCGCAGGTAAGGTCCCGCCGGCAAAGGTCCTGATCATTGGCGCCGGCGTTGCCGGGCTGGCTGCCATAGGTACGGCGCACGCTTTAGGCGCAATCGTTCGCGCCTTCGATACACGGGCCGAAGTAAAAGAACAGATCGAAAGCATGGGGGCGGAATTCCTCGAGCTCGATTACGAGGAGGAAGGCGGTGGTGCGGGCGGTTATGCCAAAGAGATGAGCCCTGCTTTTATCGCAGCCGAAATGGACTTGTTCATGGCTCAAGCCAAAGACGTCGATATCATCATCACCACGGCGCTGATACCGGGGAAAGCGGCTCCCAGGCTGATTACTGCGGATATGGTCGAGGCGATGAAAACCGGCAGCGTTATTGTTGACCTGGCTGCAGAGCAGGGCGGAAACTGTGAGTTGACCAAACCCGGCGAAGTCATCCAGCACGATGGGGTCACGATCGTAGGCTATTCCGACCTGCCCAGTCGTTTGCCCGCCCAGTCGAGCCAGCTGTACGCGACTAATCTGCGGCATTTGTTGACCGAGCTGACACCAAACAAGGATGGTCAACCGGAAGTACATATGGAAGATGATGTTATTCGCGGTGTCACCGTGATCAGGGATGGCGAGGTAACCTGGCCGCCTGATCCGCCAATCCCGATCGCGGCCATACCCAAACCGCAGAAACTGCAGTCTCCGGCTCCCGTAAGCGAGGTTAAAAAGCCCAGCGGCTATGTTTCCCTGGCCTTGTTGGCCGTCGGCGTGGTTTTGATTCTCAGCCTGGGGACCGTTGCCCCACCCTCTTTTATGGCCCACTTCACCGTTTTCGTCCTGGCCTGCTTCATTGGTTGGCAGGTGATATGGAACGTCACGCCTGCTTTACACACGCCTTTGATGAGCGTAACCAATGCCATCAGCGGTATTATCGTTATCGGCGCGCTGCTGCAGGTGGGAGCCGACTCCGTCAGCGTGATGTTTCTAGCCGCGGTATCGATTCTGATCGCGACGGTTAATGTAGCCGGTGGGTTCCTGGTGACCCAGCGAATGTTGAAGATGTTCCGCAAGTAAAACTACGTCAGAGACCGAGCCATGCCAAGTGGAGCCCTCACCGCCTCGTACATTGCCGCCAGCATTCTGTTCATCCTGAGCCTTGGTGGTCTCAGTCACCAGGAAAAGGCTCGACGTGGCAACGTATACGGCATCGTCGGCATGGCCATCGCCATTTTCGCCACCATCGCCAGCGATCAGGTTTCCAACCTCGGCGTCATCATTGTGATGATGCTGATTGGAGGGACGATAGGCGCCGTGGTCGCTGTCAGGGTGCAGATGACTCAGATGCCGCAATTGGTAGCCATACTGCACAGCTTTGTGGGTCTGGCCGCGGTGCTGGTAGGGTTTGCTACCTACGTCGATCCGACGATGCATTTCGAGGGTGTGGAAGCCACAATCCATAACGTCGAGATTTATCTGGGCGTCCTGATCGGCGCGGTCACATTTACCGGATCGGTGATTGCGTTCGGCAAACTGCAGGGGGTAATCATGAGTAAGCCCCTGCTTCTGCCGGCGCGGCATTGGATCAATTTGGCCGCGGGCCTCGCCTGCATCTGGCTGGGAAGCTGGTTTCTCGATGCGGAATCCGCCGGCACCGGGGTGATGGTGCTCACCATCATGACCCTTATCGCCTTCGCCTTTGGTGTTCATATGGTCATGGCCATCGGCGGTGCCGATATGCCAGTTGTTATCTCCATGTTGAACAGCTATTCCGGCTGGGCCGCGGCGGCAACAGGATTCATGCTGTCCAATGACCTGCTGATCATTACCGGTGCGCTGGTCGGGTCGAGCGGCGCAATTTTGAGCTACATCATGTGCCGGGCAATGAACCGCCGATTCGTCAGCGTTATCATGGGGGGGTTCGGAACGACGACGGGCGGCGGCAGCAGCACAGAGGCGGGAGAAGTACAGGCGACCACCGCTGAAGAGGTAGCGGAGATGTTGAAAAGCGCCAAGGAGGTCGTTATCGTTCCCGGCTACGGCATGGCCGTAGCCCAGGCCCAGCACACTGTATCGGACGTCACACAGCGGCTGCGGGATGCCGGCGTGAAGGTTCGTTTCGGTATTCATCCCGTAGCCGGTCGCATGCCAGGGCACATGAATGTTCTGCTGGCTGAAGCTCGAGTCCCTTATGATATTGTGCTAGAGATGGACGAGATCAATGCGGATCTCGACCGAACCGATGTCGTGTTGATCATCGGCGCCAACGATATCGTCAATCCTTCCGCCCAGGAGGATCCGGACAGTCCAATAGCAGGTATGCCGGTGTTAGAAGTATGGCGGGCGGGCACCGTAGTGGTATCCAAACGCAGCATGGCAACAGGCTACGCTGGGGTCGATAATCCACTGTTTTACAAAGACAACACCAGAATGCTGTTTGGCGACGCCAGAGAAAGCGTTGAGTCCATACTGGCCTGTCTGATTTGATCTATCGTCAGGCGCATCTCCCGCATGCGCACAGGCTAAGGGCCCACCTCGCGTAATAGCAGAACTTAAGCCAGCACCTCTTTCATCATCTTACCCATATCCGCCGGATTGCGAGTAACCGCGATACCGGCATCCTCCATCGCCGCTATTTTTTCTGCCGCGGCTCCTTTTCCACCGGAGATGATTGCACCAGCGTGGCCCATGCGCTTACCCGGTGGTGCCGTTATACCGGCAATGAAGCCGACCACCGGCTTGTTCATGTTTTCCTTTACCCAGGCCGCACAAGCTTCTTCGTCACTGCCGCCGATCTCACCGACCATAACGACCCCCTCTGTTTCAGGATCATCGTTAAACATTTCCATGACGTCCAGATGCTTGACGCCGTTTACCGGATCGCCGCCGATACCGACACAGGTAGATTGACCGAGGCCCAGGCGGGTTAATTGATCCACAACTTCATAGGTCAGCGTGCCTGAACGCGAGACGACGCCTATAGGGCCTTTCTTATGGATGTAGCCTGGCATGATTCCTATCTTAACCTCATCCGGCGTGATCACACCGGGGCAGTTTGGTCCAACCAACACGGTGCGCGCGTCACGCATTTTATAACGGGTCAAGATCATATCCTTAACCGGAATTCCTTCGGTTATGCAAATGACCACGTCAATATCAGCAGCAACGGCCTCATCGATGGCGGCAGCAGCGAACGGTGGCGGCACATAGACCACTGAGACATTGGCTCCGGTTTTTTCCCTTGCTTCAGCCACGGTATCGTAAACTGGAACGCCCTCCAACGTTTCTCCGCCTTTACCCGGAGTTACCCCAGCCACATAACAGTCTCGACCGAAAGCATATTCGACGGAATGTTTGGTATGAAAGCTGCCCGTCTTACCGGTAATTCCCTGTGTGAGCACTCTTGAGTTCTTGTTAATCAGTATCGACATACCGTCCTACCCCTGTGCCGCAGCCACGACTTTTTCTGCCGCATCCGCCATATCTGTCGCCACCGTAATCGCAATTCCAGATTCCTCGATGATTTCACGTCCACGTTCTACGTTGGTGCCTTCCAATCTGGCGACCAAAGGCACACTCAAATTCACTTCCTGGGCAGCGTTGACCAAACCCTCAGCAATGACATCGCAGCGCATGATACCCCCGAAAATATTCACCAGAATTGCCTTTAGTTTGGGATTGCGCAACATAATCTTGAATGCTTCCGTCACCTGCTCTGCGGTTGCCCCTCCGCCGACGTCCAGAAAGTTGGCCGGAGAGGAGCCATAAAGCTTGATAATGTCCATGGTGGCCATGGCCAGGCCCGCTCCGTTAACCAGGCATCCTATGTCTCCATCCAGCGAGATATAGTTGAGACCAAACTTGGATGCCTCAATTTCATTCAGGTCCTCCTCATCCAGGTCACGCAGCTCCATGACCTCTTTGTGTCGATATAGAGCGTTGTCATCAAAATTCACCTTGGCATCCAGCGCCAGAACTCCGCCGTCCTTGGTGACAACCAAGGGATTGATCTCGGCGAGCGAGGCATCCGTATCCCAGAATGCTGTATATAGAGATACGAAAAATTCACCCGCCTGATTTTGAACTGCATTACTCAAGCCCACTTTTTCAGCAAGCTCAATCGCTTGCCGCTCTGACAAACCATCGATTGGATTGATAGAAACTTTATGAATTTTTTCCGGTGTCTCTGCAGCCACTTCTTCGATTTCAGTGCCTCCCTCCGAACTGGCCATCATCGTAACGCGCTGCGTCCCTCTGTCTACGACAAGGCCGACGTACAGCTCACGGTCAATGTCAACACCCTCTTCGAGCAAAAGGCGTTTGACTACTTTTCCCTCAGGCCCAGTCTGGTGGGTGACCAGGTTCATGCCCAGAATACTCTGCGCGTGCGCTTTTACTTCTGCCACCGACCGTGCGACTTTCACTCCTCCTCCTTTACCGCGTCCGCCGGCATGGATCTGTGCTTTTACCACCCACACATTGCCGCCAAGTTCGTGCGCCGCTGAAACCGCCTCATCTACAGTGAAACAAGCGTACCCGCGTGGCGTGGCTACATTATATTCTCTCAGTATCTCTTTTCCCTGGTACTCGTGTATTTTCATTGACAGCCCTTGAAGAACTAATGGCAAACCAGCGATTGCCTAACCGCCTGTGCTACTTTCGGTGGAATACGCTCTATTAAACGCGGATCAAACTGTTTTGGAATTATATAGTCTTTACCAAAGGACAACTCGGTAAGATCATAGGCGGCTAGTACTTCCTGCGGAACCGGTTCTTTGGCGATGTCTGCTAACGCGTAGGTAGCCGCTATCAAAATGTTTTGATCGAAACGCGTCGCGCGCGCATCCAAAGCACCCCGGAATACAAAGGGAAAACACAGCGAATTGTTAACCTGATTGGGAAAATCCGAACGGCCAGTTGCCAAAATCAGGTCGTCCCGAGTGGCCATAGCCTCATCCGGCATGATTTCGGGGACAGGATTGGACAGGGCGAAGACCACCGGCCGATCGGCCATCACTCGCAACATTTCAGCGGTGAATAACCCAGGACCGGAAACGCCGATGAACACATCGGTGCCGAGCACAGCCTCTGTTAAGGTACGTGCCGGGGTGTCGACGGCGTAAGCCTGCTTGTAAATATTGACATCCGTTCGACTCGTGTGGACGACGCCTTTTCGGTCCACCAGAGTGATGTTTTCACGCTTTGAGCCCATGGCAATCAGTAGCCGGGTGGTGGCAATACCAGCGGCGCCGGCACCCAATATCACAATTCGAACATCCTGCAGCCGCTTGCCCTGGATTTCCAGGGCATTGAGCAGCCCAGCGCAGGTGATAACCGCAGTACCGTGCTGGTCATCGTGAAAAACCGGTATATCCAGCCGTTCGCGCAAACGTTCCTCCACCACAAAACATTTTGGCGCCGCGATATCTTCCAGATTAATCGCACCAAAGGTTGGGGCAATGTTAGCAACAGTTTCGATAAAGGCCTCTGTACTCGGTGCGGTCACTTCGATATCAAACACGTCTATATTGGCAAAGCGTTTGAATAGCACCGCTTTACCTTCCATCACTGGCTTGCCGGCAAGTGCGCCGACATTGCCTAGACCCAGTACCGCGCTGCCGTCGGTTACAACCCCTACCAGGTTGCCTTTGTTGGTATAGCGATATGCGTTCTCCGGATTGTCAAAAATTTCCCGCACCGGTTCAGCAACGCCAGGCGTATAGGCGAGAGATAAATCCTTAGCGGATTCGAAAGGTTTAGTGGGACGAATCGAGATCTTGCCTGGAGCGGGATATTCGTGGTACTCGAGCGCCTTCGCTCTATGGTCCGACATTTATTATTTTTTGACTCCAGATATATGCATACGACATTATATTATACAGCGTTTTTATTTACTCCTGCTGCGCGTTGAATCGCTCGAGGAAATGCTACCACGGCTCAAATGATTAAAGGTCCATGCGGTACTTGCTCTGTTTGGCGGAGAGGGAGGGATTCGAACCCCCGGACCCGTTAGGGTCAACGGTTTTCAAGACCGCCGCATTCGACCACTCTGCCACCTCTCCGAGATAAAAAACCACAGAATTCCAGGTTAGTTTTAACTCCGGTTAATTCGCGTTAACTCTGTTTTACTCTACTTGGCACAAATTATTGTGCCGAATTTGTGCCGAGTTTTTTACCTGAAAATTATTCTATGCAGCGGCGGCGAAGTTTACCACGCTAAACCGTTTTATCGATTGGTTTTTTAGCTGGAGACGATCACATTACTGGTGATGCAATTGTTCTAAATCGTGAGGGAGAAGAAGTATATACGTATACCGCCAATGCCTCCTACGCTCTAGGTGGTTTTGCAGGGGGGGATGACGCCACGCGTGTAAAGTAGTTGTATGAGAAGTTTTCGGAAATTGTTGCCGATGAGTTAAGGGAGAAGAGGGACGAGAAGGAGTAGTAGCATCGGTTCCATAGCACGCCTATCCTGCAGCCATTGCGAGTCTGGGAATACTTCTATCCGTATTGTCTATACCGCTGCGGGTAGGTTTGCTTACTCTGAGTTAATAATCAGCGCAAGATTGAATATTCCACCATCCATTCAAACCGATCATCTCCCCCTCGGTCGCTGAAACGCAATAATATTGGATCATCGGAGAGGTCAACGGTGGTAATCCTTTTCATTGGTCCACGTACACTCAATCGTAGCGCCCAGATAGAGTTACCCATTGCCGTTTATCAACAAACGGTCTCTATCAGGATTATCCATACTGCTGCGGGTGGGTTAGTCTATCGCTCTAGCAGATCGGGTCTATCTCTTCCATCGAAGAAAACGTTCTCAGCGCCTCCTCATATTCCATTGGCCTCTCACCAATATCACGAAGTTTCCTGATCTCTTCTAGAAGCTCGTCCTTTGTAAACTCTTGGTGTTCGATAATCTCGGTACCAAATTTCAAAAAGAAGTGAGCTTTATAAACGGATGAATCGAAACGACTATCTGCTTTATGCTCTTTTCGGAGAAACCAATTTAACTCCATTACTTCATCTGACATTTGCACACTCCTTAGCGTTTTCCCTTACTTGAGTATAGGAAATCATCAGTGGAGAAGTAGCGGTTCAGTACTGTTAAAGCCACCGTTTATCGAGTAATACGATTAGGTTGTTTATCTATACCGCTGCGTTGTAACCGCGATTTTGATCATTGTCGTGTATTTTTCTTCCTGCACCTTTCGATTTGGACCGATGGACGTGGAATGCAGATGGACATGGAATTGGTGAGGTGGTTTGAAACCCCCAAAACAATCGTCCAAAGAGGGTCATGTACACCCATGGGGTAGACGCATTAAAAATTTGATCTGCATCAAAATATGCGCCTAAAGAACACATTTTTGCCTTTCTTTTAGGGCGATCGCCTCCATGTTTTTTTATATTGAGCGGCTAGTTGAATATGGTAAGCGGGAGGTTGAAGTGCAGTCACAATTGCAAATTAGTTTTAGACACATGGAACACTCTGATGCGATCGAGACGAAAATACGAGAACGGGCGAAGAAGCTGGACAAATTTTATGACCTTATTATGAGCTGTCGGGTGGTAGTTGAACCCGCACACAAGCACAAACATAAAGGCAACCTGTATCAAGTGAGCATTGATGTTACCGTACCAGGCAAAGAATTAGTGGTGACGAGGGAGCCTGATGAACATCATGCCCACGAGGATGTCTACGTGTCGATCCGCGATGCCTTTGATGCCATGCGGCGGCAGCTGGAAGATTACAGCAGGATCCAGAGGGGTAAGGTAAAAACGCATGAGGTCCCGCCACATGGTCGCGTGTCTAGATTAATGCCGGAAGAAAATCGCGGGATTATCAGTACCCCTGAGGGGCGGGAGGTGTATTTTTATCGTAACAGCGTGGCTAATGCCAAGTTTACCGATTTGGCAATTGGCGACGAGGTACGCTTCAGCGAAGAGCAGGACGAAGAAGGTTCACACGCGACCGCCGTGTTTTTGAAATAACAGCGGAGCGCCGAAACGACTCGCTATTTTAGCATCGCACCTTTGCCGCTATCGTTTGCTGGCCAGCGCTGCAAAGCAGCGAAACAAACCGTTACAGCACTGCGCAAACGGCTTATAGCAAAGTTTGTCAGCCGTGTCCTCAGCGGTGTGGTAGAAATCATAGCGATAAAAAGCGGTATCCGTCACCATAAAGGCGCGATATCTCTGCCGCCAAAAGGACAAGTGATCGCTCCAGGCCACGCCCGGAATCCAACTAAAAGTGGAAACATACTGAATCGGAAAAGTGGACCCAGCGCGAAAAGCATGTACGGCCTTACGCATTAATGAGCGCGAAGGAAAGTTGGAAACAAAACTAATGAAGTTCCCCCGGTTTGGATAAAAGAATTTGAACAGCGGCGGATAACGCTGGCTTCCCAGGGTATTGTTGTAGTAGCCAATGGTTTCCAGAGCGACCATAAAGCGAATATTATCGCCGCGTTTGCGTGCCGCTTTGGCATAAACAGCACTGCCCATTTGGCCCCAGAAATAGAACGGTGGTTCTTCATTTACAAAGGCGACAAAACGTATGTTGACGTTGGGATTGCAGCATGTAAATAAATCTGAAAGCTCCAATAGTGCAGCAACACCGCTGCCGTTATCGTTCGCCCCGGGGCAGCCAATGACTGAATCATAATGCGCACCAATCAGGATCATCTCATTCGAGGCGAAGCTGCCACGACGGGTAATGAAAAGATTGGCGCATTGTACGCCTCGAACCTCATAAGTCTGGCGGGTGACGGAGTATCCCTGTCGCTGCCATGTCAAGGTAATATACTTCTCGGCAGCATGCAGAGACTCTGGCTGGAAAACGTTGCGCTCACCAATATCTGATGCGAGCGTATAGACATGATTCCTCAGTTGATTTGCATTAATCTCTTTATCTAATGTCATGCGGCTTCAGGATCGAGCTTTTGCCTGCACACAATCCATGGAAAATTAATAGCTTCGTCTTATTTTTATTCTTCACCAATCATGAGCGATGACATTAGCGACAGACTGGAAAAACGCCTTGGCAGGACACACGCGAGGCAGCGACTCGACATTGAAAATGAAAATGAGCAGCGTGTCTTTGGTGGAGGTTTAAATTTTTTCCACATTGAAAACTGGTATTCAGTGCACTCCTTGATTCGTCTTGTTTTACAGCTTAGCGGACTGTACTGGCGTGGCCGCAGAAACGCCGCCAGCATAAACATTCAGCATAATGATGTAAAAATTTCGGCTCTTCCTCAGGCATTTCATGGATATACCATACTACAGATTAGTGACATGCATGTGGATAGAAATGAAGCGGCGGTCCATAGATTGATCGAGCTGTTGCATGAAATCGATTACGATGCATGTGTACTCACTGGCGATTATCGTGGCAAAACATATGGCCCTATTGAGCAAACGCTGGAGGGCATGGCGCTTGTGCGGGCCCACCTTAAAGATCCCATATATGGCGTATTGGGCAATCACGATACTATTCGTATGTTACCGGGCCTCGAAGACATAGGCATACGATTGTTGTTGAATGAATCCGTCATGATTGAGCGACAGAGCTCGCGTATCCATTTTGCCGGTATAGATGATGCGCACTATTATCGTGTAGATAATATCGAGAAAGCTGCCGCCGGCATACCCGCGAATGAAGTTTCGATTTTGCTGTCGCATACACCTGAAATTTATCACGATGCGGCGAACGCCAACTTCGATCTTCTGCTGGGCGGGCATACCCACGGCGGTCAAATATGTCTGCCTGGCGGAATTCCCATTACGCTGGATTCTTCCCTGCCTCGCTATATGGGGTCGGGATCATGGCAGTATCAGGGCATGCTTGGTTATACCTCGGTCGGAATGGGCACTTCCGTGGTGACTGTTCGGCTGAATTGCCTGCCTGAAATCACACTGCATCATCTTCGTTCCTGATGATGAATCATCATTCATTAGTAGGGCTTAACGCGCAGATGCAGTCTGTACAGTATTTTCGAAAGCACCAACTCGACCACAAAAAAGATCACCACCACCAGCATAATGTCGAGCAGGGTGAGAGATAACAGATTCTTGCAGGCCAGCATCGGAAAAAGAGATTCGGGAATCTGATCGAGGCCAAGAGCCATACTGCTTGGTTGTTTTTTGAAGCGGCGTTTTAAAAAGCTGGCAAAAAGATCTCCCAGCATCGCCGCAAAGCCAACTATGAAACCAAGGTACCATCCAAAACCAAGTAAACTCGCACAGCCCCCAGTCAAAACCACCGACAATAGTATTCCGCGAATTGTTTTTGTCGGACCAAAAAGCGGCTGACCATCAGCTAAACGGATATCACCATCTATTGGCCGTTTGAAATGGTGACGCAATATGTTCCTTGCGATTATCGGGGCACCGTTTGCTATCACCAACAAGAACACCAGCTTAACAATCAACATGGACGCGATGAAATCACAAGGCCCGGCATCGGCCTATCATACTTAGTCTCAATAAAAGCAGTCATTCACTCCGCCTAGCAGTTACTGCAGGCCCTTGCTGAACACCCGCAAGTTTGCAGAACAGACGTTAAACTCTCTGGCCCCCTCAGGTAAATTCTCATGCATACCGATCACCAGCACCCCACCTGGTCTGGTGGCGGCGTGAATGCGCTCCAGCGTTTTGTGTTGCTGCGCTTGATCAAAATAAGTAAATACGAGATTGCGGCACAGTACCAGATCAAACAATCCGTCGGGCTGCGCTATTCGCGCATCCTGCTCAATAAAATGCACGTCGCCGCGGTAGGCTGGCTTAAGGCAAAAAAGTCCGTCTCGTAAATCGAACAGCCGATGGTGCCATTTCTTCGGTAGGCTTTTAATACTGCTGTAAAGATAACAGGCCGATTTGGCACGCTTGATCACTTTTGCGTCTGCATCGGTAGCGATAACTTCTAACCGCGCATCAGGGTATCGTGGCTGTAACTGCAATTTCCACATAAGCGAGATCGAGTAAGGTTCCTCTCCTGAGCAACAACCTATGCTCCATACCCTTAAAGCGCCCTGCTCCCGGTCAGTTATGCGGTTTACCAACGCAGGAAAAATGTCACTCTCAAGGAAAGTGAATACAGCCTGGTCACGGTAAAATCGGGAAATGGTTATGTGACTCAAAGTATCGAGCCAATCCCATTCTTGCGGATGCGTTTGCAGATAAGTACGGTAGTGTTCAACGCTTTCTATGTGCAATCGATGCATGCGCCTGGCGACCTTCTTACAAGCTTGCGCTCGCACCTTTCGAAAACCTTTCCATCGCATGTGCAGCTGAGGAAGTGCCCACTGCAGAAATAGAACACAGTCACTATCCTTCATCGGAGAATCCTACCCCATGGTTCGTTTGAGGTGCTTTCGCAGTTCTCGCAACGAACGGGTATTAATTACATCCTTTCGCTCCAACCACCCTCTTCGTGCCTGATTAATACCATTCTTTAAATAATCAAACTGTGCAGGGCTGTGACTATCACTATTGATGCTGATTAATACTCCCTCCTCTTTAGCGTTGCGGCAATGTACATCATGCATGTCCTATAAATCTTTGGGTTTGCCTTTTATTGATCCCGAGTTGCGGGAGGGGCGTGGAGAAGTTGACGCCGCCAAGTCTAAGACGTTACCAAAACTGGTCACGCTGAATGATTTACGCGGGGATCTGCACGTACAGCAGGCCGGTTCAAGCAGACCTCAGGTCGAGTAAAGGGCTGTGTCCGACCGATTGCCTCCGTCAAACAGAGTCATTTCCCACTGCTCTGTCTCTATGTCATGGCGCAGTATGTATGTACCGCCATCATTACCTTTCACCTTGAAGTAACGGTGGTTTGGATCGATCCATCTATCCAGCTCTTTCTCTACTTTGATCATGCGTTCACCAAGGTAGAAGCTGCGAGGTGATTCCTCCCCGCGATATCCGGCATAACACCCCACCGCGATATTGAAATGCTTTACCTGATTCATTGAGGGTTCCTGTCATTCACACTAGTTTTTCTCGCCGTGCGCCCGCCTGAGCCGGTGTGGCCTGCCAGACCCAGGCGCACAGAACGAACAAAACCGATGCGGTCAGTATTCTGCAGACTGCGGGGCGTAGATTTCTCGGCTCGGTTTGCATAGCAATTATCGGTTTACTGCGTGCGTGCGCAGTGAACTGGGATCGCGGAACGTTAGAAGTACTGCGTTCAGGTTAAGACAAACGACGGGGCGCTGGACGCTCGTCTGACTGCTAAAAGCATTGTCATGGATTTGGTAACTGGCTGCAACTTAAAGACAGGTTGTTGTCATTATCCCGGGTACCCCGGCTTCTACTGTGCACGGTGAACTGCAAAACGTCATCGCGCCTAGCATCTCAAAAAACCCTGGCAAACCTCAGGCGCCCCTCGAGGGCCTTGAAGAACACCTCAAGAAACCCCATTTTTCCTCTAAATCATTGGATTTGCAGAAAATGTTAAGCTTTAGTAACTTGATATTTTCCGCGAGTTCCGTAAGCTTGAACCATAGTGGATACCAACACTCTAACTGGAATAGTTACTTAATCAAACGAGGTGATGCTTTAATGAATAGAGAGCAAGTTGTCATATCTCGACCGGCTATCAGCGGGATCGAGGTAAATCAAGTATTGAAAAATACTTATGCCCTGCTCTCACTGACCTTACTTTTCAGTGGGGCAGTAGCTGGGCTGTCGATGGCGTTTAACTGGCCCCACCCCGGCCTGTTGCTTACGCTGGTCGGATATTTTGGTTTGCTTTTCCTGACCACTCGCTTCAGAAATTCGGGCCTGGGCCTGCTGTTCGTTTTTGCTTTAACCGGCTTTATGGGACTGACGCTGGGACCCATAGTCAGTTATTACCTTAACGCTCTACCAAATGGTCACCAGCTGGTCATGATGGCGATGGGAGGCACGGGCGTGATCTTTTTAGGCCTTTCCGCCTATGTTCTGACTACCAGGAAAGATTTCAGCTTTCTAGGCGGCTTCCTCTTCGCGGGGATACTGGTCGCATTTCTGGCAGGCATTGGCGCCGCGCTGTTTTCAGTGCCGTCACTGTCACTTGCGGTCTCGGCAATGTTTATCTTGCTGATGTCAGGGCTGATTCTGTACCAGACAAGCGAGATCGTGCACGGTGGCGAGACTAATTACATCATGGCAACGGTGACCTTATTCGTCTCCATCTATAATATATTTTTAAGCCTGTTGCATCTGCTGGGTGTGTTTGGCGGTGACGAATAACTGACAAGCGCGTTGCACAAATGAAAAACCCCGCTTTAAGCGGGGTTTTTTTCCGGCTGACTGGTAACTCAACCGATCGTATTACTGCCTCCAGCCGACCTCATTGACTTTTTACAATCATCAGCTTGGTGGCCCCACACTTGCCAGCACCGGTCGGCGTAGGCGGCTAAACGCACCGCCGTTCGTTAAAATATGGTGTAAATGAAAGGCGCAACGGCGGACCCCTGAGCGAAAATTAATAATGCACCCAGTAGCAACAATACAATAATAATCGGTGCCAGCCAGAACTTCTTGCGTACCCGCATAAAGTCCCATAGATCTTTGAAGAATTCACCCATGGTTAAAACGGTTTCTCCATTTGATTGGTGTTTGGATTTTCATGTTTTACGCGATAACTTTTCACATTGTCGTCGAAGCCTCGGCTCATGGGATCGCGGCCTTTAAGGCGCATGATCAAACCGGTCGGTAGAACCACGGCGTAAAAAACGACACCCAAAATAACTCGACTCATCACATAATTAAGAACCAACCCAAACCGCATCCACAGCTTGTAGAACGGCTCGATTGTACCGGGTGCCAGCGAGGCCCAAACGGCAAATATAAGCAAGATAGCCCACGGCCAGTAAGGGAAGTTGAGCCCAAACAGCCAGGGTATGACCAGACCGAATAATCCGGCAATAATGCCGCCAAAGGTGAATCCGAACTGGCGCAGCCCTCTTTTGTCTAGTTCTGGGATGGCTTCCATCAGTCTAGCTCGAACTCCTCTTTCCAGCTGTCATCCTTTTCCCACTTCGGTTGCCGGTCTTTGGCTAGAAGGCAGTTTTCTATAACCAAATAATCCATTTCGGTGCGCATGAAACAACGATAGGCATCCTCCGGTGTGCATACAATGGGTTCACCTCTGACATTGAACGAAGTATTGATGAGGACACCGCATCCTGTTTGCGCCTCGAACTGCCGCAACAATTGATGAAACCTTGGGTTCGTCTCTTCTTCCACGGTCTGGATGCGCGCAGAGTAATCTACATGGGTGATGGCGGGCAGCTGGGACCTCGGCACGTTGAGCTTGTCTATCCCAAACAACTTCTTCTGCTCCTCGGTCATCTCCAGCCGGAGTTCGTTTTTGACATCCGCAACCAACAGCATATACGGACTGACTTCATCGATCTCAAAATACTGCGACACCTTTTCAGCGAGGACGGCTGGAGCAAAGGGTCTGAAAGACTCCCTGTACTTTATCTTCAGATTCATCACAGACTGCATTTTACTGCTGCGCGGATCGCCAATGATGGACCGCCCGCCCAGTGCGCGCGGCCCAAACTCCATTGGTCCCTGAAACCATCCAACAACATTTTCGTTAGCAAGTATTTCGGCCAGCTTAACAAATAGCTTATCGTCGTCTAACCGTTCGTAGACAGCGCTCAACCGGTTGAGCTCAATTTCAACGTCGGCATTGGTATACGTTGGCCCCAGATACGCGCCTTTCATTCCGTCACGGCGGCCGTTCAGCGTCCGCGGCTTGTTATGATATTGATACCAGCAGGCCAGCGCGGCTCCAACCGCTCCACCAGCATCGCCGGCGGCTGGCTGGATCCATAAATCCTTGAATATTTTTTTCCGCAGCAGCTTGCCATTGGCCACACAGTTCAGAGCAACGCCGCCGGCCAGGCACAAATTTTCAGCGCCCAGCTCCTTACGTGCCGTTTGCGCAATCTTGATAACGACCTCTTCCGTCACTTTCTGGATCGAGGCCGCGATGTCCATTTCTTTCTGCGTAACCTCTGATTCCCGTTCACGCGGCGGGCCGTCGAACAGCTGGGAAAATGCGTGGTTGGTCATAGTCAGACCAGTGGCATAATTGAAATAATCCATATCGAGACGAAACGTTCCGTCTTCCTTTATATTGATGAGATTGTCTTTGATTTTGCCCACATACCTCGGCTCACCATATGGTGCCAGCCCCATCAGCTTATATTCACCGGAATTCACTTTAAAACCGGTGTAGTAAGTAAAAGCTGAGTACAACAGGCCCAGAGAGTGGGGAAAGTCTATCTCCCACTGCGGCACAAGATTATTTCCCTCACCCAGCCAGACCGACGTGGTTGCCCATTCGCCCACGCCGTCCATGCAGACTACGGCGGCGGATTCGAACGGACTTGGAAAGAACGCCGAGGCGGCGTGCGACTGGTGATGCTCTGTAAATAGAAGGGGAGGTAGACTCTTAGCCTTGACTTGACCCAGGTTGGATAAGTTCTTTCTCAGCAGTGATTTGAGATACAGCTTTTCTTTCAGCCACACCGGCATCGCCATGAGAAAGGACTGAAATCCTTTTGGCGCATAGGCCACGTAGGTCTCCAGCAGGCGCTCAAACTTGACCAGTGGTTTATCATAAAACACGATCTGATCTACGTCCGTAATTTCAAGCCCGGAGCTGCGCAGACAGTAGCTGATCGCATTTTCCGGGAATCCAGAATCGTGTTTCTTCCTGGTAAAGCGCTCCTCCTGCGCGGCGGCCGTGACCTCTCCGCTACGGACAAGCGCGGCCGCGCTGTCATGATAAAACGCCGATATCCCCAAGATATTCATAAACTCAGTTTAGCTACAAACCTGCAAAGTTAAAAAAATTTTGTTAGCTTAATAAGCCGATTCCGCTTGCCCAACCCCACACCAGGGAATACCCGTTCGCCTCCGTGACCAATGAGATGACGGCAGCACATGAATTGAGTAACCCCCTTTTAAGCGAAAAAATCGTTGCGCTTTTTCGCTGGTAACGGCTGGAGTATATCGTGCTGGAGGGGTTGTTTAAACAAAACAGTTACATTAATTAAGTGCTGTGACTGGACTAGACCGCCTCGCGCGACAGCAAATCGTCAAAATATGCAATCGTTTTCTGCAAACCGGCGCGCAGCGGAATTTTCGGCTTCCAATTTAAATGCTTAGCAGCCAGGGCAATGTCCGGACAACGCTGTGTGGGATCATCTTTCGGCAAGGGCTTGTACACGATTTTTGACTTGGAGCCAGTTAACTCAATGGTGAGCTGAGCAAGTTCATTGATTGAGAATTCCTCTGGATTGCCGGCATTTAGCGGACCAATAAAATCGTCCGCAGTGTTCATCAGGCCGACCATCACCTCCAACTGATCGTCCACGTAGCAGAACGATCGCGTCTGACTGCCTTCTCCGTAAACGGTGATCGGCTGCGAGCGCAGCGCCTGGACAATGAAATTTGACACGACCCGTCCGTCGTTGGGGTGCATGCGCGGTCCATAGGTATTGAAAATTCTGAGTATTTTAATGGCAAGCCTATGCTGTCGATAATAGTCAAAAAACAACGTTTCCGCACAGCGTTTACCTTCATCGTAGCAGGCGCGTGTACCAATTGGATTGACATTTCCCCAGTATTCTTCTCTCTGCGGATGCATCAGCGGGTCTCCGTACACTTCGCTGGTAGAGGCTTGAAGAATCCTGGCTTTAAGTCTTTTCGCCAGGCCGAGCATGTTGATTGCGCCGTGCACGCTCGTTTTCGTAGTCTGCACAGGATCGTGCTGATAGTGAATGGGTGAAGCGGGGCAGGCCAGATTGTAGATTTGATCGACTTCGACGTACAGTGGAAAGGTCACGTCATGCCTGAGCAGCTCGAAATTTTCATGCTCTCGACACCAGCCTAAGTTTCTTTTATCGCCGGTATAAAAGTTGTCAACGCATAAAACTTCGTGCCCTTGCCTGAGCAGCATTTCACATAAATGTGAACCGATAAATCCGGCGCCGCCGGTAACCAATATTCTTTTTCTGCCATAGTAGCTCAAAGTCTTTAATCCTTTTTACATTTACTTAACATTCATCGATCTCTTTATATTAAATGGTTAGCATGGTTAACAAGCGGCTTGTCTGTTACGCGCTCGTTTGCCCCGCCGCTCCGATCGCTCCGATCGCTGCGATCCCTGTACTGTGATTAACGCATCTAACGTATCGGCTGCAGTGCGGAAATCCCGCGCATATAAGGGGCCAAGGCCTGGGGAACGACGATTGTACCGTCATGCTGCTGGTAGTTTTCCATCACCGCCACCAGCGTACGACCCACCGCCAGGCCGGAGCCGTTGAGCGTATGGACTGGTTCATTGCCCTGTCGCCCCGGCTGCTTGAAACGGGCCTGCATTCTACGCGCCTGGAATGCCTCAAAGTTACTGCACGATGAAATTTCCCGATAGCGATTCTGGCTTGGGATCCAGACCTCCAGATCGTAGGTCTTGGCTGAGGCAAAGCCTAAATCCCCGGTGCAAAGGCTGACCACGCGATAGGGCAGCCGAAGCCTCTGCAACACCGCTTCGGCATGGGCGGTCAATTCCTCCAGCGCCTCATAAGAGTGCTCTGGATGAACAATCTGCACCAACTCAACTTTTTCAAATTGGTGCTGGCGGATCATCCCCCGCGTATCCTTGCCATAGCTACCCGCCTCTCTTCTGAAACAGGGCGTATGTGCAACTCGCTTTATTGGAAGATCCTGCGCCTCAACGATCTCGTTACGTACCAGATTAGTCACCGGTACCTCTGCCGTCGGAATCAGGTACCAGCCCTCGTCTTTAGTTACGAACTGATCCTGAGCAAACTTCGGCAATTGGCCAGTGCCAAATAGACTTTCCGGATTTACCAGATAAGGTACGTAGGTTTCCTCATAGCCATGCTCACCTGTATGTAAATCCAGCATGAACTGGGTTAACGCGCGATGTAGACAGGCAAGATGACTATGCATTACAACAAAACGTGCTCCGGTAATCTTTGCGGCAGTATCAAAATCCATCATGCCGAGCTTGTTACCTAAATCAACGTGGTCCTTGACTACAAAATCAAATTTCGGCTTATCGCCCCATACCCTGACTTCCTGGTTTTCGCTTTCCTCGTCACCAATCGGCACTGAATCGTGCGCTAAATTAGGAACACCCGCTAGCAGATTCTGTAACTGCTCCTGTACCTGATTGAGCTCTAGTTCCTTGGACTTCAGATCCGATCCGAGCTTATCTTGCTCGCGCAACAAAGGTGCTATATCTTCACCTTTGGCTTTGGCTTGACCGATGGCTTTAGAACTTGTATTGCGCTCGCTGCGTAAAGCCTGAGATTCAACTTGCAGAACCTTGCGCACTCTCTCCAGATCTGCATACTGATCAATATCGAAATCAAATCTTCGCTTCCGCAGTCTTTCCACGGTGCCATGTAAATCTTTACGAAAAAGCTGGGGATCCAACATACTTATTCGATACTTATTCGTTCAATTGCGCCGACCAGCTCACAATGTGGCCGGGCTTAACAACCTGATTCAGATGATCAATAATCGAGTTCACTTTAGCGGGCTCATCGAAAAATTCTATAACCATCGGTAGGTCTGTTGCCAGGTCGAGCAGACTGGAGGAGTGGATTTTCCCGTCTTGACCGAATCCGCTAACCCCCCGAAAGACGGTAACCCCGCGAACACCCTCCTCGTCGTGCAGCTTGGCCATGAGCGGTTTGAGCAGCTGGTCACCCTCAGACAGGTAAACCCTGACAACAGTAACAGAAGTAGTCATTTCTGCACTTATATCGCCCGCGCCACGACTATGCCTATCCATGTTCCAACCAGACACAGAAACACATTTAACACGATGTTCAAGGCAGCCTTGAAATGGTCACCGTCGCTGATCAGGTTCATCGTTTCCAAGGAAAATGTTGAGAACGTAGTAAAACTGCCGAGCAGACCAACCAGCACAGCCAGGCGCAGTACTTCAGTTGCGGCGCTCCGTTCCAGGAATAATACGAAGAAATACCCGATTAACAGCGATCCTGCAACGTTGATTACCAGCGTCCCATACGGAAAGTCCCGCCCCGCCAGTCGATGCACGCCATGGGATAAGCCGAAACGAAACAGCGCCCCAACCGCCCCTGCTCCGGCTATTGCCAGCAGCTTAAAGCCCATGTAAATAAATAACCTTATTTATGCAGGCAGCCCAATGCATGATAGTTAATCACTGCAGAGTTTCATCGATCACGTCTACCCCATCAGGCGGTTCCAGCACAAAACGTTTGGTATCAATCTTTTGGTTTTCCGAACTGTTACTCAGAGTGATACGCGTAGTCTGGCCCAGCCCATCCACCAATTCCAGGATGCGTATTTCACCACTCTCAAAGCCTATGCGCAGATCAGAAAAACCGCTTTCATCGTCCCTCGGCGTCATTCTTACCCAGGACAGAGCACCGCTTTGGCCCAGGTCCTGTATGTCATAATTGGATTTTATGTCGCTTCCCCCGGCAAGAAGGGTCGCGGGAGTCTTCCCCAGAGATTGCTCTTGTGAACGAACTGTGATTTGTTCCAGCTCAATGTCATATAACCAGACTTTTTTACCATTGCCGATAATACTCTGCTCATTTGGAGGCTCGTAGTCCCAGCGAAAGCGGCCGGGCCTGGCTATCTGCATGACCCCGGAGCTCTCTTCGATCGGATTGAGCCCTTCATCCAGCACAACCTGCTGAAATTGCGCAGCGTATGTCTGCACACTGTTATAAAACCTGTCCAGACTGTCTATCGCGTTTGGTCCTGCCGATGCTGCCTGCGCAATAAAAAGAAAAACTGGTAACAGCCATGCACCTAAACCTGGCGTACTGATCCTGCTTCGCCTCAATTTTCCACCCCTTTTCCGGTCCCGCGCGTGCCTAGCATACTGTTACTCATACCTCAGCCAAGATCGTTGCTTTATTTGCCCAACGACCTCGCCAAGATTACACCCCTTGTTCTTCATGGATTTTTCTGTTTTCCCATTGCACTACTCTGGTGGAGGCGGCGCCAGCACTTCGCGCTTGCCATTTGATTGCAGCGGCCCCACTACACCCGCAAGTTCCATTGCTTCGATCATACGGGCAGCGCGATTGTATCCTACGCGCAGCTGTCGCTGTACCGAGGAAACAGATGCGCGCCGTGTCTCGGTGACAATTCTCAGTGCCTGGTCGTACAAAGGATCGTCTTCGGCATCGATTGCCCCCTCGCTGGCCTTTTCGCCAGGCAGAACTTCGACCGAGGCGGGTGGTCCCTCTGTCACCTGCTCTTCGTATTGCGGTGCGCCAGACTGCTTCAGCTGGGACACAACCCGATGTACTTCTTGATCAGCGACCAGACTGCCGTGAACCCGGATGGGCGTGCTCGTTCCGGGGGGAAGATACAGCATGTCACCATAACCCAGTAATTGTTCCGCGCCGATTTGGTCCAGAACCGTACGTGAATCCACCCGGGACGACACCTGGAAGGCGATACGTGACGGAATATTTGCTTTGATTAAACCGGTTATGACATCAACAGATGGACGCTGCGTCGCCAACAGCAGATGTATGCCCGATGCCCTCCCCTTCTGAGCCAGCCGGGTGATGAGTTCTTCTACTTTTTTGCCTACCACCATCATCAGGTCCGCCAGCTCGTCGATGATGACCACGATATAAGCTAAAGGCGCCAGCGGTTCACGCTCACCGTCTTCTTCACTGGTAGGTGGGCTTAATATAGGTTCACCTGCTTCGCTGGCAGCAGCAATCTTACGGTTATACCCAGCGATATTACGAACGCCGAGGTCCGACATCAGTTTATATCGCCGATCCATTTCAACGATGGACCAGCGTAAGGCATTCGCCGCTTCCTGCATATCCGTTACCACTGGTGCAAGCAGGTGAGGGATGCCGTCATAAACGGACAGCTCCAGCATCTTTGGATCAACCATGATCAGTCGAACGTCCTGAGACGAGGACTTGTAAAGTATGCTGAGGATCAAGGCGTTAATACAAACGGATTTGCCAGCTCCTGTCGTACCTGCAATTAACAGGTGCGGCATTTTACACAAGTCGGTAATGACAGGATTGCCACTGATATCCTTTCCCAGCATCAACGCAAGTGGTGTATTAGCCTCCTCGTAGGCGCGGGAAGACAACCCTTCAACCAGGCGCACCGTCTCCCGGTTTTCGTTCGGCACCTCGAGTCCAATAACTGACTTGCCCGGAATGTTGTCAACTACACGAACGCTGACTGTTGACAGGGCGCGAGCAAGATCACGAGAGAGTCCCTGAATCTGGCTCGCTTTCACCCCCGGTGCGGGGTCAATCTCAAATCGCGTTATTACGGGGCCGGGATGCACAGCAACCACCCGCACATCGACATTAAAATCCGCCAGCTTTTTCTCAACCAGGCGTGACATGGTCTCCAGCGCTACTTTGGAATAACCTTCCTGATGGTCGTCCGCAGGATCCAATAATGTCAGAGGTGGTAAGGCGGTGCTGGTTGAATTGGAAACAGCAAACGTCGTAGCTTGTTGCTCCTTTTCCATGCGTCCGCTATCCTGGCTGGCCTGAACCTTGGGTTCGATTCTTGGCGATGTTTTACGCTCGATATTTAGACGTTCCTGGATCGCCTTTACGCTTTCCCGCCGGTTTTTTCTGGCTCTGACACCTACCACCCGATCAACTATGGATCCCACGCTGCTCTGCATAAAATCATACAGTCTAAAGGCGTACTCCCCTATCTGATCCATTAAGCCAAACCAGGATAAGCCGGTGAAAAACGTTACCCCGGCAAGAAACAACGTGAGCTGAAACACAGTTGCACCGGCATACCCAAACGCCCCCATCAGCCACTGACTGATCAATGAGCCGCAGACCCCCCCCGCTGAGAATGACATGTTTGATGCTATGTGGTTGAAGTGCAGATACTCCAGTCCGCAGGCACCGACGATGGTGCTGATAAATCCAACCGTATGCAGCAGATTGCGCATTGCCGAACCTGCACCCTTCGATGAATCCGGTCTGTACAAGCGCCACCCCAACCAGCTCAGCATAAGTGGAAAAAGGTAAGCGACATAGCCAAATCCATGTAACAGAAGGTCTGCCAGCCATGCCCCGACGTGGCCGCCTATGTTGGATATCTCTGAACCCGCCCGAGAATTTGACCACGCTGGGTCCTCAGGATGATAGCTTAACAAGGTCAATAGCAGATACAGCGCCAGCGCAAAACAGACGAAGAACGCCGTCTCCCGACCCAGTCGGCTGATTTTCTTAACCGCTTCCGTATTCTTATATTTACTGCGTCTAGCTTGAGCCATTGATACAACTACTCGAAATCGGGCCACCTGTATGCAAATTCATCCGTAATATCTTGTCAACTCTCTTGAAATTTCAACGTTTTGCCTCACTAGTGGACTATGACGTAACATAATCAACTCGCGAGTCGAAAAGCAATTTTGATCGCACCTATCAGGCCATCACCCTAGAAATTCAACAGGTATTTTATATGAGTGAAGCTAAACATTGTCGCGTTTTGATCCTAGGGACAGGTCCTGCGGGCTACGCTGCGGCAATCTATGCCGCTCGGGCAAACCTGAAACCGGTGATGATCACAGGTATTGAGCAAGGTGGGCAGTTAATGACAACCACCGACGTGGACAACTGGCCGGGTGACGTTGAGGGACTGCAGGGTCCAGAGCTGATGGAGCGCATGTTGCAGCATGCCAAGAGGTTCAATACAGAGATCATCTTTGATCATATCCACACAGTGGATCTGGAGCAACGTCCGTTCACGGTAGCGGGTGACAGCGGCGGTTATTCTTGTGATGCGTTAATCATCGCGACCGGCGCTTCGGCCAAATATCTAGGTCTTCCCTCAGAAGAGGCTTATAAAGGTCGGGGCGTTTCCGCGTGCGCAACCTGCGACGGCTTTTTCTACAAACAACAGCCGGTAGCCGTAATTGGGGGTGGTAACACAGCAGTAGAAGAAGCCATTTACCTGTCCAACATTGCGTCCAAAGTGACGGTAGTACATCGGCGAGATAAATTTCGAGCGGAAGCCATGCTGGTTGATAAGCTAATGGGACGTACTGGTGACGGTGGAAACGTAGAAATAATGTGGAACCATGTACTGGATGAGGTGCTCGGTGACGAAAGTGGTGTCACCGGGATCAGCATACAAAACAAGCATAGCAATGAAAAGCAGAAGATTGACCTGCATGGCGTATTCATCGCGATCGGGCACACGCCAAACACCGCGATCTTTGCTGGTCAAGTTAATATGACCAACGGATACATTAATGTACATAGCGGCACCGATGGTAATGCTACAGCGACAAGTGTGCCCGGCGTTTTCGCGGCAGGGGACGTGATGGATCATGTGTACCGGCAAGCAGTGACCTCGGCTGGAACCGGCTGCATGGCAGCGCTCGATGCTGAACGCTTCTTGGATAATGGAAACTGAGGTCTGCGGTGATGCATGACGAAGACCGTAAAAGTTTCAAACGCGCGCTGGAGGGCGTTCGCGTTCTTCATCAGGATAAAGTGCTGCCGCATGTGAACCGCCCTCTGCCCGTGCCAAAACAGACTCGACGCGATGAAAAACAGGTCGTTGCTGATTTACTGTCAGAGGATTTTACTGCCGCCGAGGTGGATTCAGGTGATGAGCGCATACATTTTCGGCCGGGTTTACAGAAAACCGTTTTACGCAAACTTCGGCGTGGTGAGTACACCATTTCCGCGGAACTCGATTTGCACGGGTGTACCGTTCCTCAAGCGCGGACTGCGTTAATCAAATTTCTCAGTTCAGTGCGTCATTCCCGCCATGTCTGCGTTCGTGTTGTACATGGGAAAGGCCGTGGATCACCCGGCAGGAAGCCGATACTCAAAAACAAAGTGTTCCACTGGCTCTGTCAACGTGATGAAGTCCTGGCTATTTGCCCGGCCCGCCCGTTCGACGGCGGCAGCGGAGCAGTTTATGTCTTACTTAAGAAACGCTGATCTTTTCGTGGATTAGCGTCTCGTTATTTACTCCGCGCTTACCGATGAGATCAGGACAAATCAGCAGCTTGGTGCCGGACGCAGATACACCGGCGTCTCGATACAGGTCAATTCTGCAGCTTCCCGTGCTTAGCAACGCTGATGCGCCGCCGCAGGAAACCACCTGGCATCAGCTTTATGGCAGTAGTTTAGGCCTCGCCATTGCGGAACTCGGCGCAACTGCGAGTCGACTTATTGTCGTTGTTACCGGCGATGTGCAAAGCGCATTGCGGCTGTTTGACCAGGTTCGTTTTTACAGCAGCGGAAATCAGGACGTGCTGATGTTTCCGGATTGGGAGTGTCTGCCATACGACCAATTCTCGCCTCATCCAGATATCGTATCTCAGCGTCTTTCAGTATTGCATCAAATGCCGCGACTTAATAACGCTATTTTGGTCCTACCAGCAGCCAGCCTTATGCAGCGTCTACCCCCTCGCCAGTACATTGATGCGCGCAGCTTCCACCTCCAGCGTGGAGATGTTCTGGATACAAACGAGCTCAGCAAACAGCTGCAGGCACTTTCCTACCATTCGGTCAGTCAGGTTCTCGAGCCTGGTGAATTCTGCGTGCGTGGAGGTTTGGTTGACGTATTTCCGACGGGAAGCACGCGCCCCTTCAGACTCGATCTTTTTGACGACCAGATTGAAAGCATCAGATATTTTGAGCCCGAATCACAGCGCTCGAGCGATGTTGTGACGGAGATTAAGCTTCTGCCAGCGCGAGAGATGCCTCTAGATGAGCCCGGCGTTAAGCAGTTCCGCCGCGCCTATCGCGCTAATTTTACCGGCGATCCGAATAAATCTGATCTGTACCGAGATGTCAGCAATGGCCTGGTTCCCGCCGGGCTGGAGTTTTATCTACCACTTTTTTTCGAGCAGACGGGCACGTTTTTCGAGTATCTGCCAGGGAAAGCCGTGTTCATACTGCAGGACACAGCGCTGGATGCCTTGAGCAAAACGCAGGCGGAAATTCAAGACCGCTATGAACTTGCCCAACTGAATGCGGACAGACCGGCACTGTCACCGCAGCGTCTGTATTTAAACGAGCGCCGGATAACTGAAACCCTGGCCATGTTTGACCGAATTACGGTGTCTGTCTTTGATAGCGAACGCCGCTCGCGTAGCGGATTCACCGCAAAAACAAAGCCACCTTGCGAATTTCAAATACATCCCAGGAGTGATTCGCCATATCAGCCATTCATCGAATACCTGCAGAGCACTAAAGATCGTTGTCTGCTGGTTGCCGAAAGCAAAGGACGCCGTGAAATTTTACAGGGCCTTCTAAGCGACCATGGATTTGCAGTAAGACAGTGCGATGACTGGCACAGCTTTATTGCAAATGATCAGATCAAACTGGGTTTAACTGTGTCTGAACTGGAACAAGGTCTGCGTATCGCTGAGCCCGCCATTAGCGTTATCACAGAATCCCAGCTGTACGGCAACAGAGTGCTGCAGCGGCGGCGGCGCAGTAGCGCAGCGCGCGATCCGGAAGCAATCATCCGTTCACTCGCCGAACTGAAAAACGGCGATCCGGTTGTGCATGATGACCATGGCGTCGGACGATACAGAGGATTAAAAATACTGGAAACCGGCGGCATTGAAACAGAGTTTCTTGTCATCGAGTATAGAGACAGCGATAAGCTGTACATACCAATCCTCAGCCTCGCCGCAGTTGCACGCTACATCGGAGGGAGTCCGGATACCGCACCCTTACATAAACTGGGCAGTGAACAATGGATTAGAGCCAAGCGTCGCGCCCGGGATAAAGCTTACGACGTGGCTACCGAATTATTAGAAGTGCAGGCCTTGAGACAGGGCCATGCGGGTTATGCTTTCTCGCCTCCAGATGACAGCTACAACGCCTTCACTGCGTCATTCCCCTTTGAGGAGACGCCAGATCAGCAGCAGGGGATAAGCGATATATTGGATGACATGGTGAGCGTCAAGCCAATGGATCGTCTGGTCTGCGGTGATGTCGGTTTTGGCAAAACAGAAATGGCTCTGCGGGCTGCGTTTTTAGCGGCGCAGGCAGGCAAACAGGTCGCTATTCTAGTACCCACGACCCTGCTCGCACAGCAGCACTTTCAAACATTCTCTGATCGTTTTGCAGATTTTCCGGTTAGGGTCGAACTTTTATCCAGATTTCGCACAATGCAGCAGTTGAAAAACACAGTTGATGCTGTATCCAGCGGCCAAGTTGATGTCGTAATTGGCACCCACCGGCTGCTGCAGCAAGATATCAAGTTCAAAAACCTTGGCCTGGTTATCATAGATGAGGAACATCGATTTGGTGTTCGCCAAAAGGAAAGATTGAAACAATTACGATCTCAGGTTGATGTGCTTACACTGACGGCGACGCCAATTCCCCGTACGCTGAACTCTGCTCTTTCCGGTTTGCGCGACATTTCGATTATCGCTACACCACCGCGCGCCCGCCTGTCCATTAAAACATTTGTTAGGGAATGGAATGAGGCCGCTATTCGTGAAGCGTGTCTACGGGAAATCAGGCGGGGTGGGCAGGTATATTTCCTGCACAATGAGGTTCGGACAATCGAAAAACAGCTCCAGATTTTGAGCCAGCTTGTGCCTGAAGCTCAAATACGGGTTGCGCATGGGCAAATGCCTGAACGAGCTCTAGAGAGCATCATGACTGATTTCTATCACCAGCGGTTCAACATATTATTGTGCTCGACCATCATAGAAAGCGGAATCGATGTGCCCACAGCGAACACGATCGTCATAAATCGTGCGGACCGCTTCGGCCTGGCACAGCTGCATCAGCTGCGTGGGCGGGTCGGCCGCTCCCACCACCAGGCTTACGCATATCTGCTGACCCCGCCGAGAAAACAGCTTACCGGCGATGCACTCAAACGCTTGCAGGCCATAGCAGCACTGGAGGATCTGGGAGCCGGATTCGCTCTTGCTTCACACGATTTGGAAA
Organism: Gammaproteobacteria bacterium; assembly: GCA_024638505.1. GTDB lineage: Bacteria > Pseudomonadota > Gammaproteobacteria > Arenicellales > JAANXG01 > JAHEKE01. The sequence continues at coordinate 24,455 of JAHEKE010000008.1, read as the reverse complement.
TCCGCGGAGCCGGAGAATTACTCGGAGAATCCCAAAGCGGAATGATCGACGAAATTGGCTTCTCCATGTACACGGAATTTCTGGATAGCGCCATTCGCAGCATCAAGCGCAAGCAGGGTGAACTGGTTCATACAAAACTGCCAAGCAGCAATACGGAAATCAATCTACACGTGCCGGCGCTTTTTCCTGAAGATTACCTACCGGATGTGCACCAAAGGCTGGTTATGTACAAACGCATCAGCACCGCACGAACGCTGGATGACCTAAATGACATTCGTGCCGAGGCCGTTGATCGTTTTGGCTCTTTGCCGCAAAGCGCTGCAACTCTGTTCCGCTTGGCCGAGCTTCGCCTTAAAACGAGTCCCTTGGGTATCAGCCGGGTTGATCTCGGGGCAAAGGGTGGCCGAATAATTTTTTCTGCCGACACCAACATTGATCCTGTCAGGCTAGTAGCGTTGATCGAGTCCGCTCCATACGCCTTCAAAATGAAAGACGCACAGACTTTAGTTATTAAGGAAGCTATGGAGAATACTGAACAGCGTATCCAAATTCTGCACACCGTTACGGACGCACTGCGCCTTAGCTAACTCTCTAAGGATAAAGTTGCGATTTGCCAAAGACGATGACCCATGACAGGGCTGAACTCGAAAGATTTGAATCGATCAAACGGATGTTGGCTTACTCTAGCGGCGCCGCCTTTGTCTGCTCATTCTCGCCAAATTCCGGAAACAATACCTCCTCAAAACCGAAGTAACGCATGTCACTTATTCTTGCTGGATAGAGTATTCCATCAAGGTGATCACACTCGTGCTGTACTACACGAGCGTGAAAACCATTTGCCTCCCGCTCAATCTCGTTGCCCTGCAAGTCATACCCGCGATAGCGAATCTGCGCATAGCGGTCAACTCTTCCACGCATACCAGGAACGCTCAAACACCCTTCCCAGCCGCTTTCCTTTTTTAAAGAACTGACCGTTATCTCGGGATTGATCAAGACAGTTGTTGGCACCTGATCTGCTTCTGGGTAGCGCGGGTTGTTGTCTACACCGAATATCACCACTCTTTTCGGCACTCCAATCTGGGGGGCAGCTAGACCAGCACCATCGTAGTCTTCCATAGTATCGAACATGTCTTCTATCAGAGACTTCAGATCCTTGGAGCCGAACTCTCTGACCGGCTGTGCGATCTGCAGAAGACGAGGATCCCCCATTCTTAACACACGGCGCACTGTCATTCAGTTACCTCAAATTTTCAGTAATGATAAGATGTATTGATCAAGAGCCAGTACAATAAACCTTACTATGCGCATGAAGTCACGGATTCTCACCTCGCTGCTACTACTTGCACTGCCCTTGTTCTGCGGTGCCCAGCAGGTGGAGTCAGCAGCAACTGCCGCATCGAATATCTCTGACAAACAGTACCTCGTTGAGGTTATCGTGTTCAACTACACTGGACCGATTTCCGCCAACGGCGAGATATGGCACCGTACCACACCTATAGAATTTACCGCGGAGGACTATGTATCTAGTACGACCGCAGGAGAGGAAACCAAAGCAAATCCTGTAGACGAAACAGAGGGTGCGGTTGAATACACTGAACTGAAGGAGCTGCTGCCCTTTCTATCCAAATTGCTGACTGATCGCAGATACGTGATCGTCACTTTCACTGCCTGGACGCAACCGCTGTATGGAAAGAGCAGCGCCATCCGGGTTAACCTAGTGCCGCCTGTTGATCCTCTAGGCAGTGAGACCAGATCCCTTGTCAGGCCGGCCCTGGGAGGCAGCATTCAGCTTTTCGAAAATCGGTTGCTGTTCGTCGACCTCGATCTGCAAAACGAACTTAACATCGGTAATATCGAGCCCGTTAACGTTAACTCAACGGAAGCAGAGCAGCGTTACGGTACTTTTCGTATTAGGGAAAAAAGGCGCGTAAAGCTGAATGAAGTACATTATTTCGATCACCCTCTTTTCGGCGCTCTGGTCAGAGTCAGCCGGGCACAAACCAAAGCGCAGTAAAAAATGCCGAAGGAGGTGTAGTCTTCACCACGGCTCTCCCTAAGCCCTTATCGGCGGCGGCGGTCGGCATTCGAAATCCGCCAGGCTCAATACGGTCTTTGCCAGTATCGCCCACACTTGTTGAGCAGAGTGCTGATAAGTATGTTTGATCTCCTCTGCGTTTATCTGCAAATCAAACCGCCCCGCTGCATAGTTCACCACGAGCGCTACCGTTGCATAACATAATCCAACCTCTCTGGCCAGACTCGCCTCCGGCATAGCGGTCATACCGACTACCTGCGCGCCATCCCGCGCATAGCGGGTAATCTCTGCGGCACTTTCAAATCTTGGACCTTGGGTTGCAGCGTAGGTTGCGCGCGGTACAACGTCTATGCCTAACTGTTCGGCAGTTTGAATCAGTTTACTGCGTAGAGAGTCACAGTAAGGCTGGGTAAAGTCAATGTGAAAGAGGTCTCCGTCGAGCGGTGAGAATGTATGCTCACGAGAGTGGGTATAGTCTAGAATTTGATCGGGAATTAAAATGGTTCCAGGGTGATAGACACTGTCAATTCCGCCCACCGTTGCGGTAGCCAACACTGCCTGTACACCGCTGCGCTTAAGCGCCCATACATTTGCCCGGTAGTTTATTTGATGCGGCGCGATATCATGACGACTACCGTGCCTGGCGATAAACACCACCTCGTGATTATCAATGCGGCCATGGCTAAGCGGGGATGAAGGCTTGCCATACGGTGTTGTCACTTCATTGGTCTGCCGCACCTCCAGGTCGCGCAGTTCGGTGAATCCGGAACCCCCGATAACACCCACCGTGGATGATACTGCACTCATAGCATAGACAGTTCAGGCCCGCCCATACTGGTCTGCAAAACGTTCAATGTCGTCCTCACCGAAATACTCTCCTGTCTGGACTTCTATGATCTCAAGATCGCATTCCCCTTGGTTTTCCAGCTTATGCATGGTTTCGACGGGTATGTAAGTGGATTCATTAACCCGCAGGGTAAACACATCTGACCCCTTGGTAACCACTGCTTCCCCCCTCACGACCACCCAGTGTTCCGAGCGCCGGTGATGAAGCTGCAGAGAAATGCTGGCGCCTGGTTTGATAACCAGCAGCTTGACCTGATAGCAGGGGCCCTGCCGCAAAGACTGATAAGATCCCCAAGGACGGTAAACAAGCGTATGGTGCTCTACCTCTTGACGGTTTTCCTGCCGCAAGTGTTCTACCAGATCTTTGATTTTCTGATCCGATTTTTTATCTGCAACCAGCACCGCATCCGCGGTCTCCACCACTATGGAATCTTTTATGCCGACAGCAGTCACCAGACGATTAGTTGCGTGGATATACGAGTTGCTGACCCCCTCGGTAAATACGTCGCCAACCGTAATATTATTCGTACCGCCGTCACTATTCGGCTCCCGGCCGCGCCGTATGGTATCTGCCAGACCACTCCACGAGCCAATATCGCTCCACAGACCGGGAAAAGGTATAACCACTGCATTCTCAGTCTTCTCCATCACCGCGTAATCAACGGATATGCTGGGACACTTACTGAACGCTTCCGATTCCACTGCCGTAAACTGGTCATGTTTATCGGCTCGGGTGAGTGCGGCAGCGCAACCCTCATGTATCTGTGGTGCGAAACGCTGCAGTTCATCCAGATAAGCTGGCGCGCCAAACATAAAGATGCCGCTGTTCCACAGATAATTATCCGTACTGACGAAAAGTTGCGCTGCTTCTCGGTTGGGTTTTTCTATAAATCTTTTGACATTATATGCATTAGGGCATGACGCCAGCTTCTGTCCCTGCTCTATATAGCCGTATCCAGTTTCCGGCCTATCCGGCTGGATCCCAAAGGTCACGAGCTTGCCTTGCTGCGCCAATGCATAAGCGTCACCAACGATGGCCGCAAACAGTTTATTATCGGCTATCAGATGATCTGCCGGCATAATCAATAGTATCGGCTCGCTACCATCAGCATGGAATCTCTCTCTGGCATACAGCGCTGACAGGGCGACCGCGGGAGCCGTATTCTTTGCTTCCGGCTCTATCAAGATGTGAAGGTCAGCTACATCCGCCAGCTGATCTAGCACTAAGAACTTCTGATCCTCATTGGTGATGGCCAGCAGCGGTCCGTGGTCGTTGATTATCCCGGCACGATCAGCTGTCTGCTGCAGCAAGCTTGATTCGCCGGAGAGCGAATGAAACTGCTTGGGATAAAGCTTCCTGGAGAGCGGCCACAAGCGTGTGCCTGATCCACCACACAGAATTATGGGTACTATCAAACTGCTGCGCTACCCTGTTTTCAGATCAGAGGAAAACTCAGAGGAGGTGCCTGTTTGCTTAAGCTCACCGGTGTATTCTGGCACTAAATGCACAACCATGCTGCGTAAGTCAGTTTCGTTATACAGCTCGACTGCCTCCTTGATTCTTTCTATGATTGGCGAGACTACCTTCCACTCTACTTCTCGACTGTGCGCCAGAAGTAATTTGTCATGGGCGGTTACGCTCAAACGCTCGTCTCGATGAAACAGCTCCTCGTTCAGTTTTTCCCCGGGCCTCAGACCAGTATAGATGATCTTTATCTCTTCTCCAGGCACCCTTCCGGAGAGTCGAACCATTTGTTCGGCCAAATAATCTATCTTGATTGGCTCACCCATATCCAATACGTATATTTCCCCGCCCCGGCCGACGGAGCTTGCTTGCAGTATCAACTGGGTTGCTTCGGTCACGGTCATGAAGTAACGCATGATGTCGGGATGAGTAACGGTGACTGGCCCCCCTTGCTTAATCTGCTCGTTGAACAGCGGCACCACGCTACCGGCAGAACCTAATACATTACCGAAGCGCACCGTTACAAATCGGGTTTTCGACTGCGCGTTAAGTGCCTGGCAAAAGATCTCACCAACCCGTTTGCACGCCCCCATCAAGCTTGTCGGATTTACCGCTTTATCAGTTGAGATCAATATAAAATTGTCGCAACCGTACCTGTCTGACTGCTCGGCGAAAATACTGGAGCCAATAATGTTATTCTTGACCGCCTCTCTTGTCTGGCTTTCCAGTATTGGCACGTGCTTGTACGCCGCTGCATGGAAAACTATGTTTGGCCTGTATCTCTCAAACGCCATATTGACCGCAGCTTCGTCACATATATCGCCCAACATAATACCCAAGTCCAGAGCGGGAAACCGCCGACGCAACTCCTGCTCCATAGCGTAAAGATTGTATTCACTCTGCTCAAAGAGAACGAGGAATTTCGGATCGACGCCGGCTACTTGCCTGCACAGCTCGCTGCCGATGGAGCCGCCTGCGCCGCTAATCAACACTACTTTATCCCTTATGTTTGACCGAATAAGATTCCAGTCAAGGGTGACTGGATCTCGGCCAAGTAAATCATCGATGCGCACGTCGCGCAGGTCGCGCATGCCAACCTTGCCGGCGACAACATCATGCACCGTGGGCAGGGTTCTGAACTCAACCCTGGCTTTTTCGCAATACTCTACTATCCTCTGCATTTCTTTATCACTGGCGCTTGGCACTGCGATCAGAATCAGATCCACACTCCACCTTTCACAGAGATCTACGATATCCTCACACGTGCCGGCCACCCTGATACCTTGAATATCTTTGCCAAGTTTAGACGGCGCATCATCAACAAAGGCTATAGGATCATAGACTCGAGTGGTGTTGCGCCGGAGATCGCGTACTACCTGTTCACCCGCCGCTCCTGCGCCCACAACCAGCGCCTTTTTCTCAATCTTGGTGCTGAAATGATGATCTTTTAATAGACGATAAGCGAAGCGGGAGCCGCAAAGGATAAACGTCAGCAGTAATCCGTACAGGATAAACACCGACCTTGGCACAAGTTGCAGTCGGTTGTATAGGAACAGCGCGATGGCGGTAACGGTCACACCGACAACTATACTTTTAAGCACCCGGAGAAGATCCGGTAGAGAGGTAAAATGCCATACGCCACGATGGACGCCGAACAGTAAAAATGTCGCCCCCTGGATGGGCACAACAATGAGTAACAACCGTACTGCTTGCGTTAAGAATTCGTCAGGAATCGAGCTCAGGTTGTATCTCAACCAGTATGCCCCCATCCATGCAATTGGAATGATCAACAGATCGTGCGCCAATACTTGCCACCTGTAGCGGATGGCTTTCAGGTGTGAAGTGATAATGTTTAACAGGGCATGCACAGGCCTAGCACTGTTTTTTCTCTACCACGTGAATGGTTAACGCTGTACTAGTTAGCAAGATGAGGGCAAGCACCGGCCACAATCCAATCGGCCCCACGCGAAATTTTTCCAATGACGCCAGCGCCGCCAATATCAGCGTAATGATTACTACTGCCACCGTCACCTGAGCATGGCTGAAGCCCATTGCAACCGCCCGCTGATAGAAGTGCTCACGATGTGGCTGCCAGATAGCTTTGCCTTGAAACAATCTTCTTAATATTGTGACGACTGTATCGAATAAAAACACACCTAGCAGGGTCATGTAAGCAGTTATAGGAACATCGTGCGAATTGTGTCCAATTATTGCCAAAACTGCGAACACCCCTCCCAGCGTTACGCTGCCGACGTCACCCATAAAAATCCGAGCCGGCATCCAATTCCATATTAAAAACCCAAGCGCTGCAGCCATGATAACATAACAGAATAATGCCAGAGCACTATTCTGGTCAGTCACAAACCAGATGCCCATTACGCCCGCAATGACCGCCGTGTAGCTCGCTGCGATCCCATCAATGCCATCCATGAAGTTGTAGACATTAGTTAACCCTACCAGCCAAAGTACAGTCAGGATTGCAGCTGCAGCCCCGAAGCTGAATAGGTAGCCCGCAATTTCAACCTCGTGCAAGATTCCGATGTAGGTGACAACGATGAGCGCCACTGCCAGCTGAACACCCATTTTCACAAACGGATTCAGACCGAGCCTGTCATCAAGCCAACCGAGGACGCCAAGTATTAATACAGTGGCGAACAAATACGGGACGACTGGCAGCGGCCATGCGAGCCACAATAGGAATAGCGCCAACAGCATGGTAATAACGATGGACAGGCCGCCCCCCCTGGGCACCAATCCCTGATGCAGGGTTCGCGCGTTTGGTGTATCTAACATATTGATATGTATAGCATATTTTCGAACGAATCCGGTCAGCGTATAGGCCAGGGCGAACCCGCTAATGATGCCGGCAGCAATGAAGTAAACGGGTACCGGAGTGTTAATACGATATCCCTCCATGTGGTAAATCACGTGCAGGATTGTCCAAGAATTTCGATCCACTGTAAGCAAAATCAGCCCGCGCCGGCCCATTGTCGAAACAGAAATCTTCATTCATACGCCCCGCGACCTCGGGAGAAATTCCGTTCAACACTCTCAATTTAAGCATCGCTGCAAGCAAAGCTTTGTATACCGTGACAGCAACATGAATAGTCCGGGGCTTACGGCCCAACCCAAGAAATATCCGATCTACCATTTGCTTGTAGCTCAAAGTCTCGTCACCGCCCAGGTTATAGGTTTTGCCTACAGACATTTCATTGTCTATACAGTACAGGCAGGACTCAACCAAATCCAACGCATGAACGGGTTGACGAAGACCTTTCGCTGAACCCGCAACAGGAAAAATTCCGAATCGATTGATTAAATTTGCAATAGCAGTAACGTTTTTGTCTCGGCAAAAACCGTAAATCATAGTCGGTCGAAACAAAGTGAGCCCGATGCTGTGAGCTAGCGCAATCCGTCTAGAATTTTGCTCTGCTCTGCGCAGAGCTTCAACCAGTGATTGATCCGACTCTTGTTCACTGGCTGCTTTAGTCTCTACACTGGTCGAACTGAAAGCAACGATACGCTGAACTCCTGTGCGCGCGATTTTTTCCAGATTATCCGGCAGCAGCCATAACGGCGCCGTGTGCACCAGGATATCAAACTTCCCACTAACGCTGACTTCCTCGGATTTACTGAGGTCACATATTACGCCAGCAACTGATTCAGACACCGTCCTTCCCAGAGTGAATACAGAAAAGCCTCCCTGTTTAAGCTTGTTGCACATAGGCGCGCCAACCACACCAGATGCACCCGTCACCAGTACAGATCGCCCGCGACCCGCACTAGCCGTGTCTGGTTTTAGGCCCACGTAGCAGTATGAGCGTTGACTTGGCCAAAAAACTTAGCGCTATGCCGGCATAGATAAATACATACATGATCTTGGGGTATTCATCTAAATAAAATTTTTTGTAAAAACGGAGCATGCCTTGATGCAGATGCCAATTCACGCGCAGACTCCTGCCACCGACCCCTTTCTGGTGAGTAACGCTGGTGCCCGGTATAAAAGCGACTCTCAATCCGGCCTGCCAGAAACGCTTACACCAATCCAGATCCTCACAGTGCATGAAGTAACCACTGTCTAGATACCCAACTTCTTCAAGCGCGCTCCCTCTGACAACCATAAAAGCTCCGGATATCGCCTCGACGTATTCAATTTTTTTGCTGAGCGCGCTATCCCCATAATCGAAATCTTTAAAAGCTCTAGGGAATAGAGCGTTAAGTCCGAAGGTTCGAACAAAACCACTCCACGGGGTGGGGAATTTGCGCCTGCAGGTTTTCTGCATACTGCCGTCTGCGTTCTTTATCAAACAGCTGGCAAGGCCAATAGTATTGTCATCGCGCATGACCTCAAGAATTTTACCAATGGTTTCTGCTCCAACCTCACAGTCGGGATTGACCAATGCATAGAACTCAGCCCGGCGATTACGCAGCACTTGATTATTGGCCCGCGCGAAGCCAACGTTTTCATCGTTGATGATGATCTCAGGCTTTTGCTCCTCAGCAATCTCATTTTGTAAACGTATGACACTGTCGTCAGACGAGGCATTATCAACAACACAGATACGTATTGATTGCCGTGACCTGAGCAAAGAGTTCACACATGCGACCAGATACCGGCCCGCATTGTAGTTAACGACGATGGCCAGCACATCAGAACTAACCTCAGCTTTGCTCAATCTCGTCCCAACCGCATACTTCCTTCACGACGTATATCGGTTTGTTCTGTGTCTCATAGTAAGTTCTGATCTGCAGTTCAGCCAACAATCCAATAACAATGAACTGTATGCCAATCAGTATCATCAAGATTGCAAACAGCAAAAGCGGCCTGTTACCCATGGGTACACCGAGAAACAAGCGCTCAAAGGTCATGTAAAGGGCCAGTAGAAAACCAACCACACCTGACAGCAGTCCGGGCAGTCCAAAAAAATGAATTGGTCGACCTGCGTAGTTAAGCAGGAACTTGACGGTTACCAGGTCCAGCAGCACGCGAACTGTTCGAGAGATGCCGTACTTGGTTTTACCCAACATCCTTGGACGATGATTGACTTTCACTTCGGCAATGCTGACACCCATCCAACTGGCAATAGCAGGTATGAAACGATGCAATTCCCCATACAGAGTAATGTTCTTTGCCACCTCCTTGCGCAGAGCTTTTAAGGTGCAGCCATAATCGTGCAGCTCAACGTCGGTAGTCCGAGAAATCAGTTTATTCGCAATCAACGAGGGAATCTTTCTCGACCAGTACCTGTCTTTCCTGTCGTGCCGCCAACCATTGACCAAATCGTAGCCTTCGTCGATTTTGCCCAATAAAACAGGGATATCATGCGGGTCATTCTGCTGATCCCCATCCATGGTGACGACTACATTCCCCTGCGCGTACTGCATGCCCGCCGCCAGCGCCGCAGTTTGTCCAAAGTTTCGCCTAAAGCGAACAATCCGAACACGTTCATCACGACTGTGGATCTGTTTAAGTACATCGAAGCTGCCATCTCGGCTGCCATCATCGATAAAGATAATCTCGTACGAGCAATTCAACCCGTCCAAAACTTCCTTAAGTTCCGTATACAAAGGCTGTATGTTCGGTTCTTCGTCAAAGATGGGTATTACTATGCTTAAGTCCAATTTATGTTCCAATGCGTTTTCTTATTGACTTGCAGCGTTCAGCCAAGCGGACAATTTTAGAAGATTTCATTTGTTTAATTTCACGCTGCAGCTTTGCCTGGCTGTGCCGCAGCCGTCTTATTTCTTTTTCTAAAATCTCCTCTTGTACCAGAAATCTGTCTCTAACCAGGCGATACTCGGTAGATCTGATATACGCACATTCGACTTCGACTTTGTAGCTTTGACAGTTCCTGAAACTATCATTCAGGCAAAACTCTATTTCAGGATTATTGTTGATGACGGCAAAGACTTCGCCGAACGCCTGCTTGCTAAATACAATGCCAGACAAAATTCCGCTTTCCGCCACTTGCTTTGCTGTGTCAAGCTGAATAATTTTCTGCACTTGGCCCTCAACCTTTGCCTCTATGCAAAGATACGACACCCGCAGAAAACCAAAATCCTCTCGACTTAATTGATCACACGGGTCAAACCGGATATAGGCAACGTTATCTTCATCTGCAGAGAACTCGAATGTTATGCGCGCAGCTGCATCGCCAGGAACGAATTTTCTGCACACCGCTCTTTCCTCGCTGTAGGCTTCGTCCTCGCATCGCCAGTAAACTTTGGCGTAAACCGGCATAGGAATATCCGACTGGTTGAATCGCATCGATAAAAGTTCAGATATCGTGCCCGCAGAATCTTGCTCATTAACCAGGTTCTGGAAATTTTCTTCCCTCGCGGAATATTCATCTAAATCTGATATTACATCTCGGTGAACCGCATTAAAGCCATAGACAATAAAATCTGTTACCGTATGCAGACTGTGGTGTTTCCAAAATTCCCTCAGCGTCGGTTTATAACGTAAAGCAAACAGTAGTAGTGCCCGAAAATAAACATAGTCTGCGTCCAGTTCATCCGCTACCTGCCATTCCTGATCGAAACAGCGGTATTCGCCCTGATCGTCTACAACGATATTATTGGGAACCAAATCTATCGATGGTTCATTTGCTTTTAGGTACTTATAATACTGTCTTAAATAATCAATAAAACGCTCGGCGCCGGGGTCGATTAACAAACTTCTACACCATACGATGGACAGCAGTTTGCCCGCAAAGAAAGGTTCATTTGCCAGACGTTGAACAATCCCTGTGGCGGGTTGGTCATCAAAACATGCGATTTTCTCCCGCTCCACGGTGTTTGAGTTCACTCGTTTTTTCGTGATCACACAATACCGTCGCTTACGTTTGAAGTCAGGGAGATGGGCAAAATCATTCTCTGCCACCTGCTCCAAGCTAGCGGCATCATTCCCCAGCAGAATTAGGTAGGAGTTGGCGAATGCCCCCATTGTCCCAGTCGCGCTGGCGCATTCCCAAAATACCGTTTCGTGCTGCCCGAGATCCAGCAGAAGCACATAGTCCCGTGACGCGATTCCGTCCACGTGGGCGTAAGCATTAGGGTTATGCAGGGTATAGTCTTCCGCTAACAGCAAGGTAGGTACCTTGTAATCCGGGAATGGGAAATAGTACTTTGCCTGAGTGAAACCCGAAGCTGATATCAATTCTGACCACTCATGTTGCGTGTAGGTCTTGATGCCGGCTTTCAGGGGATAGCCATGAGTGCCGACATAACGCTTGGCGTAATGATCTTCGTGTGCACCCAAGACATACTTGAGGCCGGTCCTGTTCTCGATGGCGACTACCGCCACTCCACTGTCACACAGGCTGAGCTTAACCAACTGCAGCAAACGGATGACCGCTTCTTCTTCCCGTATCTCTTCTGGCCAGAATTTAGCCGCATACTCTAAAACACCAACTAAAAAAACAGCATCATAGGTATTTTCTGGAATACGCAAATCATTGAAATTTGCGCAAACGATATTGATGTTGTCTAGTCCGCGGCAACGTAAGGCGGCAATTTCTGCTCGTTTTCTACTTCCCTCAACGGCGTCTACCATGAAACCCTGCTCTCCCAGGTAGCGGGTGATCGCGCCACAACCGCAACCAAGCTCCAAGACCTTGCTGCGTGTTGAGAGATTCAACCCTCGAAGCAAGTTCGCACGTTTACCGGACAAATGATACTCACTGGGCCAGTCCTTGATTTTTGCCTCAAGTTCGCTCGATGTGCTGGACAGGTCTGCAGCGCTGCGAAACAACTCAGCAAGGTAGCGTTCACTCTCTGCGCCATCTGAGTAAGCAAAGGATTTTTGTATGCCCTGAATCAAGACCCCGGACGAGGCCAAGGACAAGTCATTATGCTGCGTTAACACGTCGTCTGCAGGTTCTGCTGTGTAAGTTTTTCGGTAATGACCATGTCTACCGCCGCCAGTCCGTAAGCATCACGCTGTTCTTCATTGATTCTAAAATGAATCAGATCATAGCGGCGATCCAAAACGATTTCAGGGGCGGATCCTTCCTGTTTCACGACACCAAGGGAAATAAAATACTCTCCTGGCACTAGATGTGCGGAAAATTCAAAATCTACGATGGCGTATTCCTCTTGATTCTTATCAGCGACCGGTACGCGCTTTAATTCACTGTTGGTGCCAAAAACGGTGGCCCCGTCGATGGTTTTGATGGTAAACCCATAGATTATGTTGCGCGCCGGGTGCTCGAAGAAAACGCCTATCTGAAGCACGATTGGCTCCCCCTGTCTGCAGCCAGCGCTAATTTCATCACCATCTTCTCCCAGCAGTACATAATCTACTATTTGCGCATCTTTGTTACCCCACCTGTACTCGGAATCATTGTATGTTGCTCGATTCCTGCAGCTGTCATGACCGCGCTGTAGGGCCAGTTCAGTGCTGCGCAGTTTCGCTGCGCCCGTTGTATGCAATGACACGTGTTTCTTACCTGCCCCGGAAAAAAACATGCTTTCCAGGTATTGATTCACTACGTGCTTGGGATCGCCAAGGACTTTAACCTCGCCGCCATCGAGAAACATGGCTCGATCACAAAGTCCCACTACACTATCAGTTGCATGTGTCACAAACAGAATCGTTACCCCATCGTTCCGCATTTGCTCAAGTTTCCTGAAACACTTTCTTTGAAACTTAACGTCACCAACGGCCAGCGCCTCATCGATAATTAAGATCTCGGGTTCCAGACTGATTGAAGTGGAGAAAGCCAGCCGTATATACATACCGCTGGAATACGTTTTAACCGGTCGATCGATAAAATCGCCAAGTTCTGAAAACTCAATGATATGCGGAAGCCTGTTATCTATTTCGTCTTTATTCATGCCAAGAATGGAGGCGTTCAGACGAGCATTTTCCCGGCCGGTAAAATCGGGATTAAACCCCGCCCCTAGCTCCAAGATGGCGGAGGTCCGACCTTCAACCTGTACATTGCCCCTGCTCGGGGTCAGCGTTCCTGCCACAATCTGTAAAAAAGTCGACTTACCCGAACCGTTTTTCCCCACGATACCAAGGGTTTCTCCTCGAACGACGTCAACGGTGATATCTTTTAACGCCCAGAACTCCTCGTACAGCTTCTTTTTTTGCCGATAAAGCGCCTGCAGCAAACGGTGCACGGGATGATCATATGTTTGAAAACATTTACCTATGCGATTTGCCCTTATTACGTAGTCAGAGGACATCAGCAAAGGCATTGCGCGTTCGAGAAAACCACCATACGCCAAACATCATAAACGCGTATGCCAGCAACAGATAAACAATTAAAAACTGCCAGTTCGGCAGGGTTCCGAAAACCATGATGTTCCGCAGCTCCTCAATAATCAGAGTTAAGGGATTGAGATACAAATAAACTTGCAGGTGCTCAGGTACCGCACTGACCGGATAGAATATTGGGCTTAGGAAAAGTAGCGCTGTCGCCAGGATGCCTACAACCTGTGATATATCTCTGAGAAACACCCCGAGCGAGGCTAGAAACCAGGATACTCCCAGCGCAAGAACAATGATGGGAAACAGCACTACGGGCAGCAAAAACGCGGTAGTGGGCAGGGCAAGCTTTGTAACCAAGATTGCCACGGTTAGAATTATCAAGCCAACAACGGTATGAAACAGCGCCACGCAGACTGACACGATCGGTAAAATCTCTAACGGGAACACGACCTTTGTCACGAAGTGCTTGTTACTGGTTATCAATCTCGGTCCCCGCACCAAGCATTCTGCAAATAGCTCACGCACAATGAGCCCGCTAAAAAGAATAATCGCAAACTGCAGGTCACTCTCCTGCTCCACGCCCCATTTCCTGTTGAACACCACGCCAAACACGAAAAAGTAAACGATTAGCATTAACAGTGGGTGCATGAATGACCAAAACAAGCCAAGCAGGGACCCGCGGTAACGCTCCAGCACTTCTCTCCTGGTTAGCTGCAGGATGAGATCCCGGTGTCTTGAAAACAAGGTGAGAGGAGGAAACAAACTCACAGACAATCTAAAAGCGCTGCATGCTGCGGACTCCGATCACCCCGCTGTCAATTAGCGCATTACCTATCAAGGGGCAGTTATGGAGTCAAACACTGTTTGCGTTATAGGCCTTTTAATATAGAGCGAAGATACTTTCCGTAGTTGCTTTTTTCGTATTGCTGCGCAGCGCGCTCCAGGGTTTGTTCGTTTATGTATCCCTGGCGGAATGCAATCTCCTCCAAACACGCGATTTTCAAGCCCTGTCTAGATTCCAGCGTTTCGATAAACAATGACGCCTGCAACAGCGAGTCATGCGTACCCATATCCAACCAGGCCATTCCGCGGCTCAATACCTCGACCGATAATTGATCGCGCTGCAAATACCAGCTGTTGACATCGGTTATTTCCAACTCTCCCCGAGCCGAGGGTTTGATTTCCTTCGCCACCTGTACCACCTGGTTATCATAAAAATACAGTCCCGTGACCGCATAGCTCGACTTGGGTGCTTGCGGCTTCTCCTCAAGGCTTATCGCCTTGCCCTCGCGGTTAAACTCGACCACTCCGTAGCGTTCTGGGTCCTGAACCGGATATGCAAAAACGGTTGCGCCTTTAGTCAGGTTCGCCGCGCGCTGCAAAGAGGCCGAAAGCTCATGTCCGTGAAAAACGTTGTCCCCCAATACTAAAGCGCACCTGTGGTGCCCTATGAACTCTGCACCAATGATGAAAGCTTGCGCAAGTCCGTCGGGCGAGGGCTGTATGGCATATGAAATATTGATGCCTAGATGGCTGCCGTCCTGCAAGAGTTGCTCAAACCTTGGGGTGTCCTGCGGCGTTGAAATAATGAGAATATCCCTGATTCCTGCCAACATCAGCAGCGATAGCGGATAGTAAATCATGGGTTTGTCATATACCGGAAGCAGTTGTTTAGAAACTGCTTCGGTGACCGGATGCAGCCTGGTTCCGGCGCCGCCAGCTAATACTATCCCCCTCACGACCCGGATGTACCCAATCTTTGGCCCTGGTAGTTCACCATTGCCTGTCGACACCATTCCTCATTATCAAGATACCACTTTATGGTTTTGACTATACCACTGTTGAATGTCTCCTTAGGAATCCATCCAAGCTCATGTTTGATCTTTGTACAATCAATAGCATATCTCTTATCGTGCCCCGGTCGATCTTCGACGTAACTGATCTGCGCAGAGTACGAAACACCTCCTTTACTCGGTGACAGCTTATCCAGCTCAAGGCATAGGGTTTTCACGACTTCTATATTGGTTTTCTCACTGTTCCCACCGATATTATAGACTTCGCCGGTTTTCCCTTTTTGTAAAGCCAATAGCAGCGCCGCGGCATGATCCTCAACGTACAACCAGTCCCTCACGTTGTCGCCGGCGCCGTATACTGGAAGCGCATCCCCGCTTATGGCTTTTTGAATCATGAGCGGAATGAGTTTCTCTGGATACTGATAAGGGCCGTAGTTGTTGGAACAGTTGGTAATTACGATGGGCAAGCCATAGGTTTTGTTCCATGCCCGCACTAGATGATCTGAGCCCGCCTTACTCGCGGCATAGGGAGAATTCGGCTGGTACCTGGTTTCTTCCGTGAAGTAGCCCTGATGACCAAGGCTGCCGAATACTTCGTCAGTCGAAATGTGATGAAACTTAAAACTTTTCTTCCCCTTCGCATCGAGTTCGCCCCAATAGGATCGCGCAACCTCCAGCAGAGTGTAGGTGCCCACGATATTGGTTGAGATAAATTCTCCTGGATCATCGATCGACCGATCCACGTGCGACTCGGCGGCGAGGTGCATGACTGCATGGGGTCTGAAGTCTCTGAATACTCGCTCGGTGCCAGTTTTATCACATATATCGAGTCGACTGAAAAAAACCCGCTCCGAATCTTGCGCCTCTCCCAAGGAAAGAAGATTCCCAGCGTAAGTCAGCTTATCGATGTTGTGCACGATCCAGTCTGTATCTTTTACGATCTTTCGAATTACCGCCGACCCGATGAATCCTGCACCACCTGTTACTATGATTCGCATGTTAAGGTCATTCTATCTTGGCGCGTATCAATAATTTCTAATACTAATGTCATAACTTGAAGATGGATTCATTGCCAAATATTGCAGGTCACTAATTGATCTCAAGTCGGTTCCAAGATCTGATAGACTGTGATTCGATCCTGTTCCCAAATCGGCTTAAAAAGATCCGGATTGCCTGAAACGTATTGCAACAACTCATCTGAGTAATACTGGCTAACGCGTAATACATCCTTTGGCCAATGACGAGCCCGCTCTCCGTTATCGCTCAATTCCCCGTCCCGTTTGTTTACAACTAACAGCCAATCATGAGCATAAGGCAAAAATGTTTCGGAGTCATACTGCTTGTGGTTCAAATTAATATGATCAATTTTATGAAACTTATGCCCTTGGTATCGTTTCGTCGTTACCCCCTTGATGACGTAACCACTTACCGGATCAGTTAATACTCTTTTTACCGGATTTTTATCTAAAAATTCAATCAGATCTGCCCATATCAAGTAATCATTACCCCGCTCCACGGAGCCTAATGTATAGATACGGCTGAATCTTGAATCGAAATAGGTATTGTGCAGCGGAAAAAGCAGCGCCAGCGCCAACACAATAGCCAAGGCGGAACCAGCTTTTCTTATCATGCCAACGTCTCCAACTACAGACTTAAAGCTTGATAGCAAGACGAAAGCGGCGACAAACGGTAGAGGAATCAGATAACAAATACGCCACAGTACCTCGGGCCAGGAATAACGCAGGAAAAAATCCGTAAACAGTGGGTTAAAAACCGTTAACAAAGGCAATACCATTCCCGCCATCAGATAAGGATACTGTCGAAACTTCTTTACCGAGATCAAAAACAGAACGTAAATAAAAACACCCCAGGCCGTAATTACCTGATAAAAGTCTCTGACCGGATTCAAAATATACATATTCTTTAAAAAGGGAAGAATATCCCCAATGCTGATCAATCGGCCGTGTTGCAGCGGATCATGCCTGTCTAGATTTACATAAGAGTAAATCCAAACAAACAGAGTAAGCACAATCCCCGTGATGAACAGTATGCTTACACGCAAGTGAGCAGCGGTGAAGTTCGTAAATATCACTGCTTGACCAACACCTTTTTGTGAAGCCTCTTGACCGTTCGGATTCACGCTGATTAGACGCAGTTCAATAAAGTAGACCATAATCAGCGCCGTCGACATAATGACAAAAAAAATCGCTTCCTGCATATGAACGGCGGCTAAAACAATCAGATGAATGGGGAGTAGCGCCAGTAATATATCTGCACCCTTTTCACCCCGCAGAAATTGAATAAGGACACCCACCGCTGAAAAGTAAACCACAAAATTCAGCATCGTTGGTGCAAAAGCATAATACCTGACGTACGAAAAGATGTTGATTCCGAAGTGGACCGCATAAAAGCCTGCGCCGAGAGCCGATACGATCGCTGCTTCTTTTCTTGAGATACTGCTATCCCTGAACAAAAACAATGCAAAAAGGTAAACGCTTAGTAAAAACGACACCGATGTGGCAATTGACAATGGCTGCAGCGATTCGGCGATAGTCTGGTCCGCTACATGAGCGATATAGGCGTGGAGAAAATACCAATAACCGGCATAGCTGGTGAACATCGACCAGATACTCGTAATCGGCCTGAGTTGATCCTGTTGCAGATAAACATAATGCTGCTGGAACTCTCCCAGGTGATGCCATGCATCAGCCGGAACCTCGGTGTAAGGTCCTACCAGGAGGAGATACCCGACGATTACGGCGATTAGAGATACACCCAGCCTTGTATCAAAGACCGTATCCGCGTCACTTCCCATAATTTTTATAAGATTGAGATTGGTTCCCTTTATTCTTGACAGCCAGGGCCGCACGTTCGATCGTTCATGCCATAATAAATACAGCGTAAGCAGAGCAATTTCCGCATTAACAAGTAAAGAGTACTGATGAGCACCAGCTTGAAAATACTTGAGCGGGATGAGATTGGCGATGTGTAAGAAATACGAAAACACCAATGCGGTGAGTAATCGAAGACTCCTGATATTCAACAGCTTCACGCATATCCAGCCCGGCCAATAGAAATACAAACAAAACAAGAGAAGATACGTCATATACTAATTTTCAACCAAGCGCAGATCTCCTTTTGCAAAGACAAACTCTTCGGGTATTTTTTCTTCAGTGTTTGCTCGTATTCTAGCGGGAAGTGAGTATCAAGACGCCGTAACGCGGCCCATGATGGATGCAATGGTGTTATTAACTTCATGCACATTGTATTGTTCTTCTGCCAGCTCCCTGGAGCGTCTGCCCATTTTTCTAATTAGCTCCGGATTTACTATGAATCTCTCCATGGCCTCGGCCAATGCTGGTACATTTTTTATCGGTACTAAAAACCCATTTTGATCATGAATTACCGTTTGCCTGCAACCCGGCGTGTTTGTAGTAATAACCGGCCTACCAGTCGCCATAGCTTCAACTACCGCTCGCGGGCGGCCTTCTCTGTATATTGTCGGCAGCACGAACACTGAAGAATCCCTCAAATAAGGACGTACGTCATCAGTGGCTCCTAGGTAGTTAATCACCCCTTCTTCTTGCCATGCCTGCATGTCAGTTTCCTGAATAGAGGTAGGGTTGTCATCGTACATCCCCAGAATCTGAAACTCGACTTCAGGGTACTGTCTTTTCAAGGACCGCGCGGCTTCAACATATTCTTTAATACCCTTACTCCACAGTAGTCTGGATACCAGAATAAACCTTGTAACGACCGATTGATTTTCACTTGGTGTGAACCTTTCAAGATCTATGCCCGTTCCGTTGATAACGAACCCTTTGTCTTCGTCGACCAAGTGATTGTCTATAAACAAATTCTTGTCATCGGGATTCTGAAAAAACACCGCACTGTTCCCATGAATCGCAGAGCGGTAGAGCGGCAGAATAACCGACCGAATTATTTTATATTTCAAAGTTTGATCCATAAACAAATGACCCAATCCCGTTACCATCGAGAATATGTTGCTGACACCTGACCATCGTGCGGCTATTGAACCGTATATGACCGGTTTGATACTGTAGTTGAATACGACTTGCGGCTTCTCCTTGGATATTAATCGGAAAATTTGAATGAGTGTTATCATTTCGGTAACAGGATTCAACCCCTGCCGCGACATGGCGACATCGATACAGCGGACCCCCATCGCCTTTATTTGATCTACCGAATCATCAAAAGGCGCAATTACAACTACTTCAGCTCCAGCCGTAACAAATTTTTCTACAAACTCCCGGTAGTGTAAAAACACATACTTAGTCGTATTGTGAATAAAAACAACTTTCTTTACTGACCACGAACCGCCGGTGTCAAAAGACTCTCGTTTTGATGTATTCAGATTTAGTTGCTCGCCCAACTTTCCCCGCTTAATCAAATACAACGCCACATCCTAGCCCGAAACAAAAGATATCTGGCCTTTCAACCTGAATCAGTGTGGCTTGGCGTTTTTATATGTTTACTGCTAGTTGCCATAACGCAAGGCAGCCTGTCCCACGTAGTTTTTATGTTGGTGCCATGCCTGAAACATAAGAACGTTCCACAGTTCATACTCCCAGTTTCTCCGCTCATCTTTGTGCTCAACCCACTTACTTATTACCAGCGCCGGGTTTAAGACACCGTCCTGTTTTAATCGCACCGGGTCAAGTAGCTCCTCTGCCCATTCCCGCATCCCCCCGCGCAACCACTCGCCAATTGGAACTCCAAATCCCATTTTTGGGCGCTCAACGAGTTCATGCGGGATATACTTGCGTAACAGTTTTTTTAGTATTTGTTTACCTGACTTATTCTTGACCATCAGGGAACGAGGCACCTGCCATGCGAATTCCGCAATGTTGTGATCCAACAGTGGTACCCGACTTTCCAAGCTGACACTCATGCTGGCCCGGTCCAGTTTTACTAAGATGTCGCCGGGCAGGTAAGACACTGTATCCAGATACTGCATGGTCTCTATGTGGTCAGATAATTCAGGCCACCCCTTCCGGTCAGTCATAGCTGTTAGGGGCTCGGTGGCACCCATAACAACGCTTGCGGGTTGTGCCCAATTGGATATCAGCCTTGTATACATTGAAACAAACTCCTTCTGCTGCAATAGTTCGCCCAGCTTGTTCAGCTTTGCTCCTGGCTGCTGTAAGTTAAAGCGTGACGGAAGGAGTGAACAAACAGTGGACAGCACCTTATCCCATGCCTGTACCGGCACAGCATGTAAGAATTTTGCCAGCTTACTGCGAGCGCTTAATGGGAGACGTTGCATCGAATTCCAGATGGACTCAGCCCAGAAATATCGATCATATCCTGCAAACAGTTCGTCCCCACCGTCTCCCGACAGAGCCACGGTTACCTGCCCTCTTGCCAGTCTGGATACAAGATAAGTCGGGATCTGCGACGGATCTGAAAAGGGTTCGTCATAATAGCTTGGCAAGTCTGGGATAACATCCATCGCTTCCTTGCTGGTCAAATACAGTTCGGTGTGGTCAGTTCCGAGGTGGTTCGCCACCTGTTTCGCAAATTGAGCTTCATTGAACCTTTCTTCGTGAAACCCGATGGTGAACGTTTTAACCGGAGCAGAACTCTGTGCTTGCATCAAGGCAACCACCAAACTGGAATCCACACCGCCCGATAAGAATGCACCCAAAGGCACATCAGAAATCATTTGATTGCGGATCGTCCCTCGAAGTAGATTCTCCAGCTCGTCGCAAACTTCGTTACTTGAACCCGAAACTTTGTTTAACGCCCCTGACTCCGCCACATGCCTTACCGACCAGTACTGTACCGGACGCAGTTCATGGCTCTGTTCAAATTTGGAGTTTGGGCAAATCTCCTTCTGCTTCCTGAGCTCTTCTATGTACAAACTCAGTATGCTGCCGGGTGGAAGTTTGTATATGCCTTTGTAAATCGAATAGGGTCCAGGTATGTAGCCGTGACGTAACTGCAATGTGAGCACGTCGCGATCAAGTTCACTAACCCAATCCGGATGGCTTACCAGACTTTTCAACTCTGAACCAAACAGAAAGTTTTTACCTGAGTAGCCGTAGTACAGCGGTTTTTCGCCGAGCCTGTCGCGAACCAGAGATAAAACTTTATTTACCTTATCCCATAAGGCAAACGCAAACATGCCATGTGATCGTTCAATCGCTGTTGTTAATCCCCAGTGTGCTATCGCCGCCAACAAAACCGCCGTGTCCGAACCTCCCTCAATAGCCACTCCTTCTCTTCCCAGGTCTTTCCTTATTGCGTTGAAATTATACAATTCTCCGTTATACACGATGATGTAGCGTCCACAGGCTGACTGCATTGGTTGTTTTCCCTTTTCAGAAAGATCAATTATTGCGAGTCTGCGGTGCGCCAAGGCAATGTTCTCTTCCCTTTCTATCCAAACCCCGTGGTCATCCGGGCCTCGGTGGTAAAGGGCATCGTTCATTTTTGTAATTGCATCGAACAGGTGCGCTCCCGCAGCCCTTTGGCCGCACCGAACAATGCCACTAAGTCCGCACATGTTCTACGGATTCCGTATAAACGGATTTATACTGTTCGACCACCGATGCAATATTGAAATTAGCTACGATTCGCTGCCTCGCATTCTGCCCGCGCTTTCGCCTGCCCTCATCACCTTCATCGATAAGTTTCTTCCAGGCGCAAGCAAGCGCAGTTGAATCTCCGGGCGGCACAACGATCCCCGTCTCGCCGACGATATACTTTGAGTCTCCAACGTCCGTTACAACGCACGGGACCCCACAAGACATCGCCTCACCCACGGTATTGGAGAATCCTTCGTTACACTTTGACGATGATGTCGCAATATCAAAAGCACAGGTAATGCTTTGAATATCGTCTCTATTCCCTAGAAGCCGCACATTTTGCTTAATTCCATTTTTTCGAATCAGTTCACTTAACTCCTGGTTTCCCCACTCTACTCTTTCTCCAGCCATCACAAACATCACCTTGCGCCCCGTGTTCTGTAATAGCTTCGCGGCGCTGATATAGTTAAAAAAATCCTTCTGCGGATCGTAACGCGCAACCAGGCCGATTAAAGACACATCACGATCAACTTCCAGCTCCTTACGGATTTTGAGTTTATTTTCTTCATCTGGTCTGAACTCAGCAGTATCAAAACCGTTTGGGATGACCTGCATTGTTTCTGCCGTATATCCTAACGCGATATGCTCCCGTTTTGACGCCTCTGAGCAGCAAATGATTTTTGTCGGCAATGAACTGGACAGCCGCGCACATAGCCTGGCGGTAACCTGGGTAAGTTTTTTAGTCTCGGGGTCTAGATTACTGTTTCTTATATTCCATATGACTGGATGACCTCCTGCCAACTTGGCCGCTAGACCAGCGGCGAGGTCTGCATGATACATCCATGACTGAATAACATTAGGTCGCTGTTTTCTGATTGTCTTTGCCAGGCGGATAAGGCCGAGAGGGTTCGGTACGGTGCGCTTTAAACCCAATGCCTGGACTTCTATTCCTAGTTCTCTAATCTTCAAACCCACTTTGCCAACGTCAGTCAACGATACCACTGCAGAATAAAAGCCACCCTCACCCAGTCCGGCAAGAAGCTTATACAACATGCCCTCTGCGCCCCCTACGTTCAAGCCAGTGATTACATGCAGCACCCGCAATACAATCTCAACTTATTGCTTTCACATTCGCGCAAGAGACCTAAATCTTTTTCGCCTGGATTCGGAGACCGCCCCGCCGTGCATGATTGATGGCTTAGTATATGGGTATCAGGTGCTACAGTGCTTGTCGGCGTTTTGCTGAATCCCATCCCATGCTTTGCATGTATCGGCCCGCAGCCTGCAACAATACCGGTAGACCCAGAACCAAAATAATCCAGTTTGTTAACACATGATGCCGCATGGCTTGGCCGTAGTTTGCCGTGCCAACTGACCACAAGAGTGTCATAGCGAAGTAACACAAACATAAAAGACTTGCCTCGAATTTTTTTTTGCGAAACCCTGTGACTCCGACGTAGATGGATAACGGGATTAGGACAACTCTAAAAAGCGCTTCGCACAGCCCGATGAAGTCAGAAAAGTTTTCCAACTGCCAGGGAAACGGAGAAAATAGATACTCAAAGTAGACAATGATCCAGCTTTTCAATAAAGCAGACCAAGAGCTGGTGTTCAATAACACATCGTAACTCGCGCGCCCCGCCTGCCCTCTGAGTATGTCGTGGTAGTGGTCAATATAATCAAGCACTCGGCCTTGCATAATCGCATTGACCACTTCCCCCCCGAAATGGCCACCTAGACTTTCTGCGATCCACCAAAATCCCGCCAAGCTTATACCTGTGATTGCCAGTACGACGGTTATCTTTCGTTGCCATCCATAATGGTATGGTTGGCTAGAAGTTGTGGGCCACAGATAAAACAATGATACTGACATCACGCTGAAAATTATCAATGCCTTATGAAAAAGCGCCATCGCGATGCTTGCTAAAGTCATAAAAACAAAGCTCATCAGTTTTGCGTCTTTCCTGTACTTAAACCCCCAATAAACACTCGTCATAAAAAAAAGTATTTGCCAGGGCTCTCTAAAAGAGCTTGCGCCAAGCAGTAACAGCGAAGGCATCAAACCATAAATCAGCAGCGTGGCGGGCTTGTATTTCTTAACTTCCGTCATATCCATGATCTTAAGCAGCACTAGTAAGCTTAAGGTAAACGCTAGATGGCTCATTTCAGCACCCAGCAATCTGGAGGATCCGACTGCTCGATACACAACGCCAAGAAAGTTATGATAAAAGGCGGCTCCTATTCCAAAATAAAAGTCACCCGTATTCGCCAGTTCTGAACCCATCTGGTGAAAAAAAAGCGCATCACTTACTACCACCCCAAAGGTAAAGTAATATGTGAGCAGAATAAGAACCAGTTGATGCACAACAACAGCGATGCAAAACGCGAACAGCAATACCCGATTCTTTCGAATGGGCTCGATAAAAAATGGCAGCAGCACAGTAAATAAAGCAATCACCCCCGCTGACCAGTGCGCCATCATTACTGAATTAGCTGTTGCTGGGTGTCGCTAAGAGATGCAACTTTAAAACTGGCCATTTCAAGC
>JAHEKE010000125.1 GCA_024638505.1 Gammaproteobacteria bacterium | reverse complement strand
GCCGTCATGCTGGCAGCAGCCGCGCTCTCTTGATCCGGGAGTTCCACGATCGCAAAAACATCGTCTCCGCCGAAGGCGAAGTACAGGCTTTCCAGGGAGCCGCCAAGACTGGTGACGAGTGCTTCGATCGCCGCTTTTCTGCCTCTGCCGCCGTCTTTCAGGACACCTTTTGCGCCCTCCGCCGTGTAAGATGCTTGAAACAAATACTTTGGCATGACGACCTCCTTCTCTTTATGGTTGTTAACCTGCGCATTATAACCTTTACGCACGACCCACCCTATTGGCTCGATTTCCGGCTACGCCGCTGCCTCAGCTGACATCTGAGCCTGCCGACAGGGCGAGACGCACAGCAGTAAAATGTGTATCATGCACATTCGGCACTACCGTTCTTTACGCTGTTGGTGACCCGGGAACTTCCACTTCACCCCCACGGTTTTGTGTATTCCGGGCCCAGGCGATGAACAAGATTAATTAAAGCAGGGGGGACGGTAGCTGCCCTCTTCGCCTGATGCCTCCCAGATTTGTAACGGTTGGCGCAGCGTTGACAACCCAAAACGAAGGCAACACACTAATGTTCGTACCGGAGGAGCCTAAGGGGTCTGGGGGCGTGGCTAAATGTTGTTTCAAGCTTACTTCAGTCGTCATGCTGACGCTGTTCTTTTGTCTTTTGAGCAGCAACACCTTTGCTGCGGAAGTCAGCAT
Organism: Gammaproteobacteria bacterium; assembly: GCA_024638505.1. GTDB lineage: Bacteria > Pseudomonadota > Gammaproteobacteria > Arenicellales > JAANXG01 > JAHEKE01. The sequence goes on along the minus strand of JAHEKE010000125.1, from coordinate 3,076 downwards.
TCTGCGCGACACTCTGACGGAAGTCAGAGATTACAATGCCGCTGCGCGTGAATTAAGTAAAACTGACGCTTTTAACATCCATACGGCTTTACGCAAAGCAATTCACGCGGACAGCCCGAGAGAAGAATTCTACTGGCGCAACAGCTACACCGGACACCGGGGCAGCATCACCTTACTTGAATTCATCCGCACCCGCAGCGACGGCACGGCCTGTGTGGACTTCATTCATACATATTACCCAGCGCAATCTTCCCCCAAAAAAAGTAAGCATACGATCTGTCGCGATAAAGATGGCAACTGGGCAGGAATCGCAAAAAAAATCACGGCCAAGATTCCGCGGTCAGCCGGGCGTGTAAAGCGCGATGCCCCCAGCCGGGTAGATGATTCAATAAGCGCGTTGCAGAAATACACGGTCGAAGCGCGCGAACTGAACAAAACGGATGCTTTCAATATCCGCGTTACGCTGCGCCGGGCAATAGATGCTGAAAGCCCGGGGGACAACTTCCACTGGCGGAACCCGCATACCCAGAACAGAGGAACTATTTCTTTAACCGGCTTCATCGAGCCGCGGGATGACGGAGGGGCCTGCGTTGATTTTATCCATACCTATTACCCTTTTGGCGCGGACGCAAGTAAGACCGCAGATTCAGTCTGTCGCGATGCAGAGGGACGCTGGCAGCTCAGGCCGAAGGGTGACGCCGTCGTCAGCAGCAAGGGGAAAACCAAACCTGCTGCCCGTTCACCTCGGTATAACGCGGAGACGGTGTACAAAGTGCAGAGGCTGTTGACCGAGTTGAGCTACGCGCCGGGCCCCATCGATGGTATACACGGCAGGAAAACCCGCCGCGCCATCAGACTGTTCCAGCGCGATGAGCGGCTGCCGGTGACCGGCGAGATTTCGGACAGCCTGCTAACCCGTTTGGGGCAGTCGATTGCCACCCTGGAACACCTGCTGCCGAAGCCGATTAAACAGAGCGCCGGAGCTGATCTTCCGTCCACGCGTCATCCCGAAGTTGTGATCAGCCGCACCGTGCGACCACACCCACACTCGGATACGGACAACGAGGACAGCACAGCGGTCGCTCCCACCGACACCTCCGTTTCGCTCGGAACGCTGACAGCGGGCGAGGCTCCGCGTTCGCCGACGGTCGAGCCCGGATCGAGCAGAAAACAAATCACCCTCACGTCGGCCGGCGCTGACTTGGGTGACTCCCCGCAGCCTGATGATGCCCGTATCGAAAAGGCCTCAACCTCACCCACCGGTTTGGCGCGCTATACAACAGAAGGCACGCTGGCGGATCTCATTGATGCGTCATCACTGCCGCAACCGCTAGCTGCAGACCAGGATCTGCAGGCGGACACAGCACTGAGCGGAAATCGGCGGCCCTATCTCCTTACCATTGACGGTATTGATTTCACCCTGATTCCGGAAACGCAGGCGGTGCCTATAGACAGCGCTTCCGTCCCAACCAGCTATCTGATGCGTGCGCTCAAGCCGGAATGGGAATTCATCTATGATTGGCACCACTTACCGTGGAGCGGCAGCTACTCCGACATCAGCAAGAATATTACCCGCGTGAAAAGCCACATCCATAGACTGCACCAGGCCGCCAGGAGAGAAAATCGATTTTTCGTTGTGGCAGCGCACAGCTGGGGCGGCGTTCTCGCCTATCGCGCAATATCGGAACTGTACAAGGAAAAGAAAATTCCGGTTGGGGCGATCGATGTGCTGGTAACCATGGGTTGTCCCTTAAATGCGCAATACGCGGAGATGAAGAATATCGCCGCAAACTATGGTCGCTGGAGCGGTGCGCAGGCCCTGACAGAACCGGTGAGAGCGTGGCTCAACTACTGGATTCTGGAGGACGACTTTTCTGGTGCGGTGCCTGGCATCACCAACACCCGACTGCCCTATGACTATGGCATGGAGGTTTTTCCACACAATGCTTATCACCAGGCGGAACGATTTCAACGGGCAATAGAGTGGGACGTGAAAACCAGTCTGCAACAACTTGACCTGCGCCTGGCGAGAATACAGGCGGCGCCGGCGGCGAGCATCAGGGCAGACCACACTGCAAAGCTGGAAACAGCGCCGTCTCCTTCATCCGGCTGGTCTACCGCGACGCAATAACCCGCGGGTGCGCTCTTTCGTTCTGCTGCCCGACGAATCCACGCACCGTTTACTAATACTGCCTTGACCCGCACTGTGCCGGCCGCGTCGAACTGGCGTAACCTGGTTGCGGCGTGCGCCGCGATCACGGTTTTCGGGCTGGCTTTTGGTATGACCTATCCCCTGCTCTCGCTCATTCTGGAAACGCGCGGCGTGTCATCCGAGATGATCGGGATGAACTCAGCCATGATGCCCATCGGCATACTGCTTTTTTCACCAGTCATCCCGCTGGCGGCGCGTCGTTTCGGTGCACGTAACGTCGCCATCGGTGCGGCGCTCCTCACCAGTCTATTTATTCTGTGTTACAAAACATTTGACTCGCTAGAGGCCTGGTTCTTGATCCGGCTGCTCCAGGGCATGTCGATCTCTACCCTGTTTGTACTGAGCGAAGCGTGGATTGTTGGATTCGCCGATCGCGCGCATCGTGGGAAAATAGTTGCCATTTACGGCAGTATTTTGTCCGCCAGCTTTGGCATCGGCCCGGCGCTGGTTGGCTGGATAGGAATTACAGGCTGGCTGCCATTCGTAATTGGAGCGCTGGTGATCCTGCTGGGGGTCATTCCCTTGACTCTGGTCGAAGAGAAGCAGTCGGCGCAACCCAAAGACACGAGGGCGTCGGGGTTTTTCAGTTTCGCGCCCAAAGCGCCCATGCTGCTGGCGGCCGTCGGCGCCTTTGCCATATTCGATGCGGCGACGCTGTCTTTACTGCCGGTATACGGAATCCGGACCGGGCTCGATATACAGACCGCCGCCACCGCTCTGACGGCGTTGATCATGGGTAATATCGTTCTGCAGTTTCCAATCGGCTGGATGGCAGATCGGTACTCACGCCCGGCGGTCCTGGCGGGATGCGCCGCATTGACGGCCGTCGTAGCGGCGCTGTTGCCGCTGATGATGAACACGGTC
>JAHEKE010000124.1 GCA_024638505.1 Gammaproteobacteria bacterium | reverse complement strand
ACTTGTGGCTGTCGCACTGGATTCCGGCGAGAAAATTATTCGCGGCGGCTTCTTCGACCCATGGTTTTTGCCATTATTCTATTTGTACTTTGTTGTTCTCGTTATGCTGCCGTTGATATTTGCCAAGCCATGGATAATGCGGATCAGCGGCTGGACGCTGGCTATTTCTACGTTAGCTTGGTCGGTAGTCGCCAGGAGTATTCTTGCAGGTTGAACATGAGGCCGCTTTTGGCCGAAAGGAGACATAGAGAATGGTTCGAGACTCATTGTTCGAACGTCCGCTGCACAGAAAAGCAGCCATCGGGCTCTCCGCACGGTGCAGCCTAACAATGCGCTGCACGCCGCCACTTGACCCAGCCCGCCTTGCGCTTCCGCTCCAGGCGGCCTGCGTCAAGTGCGTGTTAGCTTAGACGTTAGGCTGCAGTCGGAGTATTGTGCCAGCCTGTGTCCGCTTTCTATCTGAAACCGGACATTGGGTTGAGTTTACAGCTAGGGGCTGCTACTCACTCATAGCGGACGCTCCGATCGAATGGAGAAGTATGTATGAACGTCGACATCGCCCTATTGAGTCTCGATAATCCTGTTTTCGAAATATATTTGATCGCAGCCAGCATCATGATTCTGAAATTAATGTTGCAACCTTGGATGACGGTCATACGTATGATGAAGGTTGGCGGGGGATTCCGTAGTCCAGAGGATATCAAGAAGACGCCTCTGAACCCGAATCCGCAGCCTGATCAACTTGATATAAATGAATATGTAGATCGCTCACGCCGGCTCAATTTGAATGATCTCGAAAGTATTCCAGGATTCTTGGTCGCAGGCTTTCTTTTTGTGCTTGTCGGGCCACCTTTACTACTTGCGCAAGTCTTAATATGGACATATGTGGCTTCGAGGGCCGCACATTTTATTGCCTATACGACTGCTCAGATTCATGATATCCGCGCGTTCTGCTGGACGTGGAGTTCACTGGCGGTAATAGCAATGGCGATATATACATTGACTCGGGCGTTCTAGTGGCGCATGAATTGGAGAATCGGGAGATGCCGCTTTTGGCCAAAAGCGGTCGTTCTGTATCCGAGTGTGACGGTGGATTGGATGACCGCTATTGGGCTAAGCAGAAATAAGCGTCGGTACCAAGTGCCACCTAACAATGCGCTGCACCCGTCACTTGACCCAGCCCGCCTTGCGATGCCGCTCCAGGCGAGCTGCGTCAAGTGCGTGTTAGCTTAGACGTTAGGCTGCAGCATAACCATCGGCAGTACTGAACGACCGCTATGTACCCGACAGCAGCCTATCGAGTGATAAACTGTTGAGGGGCTGCAACTGACCCGGAGCGGACATTGTTCTTTCCTGTCGAATTTTAGTCTTGTCACCTCAGCAGGTCTTCAAATTGAAGGACACAAGCTGGAAAGATGTAGCTGAACTAATAGGCATCGTGGCCATAGTCGCGTCCCTTGTATTTGTAGGCATGCAAATGCAACAGGATCGTGTTCACGCTCGGGCTGAGCTGGGTGCAGATTCATTTTCGAATCTCGCGACTTTGAGCATTGAATTGACCAGCGCTGAGTTTGCGACGACTTTTGCCAAAGCGATCGAGCGACCGGAAGAGCTTACAACTGCCGAAAAATTGCAGGTAAACGGGTATTTGGAAGCCTATGCATACCTAGTTATTCGCGATTGCTATCTCAAGGAACGAGAAGTCTTCGTCGAATGCGAGATTATCGTTCGCGAATATGGCCAGAGGTTCTTCGGAAATCACTACGCGCAGTCGTGGTGGAAATTGCAAAGGCCGGGTGATCTATCGTTCATGCCAAGCTGGGTTGACTCAGCGATAACGGGCATCGACCCTGAATCGAACGTCGGGCTACTGGATGCCTTGCCGGAGAAACGATGACGTCCGCTTGTGGCCGAAAGGAGAAATAGAGGGTGGTTCAAACTTTGACAACTAAACGTCCGCATTGTTGGGAAAGCGACCATTAGGCTTGCCTCACGGTGCCGCCTAACAATGCGCTTCACCCGTCACTTGACCCAGCCCGCCTTGCGCTGCCGCTCCGGTTGGTCTGCCTCAAGTGCGTGTTAGCTTAGACGTTAGGTGGCACTTATCAAAGGCATGAATTTCCATTTTGCAGCGCTAATCGGGATTGCTCTACTAACCTCTGCGTTTGCGTCTGAGGACGAGGTGTTGCTCGAAGATCTTCGGGTAAGTTTAGAGAAGAACGTAAACTCGGAGATGGCCCCCCTGTTTCGCTCTGACCTCAAAGATTCTGGCCTATCTTCCTCGGATGTGGAAAGAATAATTGCAGACCTAGAGGATAAAGCCGTCGCTTGTTTCTTGGACTCGCTTATTAAACACGCGCAAAATCACGATGTCAGTCCGGCCGACCTAGTAAGCGAATTCGGCGGCGAAATGGCAATCGGCCCAATAGGTGACGACTTTGCATTGCTTCTCAATAGTTGCTTGAATGCCGCGCGCCTGGAGGCCGGCATTCCGGGCCTTGCGTTGGATTGAACTGCGACCTAACAATGCGCTGCACTTGCAAACCGCTCCCGTCATCATACTTGCATTCGCAAGAACCGCGCCGTACGCTATTTTCAAGTTAGCTTAAACGTTAGGTTGACTCGGACTATGAGTGCCCCCAGTTTTCTTTTAAGTACCGTGCTTTTATTGTCTCTACTGGGGCTAGTGTCCTGTAATTTTTCCCAAGGTTCGAAATCGGAAAGGAAGGGCATCGCGACCGAAGACACCTCATTAGTCGCGAGATTAGAAGCAGGCTTATCCGCTTCGGGCATTCCCTATAAAGTGTCTAAAACAAAAGACGGGCTAGTAAGCGTAACCTGGAAATCCGACCACGATGAAATAGCTCAATCGATATTACGTTCCGTTGAAGGGAGAGCTCGGGAGGGCCCAAGCTCACTTTGCTTCTTTGAGTCAGACCGGCTTAATGAGTTAACTAGCAAATTGCAGCGGCACAGTATCCCATTCGAGTTAACAAAGCCGAACCCAGGTGAGTGGTGCGTGTTTTGGGAGAGCGAATATGACGAGAAGGTGGCAGCTGTTGATCCGAACTGGCGATCCATTCTTGATTTAGAGAAAGAGGAATGAATTCACCAGAAGTTAGGGCGCAACCTAACAAGGCGCTGCAGGCGGACAAAATTGCCGGCTGCGCCGTCAATTTTGCCGCTGAGCGCTAGCGTTAGGCTGCAGCAGAAACAGCTTCGTACCCGAATGTCAGCTATGTACCCGAAAACAGACGTTCGTTAGTATTAGTTTTGGCTGGCTGCTACTGACCCAAACCGGTCGTTGCAACAAGAACGACATATTCGCTAAAAAGAACGCCATTTTAGCCGCGGAGCAAGGGCGGGGTGCATCATGAAGCTAACGATCACGGAGGTCGCGGAAGTCGCAGAGGTTATTGCGGCAATTGGTGTGATCATTTCCCTGATTTATCTGGGGTACGAGATTCGTCAAAATACCGTCGCCGTGCGCTCTACGGCCTATCAAGCAATCCATGATGCTGAGGATCAGTTTTGGTCGGATCTCATTAGTCAGCCAGGAGTTGCAGACCTTTGGCGGCGAGGGCTGGACGTCGGATTGGAAGATCTAACGGCCGAAGAACGCGCCCGCTTCACGGTAATAGCGCGTCGATTGATCTATTTGTATCAAAACGTTCACTACCAGAATCGTAAAGGTGTAGTCGATAAAGAACTGTGGAGTGCTTGGGTGGCATCGCTCGACGAATTTCTTGCCTATCGAGGATTTCGCGACGTTCTTGACGAAGCTCGACCACATCTTTCCGAGCCTTTCAACATGCTGGTCACCGACCGACTAAATACATTGAGCGGATGACCGCTTTTGGCAGCCGAAAGAGGACTCAAAACAT
>JAHEKE010000062.1 GCA_024638505.1 Gammaproteobacteria bacterium | reverse complement strand
GCCAGGACGATGCGTAATCACTCAGCAACCCACCTGCTGCACGCGGCGCTGAAGTTCGTGCTGGGTGATCACGTTGAGCAGAAAGGGTCTTTGGTTGCGGGCAGCAGATTGCGTTTTGACTTCACCCACCCCAAACCCGTGACAGCGGATCAGCTGCATGAGATCGAAGATTTGGTCAACCGGCAGATTCAGGTCAATTGTGAGGTGGAAACGCGCATCATGCCTCTGGAGGAAGCAAAGGCCTCAGGAGCGGAGGCGTTGTTTGGCGAAAAGTACGACGATAATGTGCGTGTGGTGAACATGGGCGATTTTTCATTTGAGCTGTGCGGAGGTACACACGTGGCCAGGACAGGGGATATCGGTTTGCTTTTCATCACCAGCGAAACCGGTATCGCCGCTGGTGTACGGCGGATTGAAGCGGTTACTGGGATTGGCGCGATTGACTACGCGCGCGCACAGTTTACCGTGCTGGACAAGGCGGCAGATTTAGTTCGATCCAACCGGGCTGAGGTAGTCAGCAAGCTTGTCCAGTTGACCACGCGAATCAGGCAGCTGGAAAAAGAAAAAGAGCAGCTGCAAAGTCAGCTGGCCACGGGAGGTGGACAGGACCTGTCTGCAACCGCCCAAGATATTGATGGCGTTAAGGTTTTAACCGCGCAGCTCAATGGTGCAGATACCAAATCCATCCGTAGCACCATTGATCGATTGCGCGATAAGTTGGGAGACTCTGTTGTGGTCCTGGCCAGCACCAGTGAGGGCAAGACCAAACTGTTTGCCGGCGTCAGTCGTTCCATGACCGGTAAAATACATGCCGGTAAACTGATCAATGAACTGGTCAGTCAAGCCGGCGGGCGGGGCGGGGGGCGTGCCGACATGGCTGAGGGCGGAATTCCGGCGGAGGCAGTGAATCAGTGCCTGCGGCAGGTGACGGAAAAGGTTAAACATTATCTGGACGACACGGCGTAACGCAGCGGGCCGTTGTACACTCAAGCAAAATAATCCCAGGGGTGGCACTCATCGTTGAAAAGTACGGCGGAACTTCCGTCGGCGATATTGACCGCATCAAAACCGTAGCCGATAAAGTGATTGCGGCCAAAAAGCGTGGTGATGACCTGGTAGTAGTGGTATCAGCGATGAGCGGGGAAACCAACCGGCTTACCAGCATGGCGCATGAGGTTAGCGAAGTCCCGCCGGCGCGTGAACTAGACGTGCTGCTGTCTACGGGAGAGCAGGTAACCATCGCCCTGCTCTCGATGGCGCTAAACGCGAAGGGCTGCAAAGCACGCTCGTGTACCGGCAGTCAGGTGCATATTCGAACAGACAGCGTACACGGTAAAGCAAGAATTCTGGATATAGACGGCGCTCGCGTTAGAGCCGACCTCGCCAATGACTATGTCGTGGTTATCGCCGGATTTCAGGGCGTAGATGAGGAACAAAACATTACTACTTTGGGTCGAGGCGGCTCGGATACCACCGCAGTTGCCATGGCGTCGGCACTACAGGCAGATGAGTGCAGAATTTACACCGATGTAGAGGGGGTCTACACGGCGGACCCTCGCGTCGTACCCGAGGCCCGACTTCTGCGTCAAATAACCGTTGAAGAAATGCTTGAGCTGGCAAGTTCCGGCACCAAGGTACTGCAAACCCGTTCGGTAGAGTTTGCAGGGAAATATAAAGTGCCCCTGCGCGTGTTATCCTCTTTCGAGGAAGGTCCGGGGACTTTGATCACTTATGAGGAAACATCCGTGGAGCAGCCAAAAATTTCAGGTATTGCTTACCAGACTGATGAAGCAAAACTCACGATACGGGGTGTGCCGGACCAGCCCGGTGTCGCCTATCAAATACTGGGGCCGGTCTCAGACGCCCATATCAACGTTGATATCATCATTCAGAACGTCAGTGCGGATGGCACCGCTAACGTAACCTTTACGGTACAGAAGAATGACTATGCAAAGAGTATGGAAATCTTGAATGAAACGGCCGAGAGACTGGGTGCCGTCGAGGTTATCGGTGATGATAACATTGCCAAAGTATCGGTCGTCGGTGTGGGCATGCGCTCTCATGCAGGCATTGCAAGTAAGATGTTTAAAAGCCTAGCCGATGAGGGAATCAACATTCAAATGATCAGCACGTCTGAAATCAAAATCTCGGTAATCGTGGAGAACAAGTACACGGAGCTTGCCGTCCGTGCGTTGCACCACGCGTTTGGTTTAGGTAAAGAACGTGCTGCCTGATTAGCGTTAGACCACGCTCAGTCGGTGATGGTCTAAACACATATGAAATAGATTATAATCCGCACCATCCATCAAAATTAATAAACCTGAGTACTGTCTGTTTTGGTTGTTACAGAGTGGTATATACTGGCTGCATGTTTGCGGGTAAAAGTCCCGTACAGTCGATGGTCATTTGGAAGGAGAAAGTAGAGATGCTTATATTGACCCGCAGAATAGGGGAAACACTGAATATCGGAGATGATGTACAAGTCACAGTGTTGGGTATTAAAGGTAACCAGGTAAGAATCGGAATCAATGCACCCAAAGAGATCCCGGTGCACCGGGAAGAGATTTACGAGAGAATAAAACAAGAGCAGAGAACTCAGGATCCGGCGCCGCCGGTGGATGGGCCAGAGTAATCACTGCTTAGGCTATGCGTAACAAATGGAGAGATGGCCGAGCGGCTGAAGGCGCTCCCCTGCTAAGGGAGTATGGGTATAAAACGCCCATCGAGGGTTCGAATCCCTCTCTCTCCGCCAGCTGTCTACGATCTTTATATGTGAATGCCGAATGTGAAATGCGCCCGTAGCTCAGTTGGATAGAGTACCTGGCTACGAACCAGGCGGTCGGGAGTTCGAATCTCTCCGGGCGCGCCAATTAATCAATAACTTAGCGGTCACACGGATGTCTCTCATTCCAACTGGCCCGTATACGGCCCTTACGCCGTCGCTCTCACGAGATAGAAGCTCGGTTTGTGCGCCAGTGTCACGAGCTTTTCTACCTGTTCGAGCATATACCCAATCTCCGCCACACTGTAATGCGTGGTGATATCTCCGTTGTAGTGATTCAGAATCGCCTGGCGGTCTTCCTTCGACACCCCGGCTTCCCGAAGCCATGTACTGCAGGTGACCCGTAGATCGTGTACCCGGAAATGCCTTGGCATCTTGCCCGTTGCTTTCCCAAACACATTTTCCAAACCCGCCTTTCTCCTCGCGGTCTTCCAACCGGTATTGTTCATCTTGCCGATCCGATGACCGTCGTAGACGAAAACATACTCAGAATTTTTGCCGCGTTGGCGGTTGATAACTTCGCGGGCCGTGGAATTGCAAAACGCATACATCGGCAATCCGTTTTTCGAATCCGGCAGCTCGAACAGAAATACATCCGGTCCCAATTGCGGGAGTCGGCGTTCCCATTCCCATTTCAGACCCGAAATCCAGGATTCCCGCAGCGCCGTATGCAACCCGAACAATGCCATGTCATGGATCACCGGTGACTGGGATGCCTTCAGATGCATAAACAACGTCCGGTATTCACCCTGCGTCAGCGGATAACCACCATGCTCCGAGCCTTCAGGCCGCTGCTTGTCCCGCCGCGGCAATTTCCGAATCCTCGGCGCGATCTTCAACCAAGGCGTAGGTCCGTCCATGAGGGTTGTGGCTAGGTTCAACACCACACTGACGATCTCCAGACTCCGGTTAATGGTGTTATTTTTACATCCCTCTGCCAACCGGTCGTTCTTGAACTGCACCAACTCCGGATGATGGGTGTGCATCTCCAAGAGCGGCACGGATTCCAGATACCGTTGTAACAACTTGCAGTAATAAACATGATCCGTCTTGTATCCCTCGAGTTTGAGCAGCATGGCTGCAGCTTCTCCCCAGGTATGGGTGGAGAATCCGTACAGCAGTTTCTCCGTTTCCTCACGGAGTACTTGCTGACTGACCGCTTCGGCTAAGTCCTTTTGGTCGCGGTCGTAGCCAGTGCTGCGCTTAATGGTGCTTTTCTTCGCCCCGACCTTAATCGTTTTGCGGACGTACCAGACGCCATCGCGCACAAAGAACGACAGCACCCAGCAGGCCCTTGCGGAGCGATGCCGAGGTACGGAACGATGCCACGTGTCACGAAGTTAAAGCCCTTGTCCTCGAAGGGTACGGCGTAAACCGGCTGCAGCTGAAAGCCGTAACTCGTCTGGTCCTGGCCGGTCTTGAACTGTACGTCGTTGTCAGTCATCAAGGCTTTGATACTGGCCAACGGGTCCTGCAGTTTGCGCGCCATCTCGGCGGCATTATCGGCGTACGTCGATGCCGCGGCCATCCATAGTGCGCAGGCCATAAGGCTGTATACGACGAGATACTTACCGGGGTGACTCAGAACGATGTTCCCAGCGTCAACCCAAGAAAATACAGCTATTTACCGTCTTCTATCAAGTCAATCCAGCCGACGGGCGCGACGGTGGCGGAACCGATGTGGAACTGATAGCTGGCGCCGATTCTGCCGAGATACTTGGACTTCCCGGCCAAATTCCTTTCCGCACCGGCACCAAGCAACAGAGCGAAATGATCTGTGACGTACAGATTCGTCAGCACCCCGAGCGACTCCAGTTCAAAGTCTCCAAAAGATTGCTCGTACCAGCCCCCAGCAGACCATCGTGCATTCAGCCGGTAGGTGTACTCGACGCCGACAGTCTGTGCAAGCTTACTGGATTTCTTAGTGGCGCCGATGATCAAGGACAAGTGATGGGGATGATCGCCCGGTGCCGCCGAATGGACGACACACGGCCCGGCAAGCAGCAACAGCGCAGACAGAAAGGCAAGGGCGCGGGTGGGCGCCCTTGCTGCCCCCGTTTTTATGCCCAACATTTCGTCCTAACTTGCTTCTTAGTCGCGCCCGTCGTCCACGGTTTTGGGGCTCAGGTAATGCTCCTCTGTTAGTCCTCTCTTGCGCATCGCGATGCCGACCAGGCACTCGCGAACGATACGGTTCGCGTTGAGGCCAGAGACATAGGTCGGGTCGCGCTCGGGGGCGAACTCAACTAGATCGAAGCCCACCACGTTGCTCTCGGCGCACAATCGACGCACCAGCGGGAAGGCCTCGCGCGGTGTCAGGCCGCCGGGCTCCGGTGTTCCCGTGCCGGGGGCAAAGGCCGGATCGAGCGTGTCGAGGTCAAAGGAGACGAACAGATACTCCGGCCCGTCCTTGGCCTCCCGGATGACATCTTCCATCACCGCGTCCCAACCGCGCCGCTCGACCTCCGCCATGGTGTGGTAGCGGAATTCATTCTCACGCATCCAGTCGAATGAGTGCTCGTCCGGGTAGTAGCCTCTCAACCCGACCTGGATGTAGTTCTTGCCGGGAACGTGTCCCTCGTTGATCAGCCGCTTGACCCAGGCGCCGTGGGTAATCAGGTGGCCCATGAGCTGGGTCGCGTCGTAGTGCGCGTCGAAATGGATCACGCCCACGTTGCCTTTGCCGTAGACGTCGGCCAGGCCGGCGATATTGGGATAGGACAGCGAGTGATCGCCGCCGATGATGATCGGGATTGTGCGCTCACCATTTTTCAGTTTGACGCCCGCGATATCGGCTACGTACTTCCGAATTTCGTGCACGCTGCGCTCGGTGCTCAGGGGATCGACGGGTGCATCGCCGTAGTCGACGATGGTCAGATCCGTGAAAGGATTGACCAACGTGTGCATGTGAGGCATCGAATAGGCCCCCCACGCCTGGTACTCGCCGCGCTGCTCCCGAAAAGCCGCCGGGCCACGCGAAGCTCCCCGCGACCCTAGGCCCATGTCCGTAAGCGCACCCATGATGGCGACATCTACCTGGCCCGCCTCGAGATCCTCGGGCACGAGCGCCACCGGCAGCCTGAAGAAGGTCGGGATGCCCTGCCAGCCCAGTCCTCCCGGAAACCGCTGAATGTTGATCGGGCCGGGCTCCCGCCCCTCGCTCAAGTCTTCGCGGATCAGCTTCCATACATCATAAGTGGGATCATTCTTATTCAGGGGAACGACTGGCTCGACTCCCTCAGGCGCCGGTGCGGGGATTTCCGGTGTGTCGTCAAGGAATGCAAAGGCCGCAATCGGGAACGAGAGCAGGATGATGTTGATAAGCGAGAAGATCGTTTTCATCATGGGTTGTCCTATTGTTATTGAAACTGAATGCATCGTATCTCATGGCGCCACGGAAAGCCGAACCTAAGCGCCGGCTCGGGTCGACTGGGTAGCCTCAGGGCAGTCTTGATGATAGCCTCTGGCACTAAAGCCAGATATGCCAAAACGGCAAGTTTTATGACCAAAAATTGAACAAGGCATACGAAACCAAGGATTTTGAGGAGTTTTCAGCCGCACAGGAAGGCTGGGATGCCCGTTATCGACCACTGCAGCCCAAGGCGTTCGCCGCTCGGCTCGAGGTGTGTCGAATGGGCGGCATCCAGGTGGATGTAGACGCCTATACCTGTGGGCTGGAGATCACCGCCAATACTCCGATCGACGCGATCAGTATTGGCCTGCCGTTCGATGTCGGCGGCTCCTATACCGCGAGTGGCATTGATGTGACGACGGACAGGATCGATGTTTACGATTCCGCGTGCGAGGTTCACGCAGTAACGAAACCGCGGTCATCCATACTGACCTGTTGTATATACAAGGAAGTAATAGATGAGCTGGCAGATTCGCCCTTGGTCTCGACACTGACGGATCGTCAAAATAGTCACGAGGTAATCTGTTCAGCCTGGCGAGCTGTCGACGAACTACGCCTCAGCTGCGCTAGGTTTCTGGAGCTAGGTCGCGCCGCAAAGATTCCGGCGCAGGCGCAGGCCCGATTAGCCGATGAAACCCTGCTCGCGATCTACATCGCGCTCAACGCAGGCCGGGACAATCATTCCGTCAGGCAAGGGAAGCGATACCAAATCGCGCGCCGTGCTCGAGATTATATGATTGATCGCCAGTCAGACCCGCCCAACATTACCGAGATCTGTGATTCCATCAGGGTCAGCCCCCTTACACTGACCTACGCATTCCAAGATACGTATGGGGTATCGCCAAAGCGTTTTCTAAAAGCGCGACGCTTATCAGCAGCGCACGATGCGTTGAGGCACGCCGCCGTAAACGTTCGTGTCACTGATATTGCTTTGGGTCTGGGATTCTGGGACTTCAGTCATTTCGCGAAAGACTACCGGGCGATGTTCGGCGAGACACCTTCAGCAACCCTGCGTCGATCGGCCTAGAGATCGCAGATCGCGGCGACGGTTTATTTACTTAGTTATATTTTTTGGTCCTGGTCCACGCTTGTGTAGGTGAAGTCAGGAACAGTAACTGTGGCGGGGAAGCCTAGTGTCGAGATTCCACCGGGGACGCTTAATTTCTGCTTTGAAACAAGCGGGTCTAAAGCAGTAAAATGAGGTTACTATGAAGTATGCAGTCGTTATAGAAAGGGGAGAAAATAGCTACGGAGCGTATGTTCCTGATCTTCCTGGATGCGTCGCGGCGGGGGAAAGCCGCGAGCAGGTTGTGCAACTTATTCAAGAAGCTATTGAGGTTCACATTGTTGGACTAAAGGAAGATGGGCTACCCATCCCAAGCGCCTCATCTAGCGTCGAGTTTGTCGACGTCGCCGCATAACAAACCACTCAACTTCGCATGTAGACCAGATGCGCTAGAGCGCGCCAGTTAGCTCCAATGTTACGTGTGGATGAGTATGGAAAAGTATTACAAAAACCTACGGAGCATGCTCCCTTCGCTAACGATGGGAACGTCAATGCTCGCTAATGTTATTATTTCATTATTTCAGCGTCGTAGGTTTCTGTAAGAATTAGTGCTGGCCCTTGTATGGCCCTAATGCTATATGGAACTATATGGAATTATTTGCTGTGGGCATCCCAGTTCGTTGATACAACTCGTTGTTTTGTAAAACATTAAATATGGAGTAAAAAGCTACGAACCAGGCGGTCGGGAGTTCGAATCTCTCCGGGCGCGCCACTAACACTTTGTCTCACTGAAACAAAAATCACGCCTTTGCTCCCGCCTGTTGTTTGAGCACCACCAGTGCGGGAGTTTTGCGGGACCCTCCCTCGACGACCTGGTTCGCGGTGGTGATCAAGCTCTCCAATTCCGCCGCAGAGTAGTGCGTGGTGATCCTTCCCGATCGATGGCCCAACAAATCCTGCCGGTCCTCGAACGACACACCTGCCGCCCGAAGTCTGCGGCCGAATGTGTGCTTAACGTCATGGACGTGCACCTGCGGCAGTCCCGCCCGTAACCGCGCCTTTCTGCGGTGTTGTTTATCTTTGCCAAAGGTCTCCCCTTGTACGAAAAGACAAACTCTGGGTGCTGTGCATGGCGAATTAATAGCTCATAGCGCAAATCTCGATCAAATCCAAGACTTGTGATCACTGGGAAGTCCGTTACGATACGGGACCTATGCGCGATCTCGCGGTTCTGTTCCTTCACCTCGTCACGATGACTATCCGGCTACTCGGACCCGGTGGAGCACCGTCGATCATCGCTGAAACACTGCTGGTCAAGCATCAACTCCTGATCGTCAATCGATCGCGCCAACGAGGACCGAATCTACGCACAGCCGATCGCCTTATCACCGGGCTGTGCGCCCTGCTGATGCGTCCGAACCGTGTGCTCCGTTCAGGCATTATTCTGAAACCGTCAACGATTCTTGGTTTCCACCGTTCACTGATCAAGCGCAAGTACCGCCTTCTGTTCTCCCGATACATCGTGGAAAACATGGCCCTAAAGGCCCTTCGCGCGAACTGATCGACGCGATCGTCGCCAAGAAACAGGGCAATCCAACCTGGGGCTGTCCCCAAATCGCAGGACAGATTTCCCTGGCGTTCGGTGTCGTTGTCGACAAAGATATCGTCCGCCGCGTGCTCGCTCGCCATTATCGACCCTTATCTGGTGGAGACGGGCCATCGTGGCTCAGCTTTCTGGGTCATATGAAAGATAGTCTTTGGAGTATTGATCTTTTTCGCTGTGAGTCGGCGATCCTTAAATCTCACTGGGTTCTGCTGGTGATGGATCACTGTACTCGCCGTATCATCGGTTTCGCCGTTCATGTCGGCGCCGTCGATGGCGTCGCACTGTGCCGTATGTTCAACCAGGCCACACGCGGCCAACCCACGCCCCGATTCCTCAGTTCCGATCACGATCCGCTATATACCTTTCATTGCTGGCAAGCGCTTCTCCGGATACGTGATATCACGAAAGTCAAGACCGTTCCCTACGTTCCGCTGTCACATCCATTCGTTGAACGGCTGATCGGCACCGTTCGCCGTGAATGCCTGGATCGAACGCTTTTTTGGAATCAGCGTGATCTCGAGCGCAAGCTCTGTGATTTCATGGACTATTACAACCGTTATCGCGTCTACAGCTCCTTACACGGTAGTACGCCCGCACTTAGCGCCGCAACAGACGACCGCAAGGTCATTGATCTCAACAACTATCGTTGGCGATCACACTGTCGGGGGTTGTACCAAACCCCGATTGCCGCGTAGGGACTATTTCGTCACCGACAGCTCGCTGATCCTCGTAGTGGACGCTGTCCAATAGATTGTCTTGAATGATCGAAAATATTGACAAATAGGGCCAAATGCGCCAATTTTATTTTGTAGCGAACGGATGGATTATCCCTAGGAAGATCTCACCAGCGCTCCGGCAACTTCCGTGATGAATGGAAAACTCGCAGGATCTCGATCCGCTGCAAGCGAGGACGAACCCGGTAAGGTACTATATAGCGGGTGTTTGGAATAACGAGTTCGCGAGTGTTCGGCAATCGTCCCGGATGACCTAGAGAAGGATTGTCTTTCAGCAAAGAAATCGTGTGCTGGATCCGCTGCACCACAAGCCGGGCCGCCGCAGGATCGTCATTAGCAATGTACTGTGCTTCGTGATCTAGGTTTCTGAGGGCGGTCCTTAGCCATTTAATCTCCACCAACGCCCCACTTATTGAAAACGGCCCGGATGTCTTGATCGCTGGCAAAATCGCCGGCGTCTGCTTCTTGAAGCGCGTCCTTTATCTCTTCAATCTGCCATTCGTTCAACTCGATGAATTCACGGACTGCCTCGGCAGCAAGAAATGACTTGCTGCGTCGAGTCGCGGCAGAGAGCTTATCCAGCCGGGCTTTGAGCTCTGGTTCCAGGCGTATCGTCATTGTGGTGGACTCAGTCATGTCTGCATCAGCGCTGTGGTTGATTGTACACATAATAACACATGATGACGCATCAAGGGTGATCGGCGATCAACATGCTGTCCAATAGACTGCTGCAGATAGTCGCAGATAAAGGCGGTTGAGGCCAAACAGGCCGGTTTTGGTGGACAGTCTCGGCGACAAAAAATCGTTCAGAAACAGTGCGATACAAGATTGAACATGGAATACTACGAACCAGGTGGTCGGGAGTTCGAATCTCTCCGGGCGCGCCATTAATCAATGATTTAGCGGCCACGCGGAAGTCTCCCATTCCAACTGGCCCGTGTTTAGTTTTTACGCCGTCGCTCTCGCGGGACTCATACCAGCATTGCGAATAGTTATTGGTTCACACTTCTAGGTTGTTCTGTCGGTAATCTGAGAAGCCGTCCATAACCTGGCACAGGCGTATCGTAACCCGCTGCGCGTAAAGCTTGCCAATAGACAGCTTGATTGGAAGTGACCACAGGTTTACCGAGTGTCTGCTCGATACGCTCGACTACATCTACGGCGCGGATGGCGGTGCATGAGATAAACAATGCATCGGCTTCGGGGCGGTCCGCCTCCAACGCCGCGGCGTAGATCGCCTCGGGTGGTAGACGGGCCATGTCGTTGTCGTCGGCAAACAGGAAGCTTGTCAACGCCAAAACTTCCATGCCATTGTTCTCCATGTAATCGACAATGTGCTCGTTCACCTCGTCGATATAGGGCGTTAAGACAGCCACCTTGCGCGCGCCAAATCGCTCCATGGCGGCGAGCCCGGCCGTAATTGGAGTCGCCACTGGGATTCCCGGGCGAATCGCGTGAATACTCGCGGCAACGGCTTCGTGGCCAATCACTACCGATCCCGAGGTACAACTGTAGGCTACGGAATCGAGCCGTCCGTCGGGAAGGATAAGGGAGACACTGTCAGTTATTCGCGGCGCCATGGTCAGCAGGTTCTCCACGGTACAGGGATTAACGTTCAACACTCGGGATACGAAGACTGCAACCTCGTCGTTCGGTCGCATATTAATAAAGTCGCGCTCCGTCGCGTAGTCACTTGCCAACGCGATCAGACCGATACGATGGCGTCCGGGGCCTTCATCCAGTTCATAGACGGTCTGTACCGGGTTGGCCTCACGCTCTTGGCCCCGCGCTGAAATATTACTGGTGTTCATTGTGATACCTCTTTCGGCACCGAGCGGCGTCTCGAGTGCTGTTCACCGGTCCGCCGAGACCGGCGCATTGATGAAGTCGGTGTATAAACAGCATAAAACCCGCTTTCCCTTCGGTCAACGGTCATTGAAACAATATTGAACTTCCAGGAAAATGTATCTGAATCCTGTACGCTAGATGGCGGAAACTACCATCCGGCTTAAATTGTGGGTTCCGTTGGATTCTCAATTACCATATTTTTCGGCCGGATGCTGAAAAGCAAGGCGTCTAACATTAGACATTGTCGATGACGAGATGGTTACGCACATGCATGGCGACGTTACCAGAAGACGGTTCATGTTGGGACTGATGGGAATAATCGCCGCTACTGCACCGAACGCCGAAAGGTGGGCGGGGTTGGTACTGAGAAGCGTATCGTTTCCCGCGCATGGTCAGATTATTCAATGTGGCAACGGGGTTGTTCTCTCTGGCGAGATTATCGGATGCAATGATTCAGATACTTTTACCGTGACTGATCATCATCTTGCCGTGGTAAACGATTGCTTCCAGATTTTTCGTACACCGATTCCTATTCCCGTTCTCTTAGGGTCTGAGCCACCAGTGCCGTCCATTATTCGTATCACGAAATACAAACAGGGTGGAATCTTGGCGATACGAATTGCCGTGAACTCACAAGTTAGAAGATCTGTGATCGTTCAGGACTGCGACGCCCAAGTACCCGGAAACAGCGAGAACGTTTCGCTTATGCTTACCATTAACGGAGCTTCATACATTGCCAGTTTCATACTAAAACGAACGGCAACCACAGTTTCGCATAGCGCGATAGCAGTAGCCGCGACACCGACTTGATTATTCAGGTTGCGACGCGATCAGCCACGTATGGGCGTAACGCATTAAATATCTACCGGTAAATACACCTAAGCCAGTCGTTTAGGGCCCAATATTGAAACGTCTTTCAATATTGCCCCAGTATTACGTAATCTATTTGTACAGGCCACAAATAAAGGAGATATACTGGAAATCGCGAAAATCGTTACTAAATCCATATCCCAGGTCTGCGCAGGGAAATGGTGGAGCTATATAAAGCTCATTTGCGCTCGAAACCAAAATTTAAAACCAGCATTAAAGTTTTTCACACTACAAAACCGGAGGAGACATACAATGATTAAGATTCTAAAAGTCGCAACCATTGCCGCAGGTCTAGCCGCGGCAGGTGCCATTCACGCCGATGAATGGAAATATGTAATGGAAGAAGGGCTAACCGATCCTCAGGGTTTGTATGCCACAAAATTCAAGGAGGAAATCGAAAAGAATTCGGATCACACCATCAAAATATATCCAGTGGGTAGCCTGGGGGAGTCCGCAGACGCCATGGAGCAGACTCAAGCTGGCTTACTGCAATTCATCGATCAATCACCGGGCTTTACCGGTGCGATGATCCCGGAAGCCGAGGCGTTTCTTGTACCGTACGTACAACCAACCGATCCTCAGGAAGTACGAGCATATTTCAAGGAAGGAAAAGCGGTGAACGAGATGTTTCACGAGATCTATCGTGAGCATGGTCTTGAGCTTCTGGCGGTATTCCCGGAAGGCGAACAGGTCGTAACCACCAAGGAGCCGTTTCGTACACCGGAAGAGTTGGAAGGCATGAAGATACGAACCATGACCTCCCCGTTGCTGCTGAAAACCTATGAGTCCTTTGGCGCCTCGCCCATTGCGTTGCCCTGGGGAGAACTCATTGGCGCATTGAAAACCAACATGGTCGACGGCCAGGAAAACCCTACTATCTGGATCGAAGCGTACGGCCTGGATGACTTGGCGCCAATTTTGACCTATACCGGACATGCGCAGTACACCACCGCCGTAATGGCGAATTCGGATTTTTATGACGGGTTGAGCGATGAAGATAAACAACTAATCCAGAACGCCGCCTCGGCTGCCCAAGACTACATTCTCGATCTCGTCGTCGAGATGGATGAGATGGGATTGAACAAAATAAAGGAAACCAATCCGAACGCAGTGATCAACAGACTGACCGAAGAGGAACAAGCCGTTTTTATCAAACGCGCCAAGGCGGTTGAAGAGGCGTTCATCGAAAAAGCAGGCGCACGCGGCAAGGCAATTATTGAGCAGATGAAGAAAGATCTGGAAGCCGCGAGAAGCTAGTAAACGAAATCCATTCGATAGGGAAATTTCAATTTGAGTGAATAGTTCGCTCGGCCCTTAAATGCAATAAATGCGATCGGGGATCCTGTCTCAAAAGGACGGGATCCTCGGTGTTTTTAGTACAAAGCGGGCAGGGTGCTGATCTCATTTCGAATATTTTGAGCGGACGGAAGTAATGAACGAAACAACCAACAAGCGCCGGGGTGCAACGGGCATTCTCGATATGATCGACAATGCCATCGCACGCCTGGAAGAAGTGATTATGGCGGTGGGTGTCATGCTGATGGCAATCAATACCGTGACCAATGTCATCAGCCGTTTTGCATTTAACCATTCCATCATTTTTGCTGAAGAACTCAACAGTATTTTTATATTGCTGGTGACATTTGCCGGTATCGGATACGCCGCGCGGCACGGCCGGCACATCCGGATGTCCGCGATCTATGATCACCTGCCGCCAAACGCCAGAAAAGTACTGATGATCATCATCACCGCGGTGACCGCTGGGTTCATGCTGTTTTTGGCGTGGTACGCGGTCGAGTACATTTTGAACCTTTACTCAAAAGGACGGATTTATCCGGCGCTCGGAATCCCTGTTTATATTTCCTACGTTTGGGTTCCGGTTGGATTTTTCGTTACGGGTATTCAATACGCGCTGACCCTGGTCAAGAACATTCAGGAAAAAGACATCTATTTGTCCACTAATCTGCGGGAGCAGGACGCACAAGAGGTGGAGGTCTAGTCATGGCGCTGACAATATTTCTGGTCATGGTGGCGCTCCTGTTACTCGGATTTCCGATGATGATTCCGTTAATTACCGGCGCGTTTATCGGAGTAATTCAGTTATTCGGCGATGTAGACAAAGCCGAGTTTATGGTGCAGCAAATACTCGGTGGCATCCGTCCGGCTTCGTTGATTGCAGTACCGATGTTTATCCTCGCCGCCGATATCATGACCCGGGGACACTCCGCCGATCGTTTGATCGACATGGTGATGGCGTTCGTACGCCATGTAAAAGGAGGGCTCGCGGTGAGCACGTCGTCCGCGTGTGCGCTGTTCGGTGCCGTGTCCGGTTCCACCCAGGCCACCGTGGTCGCCGTTGGCGGACCGCTGCGGCCACGCATGCTCAAGGGGGGGTATAAGGATTCTTTTGTGCTCGCATTGATCGTCAACTCAAGTGATATCGCATTTTTGATACCGCCCAGCATTGGGATGATCATTTACGGCGTGGTGTCTAAATCATCGATACCGGAACTCTTTATCGCCGGGCTCGGCCCCGGTCTGTTGATTTTATTTTTTTTCTCGGTCTACAGCATGATTTACGCCACCGTAAAGGGTGTACCGACGGAACCCGCTGCAACCTGGGGCGAGCGCATGACAGCCATAAAACGTGCACTGTGGCCCATGGGATTTCCGGTTCTCATCATCGGCGGTATCTTTGGCGGGGTTTTTAGTCCCACGGAGGCGGCAGCGGCAAGTGTGCTCTATGCACTGTTTCTTGAAACCGTCATTTATCGATCCATTTCCATCAAGGATTTTTACGCGATCTCCAAGTCCACTGGTATGGTCACCGCGGTAGTATTTATTCTGGTCGGCGCGGGTGCGGCGTTTGCCTGGGTACTGTCTTTTGCCCAGATTCCGCAGCAGCTGCTGGGTGCCATCGGTATTGATGAAATGGGGCAGACCGGAGTCTTGTTTACGATTGCTATTGCTTTTTTTATCGGCTGTATGTTCGTGGATCCCATCGTGGTGATATTGATTTTTGTGCCGATATTTGCTCCGGTGGTGGAAAGCACGGGGTTGGATCCTATACTGGTGGGTACGTTGATCACCCTCCAAGCGGCCATCGGTTCGGCAACTCCGCCTTTTGGCTGTGACATATTCACAGCCGTGGCCGTATTCAAACGTCCGTATCTGGAAGTGATTAGAGGAACGCCGCCGTTCGTTGTGATGCTGCTTATGGTGTCGGTGTTACTGATTTTCTTTCCCGAGATCGCATTATTTTTACGCGATATCGCTTTTGCAAATTGATTGTGCAATTAGGGACTTGTATGTTTAAGAAAATATTGGTTGCCGTCGATGGCTCCGAAGGGGCGCAAGAGGCACTGAAAAAGGCGGTGAATCTGCAAAAGTCGTGTGGTGGAGAACTGCTTATTTTATCGGTTTACCGTGAGCATAACCTGTGGAAGGCATCGGTAACGTTTGTCTATCCGGAGAAGACGGCGTCCACGGACGACGCCATGAAGCAATACGCGAAGGAAGTGGCGGAAAAGAGCAAGGCATACGCCATTGAACATGGCGTTGAATCCGTACGTTCCTTTTATGTGGGTGGCG
>JAHEKE010000061.1 GCA_024638505.1 Gammaproteobacteria bacterium | reverse complement strand
TAGTGCTCGGTATTTACGTTGCTGCAATTGGCTTTACTCGGGTTTATCTGGGTGCGCACTACCCTAGCGATATAGTTGCCGGGTGGAGCGCGGCGGCAGCATGGGTGGCGGTGATGTACGGTCTCTTTTATAGAATGGATGTTAGTTCGAAAAAAACAGGAAATGAGGTTTGATAGGATTACGGATGGTGGCTTCTCACCGTTGACGAACAACATCGAAACGGCACCACAGCGGTTCTTCCATCTGTTCTTCATTATCTTTTGGAGTGTTTCTGAAAGAATTCGCGTCAGACTGTTGATAACAGCGTTGCTGATAAGATCAGGTCATACAGTACTGGAGGCAGGAGTGGTGCAACCGATTTATACTAGGTAAGACGGCGTATTATAGGTTTAAGAACCGTTGATCTGCGCACTGCAAAAATACAAACGGTGCTCCTACTGACCTCGGTCAAGGTGGTAATGACTATTACATCGTGTGCGTGGGCAAACTTTGCTATTACATTGCGTGTCGTAGACTATAGCCATTCAGCGTGCTATATTATGCCATATGGCAGGTTCAATATCAGCACATCAACCCACATTGCGGCGTATCCGCGAGATTGAGCGGGGTCTTCCGTATCGACGTATCGAAAAACTCATCAGCCAATTGGATGAAACGGACGCAGGGATTGCCCGCTTGGTGCAGATCGCACCCAGAACGCTCGCACGGCGCAAACAAGAAGGAACACTGAAGCCGGATGAATCCGAACGCGTTGACCGCATCGACCGTATTTTCCGTCTTGCCACCGAGCTGTTTGAGGGGGACAAGGCCGAGGCGGTTAAGTGGCTGAAGGAACCCAATCGCGGATTAGCCAATCGCCCGCCGCTGGATTTCTCACGAACCGAAATCGGAGCAAGGGAAGTTGAGAATCTTATTGGCCGGCTCGAGCATGGTGTGTTCAGCTAGTGCCCGTCGCATGGCGCATTGTTAAAAAAAAGCACCGACAGAATGCATTGACAGGGGAGGGCGCCCGTCGCTTCGGTGGTCGTTGGAACACCCCTGGCCAAGCAATTATCTATGCCGCGGAGACTCTATCAGGCGCTTTGCTTGAAATCCTGGTGCACAGTAATCGGCAATTACTGCCCCATTATTTAGTATATCGTCTGGAGTTTCCCAAAAAGATCATCTCAGAAGTTAAGGTCGCCGAACTGCCTAAAGATTGGCGTAGCTCCCCTGCACCACTGGGTCTCGGCCAAATCGGCGATCGGTGGTGTCAGGAAAAACACACGGCTGTGCTGCGCGTTCCTAATGCGATCGTGCCGTTAGAGGTCAACTATCTGCTCAATCCGGCCCACCTGGATTTCCCTCTGATAGAGATAGAAGGTTCGATTGACATTGCTATGGACCATCGATTGATTTAGGTTAAGTGTTGCGGCGGAGCGGAATTAATTCCGCGCAGAAGCCACGTTGTGATATCACAGAACCCGCGTTCTCCATCTGTCGGAAGCTCGAATCTCTCCGGGCGCGCCACTATCAAAGAATGGACTGCCCCTAAATAAACAGTCTTCAGTGACTTTCTTTCTTTAGAAGCTCATCTACTTGAGCAGTGAAAGACTGACCTTTTTTGACTCCGCGTTGCATAAGTATCCGGTCTGCTGCAGATTTGTCTTTTCGAAACCCCGCAATCCAGCTCACTATCATGACCACTAAAACTAACAAAGCTAAGATGAACAACGCGTGGGTCTGTGTAAGCCCAGCAAACATCTCAAACTTCATATTGACCCCCCACAGGCATGAAATGAATGTTGTATCTACAGTTTAGACCAATATCGGGGCTCCGGCGTAGGTGGGGAGGAATTCTAGAAACATATCAAAAGGCAGCTACCGCTCTCCCTGTTGTATTGCTTTTATTATTCCAGGCTCAAAAAAAGCTAGTCGGGTAAACATTTTTGAGTATCCCCTTGGCGTAAAGAACGGTAGTGCCAGGGGACATCATATTTGTCTATTGCAGCTAAGACAACTGAGTTATAGAAAATCCGCAATAGGCGGGCTACCAGAGTTGGCATTACCAAAGACTCAGCTTTACGTTTGGCCCTGTAGTCACAATTGGCACAGAGCTCCGTGCTGGGTAAGTCTTTGGCGCTGTTCACCGTAGAAGCATTAATCATTGCATGGAAATGCCTCCACTAATGCCACAACAACCAAGCCCCAAGCTTCTAAATTAAGGCTCCCTGGGTTGCCTTCAAGGTATTGCAAAACAACCCTAACTAACTGCACCAAACCATCTGCGCTGTTAACTTCATCAGAAAAACAGACTGCATTCGTCCGGCCAACGATATGCTCCTGGTATTTGTCGAGCATTTTCCTCGTGGTATCAATGGTAGAAGCACAGGATCCGGCATGCAACGTGGTGAAATTTTTTTCGACCGCGTCCTTGCAATACTCAAAGAGAGACCAGCCGGTCAAAGCGTTAGCAAACGGAACGATTGATAAGTTTGCGAGCAACAGTAGGATGAGAAGATTTGTTTTCACTTTCATCTCGCAGTCTCTGGGTTTGTACTGACAAAATGGGCGATTACAATGCTACGGTGGCCAGGGTTTCATTATGTCCGTCCACGGACAGCGCCTGTCCCGAAATCCGAGCAGCCTTGTCTGAGCATAAAAACATTACAGCTTCCGCTATGTCCTCGCTATTGATGAAAGTCCGCATGGAACACTGCCTAACGTAGCCTGCACGAACTTTAGATGGATCGATTCCTAACGCCTCCGCCTCCTGCGAAATGACCCGGTCCATGCGTGGCCCCTCAATCGAGCCTGGACATACTGCGTTGACGCGGATGCCCGAGGGCCCAAGCTCCATCGCCAGCGACTTAGTCAATCCGATAAGTCCCCACTTGGCGGCAGCATAAGGCGTACGAAGTGGATAGCCCATCTGGCCCGCAGTGGAAGAGATGTTGACTATGGAACCACCTTTGGCTTTTTTCATTACTGGGACCGCTCGCCTGAGGCACAAAAAAGCACTATGCAGATTAACCTCGAAGGTGTCTTTCCAACTTCTCAATGACATGGATTCGATTGGACCGGTGGGGCCGGACACGCCGGCATTGTTGATAATGGCATCTAGGCTGCCCTGGAAGTATCGCAAAGCCTCATCGAAAAAAAGATCTACATCTGCCTCGCAGGATACGTCAGCTCGGGTTGCCCTAAGCCGCTGCTCTGGTTGGTTCATCTTCGCCACCCGGGCTTCGTCTATATCGCATACGTGAACCCGTGCGCCTTCACGCGCAAACAACTCCGCGATGGCCCGGCCGATTCCGTTACAGCCACCGGTTACGATGACACACTTATTTTCAAGCAGCATGATTAGTTCCCTGGTCGAAATTTGACCGACGGTCGGTGCAGATTGAAATCGATATACACCCGTTACACTCGCATTGCGCCACGAACCACTTAATCAATTCAATCACACATAGTCTCCAGCGAGCGAGTGTAATCCGCGCGCTCCAGCATCCATGATGTGGCGCAGCCAAACACCAGGCCCCAGAAAGGTGCACCTAGATTGAAGATCGGCACGTCCGCCAGGGTGACCAAAAAGGTAATCAGTGCGCCAAAAGTACAGGTGCCGCCAAAAGCGGTGGTCATCGCGGTCTGCAGTACCCGCAGCATGGCCAGTCCAGCCAACGTGGCAATAAATGCCGGCGGTGACGCAAGCATCAGGCTGGTGAACAGCGATGAGAACAATCCAAATAGCAAGCCTAAAAGGGCGACGAAAATTCCCGCGGTGTATTGGCGATGATGTTCACCGGATGCTGAGATCAGCGCGTTGACCGGGCCGGTCAGACAGGTAGAGATCGTGCCGATGGTCGCGGTAATCAGCGAGGCGCCGCCGCAAGCTACAGTAACCGCGTTCATCGGCGGATCGTGTCGGGCGGCTTTCAGCACGGCGAAACCCTGTCCATTCTGCACCACGATCACTGTGATCGCCAGTGGTACTACCAGTTCTACCAGTGCCGCAATGGAGAATTCGGGCCGTACGAAAGTGGGGGCCGTCAAAGCCAGTTGCACCTCAGCGCTGAGATCGAACCTGCCAGTGCCAGCGATCGCCGCCACGCCGACAATGAGTGCGCCGATCAACGGCGGCAGCACCCGCCCAAAGGGGCCAATAATACTTAACAGTACAAACACGGCGCACATCGGTGCCGCAATCGCAAAACCGTCGCGGACGGCGAAAACCAGATCAAGGCCAAACTGCAGGAACACCCCGGCCACCATGGCCATGACAATTGGCATGGGTACTAGGCTCATAGCCCGGCGAACCCATCCGCTAAAACCCAGGATCAGCATCAGCACACCGGTGGCGATGTACGCCCCGACAACCTCAGAGAAAGTCAAATGACTCAGCGCCGCCCCGACTAGAACTGTTCCGGGGATGGTCCAGAAGAACACCATAGGCTTGCGGTAGAGTATGCAAAATCCAATAGTCAGTATCGAATTGAAGAAAAAAGCGCCAAAGATCCAGGACGACAATTGCGCCTGATCCAGGCCGCCACGGCTTCCCATGGTAAGAATAATGGCGACCGGACCAGAGGCGGCAAAAATAAAGCCAATCAGCCCGTTGATCCCATAAAGCAGACCAAAATCACGCACAATCTCTCGCCATGTCGGCAAGGGTTGGGTGAATCGTTCGACAGACATTCGCACGCTTGAGTTTTCTTAAACAGAGAGGGGAATGATATAGCTGTTTATGGTGAGGATATAGCCGAATACACCAAGCACCTTACTGGCTTTGCTTGCGCGTGATAGGTAGATGCCCTGGAATTCCGTATCGCCGTCGGTAGCTTTGATCTCGATGCGCACCCAGTCTCGAGTTTTGCCACGTACGGTGGAGATCACCGTGTACAGCAAATTGATGCTTCTTTTGTGACGGGTGTTTGCGGATTTAAGCTTGGTGTCAAAAAGCGAACGAAAGCTGGGCACCGATTGTGGTGACGCTGCGAAATGGATTGTCGTTGTCGTCGTTAGCAAGGTTTTCAGAAAATCTGCCCCGCAAGAGTTCAAATGTCATCGTGGCGCGTGGATACAATGACAGGCTTAGCGCAATGCCGTACTGTGTTTTGGGAAAGCCCTCTAACTCGCGACTACCTTCGGCGCGTAACGCGATGTCAAATTTGGCGCTTATGTTTGCTGCCAACTCCAGATTCCACGCCAGCGGCTGATCCCGATCTGTGTCCAGTTCGGTAAACCCGCGCTCTGCGGCGATGACTTCAAATGTCGTATCGAAGCGGTTTCCAATCCAGATGACGTATCCGCTCAAACCCGGTATTTTTGTTGAAAAGCGGTTTCCGCGGTCTTCCAGCAGGCGACCGCCCGCATCCCCCAGGTCCGAAAGATAGCTTATGCCTGCCCCCAGTCTTTCATCCAGCACGGCGTCCAGGGAAAAAGCCCAATCGATCCTGTCATCACTGTCAATTCGCCGAGCGACGCCCTGGTAAGCGGCAGCCTGCAGGTTGAGCCGGTCACCGTGGTTATAAGACAGGTTAACGGCATACTCCTGCGTTTCCCCGATTTCGACAATGGGACGAGTGACAAAATTACTGAAGTACTTGCCAAAAGGCAGGTACTGTTTACCTGCAACCAGTTCCCAAGAATCTATCTCTGCTGCCATTGTAAGTTCCTCTACAAAGAACTCATCGGGAGCCGTGTCATATTCAATAACTAGTTCCCCTTTCAGCCAGGACAAAGGGGTCGCCTCCAGTCCCAACTGGAGATTCAGACTCTGTTCTGATTGACTGTTGCCGTCTATGCTGTCGACGTAACGAAATCTTTCTTGAGTTGCCTCTAACTCAGCCAGTCCAGAAAATCTGAGCCAGGGCGTGACTGAGCGCTGCAGCCCGACTTCTCGCCGCTCTTTGCGGGTACGATAAAGACGTACTTCATGCCGCTGGTCGTGGGGACGAGGACCTGTGAATTCGGCATCATTTCCATAATCGTCTTCTTTGCCAGAACTGGCGGAAACGGTTGATTCAAGCATCATGGTCAGGGTTAAGCAGGATACAATCCAACAGGCTCGGTGGATCAAATGTGTTTTATTGTATCGATGCATCACGCCGTGTTTTTATCCGCTCGGAGACTGTACATCTCTTGGTCGCGGGCCTATTTTATTTGGTTTACGCCTATCTGTTTCTTTTATCTAACGAGGGAAACAGCCTCAGGTTAATTTGACATCTGTTTTTTTAACAACAGAGCAACGGATGATTATTACTTAAATTTTTCCTCGTGGTTTTTGCACTGAAACTCAATATCCTCAAAATCTGATACACTCCATCTGCTCCTTTTGATACTATCTAATCTGCTTGCTAGACAGATGAAGGTTCTCGTGGTTGAGGACTCCCAACGGCTGCGGCATGCGCTGGGTGAGGGCCTTCGTCGCTCCGGCTTCACTGTGGATCTGGCGCGGGACGGTGAGGAAGGTCTCAACTATGTCAGTGTCGCAGAGTATGACGTCATCGTCCTGGACATTTTGCTGCCGAAGCTCGATGGCACCACTTTGCTTAAAGAGATCCGTAAATCTGGAAATCCGGTAAATGTTTTGATTTTGTCGGCGAAAGATATGGTGGAAGATCGGGTGGCGGGTCTGGAGCTGGGCGCGGATGACTACATGGTCAAGCCGTTCTCATTCGACGAGCTGGTTGCACGCATTAAAGCCCTCGGCCGCAGAAAGTTCGAACAAAAAACATCCGTAATTAAAATCGACCAAGTCACTCTAGATATCTCCAAACGCCAGGTTTGGGCGAACAAGCAATTACTGCAACTCACGCGTGCTGAATACAATATTCTGGAACAGCTTGTACTCAGACGCGGGCGGGTCTTATCCAAAAACCAGCTGATGGAGTGGGTTTCTGAGAGCGATTCAGTATCGACCAGCAATGTTGTTGAGGTCATGGTAAGCAGCCTGCGTAAAAAGCTTGTCCAGTCTAATATAGAGGTATTTATAAAGACCAAACGGGGCTTTGGTTACTACGTTGACTAGAAGCATCTCGATTCCCTGGCGACAGCGAGTCAGCATTTAGCGAACAAAGGCAACACCATCTTATCATGTGATTTTCAGCTAATATTCAGGAAAGCTGCGTACGCTGGCCAATTCGCACTTCACAGGGCAGGGCAGATGAAGATACTGATAGTTGAAGACTCCGTGCGCCTGCGTCGTGCGCTGAGTGAGGGTTTTCAGCGCTCAGGTTTTGTTTTTGATGTCGCTGCAGACGGCCAGCAAGGCTCGATTTACGCACGAACTTTTGAGTATGACGTCATTATTCTGGACGTCATGCTGCCGAAGCTGGATGGCCTGTCTCTATTAAAACGATTGCGTAACCAGCAGAATATTGCGCAGATACTGATACTCTCCGCAAAAGACGGGGTCAGCGACCGGGTGCGTGGTTTAGAGCTTGGCGCGGACGACTATATGGTTAAGCCATTTGCTTTTGACGAGCTCGTAGCCCGGGTCAAAACACTGGTTCGTAGGCGCCACCAGATTAAGCAAAGCGCCATCGAAGTTGGTCAGCTGACGATAGATACCGCGAAAAGGCAAGCGCAGAAATCCGGTCAGGTAATTCCACTGACGCCTGCAGAGTATAATCTGTTAGAAAACTTGGTCCTGAGGCGCGGCAGAGTGCTCTCTAAATCCCTGCTGCAGAGCTGGTTGTCCGATAGCTCGTCGGAGGCGGTGAGCAACGTTATAGAAGTATTGGTTAGTAATCTACGCCGAAAAATTAGACGCGTTGGCGCTGAGCAAATCATTCAGACAAAACGTGGATTCGGCTATTACGTAGAATAAGTTAGCAATGAAAT
Organism: Gammaproteobacteria bacterium; assembly: GCA_024638505.1. Classification (GTDB taxonomy): domain Bacteria; phylum Pseudomonadota; class Gammaproteobacteria; order Arenicellales; family JAANXG01; genus JAHEKE01. Next base: position 8,346 of record JAHEKE010000061.1, on the reverse strand, counting down.
CAATTCAAAGCCGTCTGACAACTTTTATCATCTTGGGTACGGCTGTTCTGCTGTTAGCGGCCGGGCTGATCATAGACAGGCGGCTGAGCAGCCAGTTGGAAGGCGAATTCCACAAGAACTTGCTGGCCAAAGCGATGACTCTGGTTACATTGAGCGAGCATGATGCGGGCGAAATCGAATTCGATTTAGACGAAGAACTCATGCCCGAATTCAAACGTCGGCATCAGCCAGAGTATTTTCAGCTTTGGCTGGCGGATGGTGAAGTGCTGCGTAAATCAACTTCTCTTGGCAACGCTGATCTTCGACGCCTGAATGTCGGGCTGGATGAGCCGGTTTTTACTGATTTGAACCTTCCTGGTAATCGTTCAGGGCAGGCCGTATCTTTCATGTTTATCCCGCAAACCGATCCAGACGAAGAGGATGAACAAGATGTCAGCGGGCGGGAAGAGGAGCGTGGAGAATTGGTCGCGGACAACGCTTCAGAAAACACCATTCGAGTGCAAATTTCCCTGGCGCAGGGTAGAGAAGATTTGGATGAACTCCTGCTGACCATGCGAACCACCTTGCTCGCCACCTTTCTCATTTTAATGATCGCCCTGGCCGCGCTCGCTCGCTATTCCGTTTCCCGTGGTTTAGTCCCTCTTAAAAACATGACGCGTGAGGTGGCCGAGCTGGATGCCAGTCGATTACATATGCGATTAGCCGGCACCGAAACAGAAGAGCTGACTCCCATAACCCAGCAGTTGAACGGTCTTCTCGATCGTTTGGAACAGGCGTTTCAGCGAGAGAAGCGGTTCTCGGGCAATGTTGCACATGAGTTGCGAACTCCAATCAGCGAATTACGCGCGATTGCGGAAGTTGGCAAGGGCTGGCCAGAGGAGCGCGATATGGTTGAGAGCTTTTTCGGTGACCTGGTTGGACTTGCTGATGATATGGAAAGAACGGTAGTCAACCTGTTAATGCTCGCACGGCTGGACGCCGGTACGCAGGAAGTCAAACAGGAACCATTTGATCTCACCGAACTGGTAGACGGGATATGGAAGCGGTTTGGCGCGGAAGTGACGCAAAGGGAGATCAGTCTTGATAATCGTCTTAAGCCCGGGCTCATGGTGCAAAGCGATAAAGATAAGCTTAAGCTTATACTGATTAACGTGCTGTACAACGCCGTTTCCTATAGCCCGACCAATTCAGAGATTGTCATCGAGGCAAATGAGATAGAGTCAGAGTTAGAAATCGCGGTTTCAAACAAAGCAGTCAATCTTTCAGAAAGTGACCTGCCAATGATGTTTGAGAGATTCTGGCGAAAGGACCAGGTGCGGGCCGAAGGAAATCACGCCGGCCTGGGCTTATCGCTGGTTAAAGCACTGGCTGAGATACTGAATCTGAGGATTAAAGCATTACTGGATGCTGGACATCGTTTTACGCTGTCACTATCCGGCCTAGCGCCTGCTTAGCGACGGGCCCCAGAGCAACCGATGTACACCCGGGTACCCGCATTGATGGCTTACCCGAGAGGCTCATCGTCGAGGATACAAAAATTGACAACGTTTGGGGCCCGTGGTTGCGCATAGTTCGGGCCTGGGCGGCTGATCCGGAGGTGCGCCATGAGGGTTCTACAGGCGGAGTTTTGACCGCACTGGCCAGCTATCTGCTTCTCACCATCGAATACGACATTACCCCAGATGAAATGAGTCATTATCAGCCGCACCAAATGCACAAAAAATATGCTGTTTGGCCGCGTTATCTGGGTCTGGCTGATGAAAACCGTATCGTACCCAAAGCTAGTAGGTTGCGAATCGAGCAACTCGCGGCGGAGTTACCCAGTACCGCTAACGCCTATCAACGCGAGGGAACTCGACGGCGTATTCGACAGGGCAAAGTTAATGAACCAACGCCAGAGTCCATTAAGGGATGAAATACCCACTGCCTAACTTAGGTCGTGACTAAAGACACTCGATCTATCGATAAGCAGCGATTTACCTGTTTTCTTTGATAAAAGCGCCGAGGGCGGCAAACTCGCGTCCCCTGACGCTGCCTTTGCGCCAAACCAGTCCTATTTTCCGGGTGCCGCCAGCTTTTACCGGCCAGGTCTTAACCTGCGTATGTTTGAGTAGAAATGAATCGACAGCTATTTCAGGTAGATAAGTTACGCCGAGGTCAGCGTCGACCATTTCAACGAGTGTCAATAAACTGCTGGCGTTCACGTTGCTCACCTTATTCATGTTGCGGATCCGGCAGGCCGCCATTGCGTGCTCACGCAGGCAGTGTCCGTCTTCAAGCAGCAGTATGGTCCGCTCCGGCAGCTGATCAATTGACTGGGATTCTGGATTAAACAATTTACTGTTTTTGCGGCAGGCCAAGTGAAAAGGGTCATCAAACAAACGTTTACTCTCTACGTTGCGTAGCTCGAAAGGTAACGCTATCAATATGACATCCAAATCACCGGTAATTAGTTTATCGTAAACACGCAGTGTTTGGTCTTCGTGTAGATACAGTTGGAGGTTTGGATAGGATCTGCGTAAACGCGGCAACAACCGGGGCAGTAAAAAGGGGGCAATGGTCGGGATAACGCCCATATTAAGCTTGCCGCACAGAGGAGACTGATTGAATTCAGCCAGTTCAACCAACCCCTCAAGGTCTCTCAACACCAGCTTCGCTTGCGCGGCGATGTCTTTACCGAGGCTGGTTAGAATTACGCTTCTTTTTGTGCGATCCACCAGGCGCGGGCCCAACAGGGTTTCAAGTTGACGAATGGCGACGCTGAAGGCTGGTTGGGAAACAAAACACGCTTCTGCTGCCCGGCCGAAGTGAAGGTGACGCTCCAGCGCGACAAAGTAGCGTAACTGTTTCGTTGTGGGTAAGTTTTGCATAGATTTATTAATAAATAAAATATATTAAATAAATAAAAATAAAACAATATTTATATATATAAAATGCCCCTATCATAGGCCTTCAAATTTTTACAACTGGAGAGCGACGTGAGTATCAATATCGGCATAAACGAGCAAGACCGGCAAAACATAGCAAATGGTCTGTCGAAGGTGTTGGCAGACAGCTACACCCTGTACCTTAAGACGCACAACTATCACTGGAATGTCACCGGGCCCATGTTCAGCACTTTGCACCTTATGTTCGAGGAACAATACACAGAACTGGCGATGGCAGTCGATGAGATCGCTGAGCGTATTCGTGCGCTCGATGTTTTCGCACCAGGGTCATACACGGCATTTACTGAGTTGACCGATATCGAGGAGGAAAACGCAGTACCGAATGCGGAGGAAATGATCAGGCAGCTCGTGATCGGCCAGGAAACGGTGGCCCGCTCCGCACGGCAGGTCATACCAACTGCAGCGTCAGCCAACGACGAACCGACGGTAGATCTATTGACTCAGCGTATGCAGGTGCATGAAAAAAATGCCTGGATGCTGCGCAGCTTGCTAACCCACTAATCGTGATTATTCTTAACTTAGGAGTAACGCAATGTTGAAAAACAAAGAAGGGCAGCGCGTGCCCGACGTCAAGTTCCGTACTCGACAGGAACATAGATGGCTGGACCTATCGAGTTCAGATATCTTTGCCGGGAAAACTGTCGTCGCATTTTGCCTGCCCGGAGCCTTTACCCCAACGTGCTCGTCTTCCCACGTCCCTCGCTACAATCAGCTGGCTCCAGCCTTTTTTGCGAACGGCGTGGATGAAATTGTCTGTATCTCAGTTAACGATGCCTTCGTTATGAACGAGTGGAAGGACAATCAGAGGGCGGACAATATAACGTTCATCCCTGATGGAAACGCAGAGTTCACTGCTGGCATGGGAATGCTGGTGGGCAAAGACGATCTGGGTTTTGGTAAGCGATCGTGGCGTTACTCCATGCTGGTCAAAGACGGCGTCATTGAAAAAATGTTCATTGAGCCGGAGGTAGAAGGCGACCCTTATGAAACGTCAGATGCAGATACTATGCTGAAATACATTGCACCTGATGCGGATAAACCGCTAAGCGTCAGTATTCTCTCGCGCCGTGGATGTCCACACTGCGCGCGGGTGAAGCAGCTGATGGCCGACTCCGGTATCGAGTATGAGGAACTTATTTTGCATCGGGACTATAGCGACCGCAGTTTGCGCGCAATAAGCGGAGCATCAACGTTTCCGCAAATTTTTATCGACGGCCGGCACATCGGTGGTGCCGATGCGTTGGAGGCGTGGTTTGTCAGCAAGGTCGCAGCCTAGCGGGCGGTTGCCAGCTGGTAAAAGGATGTATTGAGAGCGGGCCGCGCGTGCCCGCTTTCGTTACAACGCATCTCTTAGCCGGTACCATGCAATCATTGCCCGCTGGCCGTGTCGCCGCAATAGCGGCAAAGGGAATTTCTTAAGCTCTTGATTCAATGGGTTAGGCAGGTCATCACCGTTCCCAGCGAGCAAAGCGGCGGACCATTTTCCCGCCTGAATCGAGGTTGCCACACCTGTTCCGTTGTAGCCCATGGCGTATACCAAACCTGGTTCAGGCGCCGCTCGATGGATTCGCGGCATGTAATCATAGGTGACGTTGACCCATCCACTCCAGAAGAAATCCACCGTAATGTCCTCCAATGCTGGAAACTTAGTTAGCAAGAACCGAAGCAGCTTTGCTGTAATCGGCTTGTCTTGATGCGCCGACTCGCGCAATGCTCCACGGCAACCAAACATGATGCGATTATCAGGTAAACGCCGGTAGTATGGGCGCACGATGCGTGTGTCAACCATGAGGTCGCTTGTCACAAAACCTGTCTCGTTTTTCTCTTCAGCTGTCATGGGTCGCGTGACTATAATAGAAGACAGGACGGGTAAGATGCGGCCATTGATTTGCGGAAACAGCTTTTCACTGGAATACCCGTTGGTTGCAATCAGTACGTGACGCGCCTTAATTTTCCCGCCTGGCGTATCGATTGTGTATCGACCATCACGGCACCGCCACGACGTTACCGGTGTGGCGGAATGCACCCGCGCTCCGCATTGACGCGCTAATTGCAGCAAGCCCAGAGCCAGCTTTAAAGGGTGCACACCGAAAGAAACTGGATCGCGCAGGGCACCGAACGCCTCCGCTCCACAGAACCAGTTTTGGCGTAATTCATTAGCAGACAGCATCTCGGTTTCAAAGTCATAAATCTCGCGCAGCAGCTGATGCCGTGACTCCAGTGCGGGCAGACGGTTGGCATGATGCGCCACATGAAGAAATCCAGGAGGAGACGCTTCACAGTCAATATCAGCTTCGTGGATCAGACGCCGCACCGTATTCAGGGAGTCAAGGCCTGCAGCGAAGAGCGATCTGGCGCCGTCGATACCGTAACGGGTGAGCCACTCCTGGCTACTGAGTCGACTAATATGGGGTGTTACGAAGCCCCCGTTTCTGCCCGAGCATCCCCATCCAGGGCGGTTGGCCTCGAGTACGATGACACCAGCACGATGCACGTGTGCCAGGTGGTAAGCCGCGCTAAGGCCAGTGTATCCAGCGCCGATGACGGCAACGTCGGTTTCTGCCTCGCCCATAAGTATTCCATCGTCATTCACGGTGTCAGCCGTTGCCTGCCAGTAACTGGCAACGTGATCACAACCCTGTCCTGGACCAGGTGCGGTTAAGGGGTCATACATGTCCAATTTCCTCGCTGCTGGCAAGTATATAGCTAAAAGCGTGGGAAGTAATTTTTGTTAATAACAGCTGTTCCCCGGCGAAACCGTAGGCGTTTAAGACTATGCAGCATCTGTTGGGTTTACGGTATGATGAATGTCAACTACACGAAGCAAATCTTGTATCAGTACATTTTGCAGCCGCAACTACGACCTCGCCATGAAAAGCTTGTCGACGGTGAAAATAAACCGGTGACAGTCGACATCTTGTATACGGTACAAGCAGACGCGCTGATCGATACGCTGGAAGAAATCAAGAGGATTCATGGACCACGATTTTACCTGCTGCCGCTGTCTGGCGCGTCCGGAGGGGGAGGTATATTTCAGGTTGACGGTCCCGGTGATGGGAGCGTAATAGGCTTACGCTTTATGCCAGCTGCGCACCCCAGAATAAGGCGCTGCGGCACCACCGACATTACCAGGCTGTCACTAGATCAGATCGTTATTGATGAGAAGCACAGACGAGTTTATGCCGGTAGCTGCATCACTCTGCAGCAGCTTAATCAGGCGCTGTCCGATGAACTTGGGCCACAATTCAAGGTGCTTGGAGCCGATCTGACCAGCTATACCTACGCCCAGGTCGGCGCTACATTCATGACCGGCGGGATGGGGCCGCAGCGTCGCTATTTCAGCGACAGCGTGAATGAGATCGCGCTGTATGATGGTGAAGAAATTGTCCATATCAAAGCCGAGGCGCTGGCACCCTATGCCGGGACTTATGGCTGGAGCGGCTTAATCGCAGCGGTGTGCTGCAGCTATCACGAATTGCCGGCGGCCGAGTTTGCCTTCACTCTCCCGGTCAACAATACGCCAGATGACCTGGCAAGGCTATTGCTGCATCTATCCCGCTTTACGTATCTGCGCAGCGATGACGGTAAAGTCACCAGCGTGGATGGAGGCACCAACCTGATACTAGGCGTTGAGCATATTACCCTGGCATCGATGCAACCGATGTTTTCGCAACACGCAGACAACGCCGTAGTAAGCCACGCGAGGCGGCTTGCGCAGAATTGCGTCGCGGCCGATACCGATGGTTTGGTTTTTATCAACGGATGCAGCAATCTTACTGCGGACGAATTCCTGTTGGGCCTGGTTGATGATCCGGAGGCACAAACCTTCACCATTGCGGGCATCGATCTGGAACATACGGAAATGTTCGGTGAGCCTGAGGAGATGCGCGCGGTGCGTGAGGGAATCCCGGCTGCCGCCAGGGCGCAAAGCCCGCATGGCGAGTATCTATACAAAGGACACACAGATGCCACCATCAAGCTTAATCCGAAGCGGGTTGAGCAAACCATGCGTGAGCTGTGGCAGGCTAATCAGACCTACATTGGTACCGTCGAAACTTATTTTCAAGCCAAAGCTGAATTACGCGGTGAGATTCTAATCTACGGGCACCTCAATCCGGTCGGCGTAGATCCACACAATCGGGTGACTTTCGCCTGCGATCACGAGGGGATATACCTCGACGCCCGTGCCTACATTGAACACCAGCGCGACCGGTTTTTTCGCGCACTGGGCGTAATCTGTGAGCAATCGGAATCGGTTTACATCGGCGGCGAAAAAAGCGCAGGCACCGAGCACGAGATATTTTCTGCGTTCAATGGAATCGATAACGCTCCGCCAGCGCTCAGGCGTAAATTTGCGAAACAAAGCGCCGTAATCCGTGCAGCGTCACCAATGTTCAACTGGCGGGCACTCGCACCTTACGTTTAGGCGTTGGCAATCTTTTATCAATGGAGAACGCAAAATCCACGTTTTTGATGCTCTTTGTGTCTTCCGTCGGGTAAAACTCAGTACTGATCTGCAATCAGGCAGATGATTTCAAACATAATCGAAACGGCGACCAGGGAAGTGATCTGATTGGGCGAATCCTTTGTCGGCATGAGGCAGACGACGTCACCGCCGATCACGTTTCTTCCCCGCATAGACTGAAGAATGTGATTGACGTCTCTCATTTTGAATCCCTCGCAACCTGCTTCAATGTTAGCCACAGCGGGGGCGACAGTAGGATCGAGACAATCGAGGTCGAAGGTGATGTACAGCGGTCGATCCCCGATCCTTTGCTTGATAATCTCGATGCACTTATCCACACCAAGTCGGTCGAAGTCATCTTTACGAATGACCTCATAGCCGAGATCCAGACTCGGTTCCAGCCAGTCCAGGGTTCTGACGTTGCCGCGAATGCCGATCTGCACGCTGTGCTCAGCATCAACATGACCATCCCGCACCAGGTAACTCGCCCAATGTGCCGCTGACTTGATCGCGCCAAGAAAGTGATCAAGGTTGTGGTAGGCATCAGTATGGGCGTCGAAGTGGAGTAGGACGGCTTTTTTACCGTTTGTTAAACGGGCCTGGCTGCCGGCGATGGCTTGCAGTATGCCCCCGGTTACAGCGTGGTCGCCTCCGATGGAGACCGGCTTGACCCCGGCGGAGTCAAGCTCACGGTAGAACTCAGTGATATGTTCGATGCATTTCTCATTGTTGTTTGCCTCCGGCAGTGGTACATCGCCCAGATCGCTGATGCGGCAGCGCTTCCACGGATCGATTTGAAAATTCATATGAACTCGGCGGCCAAGGGCGCTAACGTTCCGTACGGCGCGGGGCCCAAGGTGCTGGTCCCGCTCAGTCGTGCCGTTGCCGGTGCTGTGGGGGACGCCGACAAGACCAATGTCGCAGTTCGCCAGA
>JAHEKE010000060.1 GCA_024638505.1 Gammaproteobacteria bacterium | reverse complement strand
GAAAAAATACTGCGGAAAATACGTACAGCAGGATCGGAAACTGCGCGGCCTGCACCGCTTCATTTGTTGCAGCCATCACGCCAACGTTGCTTCCCGCCAGCTTAAATCTTAAATCTTCGTACCCATATTGCTCGTCATACAACTTCACCTGCTGCACTATATTTTGAATTGTTTCTGCCCTGTGGTCAGCAGCAAAAAGAGTTATCGGAATCACACTGCAGTCCTTATTCAGTAAACCGCTCGCGGTATCGATGGGGCTGGTCGCCTGTACCAGAGCGGCCTGATTGCGTGGCAATACCCACCACTTGAGATTGCCCTCATTCCAACCTGCATTGATCATTTTGGCTACCGCCGGCAAGGTCAATACCGACTTTACGCCTGCGACATTAGACATATGCCATGCAAACTGATCGATTGCATTCATGATTGTATAATCAATGCAACCTTCCGCTTTGGTTTCTGCGAACACCGTCATTACGTCCACCCCGATGCTGAAACTCTGCGTAATGACTTTACTGTCCAGGTTGTAGCGTGAATCTGCTCTTAGTTCCGGCACACCCTGGTGAAGATCACCGATCTTGACCTCTTTACCTTTGGTAATCCCAAACAGCAGGAGAAGAAGTGCGATTGCAATAACTGCCAGGGAGCGTCCGGGCAGGGTCACGGTCGACAGGCTTCGCCAAAAGGCCGCCAATAGATCGGCGCGTCGTACTAACTTCTGACGATAAGCATCGGCGTGCCCTAGAAAAGACATTAAAACTGGCAGCAGTAATAAATTGGTAAATATTATTATGCCAACGCCGATGCTGGCGGTTATTGCCATTTCGCGGATAATGCCGATATCGATCAGCAGTATGGTGATAAATCCGACGGTATCACTGGCAAGCGCCACCGCGCCCGGCAACAGCATGCGGCGAAATGCGCGTCGGCTGCTCTGCTCGAAATCATTGCCGTGATACACTTCCGATCGAATAGCGCTGACCATCTGCACACCGTGACTGACGCCGATCGCAAACACCAGGAAAGGCACCAGTATCGACATCGGATCCAAACCAAAACCTAAAATAGGCAGCATGCCGAGCTGCCATACCACGGCCAGTGACGAACACAGCAAAGCCAGCGCTACTATGTGCACGTTCCTCGAGTATGTAAAGAACAACAGCGCCGTTATCAAAAAAGCAATGAAGAAAAACACCACTACGCGGCCAGCACCGTCAGTAATGTCACCTATAGCTTTGGCAAAACCGATAATGTGCACACTTATTCTATCCGTATCAAACTTACCGCGTATCTTGTCCTCCAACCTGGCGGCAACTGCGCTGTAATCCAATCTCTCTCCCGTGTCAGGATTAAATTCCAGTAACTCCGCACTTATAATCGCGCCGCTGAAATCGTTCGCCACCAGTCGGCCGACGATCCCCGCTTTCAGAACGTTTTCTCTAACCTCAGCCAGCCCGGATGCGGTTGGCGTGAAATCTGACGGTATGACATTTCCGCCAACGATTCCTTCGGCTACAACCTCGGTAAAGCGGACGTTTGGTGTAAACAGAGACTTAACCCGACTTCGGTCTACGCCCGGCAGGAAAAACACTTCGTCCGTAGCCGACTTGAGCGTACGGAAAAAATCGGCGCTAAAGATGTCACCATCCCTATTCATCAGGGCGATGACGATTCGATTCGCCCCGCCAAACTCATTTTGGTACTTTATGAAGGTCTGCATGTAAGGGTGCTGCAAAGGCAGCAGCTTGGTAAAACCGGCATCAATACGCAGCTGGGTAGCAAACCACGCCATCACCAGAGTCACCATCGTAAATACCACCACGACCAGAAGGCGATGGTGAAATATCAATCTTTCCGCTCGATCGAACACTCGGGAGCTGATCATCTTACTGGTGGCAAATCACTGACTGGCGTGCGGAGACCAGCGCACCGCGCCCCCTGTCCCCACCAGAAGCAGATTACCGTCAACCAGCTCGATGACCGAGGATATTGCCATGCGTTGCGGCAGCTGGATCAGTTCAAATCTATCCTGATTCCTATCCGCCATAAGAACGGATCCCGAGTGGCCGGTCACGACCACGCCGCCGGTGCGAAGCCTTAACGCATGGGTTAAAGTCGCCGCAGTACCGGTGGTAATGGGCTGCCAACGCTCTCCCGCGTTAGCGGAGTAAAACATCCGGCCCTGCATACCTACAATCAGAAGTTGATCTGCAGCGAGGGGCAAAACGCCGAAAAAGGAACCGTCGTAGGGTGAGGGCAGCCGTACCCACTCACCTCCCTCATCATCGGAACGATAGATATTGCCCGCCTCCGCCGCGATGAACCAACGCCCACTGTCCGCAACTGCAATCTGGTTGAGATGAAAATCATCCGCAACACCCTCGCCGGCCTGCTCATCGTTTGCAACCTGGTTCCGATCCGAAGCCATCAGTGGACGCGCCACCCAGGTCGATCCGGCGTCTTCGCTCTGTAAATAGAGCCCGTATGCCCCGACGGCGGTTATCTTTTGTCTGTGATGAACGATAACGTCAAACAAAGGGCGGTCTTCTTCCGCTGCCTGATGCACTATTTGCCAGCTATTTCCGCCATCCTGGGTGCGCAGAATGACCGCGTCGTGGCCGACCACAAATCCATGCATGGCATCAAAAAAATCTACCGCAGTCAGCATCACCCGAGTCGGAACCACGATCTGCCGCCAAGTTCTTCCCTGGTCCGAAGATTTGAGCACGTGACCGCGCTCTCCCACCACTATTATGCCGTTACCAGCCACTGCGCTGTCCAGTAAAAGCGAGCGCTCGGCATGCGGCGCAATCTCCGACAGCTGTTGCGCAGCAGCGGTGGAAACGTTAAGCAATAGAAACAGGGTTGATATGAAGAAACTATCGATAAACGTGACGATAGGTTTACGCATTAGGCGGGCACGTTATTCCGTGCTCTCATGAAATCCCTGACAATCGGCTGCGCTGCAGGTGGTGTTGTACTCGGGCCCTACCGCTTTCCGTCTCTGCGCAGTGCGCTGGGAGTGAAGTTTTTCGGGGAAAGGTTTACAGAAAATTCCCAACCGAATGCCTCTTCGTTGTTCATGCCTACGGTAATATAGCGCCCCGACTGCAGATCATAGTGCACATCCACCGTTGTCCATAAAGTGGGCACCTCATAATAGTTAATGGCATGCCCTTCAGACACGCGCCACAGTTGATCTCGATTGTCATACTGATCTGCCAGCACAATCTGCCAGGAATCCTCATCAACATAGAACGTGCGGCGCTTGTAAATATTTCTGACACCCTCTTTCAATACCGCATCAATGATCCATACCCGATGCAGTTCATATCGCAGAACGTCGGGATTCATATGGCGAGTCTGCAGAATATCTCTATATTTCAGAGCATTATCATCCAGCTTGTAGGCATTATACGGAACAAAGATTTCTTTCTTACCCTTGAGTTCCCAGGTGTATTGCTGCGGGCTGCCGTTAAACATGTCCAGCTGATCACTGGTCCGCAAACCGTCCGCCGCGGTGCCCGGATTGTCGAAAGCAACGTTGGGCGCGCGGCGCACACGCCGCTGACCCGGATTGTATATCCATGACATACGGTGTTGCTTGGCCTGATTCAGCGTTTCGTGCGCCAGGTATATCTGCCCCGCCAACCTCGCCGGCGCCATAACCTTCTGTTTGAAAAAGAATATGACGTTATTTAGCTCTGTTTCAACCGCGCTGGGTTGATGATACGGCGAGTAAAATTCATCCTGCAGCATGACCATGGTGTAAGCTCCCTTCCGGGTTACGGGAGCTTGCCCAATCATGCGCCGCCCGCTGGTGCCGCGGAAGCGCAGGAGATGATTCCAGACGACCTCTAAACCATTTTGCGGAATGGGGAATGGCACTGATTTTATCGTGCCTTCGACTCCGTTGCCATCATCCACAAGTTGAGCGGTAGTAGCATTGTTCTTGGTCGCTTGATAAACCCACGCGGGATACGACGCAGAGCGCCGGGTGGGATAAATGTGCATCTTGAAGGTATCACCATACTGCTGCAATAACGCCTGATGGCCAACGCTCAACCGCTCAGTATGGTCGCCCATATTGTCCTGTGTAATAGTAAAGATCGGGACGTCATCCGGGAAGGGACTGGGGTGATGACCACCGTCTTTAAAACCGGCTGGGACTGCGGTAATGCCGCCCTCCCAGGACGGAATAGTGCCATCGGCATTTCCGGCCTGTTCCGCACCCATGGGAGTGAGGTCCTCGCCCAGCCGTTGCGCATCCTGAGCCGAAACGGCACCAAACACGGGTGTCGCGCTCAACAGCAGCGTCAAACCGGTGTAGACAGCGATTACTTTTCTTTTAATCATCACGTCATCTCCTTCGCCTATATCGCATACTTGATATTGAAGGAGACGAAATCGCGGTCGCCCAGCAGGTTGTATCTACCGGCGCCGAAAAAGTCAGTGTAGCGCACTTCCGCCGTCCACTCGTTGCGTAGATTTGCCATTAGAGCAACACTCAACGCTTTTCGTCCTTCCAGGAAGTTGCCGCCGGGTCCGGGCGAAATTCCAGAAAAATCGTGCTTGAACGCCAGGTTAGGAATGAGCGCCCACGGGCCGATCACATTGTTGTAGGTAAGCCGACCCGCAATCTGATAGCCCCACGAAGTCGCATCAGGAAAAGCACTTAGAGGTTCCGTGGCCGGCTGCACCCCCGCTGCGGTGAATGCCGGATTGGCTGATGTAAACGTACCCGGTGCTTCCAAACGCAGCGTATTCTTACTAGGCATATTGTGTACGTGGGTCACTCCCAACTCTCCAATTAACGCCAATTGATCCGCACCCAATGTGCTGGGAAACAGTTTGCTCACAGTCGCCTGCAGCTGGGACACATCTCTTTCAATAAATCCGGGAATAACGACGTCGAACCCGACGCCCCCCGGTCGAACCTGATTGGCAGCCGCGAAAGCCGGTGAAAGCGGGGACAGCGCAGCATACAGTAACTCCACGTCATCGACCTGAAGCGGCGCATCAATCTTATGTGAAATCTCTCCATTTATGGCCCAGCCAGAATTTGCAATCTCACTGTTAAAGCTGACCCCAAGCATCTTTATGTTTTCGGGATATTCAATGAAATACTCGGCGCTGCCAGCGTAGTCACCAGCCGCTAGACCCGCTATTGTTCCGGTTCGGGCACTGATGATCGGTAATCTGCTGTTGTATTTTACAAAGTAAAATCCAAACTCCGTGTTAGCCAAATGTGGCGAAAATATCTGGTAAGCCAATCCGAACTGGCCCCCGTCTCCCGGCTCCCGGTCCGCGCCCCGCGGTACGGCAACTCCTGTCGGCGAAGCACCAATGCTGGCCGCCGCAGCCGCGCCAAAGGGAATAATGTCCGGCACCGAGCCGAAACCCAGCATCAGCTTACTGCCGCCATCTGTAGCGAAATCGTTCGTGCTGAAGTATGAGCCAGAGGGTTCAGGGTCGGTCTCTTTCCACTCGAACTCGTAAAAACCTTCAACAGAGCCATTCTCACCAACACCGACGCTGCCCCAAACCATCCCTATTGGTTCCAAGGCATTGCGTAATTCTGCACCGGGCACTCTGATTTGGGTAACGTCAATGGGATTAATAATGTTAATCCCGTTCTGGATAAAAGTGCTCTCCCCCCAGCTGACAACCTGCCGGCCCACCCGCACTTCTGCAGGTTGGTCGCCGGCATTGAATGTGCCAAATAGATAAGCGTCCAGGAGCCTTGCGTCACTGCCGACAAGCGTCTTGGCCTCATCGGTTAAATCAATCTTTTCCCGAGCTTTATCCTCGTTTTCAAAATCGTAAAAAGCGAGGCCGCGGATAAAACCGCCGATGCCGGACGTATGCTCAAATTCCAGCTCGCTGACAACCCGCAGCACATTGCTGTACAGCCCTTTATCGTAGTTTAAGTTGCCGTCATCGGCATTGACGGAAAAAGCCTGGCCACCTAGTGTGCCGGGTGGCGAGGTGCCGTTTGGCTGCGTCGTGGATGCCGGACCGAGGAGCGCTCGATTCTGGTCTTTCATTCTCCACGATGCGCCGTAGGTAAATGTATTGTCCCAGCTGCCGCTGAAGGCCCCGCTTGAAAACTGAAAACCGTGCACTGGGACGACTGCTGCGCCGCTCGCAATGGCAATCGCACTACAGATTTTTACTGCCCCCTTTCGCAGATAATCACAATGCTTACTCATGCGCTTCCCCGTAACTTGATCGAGCAACAGATATTTGATGACAACGCATCCGTGGTGTGCCTGGGCTTACAAAGCTGACTAAACCACCGTAATCGCCGGTTAATCCGCGCTTTTTAACCTTGGTTGGCAGGTATGGTTTTGTCAAGTTTTTTTATCTAATGACCTAATATCCTCCAGTACACTGGCCATGACCTGGCGGGAAAATGCCATGGATAGATGGCCTATGCCGGCCAGCGCAAACGATTCTGCTCCCGCTAAGCGGGCGTTATCCTGAGGCGCAATAATGTTGTCGTGCACGCTGTAGTGCGTAGAGATGGGCACGGCTGAAGCCTGAGCGTTCAGTCGATTCAACCACGCACTCCCCGGGCGCATCTGCTTCAGGTTGGCTCCGCACAGCAGGTAGGCGAGCACTGTACCGTGATGGGGAGTACCCAGCGTAATGACTTTACGCACCCGTCCTCCGCCAAATTTATCAACATACGCCCGACACACCAAACCGCCCATGCTGTGACCGACCAACACCAGCTGTGGTTGATTACGCATGGCACAAACGCGCTCGACTCTGGCCGCGAGCTGCTGGGCAAAATCATCTATACTCGCAAATTCCGGCTCGAGATTGACGGTGTACAGCGCGCGCAGACCCTGCGACAAAAGGTAACGTTTGAATACGACCCAGAATCCTGCGTTACTGAAAAAACCATGAACAAACAGCATTACGGTCTCGTCTGTAGACTGACTGCACGAGTCGGCATCATGCTGATTCAACAGAGGCTCCAGCGCATGAAAAATGAAAAACAAACGAAAGAACGCCAAAAACTCTCGCAGCACCATAAGCAGGTAGCGTGCGGCGTTCAGGCAATGCATGTCGCCGGGCGGAGACCGGTACCACCAGGCAATGGCAAAGCTCATCAGCGCTAAGACCAGCCGAAAAAGCATAATCACAGCCACCACCGCTCCCAGGCTGAGCCATATGTTCAACGCCAGCCACCAGTAGCTAAGCGCGCCAACGACAATGATCTCCAGGAAGAGGCCGATAATGATGTGGCGGGAAACCGAAGACCAGCGATGCCGGGGCGCTGCCATTTTTTACAGTGCTGCTTTATACATGCTTATTTCTAGTGCCCAGATCGGATGGACCTTTTTTTGGGGGGGGGGCGGCCGGTCAATCAAGTTGAGTGAAATCGATGCTACGTGTTCCGGTGCACTTCCGTTCTAAAAGTCTCGTGCCCTTCGTACATTTTCGCAATTTCGTTCTGATACCGTTCACGGATTTTAGCGCGTTTCAGTTTCAAGGTAGGGGTAATCAAATCGCTATCGACCGTCCAGGGCTGAAGCGTAGCGGTAACGCGTCGGATTTTTGCGTAACCTGGAAAATCGCTGATTGTTTCTTTTATGCGATCCAACAGAAATGTTTCTACCTGTTCAGTGGCAAGCGCGCTCTCATCGTCTATCGGCACCTGCAAATCGCGGGCACAATCCTTCCATTTGTGCTTATTCAACACGACGAGGGCGCATAGATAAGGCATTTGTTCGCCAATCACCATGCTCTGATCAAACAGCGTATCTTCGGCAATTGCCGACTCCATATCTGCGGGCGGAATCTTTTCGCCGTTGGCCAACACCAGAATGTCCTTGATCCGCCCGGTTATGGTGATATAGCCCTGCTCATCAATCCGTGCCTGGTCGCCAGTATGCAACCATCCATCGCTCAGCACTTCTTTGGTGGCCGCTTGATTCCGCCAGTAGCCCAGCATGATGTTCGGTCCCTGCGCTAAAAGCTCATCATTGTCGCCTATTTTCACCGATACCCCGTGCAGCGGCAGGCCTATGGTTTCAGGTCGGTTTCTTTGCAGGGTATTGATACTGATACTGGGACTACTTTCGGTCAGACCATAACCCTGCAGCAGGTCTATACCCAGGGGAATGAACATTTTGGCGACCGTCAGAGGCAACGGCGCCCCACCTACAACTACCAACCGCAGATTTCCCCCAAAGCGTTGGCGAATCTTCTCCGCCACCAGAACGTCAAGCAGCGGCCGAAATATAAAGTCCGGCGTCCACTTCGCTCTTCCCTGGCGCCATTCGAAATGCTTCCATCCTACGCGGATCGTCAGGTCAAATAAGAATTTTTGCAGCGGCGGCCCGTGCTCTATCTTTGCTCTGATCTCAGTATAACTGCGCTCGAATACGCGCGGGACGGTGATCACGCCGGTTGGACGCACTGCGGTAAAATCCTGTGACAGTTTGGAAATCGAGCGGTTGAAAGTGACCTTGGCACCTGCCATCAATGGCAGGTAATAACCAACGGTGCGTTCCAGCGTATGTGACAACGGCAGAAATGACAGCAGCACATCATCTGGGGTCAGAGCGACACTGCGCAAACCCGCGTAAGCGTTAGATACTATGTTGGCATGCGATAGCATCACTCCTTTGGGTCGTCCGGTCGTTCCCGATGTATACACAATGCTGGCAAGTTCATCCGGTTGATTACTGACGCTAACCAGGCCAGACCCCGGCACGCTCAACCAGCGCTCCATGGCGACAACCCTGTTGTCTTCACTCTGGCAATTTTCCTGCACAACAACTTTGGTCAACAGCGGGGCGCTACCCTCTGCCGCATCCAACTCCAACCAATTCTGCAGCGTATCAACCAGCAGCAGCTTGACGCGCGCATGGGCAAGCACATAGTTGACGTTATCCGCCCGGTCGGCCACATACAGGGGCACAACTATCAAGCCCAGGGCGATAGCGGCCTGGTCGAACAGCACCCATTGCAGGCAGTTTCTCAGCCGCAGAGCAACGTGATCCCCTTTTTTTAACTCCGACGCAAGCATTGCGCACTGCCACTGCGCTACCTTTTCAGCAACCTCAGCCCAGCTGTAATCACACCAGCATTTTCGGGCAAAATCGTAGTCCGCGTAGGCAACTCTATCGGGCGAACGCCGTACGCGTTCGCTGAATAAGCGGTCCAGAGTAGGTGCTTGAGCAAGCGGAATAACGTCGAGGTCATCACATCCGACAAGCGCATCATCGGGATAGATCGTCGCCTTTTGCTCGCCCATCTGCGGTTAAGCCGCTTCTCCCGTTGACTGGCTGCTACCAGCTGCTTCCGCAGCAAAGTCGTCTACTGCTATTACGTTTAAGGTTGCCCGCTGAGCCGCGAGTAGAATTTCGCTCTCCTCGCGGGTAATAACCTCATCCTTAAGCAAGCCCTCTACCCAAAGCCCGTAATCCATCCGCGGATCCGGTGCTTCACCTCCTTTGCTCAAGCGACGCCGTATCGGTCTGGCTGCCAACACCTTATGCAAAGCGTCCTCCAGCTTACCCAAGCTGTCGTCCTCTTGTTGACCCAGATAGATACCCGCGGTAAGACGATCGCGTGTGTCCGAGGGTAGCAGCAGCAGTTTGGCAACCTCCTGACCCAACCGATCATCGGGTGGACGATGGCGGCGCCCCAATGGAAATACGATGCCACGGAGCACCGTACCGAGCCCCCATACCGGATAGTTCCGAAGAATCCCGTCCAAAGCTTGTTGTATACGAAACAGACTGTAGCGACACGCCCATTCGACTAAAGGCAAATCCGCCGGCGGCTGCTGCGCATCTTCGTAGTGTTTGAGAACTGCCGTACCTAAATACAAGTAACTCAAAGCATCAGCAAAACGCCCGGAGAGCTTTTCTTTTCGTTTCAGACCCCCTCCCAGAATCAGCAGAGTGACGTCCGATAAAAAGGCAAAGGCGGCGCTGAATCTGGCGAAAGCACGATAGTACCGCGCGACCCCATTGCTGCCGATCGGTGCCGCTGCAAAATGCTCTAGAGATATACCGAACACCAGCGAGCGTGCCGCATTGACCATGGTGTAACCCATGTGGGCCAGCAGAAGTTGGTCAAATTGTTTCTCTCCTTCCCGCTCGTCTGTGATAGACGCAGCGTTGATTTCTTTGAGCAGGAAAGGGTGGCAGCGCAGCGCACCCTGCCCAAAGATAATCATGCAGCGGGTCAATATATTCGCCCCCTCAACCGTGATGGCGATGGGAAGCTGCTGATAACCACGCGCCAGATAGTTGCTTGGACCCATACAGATTGCGCGTCCCCCGTGCACGTCCATGGCGTCATTGATCACTTGTCTGGCGCCTTCGGTAAGGTGATATTTAACCACGGCGGTGACTACGCTGGGCTTTTCCCCCAATTTCAGTGCCGAAGTGGTGAGAAGTCGTGCCGCATCCATCATATAGGTTAAACCACCGATTCGCGCCAGTGCCTCTTCGACCCCTTCAAACTGGCCTATCGGGATACCGAACTGCTCGCGAATGGTGGCGTAAGCACCCGTGCTGCGCGCTGCCAGCTTGGCACCAGCCACGGCGGATGCTGGAAGTGAAATACCTCTTCCCGCCGCCAGGGATTCCATCAGCATGCGCCAGCCTTTGCCCACCCATTCACGACCGCCGACAACCCAGTCCAGCGGGATGAATACGTTGTCACCGCTGTTGGGGCCATTCTGAAAAGCCGAGTTTAAAGGATAGTGGCGCCTGCCGATGTTCACGCCCGACGTAGCCGTTGGAATCAGCGCACAGGTAATGCCCAGGTCCTCCTCTTCACCCAGCAGATGATCGGGATCGTATGCCCTGAACGCCAACCCGAGCAGCGTTGCCACCGGTCCCAGCGTGATGTAGCGTTTCTGCCAAGTCAGGCGCAGGCCCAACACCCGTGTGCCATCGTGCTCGCCCTCGCAGACTACGCCGTAATCGGGGATGGCGCCCGCGTCAGAACCGGCGACTGGGTTGGTCAGACCAAAACACGGAATTTCTTCACCGCGCGCAAGCCTCGGTAAATAATAATCCCTCTGCTGCTCGGTACCGTAGTGCAGCAATAACTCCGCCGGACCGAGTGAGTTGGGAACCATTACCGTCACGCCCGCGGTCCCGCTGCGTGCCGAGACCTTCATGACGATTGCAGAGTTGGCTTGCGCGGAAAACTCGAGGCCACCATACTGCTTGGGGATGTTTATGGCCCAGAAACGCTCCTGCGCCATAAACTCCCAGATTTCTTTAGGCAAATCGTTTAACTCATGGGTGATCTGCCAGTCATCAAGCATCGCACAGAGGCGCTCGACGGGACCGTCGAGGAATGCCCGCTCCTCCTGGTTTAGCTCCGGCGGAGGAACCCGCAGCAGCTTGTTCCAGTCGGGGTTACCTCTGAACAGTTCTGCTTCCCACCACGTGGTCCCGGCCTCTATCGCTTCCCGCTCGGTAGCCGAAATCGGCGGCAGCACTTGCCTGACATAGCGCAGCGCGGGACTCGTCAGAAGGCGCTGTCGCAGGTGTGTGATATTGAGCAGTGCCAGCACTATCGCCATCGGCCAGAGTACCCACGCCAGCAGGCCCGGCAGCAGTCCGAGCAGCGTTAACAGCGTCAAAGCGCCGATGTAAATTACGGCCGAAGGTAAAAGTCTGGCCTCGACCCTGGTCATCACAAACAAACCTGCCAGGACGGTTAATACACTTATAATCCAAGCCATCACGCTCTCCGTTAACTGGGGGAGTAATTCAGCTTTATGCTTAAGTTCGCTCAGCTTTACAGACCGACGCACCGAAATACGCACCCGGCGAGCGGTCGCAGGCAAAGAATACGCCGAACTCATTTATTTTGACATGTTTACACTAATGACCGTTCCCGGCAAAGTCTGGATAGCCGGGACGGGGACAAGTGCTATGCAGGCGTCGGACTACAGCGCCGGATCTCCGGTGTCCCCCGTTTTCCTGTCACATTCCTCCAGCAGATGGAAACCTTGCATCCGTTCGGCGTGGGCCAGTAGTACAAATCAATCACGATGTATTTCCAGCAGTGGCGATGCCGTGCTCCTCTACCACGACGCAGCTTAGGCGTTATTCCTTGACCATCCCGGTCACGGGCAATATGCCGTGAGGCTGATACTCATCCTACTCCGCAATTGCGGAAAGGATAGCCTCAACCTGGGCCAGCGTTTGTCGGCGCTGAAATATCAGCGCCCAGCGTCTGCCGCCAAGTTGATTCCACAGGAACGCAGAGCGCACCCCCGCAAACAAGATTGCTCTCACTTTGTCAACAACGACCGGGTTGGATAAGTGACCATGCTCACCCTGCACGATGATCTTTGGTTTCATGTAGCTGATTGTATCTTTGTATATCCGCGCCAGTTCAGAGTAGAGCTGATTGCTCATCCCTTCACCGTTATGGGCTTCGACGGTCGGTTTCAACCTGTCAATCTCATTTGCGATTGTTTCAGCCATATCATTCGATCGATCCAGCTTTACTCCAAGCTGGGTCAGACTCAGCACATAGCGCGCCAGTTCAAAATCAGTGGTTTGTCCGCCGGCGGATAAGCGCTGCCGCATGATTTTCAATCCCATCTCCACGCCTTCCGCCCCGCCATACACGGATTCAGTATTGATCGCATCCGTAATAAAAAGACTCCGCACGCTCACTGCAAAAGGCACTTCATCGGCGTAACCCCGGTGCGCCAGCTGCTCCGCCAGCGCTGCCGCTTGAAATACGCCGGCCAAAGCCAGCACTTGATCACGACTCTGTTGGTTCACAATAGGCGTTCCATCAAATAGCAAAGGCAGTCCATTTTTATGATTTCACAATCAGTGGTCAGCATGGCTGGCATTATAGGTTTAACCGTCTGCAGCACACCACGCTCCGTGCCTAGGTAGTCTGAAATGACCATGGTGTCGTCTACTCCTTCAACCCGTAAACAACTGCTGCGGCCATTGCGCACTTTGCCCAACTGAGTTCCTGGGTCTAACCAATTGAAATTAAATCGATCAACATCGGGTAACAGCTCTATATCAGCGTCTTCCCCGAGCAGGCCAATCGAGCATGATTCCTCGATCTTTATCGCGGCAACGGTATGATAAAGGGCAAAGCTCTCGGGGCTGAAGTTCATCCAGTCATCGCTGCTGATGCAATAACGTAAAAAGTCTGAGACGTGCTCAACGCCGCTGGCATCACCCACAATCCCCGCCTCGACAGTGATGGCGGGACACCACTTTGAAAACACGGCGGAACATGAGCTATCCGGGAAAGTGGCATAAACGATGCGTGGGCCGAAGCTCTTGGCCAGCGCAATGTGTGCTTCCTCCTGTGTCGCTACGATGGCGTAATGCGGATTGCGTCCGCTGTTATTGTGAATATCTATACAGGCAAAGACGTTACGTCGCCGCATACTGGCGATAACATCCTGCGCCATCGCATGCTCATCACCCTCCCCCGGCAACCACACTCGATTGTAGTCTTGCTGTGTAGCCAGGTGGCGCTCAGCATAGCGTGCGGCCGAGATGTTGCCGATGAATATCGATACTGACCTCGGCAGCCGTTTAGTTTCCCGTAGAACGCGCTGTATTGACTGAAACCCCGTGGTTTCATTGCCGTGCAGCAGTGTGGAGATAAACAGCGGCTCGGCTTTGTCTCCCACAAGGTGGATAAGCGTAGGTCCCTGCAGGATTTTGTACAGGTCACGCGCATCGCACTGCAGTAACCCTGGTGGAATAGACGAGATTACGGTCAGCTTCTGTCGACTCACTGCCTGCTGCCCCTCGACTCCGCGGCAAGAATGCGCCGGTAAAACCGCGTCTCGCGCTGCAGGGCATCTATGTTGGTTTCACTTCTGCGAAACCCATGCCCTTCCCCAGGATACTCTATATACTCGTGCTCGATGTTTTGCGCCGCTAACACGGCAACGACTTCCCGCGACTGATCGGGTGGCACGACCGAATCATCCAGCCCCTGAAACAGGATCATTGAGCTGCTAACTTTATGCATAAAATGAACAGGTGAACGTTTGTAGTATTCACTGTCTTTGGATTTAACCGTGACTTCGTCATAGCTTTCACCAATCAGCCTATCGGCGTAGTGAGATTCAAACTTATGCGTTGTGGTGGTCAGGGTGGATAGATTACCGATACCATAATAACAGGCACCGCCGCGGAAATAATGAGGGTACTGCGTAAGCGAACGCAGTACGGTATAGCCACCCGCGCTCTTGCCCCTGATAAAAACGCTTGTGGGGTCAACCAGCGACTGATTAATCAGAAAATCAATGCCATCGATTATGTCATCGATATCTACCTGCCCCCATTTACCCAGCAAACTCTGACGGTATCGCCGACCATGACCAGTGCTGCCTCGATGATTGACGTCGAACAGCGCGAAGCCGATGCCGGTCCAATATTGGCGCGATAAGTCCAGGGAGCGCGAGGCGCGTGACGTTGGTCCGCCGTGCACCATGACTAGCAGGGGTGGCAAATGGTCGTCGGGCGCCCTGAACCTAGTATTGTGCGGAATATAAAAGTACCCATGCGCTACTTCTCCATCACGCGTTGGATACTGTATCGGGGTACCAACGCTGATTTCCTCACGCGCTATTGGCGCATCAACAGATTTAATTTGCACAAAGGCGCTACCGTTGAACCCCACCAGTTTTGGCATTTCGGTTGCGCTAGACGCCACCAGCAGAATTTCATCGCTTCCTCGATTGTGCCCACTATGTAGATAGTGCAACGCATTAAAGCCCGTATCCACAGCATGTTGCTCGCCGCACTCACGATCTATCACGACCAGTTCGTCACCTTCAGCACAGACCCGCTTGGCAACCAGTTTCCCCTCATCGATAGCAGCATGATTGGTGTTGCCGAATACCCAGTGAGGCGCCCCATACTCTTTCTCGTCGCAGGTCAAACGCGTTATTACTCCGTCCCGGAAACGGTGCAGATTCCAAAAATCGTCACAGAATTCGACAACCTCATCACTGTCCATGGCGAACACCAAATCTCGCTGGTAAAAGGCCAGTTGACAGACTGACGCACTATCGCTCCCAACGATGCTTTGCTTGTTGACGATCGTCAGCTCAGCCTCACCTTCGATAATGTCGGCGATAAATAAGGTCGATTTATCCCACGGCATATACGGATGGCTCCATTGTATCCAAGCCAACCGGCGGCCAATTTGATCTACTACGGGATTTGCATAAAAATCAGCATCCCTGGCAATTGTCTTTGCCTGCATCGGTTTCTCTCCGCACAGTCGGATGGCTACCAGCGAGTTAGCATTTTCACTCCCGCTACGGCATGTTTCCATGGCGGCAATCAAAAAACCCCCCGCCGGGGAAAGCTGCAAATCTACAAACGCCGAGGACTTGTTATCGTCGACCGTTAGCGCAACAGGCTGAGCACCCTCCTGCAGTTTCTGCATGTACAGGCGCTGATCGGAGAAGTTGGAGAAATATATACAGCCGTTGCCCAGGACAAAACATTTGCCACCATATTCGTGCACCCTGGTTCTGATGTTGAACTCGTCCGGAGTTAAGCAGGTCTCTGTTTTATCTGCGTTCAATCTGACCAATACCAGCCTGCCCCCCTCCTTGGCTCTGGCTTCAATCCAGTAGTGCTGGCCCCGGTAGCGCTGGGGAAACATTGGCGGTGAAGGCCGCTCAAACAGCGCAGTCAAATCCAGCGGGCTTTCCCAGGAGCCGTATGGTGCCGTCTTTACGGGCATGGCAGCAGAACCTTTTTTTGTTTAATCGCTAGTTTTCCAGGGTAATAGACCATTCACCCGGGCTAACGCCAAGCTCACCCAGCAATCCGGCTCTGACTTCCAGTGCCGCCATTACCGGAGTCGGTGGGCGCCACAGCCTTTGCTGGCTCTGCTTGCCGATAACATACGGCATCATAGTCTGTACGTCCCGGATTACTCCGGCGTCATCGATGAACGCAATATCAAGAGGCATGTGAACATTACTCATGTGGAAGCTGGGAACGTGGCTAGTCTCAAACAAAAACAGGATAGAAGTATGCTCAGCAACCTGCGGACATATGTTTTGAAATCCGCCCGCTCGCTCGTTGCTCTCATCTGCGACATGCACCTGTAAAACAACGCGGCGTGATTGCGGACCGATGAGATACGCCCGCCGCACCTCCATTTGCGCTAATTCAGGCGTCGTTACCCGGCATTTGTCAGCGGCTACCGGGAGAACAGAAAGGAATAACAGGCAGAAATAATAAATAACGCGTTTATACACGACTTTACAGCGCTGACTTGACAACTTTACATACGATTTCTACCTGCTCTGCAAGCATATCCGGGTAAATGGGCAAAGAAATGCACTGTTCCGCCGCCA
>JAHEKE010000022.1:13961-53099 GCA_024638505.1 Gammaproteobacteria bacterium | reverse complement strand
AATGCCCGGCCCCGGCCGGCGCGGGCAGGCCCTCGATTTCGACGTTGATGCAGGCGGGCAGTCCGCTGTTGCTGGCGCGCTCAATGGCGCCGTCAAGTTCCAGCAGGTCCGTAACGTACTCCCCATACCCTCCCAGGCCGGCCACCGCCAGGTCGTAGCGCGTCGCCAACAGCTCACATCCGATCAGCCGCCCAGGGCCGTAGTCACGCAGCTGAATCTGGTGTTCAGCGTTCCAGCGCGCGTCGTTGCCGATGATGGCGATAAAAGGTATGCCATAGCGCACGGCGGTATCGAATTCACTGAGGTGAAAGCCAGCGGTGCCATCGCCCATGAGCGCTATGACCGTGGCCTGTGGCCGATAGAGTTTGGCGGCGATGCCGTAACACAGTATGCCACCGATGGCGCCGCCAATACCGTTGATTAGTCGGGTTGACGCGGAAAGACACGCCTGCGTCCACTGCCCGAACTCACCGCCGTCGCAGATCAGTATCGAATCTTCTTCCAAGACGCGCTGCACCGCCTGGCAGAGAGCGGACGGGTGGATCCGGTTGCCGGATAAAGAAGACTGGCGTTGTTCACTGAGTCTGGATGCGATCGCGTCGGCCACATCCTGGCGCCATTCCAAACGGTCGGGTTGGCCCGTACCGCGCCGCGTCAACGCCTCTGCCGCCGCATTCGCATCTGCTTGGATTGCGGTGGTCAGACGGGCACCGAGATTTTGTCGGGCCTGGTCAAGCGCTTCCGTTTCCGCATCGATGACCGCAAATTTGCAGTCGGCGTTGAAAGCGGGTGATTTTCCGAAATTGACCGAGAAATCGACCCGCTTGCCCAGAAACACAACCAGGTCAGCTCGCGCCAGCATCTGTGCGAAATCTCCGAGCATCGGATCCTTTAAGCCCCGTGGGCTTTCCATAGGTACTACCGGTGCACACAGACCGGTTGCCAATCGATTGATCACATCGCCCGCCCGGGTGGTGATCAGCTGCGGGCCGGTTAACACGATCGGTCGACTTGCGCTGGACAGGAGCTGAAGCACCGGCATTGTGTGTACAGCCTCCGGGGCGATGAAGGCACTGGAAAAGGCGTCTTCTCCAACGGGCTTTACGTCGTCCGGTTCCTCATTCAGCATGTCATAGGGCAGCGCCAGGTGGACCGGCCCCGGTCTGCCCGAGCGGGCAATCTGTATGGCCTTAGCAACGTCGCAGCCCAGGGCAGCGGCATCGAGGCAGCGGTGGGCGTATTTAGCGATGGTTGCGGAGATGGCCGTTTGATTAAGCTCCTGAAAAGCGCCCCGGCCGTCCTGGACAGTTGGCGAGTCTCCGCTCAGCAGCAGCACCGGGCTGTCGCAGGCCCGCGCCGTGTATAACGCCGTCAGGCAGTTGGCAAAGCCCGGTGCGGCCGTCACCAGGGCAACCCCCAGGTGGCCGCTAAGCTGGGCCCAGGCATCCGCCATATATACCGCAGCGGCTTCATGCCGGACGTGAATCAGCTGGATATCTTTGCCAATACACGCATCGAAAAGCGGCATGATCTGATTACCAGACAGGGTGAAGACGGTGTCAACTTCAGCCTGCAGCAACGTTTCGATAACAAGGTCTGCACCGCGCACATTAATCTCCCATTACATTCATGCTTAACAGATTTAATTAAAAACTCGGGGTGTGGATCGCCCGGCTCATTCCGCTATCGGTAGAAGCGGCGCCCGCGCTGCGATTGATTCGAATGGCATAATCATAATGGATCGCCACAGTCGCTGCGGCAAATGAATTGATCAAGCTTTCTGGGTTGCGGTCAGGTCACCACGATTGATCGGCGCGGGGGCGGGCCTCGTACAGGAAGCCATGGGTGGGTCGTCACGATTGCATTGCGGCCTGTCAAATTGTAGATACTGTCATAGTCATCCATGGCTTTAAATCAGCTCATCCTTTCGGTCGTCGGTTTCGCCAAATCTGCTCAACGCGGGTGCCTGCAGCCCCGCGTATAAAGATTCCAGCTGGGCGTTGATCAGCTTTCCCTGCTGCTCGAACAGGCTGTTGCCCTCTAGATCGCTGTCGACCAGAAAGGGCCCGAAATTTTCCACCTCGAATACCCACATGGCCTGCGCGTTGCCCAGCTCTTTCACCCAGAATACGTCGATCACGCGCTTGATGCCCCGGCCGAGCAGGGCTCCCGTCCCGTAGCCGACGGTGGTCAGATAGACCGCCCCGGCCGGAACGAACAGATCCCTGTAGTCCTGCGCCGACATGCCGCCTTTGCCAATAATGATTTTGGCGTTTGACAGTTCGAACCATTGCCGCATCCACTTGGCAAAACGAAAACTGGCCGTTGCAGTAACGCCGCCGACGTTGTACGTACCGTCCGGCTCAATTGCCGCCGCCGGAGAACAGTGAAAGTTCACGTTGCTTAACTTTGGGAGGTCAAGCGGGATCTTTTCGCCTTCCTCGATCACGCGCCTGTACACGCCCTCGCGACCGGTATAAAGCACGCCGTCCAGATAAACAATGGAGCCAATCTCGAGTGATGCAATATCATCCGCCGCGGCCGGCACGTTGAGCCGAACTGTTTTCACGACGGCCATCCCACCGTCTCTCTGCGGCTGTATTCGGAAAACCATTTCGGGTCGGTGCGGTACGCGTGGCTGCCGTCGGCATGGATACGAACGGTGGCCCGCCGCGAAGCCAGGCAGAAGGTGTGAACGCTCATGGGCATCCCGCCGGTGTGGGTGTAGCCCACCTCGATGTGCAGGTCCGCCACCATGGATGAGCCGACGAATCCCATCGGCCCCATACCGATGCTGTTGCCGATTTCTTTCAGTTCCTGCTCGAGCGCGGCGATCTTCGGATCGGGATGCCTGTCGCCCACAGTACGCAGACACGCTGCCTGCTTGCCGAGCACCATGCACGCGTCCTTTGATCCGCCCAGGCCAATGCCAACAATGGCGGGCTGGCAGGCAAGCCCGCGCTTACCGAAAGCGATGAGCGTATCCAGCAGGAAGCGCTTGATGCCGTCGATTCCATCCCCGGGAAAAAGCATTCTGTAATCCGTGCCAAACAGCCCGCCTTTGTGCACGGTAGTGATATCAATCCAGTCGACATCGGGCTCGAAGCTCCAGTCAATTTCCGGGGCGTTGATGCCGACGTTGTTGTTCAGATCAGTGCGCCATAGCGGATGCACCCGGTTGGGCCGCAGCGGAATGTCGTGGGTCGCCTGAGCCGTGGCTGTTCTCAGCGCTTTTTCCAGTGCGACGAAACCTCCCTCCGGCCGGGCATCGTTCCCCGCCTTGACGTAGTAGCGGGGCAGTCCGGTGTCGGCACACATCGGGCGTTGGTCGGTCGTCGCCGCGGCATAGTTCTCGATCATTGTCTTCAATACAAAGCAGGACAGCTCGTTCTTTTCGTTTTCGGCCATGCTGACGATGGACTGCCTATAGTCTTCGGGAATCTCTATGGCCGCTTTTTTCATAATGTTGAACGCTGCCTGTTCTATGCTGGCATAGGGAATCATGTTAGTCCTTCAACCGCATTGCTAATGGTATGCCCCTCACTGGTCAATGATTGGCCCGGCCTGACAATATTGAACTGGACCGGTTTGTGATACAACTGAACACCGTCCCGTTCTCCTTGCCGGGCGACGGTGAAGTAAGATGAGAGCAGTTCGCCGGGTGCGGAAAAGTCCTCCCGGAAGTGCGCACCCCGCGAGTTTTCACGCGACAGTGCGGCCGCAATGATGACTTCCGACACCTGAATCAGGCTGCGCAGGTTAAGCCAATCATGCCAGGTGAGGTTGAATATCGGGTCGCTGTTGGCCAGGCCGGTATGCATGAGTTCGGTCTTGAGTTCAGACATCCGGCGCGCGGCTCTGCCAATACCCGACGCGTCTCGCATGACGCCCACGTCCTCCCACATGGTCGTCATTAATTGTTCGCGCAGCGCGTTGATATTGCCGAGAGTTTGTGTAAAAGGATGTCTGGTCCGGTCGATTTCATGATCAATGCGTGCTTTATCCGGGTCGCGCAATACCCCCTCTCGCTCGACAAACTCAGCCATGACGTCGCCCGCAATGCCGCCGAAAACCGTGGAGTTGGCGACACCGTTCCCGCCCAGCCGGTTGGCTCCATGGGCGCCGCCGGCGTCTTCACCCGCTACGAACAGCCCCGGCACTTCGGTCGTTGTGTCCGCGGCGCAAACCACGCCACCCATTAGATAATGCGCGGTGGGAACGACCTCGACGCGGCCGGCGGCGAGATCGAAACCACAGTCAGCGCAGCGCTTGACCATACCCTTAAACTGATTGCGCACGTTGTCCGCGCCGAGGTGGCCCATCGAGATGAAGACGCCGCCGTTGGGTGAGGTCCGTCCAGCTCTGATCTCGGCGTACATCGCCCGGCTGACAATGTCTCGCGTTGCCCGCTCACCCCCCGCATCATAGTCAAACATAAAGCGATGGCCGTCCCCGTTGAGCAGGTATCCACCGGCGCCGCGCAACCCCTCTTCCAAAACCGTACCGGTCATGCGTGTATCCATTCCCGCCAGCAGTCCCGTTGGATGGAACTGGACCATTTCCATATCGCGTAGAGGCAGCCCAAATGCTAGCGCCATGGCCAGCCCGTCCATTGCCTTGTCACCGGAAGGGGTGTGAAAACGATACATGGTGGGGCCACCCCCCGTGGCCAGCAGCACCGCCTTGGCGCGGACGAAGCGGAAACTGCCGGTGCGCACGTCCAGCAGCAGGACACCCGCCAATGCATCGCCGGCCCGGTTTGGTATAAGGGCCAGGGCGCGGTGCTCCTCCAGGCAGCGCACCGGCAGCGCCATGACCTGCTCCATTAGACGGTTGATGATCTCGATTCCGGTTAAATCACCTTTGTGCACCGTACGGTCGAAGGACTGTCCGGCAAAAGCTTTCTGGTGCAGCGACCCGTCGGGGTGTCGGTCAAAAAAACAGCCTAACTCGTTTTCCAGC
Organism: Gammaproteobacteria bacterium; assembly: GCA_024638505.1. Classification (GTDB taxonomy): domain Bacteria; phylum Pseudomonadota; class Gammaproteobacteria; order Arenicellales; family JAANXG01; genus JAHEKE01. The sequence continues at coordinate 48,137 of JAHEKE010000022.1, read as the reverse complement.
TGCTGGATGCGGGTAATTGCCGTCGCGCAGAGCGTCCACGCCATATCCTGATGGGGCAGCCACTTGCCCCCCTCGATGGTGTCCATGAAGTGACGCTCCACCGAATCCCCCCGGCCAAGGGCAACGTTGTAGCCGCCCTGCACCATGCGCGTACATCCGCACTTACCCAGCAGGCCCTTGACTGCAATCGTTATGCTCAGTTCGGGTGCAGTTTTGTGCGCATGCAGTGCGGCGAACAATCCCGCTCCACCGGCGCCCAGGATCAGAATATCGGTGTCACAGCGCTGGACCACGCTAGAACGCTCGCAGCAGGAATAAGCAGGCGAGAAACAGGGCCGCGGCCGAGGAGGCGGCCACCAATGTCTTCTGCCGAGAATGCCAGGGTAAGAATTCAAGGGCGAGCACGCGCAGGCCTCCGAATAGGTGCACCGCCAGCAGAAATACCAGGGTGCATTCCATAAACTTGACTACCGGGTTGCGCGTCAGGATAAGGTATCCATCCAGAGCGGCGGTATCGACCAGCGCCAGCCCCAGTACGTAGAAATGCAGCGGTAAAAACAAAGCGAGGATCAGCCCCGACAGGCGATGCAGCAGGAATCCCAGCCACAGGCTGCTTTTGTGGTGCGGACGCATCATGCCACTACCGCATAAACCGCATACGTTCCGGATAGAAACAGGACGCATCCAATCATTACGGTTACAACTTCCAGCCAGCGGTTCTTAACCTTAAACCATTCATAGGCGATTACGCGCACCCCGATGGCGGCATGAATGGCGACGGCTGTGACGAACAGTTCGTAATACGTACCCCAGAACAGGCTGCCCCGGGTGCGTGCCAGGATTTCGGCCGAATCCAGTCCGCCCTGCACGGCATAGATCATCACCAGCAGATGGCCCAGCACCAGGGGGGCCATCACGGCGGCGCTTACCCGCTGCGCGACAAACAGCCTGGGCCCCAGCATCTTGCTACACCTGCCCTTGCCTGATGGCGCGCAGTGCAGTCCGCTTCAAACCGGCTATTGCTGCGGTTGGGTTGAGCGCGACGGGACAAAAGGAGGCGCAGCCCTGCATCGAGTGGCAGTTTTGGCATCCGTTATTCTGCAGCACTGCCCTTTGACGCCTTTTCTGCGCACCGTCGCGGACATCATTGAGCAGTGTCCAGGCGCGGTTCAGCGCAGCGGGTCCCAGGTAGCCGGGGTTCCAGGCAACCACGTCACATGCGGCGTAACACGCAGCGCAGTTGATGCACTCAATGCCTTTATTTGCGGCCGCGCGGCGGGGACTGGCGGGTGAAATTTTCGCCACCGGCTCGTGCCTGTCCGCCGTCGGATAAAAGCGCCCTTCGGCTTGTTGCCATTTATGAAAAAATTCTGACATGTCACAGGCCAGATCCTTAATTACGGGCAGGTTGCGCAGCGGGCGGAGCTCAAGGTGATTGCCCGCAAGCGCGGCTTTGATATGGGTGCGGCAGGCCCAGCGGGGCTGACCATTGACCATCATGGCGCAGGAGCCGCACATTCCGACCCGGCAGGCAAAACGATAGCTCAAGCCGGGTTCCACGTTGCGCTGTATCCAGGTAACGACGTCGAGGACGGTTTGACTGGGTCGCTGCGGTACGCTGTAGATGCGCATGGCCCCGCCTGCCCGGTCGCCCTGCCAGACCGCTACTTCGAGCTCATCGGAAAGCTCTGCCACGGGATCATTTGCTGTTTCGCATAGTACAAGCGGGCATTTTTGATATTAAATTAAATTTAATCAACTCAAAAATATTTAAGATTTAATAAAAAATTAATTTATCAATAACTTATTGCTTCGACTTCGCCAGCCTGCTGTACCAGGTTCGTCAGCTCGGCAAGAAAAATATCGATCAGCTTGAACTTCACGTTGTCCGGTCTTGACAGAATGCCCAGCAGTCTGGGCTTGGCGGTTGCAAGCGGAATTCTCGTCAGCGGCAGGGGTCGGGGGGAAGGCACGCATCTTGTGGGCACGATGGAGACGCCGAGTCCTTGATACACCATGGTGGAGATGGCTTCGAGCGTATCGAGCTCCATGCTCTCTTTTACCTTGACCTTTTTCTGGATCAACCAGTCGTCGATCTGCTGGCCCACCCAGGCACGCCGGTTGAAGCGGATGAAAGGGAAAGTTTCGAGCAGCTCACGGGGTTCAGCCGGGCCGGTCCCCGCTGGGGCGAGCAGAATCAGCGGCTCTGCGGCAAACGCTCGAAACGCGAGGTGCCCGGGTAGGCGGCGCGGCTCACTGACAATGGCGGCATCGAGATAGCCCCGCTCCACCTGCGGCAGGAGGTCGGCGGATAAACCGGGAACGATCCTGATGTGCAGGTTGTGGTAAACCTCGCGCAGTGCGGCCAGCGACCGCGGCACGAGCCCGGTCATTGTGGTGGGGACCGCCCCAATGCTCATATGCTGCACCTGCTGCGCATTGTTTAACAGCGAGGGCACCATATTGTCATAGGCTCGAATGAGTTCACGGGCCTGTGGGATGAGCGCTTGACCGATGGGGGTCAATCGCGGGGATCTTTTATTGCGGTCGAACAGCGAGACGCCAAACTCCTCCTCCAGGGCCTTAATCTGTTGACCGACAGCGGCGGGAGTCAGAGAGACAACGTTGGCGGCTTCGATAAAGGACCCCGCTTCCGCAATAGCAACCAGCGTTTTCAATCGGTGTATGGACATACTCTTAAATAAAAATGTTCTTTATCTACCCGAACTGATAAGTCAAGGAGCAAAATATATTTTAATATAGATACCGAGATGAGGGGAGGTTTATAATGCCCAGTTCTCTATAGCTGTATCAGAGATACCCAGTGTCATCTGGGGGTCAATGATAAGAACATCAATTTACAGGAGAGGAGGCTTAATCGATGAAGACTTTACCCGTTCTTGGAGCGTGGTTGACCGGCGTATTCCTGCTGGTTTCGCAAGCCGGCTATGCCCAGGACTGCGAGGAGATTACGCTGGGTTCCGCCATATCACTGACTGGGAAATATGCGACCAACGGCGTGCACGCAAAAAATGGTTATGAATTCGCCATCCAGAAAATCAAGGAAAACGGCGGGGTAAAAATTGGCGACAAATGCTACAACTTCAAGGTCATTTATTATGACGATGAGTCCAAAGGTGATCGAGGCGCTACCCTGGCCGAACGGCTGGTTAATCAGGACAAGGTCCAGTATATGCTTGGCCCGTACTCGTCCGGCTTGACCAAGGCGATTGCTCCGGTCACCGAAAAGTATCAGATACCAATGGTCGAGGCAGAGGGCGCTTCACGTTCATTGTTTGCACAGGGATACAAATATTTATTTGCGGTGTTGTCCACATCGGAACAATATCTTGCTTCGGCTGTGACCCTGGCGGCGGAAAAAGCCAAAGAAAGCGGTAAAGACCCGTCTGACGTCAAGGTCGCGGTGGCGGTGGAAAACGATCCGTTTTCGCTGGATATACGCGCGGGCGTGTTTGAAGATGCGCGCAGATTAGGCATGCAGACCGTCATTGATGAAAAACTGCCGCGTGACCTGTCGGATATGAGTGCAATTTTGACGAAGGTCAAGCTACTCAAGCCGGACCTGCTGATTGTCAGCGGGCACTCCAAGGGTGCGGCGACGGCTGTACGACAGATAAGTGAGCAGAAGATTGACGTGCCGATGATTGCCATCACCCACTGCGAGGCGGCCGATGTGGTGGGGAATTTCGGCGCCGCCGCCAACGATATTCTCTGTTCGACCCAGTGGGCCGAGACCTTGACCTATGAGGATCCCATTTTTGGGTCCGCTGCCAACTATGAAAAGGAATTCAAAGCCGCTTTTCCAGAGTATGCGGATAAATCGGTGCCGTATCAGAGCGCCCAGGCTTCAGCCGCCGTTTATGTGTTCAAAGACGCGTTTGAGCGGGCCGGTACGCTGGACAAGGAGGCGGTGCGGGATGCCATAGCGGCGACCGACCTGGCGACCTTCTACGGCCAGATCAAGTTCTCCACTGCTGGCAACAACATCGCCAAACCCATGGTGCTGCGTCAAATTCAGGACGGTGAGTACAATGTGGTGGCGCCGTCTGAATTTGCCTCGCATAAGGTGAACTGGCCGCGCAAGCCGCAGTAGATGTAAAGTGATGTCGGGACCGGGTAAGGTGCAAAACACCCACCCGGTCCTGATTAGCCAAAACAAGAACCATGCTGCAGCTGGCACTTCACTAAGGGACATCTAGTCGATGGAGCAGATCCTGGGAAACATCTCCCTTCTGTTCGAATTTCCCGTGGTCAACATCAAGATTATCCTCGACGGGATAATGATCGGCGCCCTGTTCGCCCTTGCCGCTTACGGACTTGCTCTGGTCTGGGGCGTGATGAACGTGAAAAATCTAGCCCAGGGAGACTTCGTCATCGCCGGCGGCTACTTGGCCTGGTGGCTGGCAAATCAGGGTATGCCGGCTCTGCTGGGCGTACCCGTTGCATTCATTATCATGTGGGGTATTGGCTGGGTGGTCTATAAGCTGGTCATTTCCCGCGTCATCGAGCGCGATCTGTTTACCTCGCTGCTCGCCACTTTCGGCCTCGCTATTATGATTGCGCAGATTCTCAACCTGTTGTTCGGCTCGGATACGCAGAGCATTCAGCTGCAATACGATACGCTCTATTTCCTAGGCGGGTTCGTAGACATACCGATCGCGAAACTGATCGGAGTGTTACTGGCGGCGGTGCTGGCTGCGGGCGTGATCATTTTCATGAAGACGAGCCGCATGGGGCAGGCCATACGGGCCACCGCGCAGGATGCCAGGGCGGCCCGCGTGCTGGGCATCAACACGGAGAAAGTCTATGCCTTCACCTTTTCACTCAATTCTGCGATCTGCGGCGCGGCCGGCGCCATTATCGTCATGGTTTGGGTGATCCAGCCGTTTTATGGCATCACCTATTCTATCCGCGCGTTCGTTATCGTCACCGCAGCCGGACTCGGAAATCTGCCCGGCGTCATAGCCGCTGGTTTGGGAATCGGTACTGCCGAGCTCTATGGTGCGCACATATTCGGCATTGGCTACCAGCAGGCCGTTGCGGTGGTATTGCTTCTCATGGTGCTGCTGTACCGGCTGATCCAGCAAAGGCGCGTACGCCAGAGCTTGCAGTAGAAGATGTTATGAACAAACGAAATTTGATTTTGTATATAGCGATTTTAACGGCCACCGTTATAGCCCCGTTCCTCTTTCCCGATTTCCGCACCCAGCTGGCGACGCTCTGGCTGATGATTATAGTGGCGTTGACCTGGGACATGACCGGCGGGCAGATGGGCTACAACTCTCTGGGTAACATCTTTTTCTACGGTACAGGGATGTACGTAGCCGCCGTTATTGCCATCGGTCTGGTCTATGACGTCGGGGCCTATACCGATGCTGCTGGCGGGCAGATTTTCATCTTCACCGAGGCGCAATATTTTTCAGGGCTCTTTCTCGGCGTCATCGGTGCAGGATTGTTCTGTAGCGTCACCGCGGTGGTCATCGGCTACCTCACCTTCGGGTTGCGTGGCCCCTACTTCGCCATTGGTACGCTGGGGGTGGCCATCGCCGCCGGCGAGCTGGTGTCGAACTGGGACTGGGTAGGGGGAGGACAGGGTATCGCCCTACCGGTATATCCCGGGGATTTCGACATCGGCAAGCTCCTCTTTTACTATCTCTTCGCCGGGGTTGGCGTCGTTTTGTTCATTTTCCTCAAGTGGCTTTATTCGACGCGGTTTGGTGAGGCCATCAACGCCATACGCGACGATGAAGAGAAGGCCGAGGCCATGGGCCTGCATACGCTGCGCTACAAGCTCACGACCTGGGCCATGGCCGCGTTTTTTGTTGGCATGGTTGGGGCAATTTCTGCCTTTCAGTTGATTCATTTCGAGCCCCTGGAGACCGCTTACCAGACCATCAATTTAGGAATTTTCATGGTGGTGTGCGTGCTGCTGGGCGGAAAGGGAACGCTGTGGGGCCCCGTGGTCGGCGCGATTCTGTTTCACGTTTTCAAGGAGGTCACCTGGAATTACCTGCTCGGCTGGCAGTGGGTGGCCCTCGGGGCGCTGATTGTGGTCACCGTCGTGTATTTTCAGGACGGCATCATGGGCTGGCTGATGCACCGCCGGCCGGAATGGTTCGGCATAAGAGTCGAAGAGAAAGATACGGCCGGAGCTTAAGTTAATCAATGAACGCGATTATCGAAGTGCGCGACGTGTCTAAATCATACGGCGGGGTAGCTGCCAACACCGGTATCTCGCTGTCTGTAGATGAGGGCGGGATCACCGGACTCATCGGACCTAACGGCTCGGGTAAAACAACGCTGTTTAATTCGATTGTAGGCTATCACCCGATCGACTCAGGATCGATCAAGTTCGAAAGCAAAGAAATATCGAAGCTCCCAGTGCAGGCGATCGCCAGACGTGGCCTGCTGCGCACGTTTCAGCAGACCCGCATTTACGGCAAGATGAACTGCGTGCAGAACATGCTGATTTCGCTGCCGCATCGCAAGATGAGCTTTTTCGACGCCTTCAGCCGGCACGGCCAGCAGGACTACGAGCGGACGGACGGGCTGCTTGATTTCGTTGGACTGTATGAGAAACGGTTTCTGCGCGCGGGATCGCTGTCATTCGGACAGCAAAAACTGCTGGAATTTGCCATGGCATTGATGAATGAACCGACTGCGCTGCTGCTGGATGAGCCCACGGCAGGCATCAATCCGACTCTAATCAACGGCCTGATAGACCGGCTCAAGCGGGCCAATACCGAATTCGGCATCACCCTGTTTGTGATCGAACACAATATGCGGGTGATCATGAACCTGGCCGAAAAAATCTATTGCCTGGCGCACGGCCAGCTTTTGGCCGAAGGCACGCCGGAGCAAATCCAGAATGATCAGCGCGTTATTGATGCCTATCTCGGAGTACATTGAAAGCCGGGAATCATCCGGCCGGGAAAACGCATATGACTGACAAAAAGCGCGTACGCGGGCACGGGATGGGTGATGTCGATACCGTCATTTCAGTCGATGAGGTTGAGCGGCAGGTCGCCGCTATTGCTGAGGAAATCAGCGTCGAGCAGCTCGAGAATCTGGTGGATGGGGAGGCCTTCGTCTCCATCGAAGATTTGCACGCGGGCTACGGCCAGATGGAGATTCTGCACGGCATTAATCTGCGGGTCGGCCGCAAGCAGTCGCTGTGCCTGATCGGTCCCAATGGAGCGGGAAAGTCCACGGTGCTGCACGCCATATTCGGTTTCAATAACATTTTCTCCGGGAGGATATTTGTCGGTAGTGGGCCGGACCGACTTGACGTTACGTCTCTAAGCTCAAACGAAAAGCTGTCCAGGGCGGGCATCGCTTACATATTGCAGGATAAATCCATTTTCCCCGGGATGACGGTGGAGGAAAACCTGTGGATGGGAGGGTTCCTTAAAGATCAACCCGCCGAGGCGAAGAAGGTGGCGGAGTCGGTTTTCGATAAGTATCCGCGTTTAGCAGAGCGCCGCAAGCACCAGGCTAAAGTGCTGTCCGGCGGGGAGCGGCGGCTGCTGGAAATCTCGCGCGCCCTGATCATGAATCCTGAAGTGCTGCTGGTGGATGAGCCGTCAATCGGCCTGGAGCCGAGATTCATCGATATGGTTTTCGAAATTTTGCGTGACCTGCAATACAAAGAAGGCAAGACCATTATCATGGTTGAGCAGAACGCTAAGAAGGGGTTGGAATTTGCAGACATCGGTTATGTCATGGTATCCGGGCAGATCGCTATTGCCGGTAAGGGCGATGATCTGCTGGCAAATCCCAAGGTGGGTGAGCTGTTTTTAGGTGGGTAGTGTTCGGTATGAGAATTTAATTTGTCTCTTCCGGTCCGCCGGACAGGGTGCGAATGTGCGCTTCCACTGAGCTTGCCAGCGCATCCAAGTCGTACCCCCCCTCAAGCAGGGAGACAATGCGTCCGCGGGCAAACTTTGCAGCGATCTCCATCACTATTCGCGTCAGCTCGCTATAGCCCTCTGCGGTCAGCTCAAACGCCGCCAGCGGGTCATCCCGGTGCGCGTCGAAGCCGGCTGAGATCAGGACAAACTCCGGCTGAAATGCTTCCATTGCCGGGACCAGTTTGGTCTCAAAGACGCGCATGAGGTTCGCATCCCCGGTTCCAGCAGGCAGGGGAACATTCAGCGTAAACCCGATGCCGTCTCCGCTGCCGGTGTCCGTCGCGGCACCGGTACCGGGATAGTAGGGGGACTGGTGCGTACTGAAATAAAAAACTGAAGGGTCTGCATAAAACATGTGCTCCGTTCCATTGCCGTGGTGAACGTCCCAGTCCACAATCAGGATGCGCCTCAGCCCGTATTTTTTTTGCACGTAGCGTGCGGCGACGGCAACGTGGTTGATCAGGCAGAAGCCCATCGCGCGATCTGGCAGTGCGTGGTGCCCCGGCGGGCGCTGGGCGACGAAGGCGTTATCCACGTCCCCGGCCATGACGGCATCTATTGCAGCCAGAACGCCGCCGCTGGCAAGCTTGGCGACCCTGACACTGTCGCTGGAGAGCCCGGTATCCGGATCGAGGTGAACCGGCGCGTTTTTCACCGCCTGTTCCAGGTGGCTTAAGTACGCCTCGGTGTGCACCTCCGCCAGCCAGGCGTGGTCAACGCTTTGGGCATTGATGGTGTGCAGCGTATCGAGCAGGCTGCGCTGCTGCAACCGCGAAACGATGGCCTCGAGCCGCGCCGGCCTTTCGGGATGGCCGGCGCCGGGGTCGTGCAGCAGGTAGTCAGGATGATATACGAAACCAGTGGTCAAGGAATCTGCCTCTGCCGGGAGCGCAAACAATGACAAAGATACCAATAGGAACCCTATTATATGCTGCATCGATACAGCGTATCACGCCTTTCCGGCCGGCACATTCGACGTACAGAAGTAAAATCCCATTGTGGGAATTTTACAAGCGGACGGGTTGCCCGCCTCGAGCTGCCTTTGAATTGACGCGTTCTTGCGCTTTGCCTGGGCCGATCAGTGGGCAGCGCCGGCTAAGTACTGCCTGACCGTAGCCACCATCTGCCGGCACAAAAACTCTAGATCCGGTTTAACGATGGTGTACGGCGGCATGGTGTACACAAGCTTGCCGAAGGGTCGGATCCAGACGCCGTTGGCCACGAACATCGGCTGGATGACGGCCATGTCTACCGGTTCATTCAGTTCAACGACGCCGATCGCGCCCAGCACGCGAACGTCCGCGACGCCCGGCAGCTCCCGCACCGCAGCCAGCTCCGCGCTTAAAATGTCCGCTATTGTGCTCACCTGATCCCGCCAGCCGCTCTCCACCAGGAGTTGCACGCTGCTTAAGGCCACGGAGCAGGCTAAGGGGTTGGCCATGAAGGTCGGCCCATGCATAAACAGACCGGGCTCTCCGCCGCTGATGGTTCGACTGACTTCCTCGGTGCACAGCGTCGCCGCCAGACTCATGTATCCTCCGGTCAAGGCCTTGCCGAGACACAGGATATCCGGGCAAATATCCGCATATTCGTAGGCAAAGAGTTTGCCGCTTCGACCGAAACCGGTAGCGATCTCATCGAGAATGAGCAATACGTCGTACTCGACGCATAAACGCTTGACCTGCTTGAGATATTCAGGCGAATAAAAACGCATTCCGCCCGCGCCCTGCACGATGGGCTCCAGTATCACCGCGGCAAGATTGTGCTTGTTCGATTCGAGCGTAAGCGCAAAGTTCTCGATAAACCTTGGATCCCAGGGTTGATCAAATTTGCACCGGGGCATGTCGGCAAAAACCTGCGGAGCAAGCATGCCGGCAAAAAGATGGTGCATGCCGTTCACCGGATCACAGACGGACATGGCGGCAAAGGTGTCACCGTGATAGCCGCCCTCAACCGTCATCAATTGCCTTTTTTGCTTGTGTCCGCGTGCCTGCCAGTACTGCAGCGCCATCTTGATGGCGACCTCTACCGCTACCGAACCGGAATCGGAAATGAAAATCTTGTCCAGATCTTTATGCGTCAGCGACAGCAGCTGTGCGCATAAATCTATCGCCGGCCGATGGGTCAGCCCACCAAACATAACGTGAGCCATATCTTTGATTTGACGCGTCACGGCGTCATTCAGTCGAGGATGGTTGTAACCGTGAATGGCGGACCACCAGGACGACATGCCATCGATGAGTTCCTGACCGCTGGTCAGTTTAATACGGACGCCCTCGGCGGACCTGACCATGAACATCGGAAAGCTCGACGGCACCCTGTTATAGGGGTGCCAAATATGCTCGCTGTCGAAGCGGCTGTATTCACCTTTGTTGGCGCTCATTTGCTTTTTGCCCGCCCGGCTTTCACGCCGCGGTTGTTGACTCCGGTATAAAACGCCGCATAGCTTATCGTTCTAACCCAGCCTGTTGAACGCCCTGCAGGCGGCATCTAACCCCTTAAGGGTATCCTCCAGGTCTTTCGCATCATGCACCGCTGACACAAAGCGGCGCACACCGGGCAGCACGTATTGTCCCTGCTTCATCAACTCAGCGTCGAGTCGCCGCATTGCCACCTGATCGCTCGCCATGATGTCTGTATGATTCATTGGCGTCTTGTCCGTAAACAGGATTTGCCACAGCGATCCGGTATTCTGCGCAATTGCCGGGATCCCGTGCCGGTTCAGTAGCGCCTGCGATTCCCGGCACAGGTTATCGGCATATTGATTCAGGCGATCGTAGACTCCCGGTTTGCGCAATTCATCCAGCATGGCCAGTGTGGCGGCAGCCGCGACTGGATTGCCGTGCAAGGTTCCGTTGAAGTAGGTAAAGCCGTCCTGGCCTCTATAGTTTGGGTTGCATAGATCAAGGATGTCGGCCCGCCCGGCGATACAGGACAGCGGCCCGCCACCACCGACCACCTTACCGTAGGTTGCCATGTCCGGTTTAACGTCGTACCAGGTTTGTGCGCCGCCGTAACACAGCCTGAATCCCGTCACCACCTCATCGATCACAAGCAGAATATCGTTGGCGTCACATATTGTTCTCAAGCCGTGAAGAAAGTCAGGCTGAGCGGGGATAATGCGCTGCACGGCTTCAACAAAGATAGCGGCAATGTCCTTGCCGTATTCGTTGACAATGTTACTTACGGCATTGAGGTCGTTGTAGGGTGCCACCAGCATGGTGGAGGTTGTGGCTGCCGGCTGTCCGAATGAATCGGCGTCCGCATGGGGATAACGTGCGCGGCGTTTGGGAAAAGTGGAAACGATGGCGTAGTCATGATTGCCGTGATACCCGCCTTCAAATTTTAGTATCTTGTCCCGGCGGGTAAAGGCTCGGGCCAGGCGCATGGCGTAGGCCGTCGCTTCAGACCCGGTGGTGGCGTAGGCAATCTTTTCCGCGCAGGGGATGTCCTTAGCCAGGCGGGCCGCCAGCTTGACCGCAACATCGTTGAGCGAGCCGAACATATGGGCGCCCCTGGCTATTTGCTCCTGCGCGGCACGCACCACGGCAGGGTGCGAGTGCCCCAGAATCAACGCGCCGGCCCCACCGACATAATCGATGTACTCCCTGCCGTCTACATCCCACATGCGAGAACCTTTGCCGTGGGAATAGATCAGGCGTATATCAGGCGACAGCGAGTAGCTGCCCAGGGCGGCCCCGGGAAGCGTAGCGTCTGCAATATGGAATAATCGCTGCGAATTTGACGGTTTGACGCGTTCTGCGTTTGCTTGGTTTTGTACCATGTTTAGGCCCATTTCAAGGTTGTGATTATGCGTAGACGGCAACTGGCTTACCGAGTATGTTCTCATCAGGCGTAACGCCAAGGCCAATCGCTCCTGTCGGAATGGTAGTGCTGCCGTTGTTGTTTCTGGATCCCAGCCCGGCAGCAGTATCAATCGACAGCATATCCTGACACAGCCAGGTTGCCATTCGTGCGGAGGCTGGAATGGACTGCGCGAAATGCTGGGTCGCGCTATCGGCGATGACGCTGCCGCCGGTATCCATGACGACGAATTTGATACCGGCTGATAAACCCATATCTCTAAGTTTTCTAGCCCGGGTTAACCCGCCCACCCGGCTGATCTTCAGGTTAACGATTTCCGCAATACGTTCATGCACTATGCGCTGCATGTCCTGCATGGTTTCCAGGCGTTCATCGATCGACAGGACGTGCGTTGTCCGTTGTCGAACCCAGGCGCACTGCTCAAGGGTTTCGCACGGCTGTTCGAAAATAAGGGGCAGGTCACGCACGCTGTTCATGACCTTGACCGCTTCTGCCGGCTGCCAGGAGCGGTTGACGTCATACCAAATGAGCTCGCCCTCCTGCCGATGGGTTTCGAGGTACTGAATGCGCTGCATGTCGAGTTCGGTGTCGGCACCGATCTTGACTGAATGCACGTAATAGCCGTGATCGCGGTATTCTCTGATGAGGGCCAGCATTTGTTCAGGGCTGCCGGTCGATATGCTGGAGGCGATCGGCGTGGGCTGATCGTAGCAGCCGCCGAGTAAATCCGCGATGGACAGGCCGGCGGCCTTACCGAAAATATCCCAGCAGGCGATATCAAAGGGAGATTTCGCATAGAGGTGACCCGGCAGGGTGACGTCCATGCGTTCGTTGATATGTTCAACGCACCTGGGGTCCATGCCGATCAGGGCGGGCGCCAGCAGTTCAGCGGCGGCGCGAATACCGGCGCCGTGGGCGGGCAGATAGGTGTGTCCCCACGGACAGCCCTCCGCCCAGCCGATAATTCCGTCATTGGTTTCGATTTTTACAAAGGTGGAATCCAGCTGCTCAAACAGCAGTCGACCGCCGGACAAACGGTAGGACTTGCGCAGCGGAAGCGTTTTTTGAAAGATCGAAATTCTTTCTATACGGCTCATCACTGCGGGTCGACTGCTTCCCGCAGCCATTGATGCAGCATGGCAACGGATAGTTCGTTATCGATACCGGCATCCGGATCAATAATTAAAGGTCCGGGTTGGTAGCCCATCGACCTGAGTCCGCGCTGCACGTTCTTAACCAGCTCTAGATCCTCGGCGAAAGTGGTTTCCCGGTCCAGGTCAATGACGGTTTGCAACGTGCTGTCCACTGTACCGTCCACACCATACCAGCCGCGATACACGCGCGTATCATCCACGGCCAGCGGACGCCAGTGATAAGTGTTAAGCAGGCCGCCGGGGTAAAACTGAAGCGCGGTCGACGGCCAGAGAAAGAAGCTGCCATAGTCCGTACCGCTCACATCGTACCAGGCCTGATCACTCTGCGTTGCTTTTGAAGTATGGCGAAGTACTTTACCCGAGCCGAAGGGCAGAACCTGATAAGACTTCGGATCGATTACGCCCTTGGCAAACTGTGGGTGAACCTTCTTGCAGTGATAACACTCATTGTAGTTTTCTATTGCTGTTAACCAGTTGCATCCCTCCTCGGCGGAGTGCTCATAGGCGAACACCCGGTTCTCAACGTCCGGGCACAGCTTTAAAATCGCCTCTTTTACTCCGGGATATACCTCCTCCATGGGTGGGCATTCGTTATCGAGGTTAATAAAGACGAATCCAAGGTACGCTTCCACGCGTATTGGCGTCAGGTGAATGGAAGATAGGTCAAAGCCATCCACTTTGTTGGAGTTGGGTGCGCGCTGTAAGCAGCCGTTCAGCGCGTAGGTCCAGGCATGATACGGACAGACAATAGAGCGCTTGTTGCCTGATCCACTAACCAGGCGGTGCCCGCGGTGCTGGCACACGTTGTACATGGCTCTCAGCGCTTGATCCTGACCTCGGATAACAAAGACATCTTGATCAAGAATCGAAAAACTGAAGTAATCCCCAGCGTTGGCCAACTGGCTGCTATGGCACGCCAACTGCCAGGTCTTGAAGTAAATTTCCCGTTTGACGCGTTCGAAAATGGAGCTGTCGGTAAAGTATCGCGCTGCCAGTCCTTTACGCGGACCATTACTTTTCTGCGGCTGAGTCACGATCTGCTCGGTAACAGGTATGCGTCAGGTTTCTTCATAGACATCGGCATCCCATCTCGAGGAGTGAAACTGTTCAATGGCGCGGGTTGCCTTCTCACCCCCTTTCACCACCAGCAGCGCACACAATAATTCGACCAGCGCGGTGACGGCGGAGTTTGACTGGAAGAACTGCGGCGTGTGCGTCGGTGAAATCAAGCCCAGGTCAGCTTCCCGGCACAGCGTAGAGCTGACGCTGTCCGTTATCCCGATTATTTTAGCGCCTTGCTGTCCGGCCATGCGCGCGCCGGCGATGGTCTCTTTACGGTAGGGCTGAAACGTCATCGCAACCAGGCAGTCCCGTTCGTTTATGCGGCTTAAGTCGTCGCTTGGCAGGCTGCCGTGGCGCGGCGTCAGGATGAAATGGTCAAACGCCATCCGGCTAACGTACCAGAGGTTATAAGCAAGCGGGTAGGCAAGGCCCAGGCCAAGCACAAACACCCTTCGTGCCGAGGTCATCACCTCTACCGCCTGGTCCAGCTGCTCGACCGACTGCTGCGAGAACATGCGCTCGGTATTCTGCAGACAGGCGGCCGCCATTCCGCTCAGAATAGCGGCGCTGCCCCCCTCTCTGGCCATGGCCTGCAGCCACTTCGCCCGGTCGGGCGAACTGCCCACACCGCCGCGGACAAAGTCTCTGAATCGCTCCCGCATGTCGTCATAGCCGGAAAATCCGAGATGCCGTGCCAGGCGGACAAAGCTGTTGGGGTGCACGCCCGCATCGGTAGCCAGGGTGCGCATAGTCTGCACACCCACCTCGTGCGGGTGGTCGATGAGATAGCGCGCTGCCAACTGCAGCTGGGTCGGCAGTTCATCAAAGCCCGCAAGAAGCCGGGAAACAATGGCTTTCTGACTCTGTGGAGGCGCCGCTGAAGCAGGTGGTCGCCCCTGAGGCTGATACATTTGTTCTCTTGATTTATAAATTAGTACAAATGTATCATAGCGTGGTTTTTCGAATCAATCACCCACAATAAGTGCGAGAGCCGTGCAAGATCAGGCAAAACTTGTCGTCATCGGGGGGGGAATCATGGGCTGCTCCCTGGCCTATCACCTCTGCCGGGAGGGAGAAACCGATGTGCTGCTGCTGGAAAAGGGCGAGCTGACGAGCGGCTCAACCTGGCACGCGGCGGGTCAGATCACCCATTCTGTGAGTCATTACGCTTTGGCCAAGATGGCCGCGTACGGCACCGAACTGTATCCTCGGCTAGAGGAAGAGACCGGACAGTCAGTGAGCTGGCACGGGTGCGGCAGCCTGCGCATGGCTTATACCGACGATGAGGTGGACTGGATTAAATATACCCTGTCCGTCGGCAAGGGGCTGGGGCATGAAATGGAAATCATCGGTCCTGATCGGATCAAAGCGCTGCACCCGTTCTACAGCCTCGACGGTATACGGGCCGCATTGCACACCCCGAACGATGGCCACGTTGATCCGGCAGGGGTAGCCTTTGCGCTGGCCAGGGGTGCGCGCATGATGGGGGCAAAAGTAATGCGCCGCAATCGGGTGACCGGCATTAGGCGAAAAACAAGCGGTGAATTTGTCGTGCACACCGAGCAAGGCGACATTGTCGCGGAGCGAGTGGTGAATGCCGGCGGGACCTATGCCCGCCAGATTGGTCAATGGATCGGCCTTGATTTACCCATAGCCAACATGCTGCACCATTATCTGATTACTGACACCGTACCTGAATTCAGCGACCTGCAAACGGAGCTTCCCGTGGTGCGCGATGATCGACAGGTATCAGGCTACGTGCGCATGGAGCAGAAATCCGTTTTGATTGGAATATATGAGAAAGCCAACGCGGTCTCGGTGTGGGACGACGGCACACCCTGGCAAGCGGAAAATGAGCTGTTTGAGCCGGACTACGATCGCATCATGCCGTGGCTGGAAAACGCCATGGAACGTATGCCGATAGCGGCGGAACGGGGCATCAAGCGGGTGGTGCACGGCGCCATTACGCATCCCCCGGATGGCAACATGCTGCTCGGTCCTTCCGGGGTGAGAAATTTCTGGCTGTGCTGTGGGTCACAGGTGGGAATAGCGTGGGGACCGGGCGCCGGTAAGTATCTGGCGCAATGGATGGTGCACGGCGCGGCAGATGTATCCATGCGCAGCTTCGACCCGCGACGCTTCGGTGCCAAAGTCGACGATACATACCGCATTCAAAAAGCAAAGGAAGATTATCTGCTGCGACACGAGATTCCCTATCCACATCTTGATCGCCCAGCTTGTCGCCCCTCTCATTCCAAGCTGTCTCCGCTGTACGAAGTGTTAAAAGAAAAGGGGGCAGTTTATGAAGATGTGTATGGCTGGGAGCGGCCGTTCTGGTACGCGCGGGATGGCGTAGAACAAAAACCCATGGAGAGTTTCCGCCGCAATGAACTGCACGCCGTGGTGGGCCAGGAGGTTGAAAGTTTGCGGCGCTACGCGGGTATTGCGGATTTGACCGCGTTTGCCAAACTTGAAGTGTCGGGAGCGGACGCTGCATCGTACCTCGGCCGAATCTCTTGCAATAGGCTGCCGCAGAAATACGGCAGTATCAGTTTGACTTATCTCATCATGGAAAATGGACGTATCGAGGGAGAGACAACCCTGGTTAAGCTCGGTGACAATCACTTCTACCTCGTTTACGCCGCCGTGCGGGAGGCAGCCTTGTTGAACTGGATGGAAGAACAGATCAAGGCCGATGAAAATATCTCCATCGCTAACGTATCGCAAGATTTCGGTGTACTAATGCTGGCCGGACCCGAGGCGCGCAATATCCTGGCTGAGTGTACAGACGCGCCGCTGGATAACCGCAGTTTTCGCTGGCTGTCCATGCGGCATATACGCGTTGGCGACACCGACGGCGTGCGGGCATTGCGCGTAACCTACAGCGGAGAGTTAGGTTGGGAGCTGCACGCGCCTATCGTGGATTTATTGGCGGTATACCAAACGTTGGTGTCAGCTAATGCCGCTAGCGGGTTGGTGCATGTCGGCTCCGCTGCGCTGAATGCCATGCGCATGGAAAAGGCCTACCGCTCAGGTCATGAAATCACCAACGAAGTCACCATCAGCGAGGCCGATGTTATCCGTTTTGCGCGCAGTGATGGATTTCAGGGCGCTGAAATTTCTAACGCGCCTGCCGCCCGCTGGGTGTTAACCTATTTACAGCTCGACGAACCAGGTGAGCTTGATGTTGCCAGCGATCCCCTCGGCTCTGAATCGGTGTGGTATGAGGGAAGAGCGGTGGGTCAGATATCGTCGGGCGGCTACGGCTATGCCACCGGGCACTATCTTGCGTTTGCTTTCGTTCCCCCGGCGTTGAACGTACCGGGAACTGAGTTCGACGTGCTGGTTTTGGGGCGGTCAAGGCGCGCTGTGGTACTTGAGCAGGGCGTATACGACAATAACAATGCCCTTCCGCGCGCGGATGCGCCCGCAGGCGAGTTAAGCAGTATTGCCTGACCCGTTGTTCCGGCCGCAGCCTACGTTCAGGGTTTTCGTCATGAGCTGGAACCGATCCCTTGCCTTGAATCCGACAGATTCGTACAGCGTTTTGGCTCGCCGGTTGTTCTGCGCGACTTCCAAATGCAGGGCGCGAACGTCCAGTTTTTGCGCCTCGCGCATGATTAGATTGAGCGCCGCTTTGCCGATGCCTTGACCCCGGCTGGACTCAACAATAAAGAATTCGTCGATAAATGCATCGCGGCCGGCAAACTCAATACTTTATCCAAAACACATGGCGATGTATCCGACCGACGATTTTTGCTTTTCAATCAGCCATATCTGCCCCAGAGCGCTGTTTGCCAGCAGCGAATCAACCGCGTTTCGTCTTTCCTGGTCGCTTAACTGCACCCGTTCAAACTCATGGTATGCCTTAACCAGAGGCAGCAGAAGGTCGATCTTTTTGGCTGAAGCAGGCTTTAACCGGAGGCCGGTCACGACGAGTCAACGCTTTGTCAGGAGCTTTCCAGCGTTACGTTCTTTTTCTTTAACTCTGCGATCAACACGTCCAGCCCCTTACTCTGTACCATCTGGCTGTAAGAGGAACGGTAGGTGGTGACCAGGCTGATCCCATCGATCTTCACATCATAGATCTTCCATTCACCCGTTTTGTTGAGGATAAAGGAATAGTTTACCGGCACCGCTGGGGCGCCCGGCAGGATGACCTTGGTTTTCACGGTTGTTTTTTCATCTCCATCCTTGAGTCTGACCGGAGTTACTTCCATTTTTTCATTACCGGTGTATTCGAAAAGTGCAGTGGCATAGGTACGAATCATTAGCTGCTTGAACTCTTCGGCGAAAGTGGTACGCTGACTTTCAGTTGCGCCGCGCCAGTGTTTCCCCAGAACCAGACGGGCGATCAGGTCGATATCAAAGTGCGGGACGACAACATCTTCGACCATCTTGTAGAGTTTCTGCTTGTCCTGCTCTAGCTCCGCTCGTCGCTGCTCGAGCTCGTTAACCAGCTCGGTAATGGTGGTCTCAACCAAGACATCGGGCAGCTCGGAGGCGTGACCGATCGCAGGCATAAGCAGAATAAAAAGGCTCAGCAGTCCGTTTCTAATGCAATTCATGTGCAACTCCACTATTCCTAAGATATGTCAGGGCAGATTGTTGATGGTTTAACAGCGGTTGACGTATACGCAACGCCGATGCTGCGGGCGCGGGATTTGATGCTCTTTGACGGTATTGTAGAGTAAACATCTGACAAAAGCCTGACTTTTTACAGCTTGAAGCGCGATGGCAGGAAAGGATCGTTGCGCCTATCCCACGTTTCGCCTGTGACCGCCGCGGCGATTATTTTTCCGCTGACCGGTCCCAGCGAAAAGCCGAGATGGCCATGGCCAAACGCATACCATAGATCCGGATACTCACCGGATGGCCTGATGATAGGTAAAGAGTTGGAAGTGCTGGGACGGCGGCCCATCCAGGGTTCAGGCAACAGCGCTTTACCAAGCGGGAGAGTAGCTCGAATTTTCGGAACGAGGTCGTTGATCTGCTGGTAGTAGGGCGCGGATCATGCGCCACGAGGTCGGTGGCCGAAGTTTGCTCCATCGCACAATTGTGAGGGTAGCGGTAACGTATGAGAAGATATAACCTCCAGCTTGCGTGACTGGTGGAACTGGTAGACATGAAAACAATAAGCGAGCAAAAATGCTTTGCCGGAACGCAAGGCACCTATAGTCACATTTCTGAGCTTACTGCCACAGAGATGCGGTTCGCCGTATACGAACCAGCACGAGCAGATGGACCGATGCCAATTCTTTGGTATTTATCCGGATTGACCTGCACCGAAGAAAACTTTGTGATTAAAGCTGGCGCGCAGCGCTATGCGGCGGAACACGGGCTCATGTTGGTTGCCCCTGACACCAGCCCGCGCGGTACAAACCTACCGGGTGAAGATGACGCGTATGATTTCGGCAGCGGTGCGGGCTTCTATCTGGATGCTACTCGTACCCCCTGGTCGGCGCACTACCGGATGTACAGCTACATCGTGACGGAACTGCCGGAACTTGTATTTCAGCATTTTCCGGCGGATCCTGTGCGTCAGGGCATTACCGGGCATTCCATGGGAGGGCACGGCGCTTTAACCATCGGTCTCAAACACCCGAGCACCTATCGTTCGGTATCGGCTTTTTCTCCCATCTGTGCACCGAGCCGCGTACCGTGGGGAAAAAAGGCTCTGACCGGCTACTTGGGTGACGACGAATCCGCCTGGGCGCAGTACGATGCTACCCAGCTCGTGCTGCAGGGCTGCAGGACCAGCAGGATATTGATTGATCAGGGTGAGGCGGATGAATTTCTGCAGGAGCAGTTGCGCCCAGACGTGTTCCAGGCTGCGTGCGATAAAATGAAGCAGCCCGTAGAGATCCGTTACCAAGCAGGTTACGATCATAGCTACTACTTTATCGCGACTTTTATTGGCGATCATATTCGGTTCCACGGGCAGGCACTTAACGCTATTTGACTCAACCAGCTGCGGCAGTAGAACGTTAATGACTCAACTCAATATTATGGTGTCCCGGCACTCGGCTTTTTATAGTCCACTTATCGCCTGCGTCGCCGGCGGCTTCCTCAAAGATGAAGGTTTCGAGCCCAGCTACGCTGTTGCCACCCCCGAATGCAGCGTGCCGCAGGGGCTTAAGGAGGGCAGCGTTGATGTCGGCCAGCTGGCAGTCTCGGCCAGCTGGGGGATGCTGGAACATAAGATCACTCCTCATTTCATGCACTTTGCCCAAATCAATGAGTGCGACGGTTTTTTTCTTACCAGGCGGGAGAAAGGAACGGATTTTAACTGGCCCGATCTGGCGGGACAGGAGGTGCTGGTCGACCATCTCGGCCAACCGATGGCAATGTTCAAATATGCCTGCTTGAAAATGGGGGTTGATACGGCGGCCATTACGGTGACGGACGCGGGCGAACCGGATGCAATGGACGCGGCTTTTCGTGCGGGTACAGGTGATTTTATTCATCAGCAGGGACCGGCTCCGCAGCAGCTGCAGCGCGACGGAATCGGCCAAGTTGTGGCAGCGCTCGGCGAGGTCTCCGGGCCGCTGGCTTTCAGCAGCCTTACTGCGACGCCGCGCTGGCTGCAAAGCGACGCCGCGGAGGCATTCATGCGTGCGTATCGGCGCGCCAGGCAGTATGTGATCGAGGCACCGGCGGAAGATATTGCGGTTATGGAGCAGTCTTTTTTCCCCGGAATTGCGCTAAATGTGTTGCAGGATACGATCAAGCGCTATCAAGAACTGGGGTGTTGGCCACCGGAGGTGGCAATATCGAGACGAAGCTACGCAGCAGCGCTCGAGGTGTTCAAAACCACGGGCGGCATAGCGCAAGATCATCCCTACGAAGCGGTTGTGGTCGATCCACCGCAGGCGTAACCGGCGCGGCATTTGTCCAGTCTGCCGCTTGTATTACGCTTTTAGAAACCTGTTTAGGTATCGCCTAGGTCAAAGCCCTGCGGCCTGATTGATCGCTGGCCAAGACGTTTATCAAGATATACTGCGCCGGGTCACGATGCCTTACGCCAGGTCATGGAGATTTTTCGCTGCTTGGTTGCGCAGTCCCTGAGGTAAAGATTGATCAGTGTCTGATATGGGATGCCGGTTTCATCGGAGAGCTTTTTAAAATAGTTGATCGTACGCTCTTCCAGGCGAATCGTAATCTGTTTTTTCAGCGCTTTTGCATAAGGATTCTTGCGGGAATTCGAAAAATCGTACTGTTTTCTCATAACACTTTTTGAATATAGATTTGCTGCTCCTCCACCGTCGCCTTGCGCGCGGCCATGATGCGCACGATTGCGGCTCGCGGCAGGTAACTGTGGGTGACTACCAGTATCCTGAACCTTTTACTCAATCCGAGTAGCACAAAGTGCTCATCCTTGTTCATGAGGTCAGGATCCACTATCAGTCTCGCGCTTTCGTCAAAGAACACGCCTTCCGCCTCCTCAAACAAAACCCGGTGTTGCTGCTTATTGGCCAGGCTTTTCGTTTCATCCCAGTTGAAACTTATAGCATCCATAATTCAAGTATAACTACATTGTAGTTACAGTTCAACCAGGTGTTCGTTCCGCACGGCACCTTATCGCATTACAATCTTGAGTCAACGCTCGCGATCGCTGGAATTCTGTTTTTTCACTGCGCACGCAGTTGATGGTTTGTCTTGCGCTGCCGCTGTAATATAGCGCCGCCCGACCGTACCGAGGTGGTTTTGAAATTCACCGTGACCATATTTAATCTAGGAGAAAGCTTATGCCCGAATTAATGGAATCGTCAGCCGTACTCGATCAGGTTATGCCTTGGATTGTTAAAGTAGTCCTGGCTTTGGTGATTTTCTACGTCGGTCGCAAACTCGCCAAGTGGCTGAGCGGGCTGCTGACTAAACAAATGCGCAAACAGGGCCTTGATGAAATGCTGGTCCGCCTGGTCGGCAGCACGGCGTACATTGCTCTCCTTGCCGTGGTCGCGTTAGCGGCACTGGAACAGGTCGGTGTGAACACGACCTCGGCGCTGGCGATATTCGGCGCTGCGGGTCTCGCCGTGGGCCTGGCGGTGAAGGATTCGCTGTCAAATTTCGCTGCCGGTGTAATGATTGTTTTCTTCAAACCGTTTGATATTGGGCACTATATCGAAGCAGCCGGTACCGCGGGTTCCGTTGTGGAAGTAGGCATGTTCAACACAACACTGGTTTCACCGGATAACAAGCGGGTGGTGGTGCCGAACCGCCTGATCTACAACGACACTATCGTCAACTATTCGGCCGAAGCAACGCGCCGCGTGGATTTGGTATTTGGTATTGGTTACGATGATGACATCGGCAAAGCCCGCGAGCTGATTGAATCCACTATCGCCGGCGATGAGCGCATCCTCAAAGAACCGGCAGCCATAGTGGCAGTCAACGAATTGGCAGACAGCAGCGTGAATATTGTTGTACGGCCGTGGGTCAAGCGGGAAGACTACTGGCCGGTGCGATTCGATATGATCGAAAAAGTGAAACGGGCTTTTGACGAAAACGGTATCTCCATACCGTTCCCGCAGCGGGATGTGCATATGCATCAGATTGAGAGCACAGCGGCGTAGTACAGCACGAGTCGTGCAGTGAACTGGCTCTAGAAAAAACCTTTTAGTAGGTAAAGCAAACTTCTACTCCATGCTGCTCTTAAAAAAGTGCACGCGAAGCACCCATTGTGCGATTGCTACGACAAGTCTTATGGTCTGGCTGTTCGGCTGCAGCACGGCGGGCAGTTACGGTGAAGTTAACGACGACAAAAGTTACGACAGCGATGCCATCAAAATTTTACTGCCCCCTAATGCACCCACCATACGGCGGGGATTTCACCCTCCGGACCCAGATAATAATCGACGTGGTCCGCCTGCCGAGCATCTGGGTATTGACATCGTGGCCGCGGTCGGTACGCCCGTAATCGCCCCGGCAAAGGGACGGGTGGAGCGCTCTTTTTTCGAACCCATGTACGGCAACCATATCGTGCTGAATCACGGCGAGGACGAGGCGGGCCTGGAGGTGCATACGCGCTTTCTTCATCTTCAGCAGAGGTGGGTGCAAGCGGGGGATCAAGTAGAGCGTGGAGAGCAGATCGGTACCCTGGGGAATAGCGGACTGCTGGCCGGTGGCATAGCGCATTTACATTATGAGTTGGCACGCTATGATCCTCGGATGGGGCGATTAACGGCGACCGACCCCAATGAGTATTGGGTAATGGGTGCGGGTATGGTGACCTGTTTCAACAGTGCCCAGCGAATATCGAATCGACCTTTTAAAACGACTTACCCGGTGGTGTGCAAAGACCCGGATCAGGAATAACTGGTGACCAGCCAGATCACGACATGATCCGTCAATCCAACCAGTTTACCGCTCGGCTAACCGTACTTTACCCTGGCCCATGAATCGCAATGTATTGCTGCTGGCGATATGCCAGGCCTTGATGATGTCGGGAAACTCTCTTCTTATCACCGCGACCGCGCTGGTTGGCTTGAGAATCGCACCGCAGCCGCAATGGGCTACAGCGCCTTTCGCCCTGATGTTCCTGGGGGTCATCATCACAACCTATCCCGCATCCATGATGATGCAGCGATTTGGCCGAAAAGCTGGGTTTACCCTGGGCGCGCTGCTCGGAATCGGTGGCGGTGCCTTAAGTGCGGGCGCAATTACGTTCGGGTCGTTTCTTTTATTTTGCCTGGGCAGCATACTGCTGGGGGCGTTCAATGCCTTTGGTCAATACTACCGTTTTGCCGCGGCGGAGGTGGCTGATCCCCATTGCAGGAGCCGAGCTATTTCATATGTATTAGCGGGTGGCGTGATTGCAGCCTTCGTCGGCCCCAACCTGGCCAAAATTACGCGGCAAGCGTTGCCTACGGAATTTGCCGGCAGCTATTTATGCATCGCCCTAATTTATTGCTGTTCTTTGCTGTTGGTGCAGGCTCTGAAGCTGGAGCGCGTGAATCATTTGGCGATGAAGGACGGTACCGCGCTGATCGATGTTGTGCGTAAGCCGGGTTTTGCCATTGCCGTAACCAGCGGCATGATCGGCTATGGGGTGATGAATTTGCTGATGACGGCAACGCCGATGGCCATGGCGGGATCCGGCTTTCACTTCGACCTCACTGCCAACGTTATCCAGTGGCACGTCGTGGGCATGTTTGTGCCCGCATTCTTCACCGGCCACGTAATCGATAGAATCGGTGCGTATCGGGTTATGCTCGCCGGCACGCTTGGTCTGTTAGCCAGCTGTCTGCTGAATCTGAGCGGTACCGAGTACTGGCAGTTTATCGTCTCGCTGGTGCTGCTCGGGGTAGGCTGGAATTTTTGTTTTATCGGTGCGACCAGTCTGCTTACGGCGGACACAGTGGCAAAAGGCAAAGTTCAGGGTTTGAATGATTTGCTCGTATTTTGCACCGTGGCGGTGACTGCCCTCGTGTCAGGTCAACTCTATCATCGATTGGGATGGGCAGCGGTTAACCTGTACGTGATTCCAGTCATCCTGTGTGTGACGTTTACCCTGCTTTTATGCGTGATAAAACAGCAGGGTAAAGATAAAGCTGCAGCTTAGCAGGTTTAACAGCTACAGAACGTTCAGGTTTCTTACCTCAACCCTGTTTTTACCCCCACCTGGTTACTCGCGGATATTAAGGTCAGGTTATTTCCTCGCTGCGTACCCGCATTTGTTTATACTCCTGGCTCGTTACTCTGATTTCATCAAACCATGCGCCCAGCTTGGGTCTGTTCTTAACCTCCTGCGTGCACCGCCTTATCGCTGTAAACGAATCGAGCACGTCCGCGCTTTCTAGACACGCTGCCCAGTAGGCCAGGGTAAGATCCACCAGGCTGAAACGGTTTCCGAGATGATACGGTCCAGCAGTTTTGAGGCGCCGCTCTATGATGTTCAGCCGATCTATAGCGGTGTCTAGCGAACGCTGCCGCACTACTGGCGCATCTTCTTCCCGCATGGCAAAACAATGCGGGTAAAAGTACCTTTTCATCACCGGTTCCAGTTCATCAGTAATAAAGAACAGACCGCTCAGAAACGTTCCTCGCTCCGCTTCATGCACCTGTGGCGCAAGATGAGTCAGTCCATGCTGCTCTGCGAGGTAAAGGTTGATGGCTGGCGTTTCGTACAGGCAGTCACCTCGCGGCGTGATCATGGCCGGAACCAAACCCGCCGGATTGATTTTGAGAAAACCAGCGGACCGGTGCTCGTTCTGCAGAATATCAACCTCACGAAGTTCATAGGGAATATCACCCTCCGCCATCACCATCTGGATTATGATCGCCCGGGTAAAACGGCACCCGTACGAAACGTAGATCGAAATGCGGCGTTTTAAAAAAACACAAAGCAGCGCGACTCGATGCTTTCCCGTGGCGCTGCTTCCGCTGGTGCATTCGGATCATGGAAAGACGTATGGATGGTAAAGCGGGCGCGGCCGTCAGTGGCCGAGTCAAACGTTTTAAACAGCAGGGCCTCATCCGCCCGCATTTGCGGGAAGTAATACCAGCGGTGGGCCGGGTTATACAGCGCCAGCTGGATCTCACCGATACGCTCCCTGGCTTGACGCTCGACCGGGACCAGATCTTGAGGTGCCAAAGTAGAAGCATCACAGAATGCCAGGGGCGCGTCGCGCACGGTGCCCCGGATCGAACGCCAGACGTTGATGATGGCAAACCGTCGCTCGAGCAAAGCCCGCGCTTCATCCGGTGTATCGCTGAAATGATCACACAGCCGCTTTGGCCCGGAACGTTCGGTATAGTCATTGTGGATGATCGAGGCTGGTTCGCGGATCATTCGCGCTTTCTGTACCGCCAGCGATGCGGCCCGGCGGGTGTGATCAAAAATCTCAACTCGGTCGGCCCCGGTTGCGGTCAGCACCAACTGCTTTATTTCATTCTCATATACTGCGGCGATTTCTTCATCGTCGTAGAAGTCTTTTACCTTGCTCAACTGCGAGACCAGGGTGAATCCCTGCTGGTCAAGCTCAAAGCTTTGCCCGCTCGTTCTGCCGTTTTGTATGGTTACTCTGTGCTCGATGTAAGCTCCCTTATGTTCGGTAGCATCACCGCCACCGCGGGAAGGGATGTAGACAGCAGGCGCTTTATCATTAGCCAGATACTTTAAAGGCACCTCGACGAGGTCAATGCTGTGCGGATGAGGATGTGCTGGCATAAAGTTATCCCAAAGTGTGCTGCATCAGGTTCTGTTTAACGACCAAGAATCACGTGCTAGTGTGGACGGGTTGTAGCAATTAGACAATACAAAGCGAACCCGAGTTTGCCACGGTGCATCAAATCTTGTGCGAGCGTGCGCTCCACGTGCCCAGGGTGCGGTCGTACGGTGCGGGACGGGATTTGCAGCCTGTGCCGGCGCATTCCAGCTGCCCGCAGCGCAGGATCAATGATGATGAGCAGCGCCGACGGGGTTTCTATAGACTACACTGTAATAGCCCGCCTGATTCGCAGGCGGTTTCCAGGTTTGAAATCATCCGGCAGATGCGCGAACTAAATCACTTACCGACGGATAATGGCATTTCGCATGCGGTGGTCGTAAGCGACCTGCATATCGGTCTGCCCTATTTCAGGAAAACTGCTTTTATCCGGCTTATCCAGTCACTGCCGGCAGACATTGCGTTGATCCTGAACGGCGACATTATCGATAATCCCTATCAGCGGCTGCGGCCGGAAGAAGAAAGCGTGCTGGGCGTTCTGCGCGAGCAGTCTTTTCAACGCCGAGTGATCTGGCTCTACGGCAACCATGATGAAGACTTCCGTATGGCTGACCCAGGACGAATTGAGTTCCAACGGGGACTGGCTATAGGCAACCGATTGCTGATCATTCACGGTGATGATTTTGACACCATTATGCCCAACAATCGCTGGTTCATACGCTTGTTCAAATTCTGTCACAACGTGCGCCTGCGAATGGGAGCAGCACCGGTTCACGTGGCCGAGCTGGCAAAAAGATGGGCACCACTGTTATATCGGGTTTTAACGGAGCAGGTGAAAAGAAATGCAATTGACTGCGCAGCGCAGGCAGGTTTTGCAGCGGTCACGTGCGGCCACACACACTACGCAGAAGACGTTACCAGTCGCGGCGTGCGCTATATCAATACCGGAACCTGGACGGAGGAACCGGTACATTATTTGTCGCTGCATGGAGCTGACATCTGTCTGCGGTCATACCAGCACGACGACCGCGTCGTGCGTCTTGAGCAACAGGGCGAGGATGCAGAAATAGACCAGGCGAGTAATGCACTGCTATGAGCTAGTTTAGTCAGCAGCCGATGCCTTTGAACTCGTCGGTTTTGTTTCACAAAGATGCTGCGCGCCGGTGCAAGCGCTGAGGCGCTCTGGCTGCGGTTGTGAGGGGGGATTGAGCGCATTACTTGTACTGGCCAGGCGAGCTTTTGCTAGTATAAGCGGTTACAGTTTAACCCCTTATCTTAACTACTGCGTGATGAAAAGTGAGCAGCCAGCAGCGGCGTCTGGCCAGGCATTCAAGTTGCTTGAAGAGGACGAACCCGCGGCGGTGGTGGTTGAACGGCCGGACAGCGCATCACCTTACCTCTTTGTGTGCGACCATGCGGGTAACCGCATACCGCGCAGACTCGGTAAACTCGGACTGGAAGACAGCGACCTGACGCGACACATTGCGTGGGACGTGGGTGGGAGAGGGCTGGCGGAAGAGTTTGCCCGCCGTTTCGACGCCACGCTGGTGCGGCAGGTGTATTCACGTTTGGTTATTGACTGCAATCGCCCACCGGATGCTGAAAGTTCTATCCCGGAAGTCAGTGAGAGTACCGTGGTT
The DNA here is from genome assembly GCA_024638505.1 of Gammaproteobacteria bacterium. Taxonomy (GTDB): domain Bacteria; phylum Pseudomonadota; class Gammaproteobacteria; order Arenicellales; family JAANXG01; genus JAHEKE01. The sequence continues at coordinate 20,355 of JAHEKE010000022.1, read as the reverse complement.
CCCGGCAACCATGACCTATCGCAGCAAGAGGTTGAGTCGCGCAGGCTTGAGGTCTTTGACCCCTACCATGACACCATCAAATCAATTATCGAGCGCAGACTGGCGATGCAAATGCCGACGATCCTCCTGGCCATTCACAGCTTCACCCCGGTGTATCACGGCCAGTCCCGGCCCTGGCACATCGGGCTTTTATACAACCGGGATGACCGATTAGCGAAGCTCTTCCTAAGACTGCTGGCGGAGGACGAAACGCTCTGCCTGGGTGACAATCATCCGTACTCGGTCGATGACTTTACCGACTACACCATCCCGGTACATGGGGAACAGCAGGGCATTCCCCATCTTTTATTTGAGCTGCGCCATGATCTGATTGAGCGCGAAACAGATCAATACAGATGGGCGCACAGGTTGGCGAACTCGCTGGAGCGCGCGTTGGATCATTCGCCGGAGCTGATACAGTGGGATGAGAGCAAGTAGGGGCAGCAGCCTGCAGGCGGTTCAGTCGCTGGCGCCTTGTTTTGCTTTGGCCACCAGTCGCGATCTGCAGAACGTCCGATAACGCTACATGCACACCATTGTGATAACTGGCGCAAGTCGCGGTATCGGCCGGGAAATCGCGCTGCGCATGCTGCAACAGAGGCATAATGTGGCGCTCAATTATCATGCGGATGATGCTCTGGTGGAGCAGACTATCAGCGAGTGCCGAAATATCAGTGGTAGCGTTTTTACTGGTCAAAGCCAATGTGTCGCGCTCGGTCGATGTGGGCCGTCACCCCAGGGAAATTGAGCAGCGATACGACCTGGCGGTCAGTGAGCCGCAGATGGCTGAGCGCACGCTGTTAAACCGAATTGGTGAACCCTCTGATATCGCCGACGCCGTCGAATTCCTCGTGTCCGACAAGGCGAGGTATATCACTGGACAAAAGATGATTGTCGATGGAGGAAGTTTTCTCTACTGACTGGTCTTAAGCCGAAATAAGTATCGATCCGGCTGGCGGCTAAACGAGACGTAAGCGCACCGCTGCACTATCAGTGCTGGGAAGAGGGTTGTTCCAGCATCCTGCGTGCGGCATCCCGGTCGTCCCGGCGTTTTCCGACAAACAGGATGATGACAACAAACAAAATCGGCCCCACAATGACCACGTACAGGATAGGGCCAACGATCCACAGACCATCGCCCTGAAAGAAAGCACCTATTGTCTCAACCATGATAAGAGGCTCAAAGTAAGTTAACCTGTACTAAATATAGCTTAGACCATCAGCAGAAAATTGATGCGCCGTGGGCTCTTTTATCTGGATTTATCGACCGTTTAGGCATTTTTCATGATCAAATCTATTCGCCATTGACGCGTATTGAACGCATAGGCCTCGACGGATTCGTCAGCGCTTTGTTAAAAAATATCGGCTTGTTGCTCTGTCGGTAAAATATCCGGACTGTCAATGACGTGGTGCATCCGAGACCGAGTCTGACAACCTACCGCTGGAATGCGATGGAAAAGGATTGCATAAGTCAGACTTAACGTTGGCGGTTTTATTCGACTTAACGAAAAGCCTGCTACTAATCGGTTGATCTTTCAGCTGCGCCGCGGGCGTGCCGTCCAACCATCCCGCTGACGTTGGCTTAGCAATCAATCTGCAAGCTGCCTGACGGTTTGTTCGAATGCGATTATGCGCAGAACAGAGCAAAAACGTCGCCACAATTTTTACGCTGACTTTAGCGTAAAACCCTCGTCAGTAATACAAAAATGGGAGCAGCAAAAAGGCCATGCTGCTACTGGCGCGACTGAGCACAATATGGTCGATGGCGTGTGATTATATTTTGGATTGCAGGCATGGCAATCTGCTGACGTCAGGCCGGGTGCGGTAGATAGGATGATGGAAGAAGCGTCGACGTGATATTGACCGTTTTCGTTAATTAAATCATAATGAGAATGATTCTCATTAAGATTAACACAAATTAAGATTGCTAAGGAGTGGGACCAAACCATGAAAAAACGTTCTATCCTGTGGTTTTGCGCTGTACTTGCTCTTTGTATGGGGTTCGGCCAGGTCATGGCGGACGAGGTCAACCTGTATTCAGCCAGAAAAGAAGCGCTGATCAAGCCGCTGCTGGATGATTTCTCCAGGCAGACCGGTATTGAGGTCAATCTGGTGACTGCCAAAGCCGACGCGCTGCTCAAACGATTGGAAAGTGAGGGGAGACTGACGCCCGCTGATGTGCTGATTACGGTAGATGCGGGCCGGCTGCATCGGGCCAAGGAGGCCGGTCTGCTTCAGTCCGTCCAGTCCAGCGTGCTGCAGTCGTCGATACCCGAGTCATATCGCGACCCTGACGGGAACTGGTTTGGCTTATCAATCCGGGCCCGTCCGATCATGGTGGTGGGTGAGAGGGTGGACTCTGATGCCCTCCGGCGGTACGAAGATTTAGCCAACCCTGAGTGGAGGGGAAAGATCTGTATCCGCTCCTCTAACAACATCTACAACCAGTCTCTGGTGGCGTCAATGATTGCCGCCAACGGCGTGGCAGATACCGAACGCTGGGCGCAAGGCCTGGTGCAAAATCTGGCACGCCCGCCAGCCGGCGGAGACCGCGATCAGATCAAGGCCGCGGCGGCCGGTGAGTGTGATATTGCTGTTGCCAACACGTATTACCTGGCTGGTATGTTGCACTCGAACGATGACGGGCTGCGGAAGGCAGCCGAAAAAATGACGATCGTCTGGCCCAACCAGGAAGACCGTGGTGCGCACGTCAACGTCAGCGGGGCGGGTGTCACCAAGTATGCCGGAAACAAGGAGAATGCTGTCAAACTGCTTGAATATCTAGTGAGTGATGCGGCGCAGGCGCGCTACGCCGAGAGTAATCATGAATATCCGATCAAGCAGGGCGTTGCAATCAGCGAAACTCTGCAGGCTTTTGGTGAATTCAAAGCCGATGCGCTTGCATTGGCAGTACTGGGAGAAAACAATAGCGAGGCGGTGAAGCTTATGGATCGAGCCGGATGGCGTTGAGAGGGAGACGGCGCGTCCCGGTGCTATCGCGATGTACGCGCAAAATCAAATCAGTCAGTCGTTGACAAATCCGCTCTGTTTACTTAACGCCAGGCTTCTTTCAGCAGGCGAAAGTCTTTCAGCAGCTTGCGCGATAATGGAATTTCTTGACGATGGACGAAAGCCTCGTGATTGGATTCGAACTCCTCCGGGATATAGCGGTAGTTAACCATCAATCCAGCTGACTCCTGCAGACCGCGCGGTGAAACGTTAGCGAAAGCATTGATTCTTTCCAGGCGGGCACCGTTGGAAAGGTGGAAATAGGCTACCGGGTCATACAGCTTTTGGCCTCGTTTGGCCTGGGTAAGATAGGCCAATCCAAGTTTTTTCAACGGCTGCTGCATCACCTTTTTATGAGCAACGGGGTCGCGCAATAATTTTAATAAAGCCTTACCAATATCTTCTTCATCTGCTTCTTTGCACAGGCTTTGAGCGTCATTCTTTAAAACGCCGCTGAGTCGTTGTTCACTGAATACTTCTGGGTCTCGCAGCGCGCGGCTAAACATGGGCATGGGTGAAAGGGTTGAAAACAGCTTCAGTCCGGGAAATTCGCGCGCCAGTTCGGTGGCGACCTGTTTGATCAGGAAGTTGCCGAAGGAGATTCCTTTCAGGCCTGCCAGGCAGTTGTTGATGGAGTAGAAAATGACGCTATCCGCCCGTTTAGGCTCTATCACCGTCTGGTCTACGTCCAGAAGCGGCGCGATGGTATCCGCCAGGCCGGTTACTAGAGCGGCCTCCATGAATATCAGGGGCTCTTCCGGCAGGGCCGGGTGAAAGAAGGCAAAGCACCTGCGGTCGGCTGCAAGCCTGCGCTGCAGGTCCCCCCAGCTCTGGATTTCGTGCACGCTTTCGTAGTTGATCAGCTTTTCTAATATGGCGGCTGAAGTATGCCAGTCGATTCTTTGCAGCTGTAAAAACCCGCGGTTAAACCACGATGCCAACAGGTGGCGCAGGTCTGCGTCCACCGCTTTTAAATGAGGCTGAGCTTCCAGCATGTGTAGCAGATCAGCACGCATGCCGACAATAGCGTCGATGCCATTGGGGGCGGTGTTGATCCGGCGGAAAAGCCGCTGCCGGGCGGGTTCGATGGCTTTGCTCAAGGCCAGGTAATCATCGACATCTTCGGAAGCCTTGAACTGGTCAGCCGCTGTGAAAATAGCCTGCTTATCGGGACCAAACTCTCTATCCAGCATTTGAAAGAATGCGACGCGTTCATCACTGTGCATATATTTGTAATTAATGATTACTTCCCGTGCCAGAGCGGTTCCGGATGCTTCCCCTTTTTCCGACAGCAGGGCGAGGCACAGCCGTCTCATGTTCGTGGTGGATCTTCCATTGCTGCGCAGATTCAAAAGTTCGCGACCTCGATCCGCGACTGAATCAATTACACGATCTAACCAGAGTGATTTCATGGGTTACGCTACTGATGCCAGGCAGGGGCAGCATGCCTCAGTCCACCCGACCACTGTATAATATATAAGTATTGCAAAGTTATGAGAAAAGTCATGGAAAAGAAAGAAATAAGACTAAATACAGACCAAAGCGTAATTAAAAAGTTCGACAGCAGATACTGGGTCCACCCATGGGAAGCGATGGGCACAATAGGCTCAAATGTCAGAACCATTGCCAGCGGCGGCCAGGGAATTTATCTGTACAACGAGCAAGGGGAAAAGTTAATTGATGGACCCGGGGGAATGTGGTGCACTCAGATTGGCTATGGTCGCCGGGAAATGGCCGATGCCATTGCTGCTCAGGTGCTCGCTATGCCGTACAACTCACCGTGGAGCTTTACCAGTGAACCGGCGGCCGTTCTGGCACACAAACTTGCGCTGCTGGCACCCGGTGATTTAAACCACGTGTTTTTTACCACCGGTGGATCCACTGCTGTAGATACGGCTCTGCGCTTTACCCATTTCTATAATAACGTGCTTGGGCGCCCGCAGAAAAAGAAGATTATCTCCAGAGAAAAGGCGTATCACGGTAGTACCTACTTAGCAGCCTCCTGCAGCGGCAAGGAGAGAGATAAGACGTTCATGGATACCGATACTGAGAACGTCCACTTTTTACCCTCGGTTAATTACTACCACTGCGGTGAAGGCATGACCAGGGAAGAATTCTGTCAAGCCAAAGTGGAGGATTTAGAGACGAAAATACGGCAGCTCGGGCCGGAAAACGTCGCCGCCTTTATTGCCGAACCGGTGCTGGCATCGGGCGGCGTGATCGTGCCCCCGGTGGGCTACCACGCGAAGTGCCTGGAGGTGTGTCGCCGGTACGATGTGCTGTACATCTCGGATGAGGTCGTCACCGGATTCGGTCGACTGGGTCACTGGTTCGCGTCAAAGGACGTGTTTGGCATAGAGCCCGACATCATTACGACGGCCAAAGGCCTGACCTCAGGCTATCTTCCGCTGGGGGCGTGCTTCATATCCGATCGTCTGCTCAGCGAGGTATCCGGGGCACGCGCCCAAGGCGCTAATTTCTCCAATGGTTATACATACTCCGGCCATCCGGTAAGCTGCGCTGCCGCTTTGAAGAATCTGGAAATCATCGAGCGCGAGCACATCCTGGAGCACGTGCGCGACGTCGCGCCTTATTTCCAGGCGCGCATTCGCGAACTCAAGGACATACCAATCGTTGGCGACGTCAGAGGCATTGGTTTAATCGGCTGCGTCGAATGTGTCGGCGCCACGCCGCATGATGCATTACTGTTGCATAAAACTATCGGAGCGCGCATCGATCAGCACTGTCAGAAACTGGGTCTCATTCTGCGTCCGTTGATCAACATGTGCGTATTCTCTCCGCCTCTGATCATCACCGAAGCACAAATCGACCAGATGGTCAAAATCTTAGATCAAGGTATTCGCCTGGCCATGGCGGATCTTGAAGCAGAGGGTCTGTGGGTTCGAGCTGCGCCCGGCGTCAGCGCCGGAACCGCATCGTGACCGAGCCGCAAGAACCGGACTACGGCAACCGTTTTGTAACCTTCCACCAGAGTATCTGGGGTGAAGGCTATCTTTCTCCCGGCGGCAGTGCGGAAGTTGACCTGGCCCTGACCGATGTCGATTTGACCGGCAAAGACGTACTTGATATCGGTTGCGGAACCGGGGGCATCGACGTGCACATCGTTAAAGCTTATAACCCGAGACAGGTTACGGCGATAGACATCGAGCCCTACGTACTGGCCCGGGCGCAGGAGCTGATTGAAAAAAAAGGTTTGGAAGGCAAGATTTCGCTGCAGCAGGTCAGGCCGGGACCGCTGCCGTTTGAAGACCGCACCTTTGACGTCGTCTTCAGTAAAGACGCCATTGTGCATATCAAGGATAAGCTGGCGCTGGCGCGGGAAGTG
>JAHEKE010000022.1:0-13861 GCA_024638505.1 Gammaproteobacteria bacterium | reverse complement strand
GTAGTTTGTACCGAAGAGTGTGAAATTCACCCCAGCAGCGACCTGTCCTACTTCACTGAAATGCGGCTGTGGGATGACAGCGACATACCCACCCATCGCCTGATGGTGGAGAAGGTGCACCAGCACGAAGCGCTGGCGGGGATTCAGCTGGCGCACAACGGGCTGCACGTGAGTAATCGATTTACCCGCAGTCCGACATTGTCGCCATCAGGCGGCACCGGCGGCTGGATCGACCCCGTGCAGTCCAGGGCGATGTCAAAGCGCGATATCAGAGAATTGCGCCGCTGGCACCGGGACGCAGCGATCAGGGCGAAGCAGGCCGGCTATGACATCGTGTATGTCTATGCCGCGCACAACATGAGCATATTCATGCACTTCCTGCAATCCAGATACAATCAGCGCGGCGACGAGTACGGCGGCAGCCTGCAGAATCGCGTTCGGCTTTTACGCGAAGTGCTGGAGGAGACCAAAGAGGCGATCGGGGACAGCTGCGCCGTTGCGTTACGCTTTGCTGTTGATGAAGCGGAAGATACGGAGCTGCGTTTTGATAAAGAGGGTCGGGGAGTGGTTGAGATGCTGGCGGATCTACCCGACTTGTGGGACGTCAACATATCAGGGTGGGAGAACGACTCGCTGTCATCCCGCTTCGGCCGCTGCGGCCATCAGGAACGATACATCAGTTTCGTTAAGCAGATTACGGCGAAACCGGTTGTCGGCGTTGGGCGCTTTACCTCGCCGGACGAGATGGTTGCGCAAATCAAGCGGGGCACGCTTGATTTCATCGGCGCTGCCAGGCCCTCGATTGCCGATCCTTTCTTACCAAAGAAAATAGAACAGGGGCGCATTGAGGAGATCCGCGAATGTATCGGCTGCAACATATGCACCACCGGGGATCATTTTGCCGTGCCGATCCGCTGTACGCAGAATCCGGCGATGGGGGAGGAGTTCCGTAAAGGATGGCATCCGGAAAACATCGCTCCTGCGGCGTCGCAGGACCGTATTTTGATTATCGGTGCCGGTCCTGCCGGTTTGGAGTGTGCCCTTGCATTAGCCAAACGCGGTTACCACGTGGTGCTGGCCGAGAGGGGGGAGGAACTCGGTGGACGGGTGCTGCTGGAGTCCAGGCTGCCGGGACTTTCAGAGTGGAGGTGGGTCATAGACCATCGCATTTATATGCTCAGGCAGAAACCGAATGTGCAAATCTACGCGCAAAGTGAGCTCATCCTACAGGATGTCCTGGACTATGGATTTGAGCGCGTGGTTGTTGCCACCGGCGCGCACTGGCGAACGGACTGTCTGGGTCGCAGCATCCATATGCCGGTCACTATTTCTGAGCACGCGCGAATTGTGTCGGTTGACGATATTTTACGCAACGTAGAGGTCGGCGGGCGGGTGATTATCTATGATGATGACTATTACTACATGGCCAATGTCATTGCAGAAAAGCTGTGCGCGAACGGCTGTGCGGTGACCTACGTAACGTCAGCTGGCGAGGTGGCCCCGTATACCGCCGCCACGTTGGAACAGGACCGCATCATTGAACGCCTGCTGCAACTCGAGGTGGAGATTATTTGCGGTAACACCGTAACCTCCGTTGATACGGCAAGCGTGGAAATCAGCTGCCGCTACAGCGGCAGGCGAAGTAACTTAGACTGCGATGTCTTCATTCCGGTCACCGAGCGCATTCCGCGGCAGGAGATTATGGCGATCGCGGCAACTCCTTCCGCGCTCGGTGAGCACGGTATTAAATCAATCGAGGCCATAGGTGACTGTCACGCACCCGCCACCATAGCGGCCGCCGTCTACGCCGGACATCTGTATGCGCGCCAGCTGGATAATCCGCTCGACCAGCGCTATGGATTTTCCAGGGAGAATTATCAACCTCAAGTTTTAGTGCCGCCGCGTGCGCGATGAGTCAGAGGAAAATGACAGTTGCGTATTGTGCATTCAGCGATGATCACAAGTAGGTCACACTTAAGTAGCGTGACGCCGCTATGAATGCGTCTACCGCGCAGAGCAAACGGATGAGTAAAGAATACTACTATCCGACGCAAATATATTTCACCGATCTTGCAGCGGCGAAAACGCTGAACGCAGAGCTCAAGTCGCACATATACGCCTGGCGAGAGCGAGACCCCGCTGGCGTAGTGCGCACCAATACGCCTCAGCTCGGTGCCTGGCACAGCCCGACCGATATGCATGTGAAGCGGGAATACAACACGCTCACCGCGGAAATATTCGAGTTCATGCACGGCGTATACGACGACCTCAGATATGATCAATCCTTTGAACCGGTGTGCGACTCCATGTGGGTCAACATCAACCCGAAGTATTCCTACAACCGTCATCACACTCATCCGCACGCGCTGTGGAGCGGGGTTTACTACGTGCAGGCACCGAGCAACTGCGGTTTACTCTGCTTCACGGATCCAAGGCCGCAAGCTCAGGTACTGACGCCTTACTACGATCAAAACAACCGCAGGATGGAAACCTGGAACGAGATCTACTACCAGCCGCAGGCGGGTCGCATCATCGTCTTCCCTGCCTGGCTGGACCACGCCGTGCAGCCCAACCTCAGTGAGGAAGAGGGTCAGGCGGCGGACCGGATCAGCGTCAGCTTCAATTTTTACCAGCGGCGCCGAGGCGCTGGGCCCAACCCGTATCGAACGGAAGTCGTCCGCCAGGACCTGGCGCCGTGATGTGAAAACTACACAGATTAAAGCGATCCTGTTTGACGTGTTCGGCACCTGCGTTGACTGGCGCTCCTCCGTTATTCAGGAACTTGACAAGCTCAATCACAGCAAAGGGCTCAACATTGACTGCGCTGCGTTTGCCGACGCCTGGCGGGGACTTTATCAGCCCACCATGGAGCAGGTGCGCAACGGCAGTCGGCCCTGGACCATACTCGACGTGCTGCATCGTGAAAGCCTGGATGCGCTGGTCAATCAGTTCGGCTTGGACGGCATGACGGATGCGGAGCTGGATCATCTGAACAAGGTATGGCATCGACTCGACCCCTGGCCCGACGTGGTAAGGGGATTGACCAGGCTAAAACAACATTTTGTGATCGCCCCGCTGTCGAACGGGAACGTCGCGCTGCTGGTGAACATGGCTAAGCGCGCCGGGTTGCCCTGGGACCTCGTTCTCGGCGCCGAGGTTGCGCGGTGCTACAAGCCGCAATCCGAAGCCTATCTCGCTGCGGCCCGGTTGCTGGACGTTGAGCCCGGTCAGTGCATCATGGTCGCGGCGCATAATGATGACCTTGTGGCCGCCAGGGACTGCGGGATGCACACGGCGTTTGTCTGCCGGCCGCGGGAGCATGGCCCTGGGCAGACTTCAGACCTCAGAGCCAGCGGCGACTGGGACATTGTCGCGGGCGATTTTGGCGCGCTTGCCGATCAGCTTTGCTAGGGTGGTGTGATTAGGTGACGCACTCTCTGTTTATCAAAAGGTCGATATTCGCACTGTATGCGATTTTGGTCGGGTATTTATCCTTGCGCACGACGGCAGGCCCGGGTATCGAGCACGTCGATAAAGTCATGCACTTCGGTGTGTACGGCCTGTTTGCCGTGCTTGGCTTCACGGCCGTACGCAGCGCGCGCGCGTTTTTCTGGATATGTTTAGCCATCATTGCATACGGCGGTCTGCTCGAGGTTGCCCAGTTTTACGCCGCAGATCGGGTCATGTCCCTGTACGATTTTACTGCCAATACGTTTGGCGTCCTGACCGGCGCTGCGGTCGCCATCATGGTGAAAAATCCGTGGCGGCAACGACCCGGAACGCCGTAAATAAAAACAAAGCTGAAGAGTTCTAAACATGCCTATAACCAAAAGAATGCGCGCGGTGCTCAACGCGCACAAACCGCTGATGGATTTTATTACGCAATCCACCTATGCTGAGCGCAGTCGAGACCCCGATATTTTCGATTTCACTTTTGGCAATCCGCAGGAAATGCCAATCGCCGGCTTTGCAGACGCACTTATGAAGTGGGCGCCCCCGGAGAACAAAGACTGGTATGCTTATAAGCTGAGCGAAGTCGACGCCTGTTCCACCGTTGCGGAATCGCTCACTGCCTGGCGCAAGGTGCCGTTCGAAGCTGCCGACATCGCCCTTACCAGCGGCGCTTTCGGCGCCATCGCTGCCGCCTTCGCAACTTTTCTAGATCCCGGTGACGAGGTGATATACAGCCTGCCGCCGTGGTTTGGCTACGAGCCCATGCTGCTGCAGACCGGAGCGTTTTGCGTCAAAGTTCCGGTTCGCGCTGGCAGTTTTGACTTGGACCTGGCGGCCATCGAGGGTGCCATTACTGAGCGGACGCGTATGGTTATTGTTAACTCGCCTAACAACCCTACTGGAAAAATATACCCGCCGGATACGCTCGCCGGTCTTTCCCGCGTTCTCACCGCAGCGTCAAAAAAGTTCGGCCGGCCTATCTACCTCCTGTCCGATGAGCCCTACAGCCGACTGGTGTTCGAAGATAAGCCCTTTTACAGTCCTGCGGCCTACTACCCCTACTCCATGATCTCGTACAGCTATGGCAAGGTATTGCTCACCCCGGGCCAGCGGATCGGTTTTCTCGCGCTCGCCCCCGACATGCCGGAAAAAGAGGAAAGGCGGGCGCAGATCATGACGGCGCAAATTGCCTGCGGCTGGCTTTTTCCCAATGCGTTGCTGCAGCACGCGATTCGTGATCTGGATGCGCTGTCTATTGATCTTGCCGAGCTGGAGCGCAAACGAGATTTAATGGTTGAGGGACTGCGCGGTCTCGGCTATGAGGTGCATAAGCCGGACGGAACGTTTTATCTGCTGCCAAAATCCCCCATAGCTGATGATATGGTTTTTACCGACATGCTCGCCAGTAACGATGTGTTTGTGATGCCTGGAACCATATGCTCCATTCCAGGCTACTTGCGCATCGCCCTGACTTCCAGCACGCAGAGGCTTGAGCAAAGTCTGTATGGTTTTGCCAAGGCTATCCGTGCACGACCCACAGGTCGGGCGGGGCGCTAATACCGTGATCAGTGATGCGCCTCGCCTTTAGACAGAAGAGATGCCCATGACGGTGCTGTCTGAATCTGAGGCGGAGTTTATTGACCGACGCAGTCGTTTGATCAGGCTCTGGCCATATGCCGGAGCGGCCTCCCTGGTTGTTATCGCCTCTTTGGCGGGCTACCTGCTTGTGTTCAGGCCCCTGTTAATCAATCCGTTTTACGTACTGCAGCAGGTTGAAGCCGACAGCATCCCGGATGCTACGCTTTTGCTCATGGCGGCGATCACGCCCCTGGCAATCCTGTGTTCCCTGCTGGTCCTTCTTGCCGTGATTGCTCTCGCCTTTGCGGGATTCGCCAATGAACGGAAGCTGATTACTCTGATTAAAAAGCTCGCCGAGTAAATTCATGGCCAAGTCCCAGCAGGAATAAGGAGCGTCACGACCGTGAGTGAGTTCATAGATCATGTGCAGGAAATATTCGCGTCACTGGGAACGGTGCAGGCGCGCAAGATGTTTGGAGGTTATGGACTGTTTTGCGATGGCGTCATGTTTGCGCTGGTAGCCGATGACGCACTGTATCTGAAATCGGATGCGTCTATCGAAACGCACTTCACCGCACGTGGTCTAGATCAGTTTACTTACGAAAAACGCGGCAAACCGGTCAAGATGTCGTACTTCACAGCGCCGGAAGAAGTTTTTGAAGATGCCGAACAGGCGATGCTGTGGGGGCGACGTTCCTTCGCCGCCGCGCTGCGTAGTAGGTAGGAGCGGCGCCTCGCCGCGTAAATCGATCCGAGGGAGGCTAACGCTAATCGTTGCGGTGGCGCGCCTCCTGCTACAATTCATCGAAGCTGTTGTTTATGGCTTGTTCAAAAAACGGCACGTCTTTTGACTGAATGCACAGCGGTGGTCAGATGCGCAGGACGTTGCGATAGGCGCCGGATTTACTGGCGACCAAACCGTGTTTGCGCGTGAGTTCAAACAGCCGGGCCATTTCCTCTGTGGCCGGCGCCCGGGACAATCGATCCTTTACCAGCTCTAACGCCATCATCAGGCCCCGTCCACGCACGTCCCCGATGATGTCATGCTTGTCTTTCAGCTTAAGCAGCACCCGCATCAGCTGCGCGCCTACTTTTTTAGCGTTGACCTGTAGGCCGTGTTCCTGGATGACATGTAACACGGCCCGCCCGGCAGAGCACGACACCGGATTGGCGCCGTAGGTGTTGAAATAAAACTTGTTGGCCATGGATTCGGCAATTTCACGTTTGGCCACGACTGCACCCAAGGGATAGCCATTGCCGATACCTTTGGCCATCACCACGACGTCCGGCACGACGTCATGAGCTTCAAAAGACCAGAAGTTTTCACCGGTCCGGGCAAATCCCGCCTGCACTTCATCAACGATGCAGATACCGCCGGCCGCGCGCACGCGTTCGAAAGCACCCGAAATGTAACCCTCTGGTAAAGGTATGATGCCGCCGTATCCCTGTATCGGTTCAATAAACATTCCCGCCAGGTGGCCCGACGTGCCGTAGTGAATGGTGCGGTCCAGATCATCCAGATACGGCTCGACTACAGCGCCATGGATTCCCCGGTACTGATCGGGGCAGGGCGTGAACTGAATGCCGCTGAGTAGCGGGACGTTGTGTCGGAAGCCGCCGATCCCGGTCACGGACTGGGCGCCGAAGGTGGCGCCATGGTAGCTGTTAGCCAGTGAAATCACGTCCGCGTTACCGCTGTGACTGCGCGCGAGCAGCAGCGCAAAGTCTATGGCCTCTGCGCCGCTATTCATAAAATGCACCACCCAGTCCTCACCCTGCGGCATCACATTCACCAGCTCCTCGGCGAAGTGTGCCGGCACCGGGTGGAAAAACATGGTCGTGCAGTGCTGCAACGTCTCCGCCTGCTTCTGCACCGCACGGGTAACGACCGGATTGTTGTAGCCGACGCTGATGCAGAGGTTCTGACTGAGACAGTCTAAATACTTTTTACCTTTTTCGTCCCACAGGTACTGGTCCTGCCCGCGTTGGAAAATGAGTGGTGTTGCATAGGGCACGAACGCGCGCTGCGAAGCCGAATAGAATCGGTTTCGGCGCTGTATGATTGCCTCGGAGTCCCAGTCGATGGCGGCTGCAAAAGGGTCATGGTCGAATTGTGAAGTCATGGCATTCCTCAGCGTGCTTGCCTGTGTTCCGCAAAAAGTGCAATTATCAGGCACACAGCCTGCAAAGTAGATACCCCAACAGTGTACGAGTGTGAAAGCCATGGCTGAAGCAAGGGCACGGAGACGAAACGGCAAACGTTCGGGGCGCAGACCGGAGAAAGAGACGGCGCCGCGCGCCCCCTATATCAGTCGGCAGATCGCCACTTACGACATCCTTTCCGCCGAAGGACTGGATCTCATAGAAGACAACGCCAATACCATTCTTCAGGAAACGGGCATGGAATTCAGGGGTGATCCGGAGATTCTGCAGATATGGCGCAACGCCGGCGCCGATGTTAAGGGTGAAAGAGTGCGCTTCGAGCCGGGGATGTGCCGGGGTATTATTCAGGCAAGCGCGCCTGGTGAATTTGTGCAGCACGCCCGCAATCCGCAGAACAATGTGATTATCGGCGGCAGCAATACCGTATTGGCTCCGGTTTGGGGCCCCCCTTTTGTGCACGATCTTGACCAGGGCCGGCGTTACGCAACGCTTGATGACTTTCATAAGCTGGTGAAACTGCACGCCATGCTGCCCGCTGTGCATCACTCCGGCGGTGTGCTGTGCGAGCCGGTAGACGTTCCGGCAAACAAGCGGCACCTTGATATGTTGCTGGCTCATATTCGCTTCAGCGACCGGCCGTTCTTCGGTGCGCTGCTTGGAGCGGAGCGCGCGCAGGATTCCGTAGAAATAGCCAAGATCCTCTTCGGCGCCGAATTCGTGAACGACCATTGTTGTTTGTACGCAGTCAGTAACACCAACGCACCTCTGGTTCTGGATTCGGCCATGTCCGGTGCGCTCAAAGTCTATGCCCGTAACAATCAAGCGGTTGCCTGCACCCCCTGGACCCTGGCCGGCGCAATGAGCCCCTGCACCGAGGCCGGTACCCTGGCCCAGGTTCTGGCCGAAGCCCTGGCTGTGATGGCGTTGACGCAGTTGATCAAGCCTGGCGCCCCCTGCCTGTTCGGCTGCTTCGCCACCGCGATATCGATGCAGTCCGGTGCACCAACCTTCGGCAATCCAGAGGCGGGCAGAATGGTGCTGGTTGCCGGGCAGCTGGCGCGCCGGTTGGGCGTACCGCTGCATACGGTGGGGGCACTTACCGCCTCCAAGATCCCTGACGCGCAGGCGCTGCAGGAGAGCACCTATGGACTGACCATGAGCGTGCTGGCAGGCGCCAACTTCATCAATCACGCCTGCGGCTGGCTGGAAGGAGGGCTGGTCAGCGGCTTTGAAAAATCCGTAATCGACGCCGATCTCTGTGGAAAACTGAGCGTTTTCACCCAGGGTATGGATCTGTCGGATAACGCTCAGGCCATGGACGCCATCCGGGAGGTCGGGCCGGGGGAGCATTTTCTGGCAAGTCAGCACACCTTAAAAAACTTTGCCACCGCGTTTTACCGTCCGCTAACGGCGGACAACAATTCGTTCGAGCAGTGGAAAGCTGAGGGCTCGCTCGACGCAGCACGCCGGGCAAACAAAATTTGGAAAGATCTGTTGGCGCGCTACGAACCGCCGCCGATAGACCCCGGCGTATGGGAGGGTCTTAAGGAGTATGTGGCAAAAAGAAAAGCCAGCCTGCCGGATCAGCCTTACTGACCTGGCTGTTCGGCGAACAGGCGATTGCAGACGCGGTGAAGGAAATTAAAGACACTTTATTCTCGCGGTTTTTTATCATCCGGCGCCAAGCTTCACGTTTTGCTGCAGCGGATCACCAGCGCGCATCATGTTCTTGTACACGGTAGGTCATTGAACAGTGGAGTCTTTCCAGCACGTGGTCATCGGGGGAGGGGTCATCGGTCTCAGCACGGCTTATCATCTCGCCAAGTTTGGCGCGCAGGAGGTGCTTCTGCTCGAGCAGAACGAGCTGGCCAGCGGGACATCCTGGCACGCAGCGGGTATCGTCGGCCCGCTGCGCGCCACGAAGAATCTGACGCAGCTTGCCCAGTACGCGCTGTCGCTCTTTCCCGAGCTGGAACAGGAAACCGGTCAGCACACCGGCTACCGGCGGACCGGGGGATTCTGGCTGGCGGAAGACGAGCAGCGCTTGACCGAATTAAAACGCATTAAGGCGATGGGCGATATGAGCGGTCTCGACACCAGGCTGGTCTGCAATGATGAGGTTAAAGCGCGCCTGCCGGTACTCGAGGTATCCGATCTGCGAGGTGCGCTGTGGGTTGAGGAAGACGGCCAGGTGAATCCCTATGATTTGTGCATGGCCTACGCCAAGGGTGCGCGCGCACGCGGGGTGGAGATCCGCGAACACTCCCGGGTGGATGGATTTGGCGTGACCAGCGGCGCTGTTCATGACGTTGTTCTGGCGGACGGGCAGCGCATTCGCTGTGCGGCCGTAATCAACTGCGCCGGGCTGTGGGCGCGCCATCTGGGTGAGCTGGCTGGAGTGTCGATTCCGCTGCAGGCGGTGGAACATATGTATGCGGTCACCGAGCCCATTGCTGACCTGCCGAGGCCCTGTCCCTTCGCCCGGGACATGAAAAATGCGCTCTATATAAAGGAGGACGCGGGCCGTCTGGTTATCGGTACGTTTGAATCCAACGCTTTGCTCTGGGACTGGCGCAGCGTCCCGGCAGACCGCTCTTTTCTGCAGCTGCCGGAAAACTGGGATCACCTGGAGCCGATGCTGCAGGCCGTGCAGCGTAGAGTTCCCTGTCTGGCACAAATCGGATTGCAGCACTTTATGAACGGGCCGGAGAGCTTCACACCGGATACGAAACAGGTCATGGGTCAAGCGCCGGAAGTCAAAAACTACTTTGTCGCCGCCGGGATGAATTCACTCGGCATTATGTCGTCCGCAGGGGTAGGAAAGGCGATGGCCGAGTGGATGCTCGCGGGTAAACCGCCCATCGACCTGTGGGAAGTCGACATCGCGCGGTTCGATCCGATGTGCTCCACATCCGGATTTTTGCGCAGCCGTACGCAAGAGGCGGTAGCCAATCAGATGGATATGCACTGGCCGTTCAAGCAGTTCAAGACTGGCCGCAATCTCCGGCAGTCACCGCTTTATCCGCTGCACCAGGAACTCGGCGCGGTGTTCGGCAGCGCTGCGGGATGGGAGCGGCCGCTGTGGTTTGCGCGCAACTCAGATGAGGCAGAACTGGTTAACAGCTATGCCGAACAGAACTGGTGGCCCTGCGCTGAGCGTGAGGCGCGCAACCTGCAGCAGAATGTTGCCCTGTTTGAACTGAGTCCGTTTACCAAGATACTGGCCGAGGGTGAGGATGCGACGGCGTTCCTGCAGCGGGTGGCGACGGCGGATATCGATGTTGTGCCAGGCAGAGTAGTGTATACGCTGATGTTGAATCCCGCCGGCGGCATTGAATCTGAATTAACTGTCACCCGGCTCACGGAGAACAGTTACCTCATGGTCAGCGCCTCCGCTACTCGCCGCAAAGACATGGCCTGGCTCTGCCGCCATCTCGCTCCCCACGAGTCGGTTACCCTGACCGATCGCACGGACGAACAATCCGTTTTTGGCGTGATGGGACCGCGAGCCAGAGAGCTGTTACAGAATCTAACGTCAGCCCGATTGGAAAAAGACAGCTTCCCATTCGCTACTTCGCAGCGTATGGAAATTGGCGCTTATCCGGTGCGTGCTTCCCGCGTTAGCTTTGTCGGGGAACTCGGATGGGAAATCTACGCCGATCACAGCGATGTGAAAAAAGTGTATCAGGTGGTTGCCGAGGCGGGTCGGCGCTACGGCCTTGGTCATGCCGGGCTTTTCTGCATGGACGCGTGCAGGCTGGAAAAAGGGTTTCATCACTGGGGGCACGATATCGGGCCCGAGGACACGCCTTTCGAAGCGGGTCTGGATTTCGCCGTGGATTGTGACAAACCGGTTTCCTTTATCGGACGGGACGCGCTGCTGCGGCACCTGGAACACGGTGTAAGGCGGCGCCTGCTGCTGTTTCAGGTGCACGCCGACGATCGGCTGTTGCTGCACGATGAACCTATACTACGCGAAGGGAAGTGCGTTGGCCGCACCACCTCCGGCGGTATCGGATTCCGCACGGGTCTGTCGCTTAGCTTCGGCATGGTTTCCCGTTCCGATGACTTGGCGTGCGATGACTTTCAAACCGCTCACTATGAAATCGAATTGGCCGGTGATCGCTTCCCCATGACCGTGCTGGCGAAGTCACCTTATGATCCCAAAGGGAGCCGCATGCGTGCTTGACCTGCGCTCAATGCAAACGATTCTGCACCCTCATTGCATGACCTCATGCAGTATGCAGGTCAGACCGGATCGAGAGTATGCGTAGCCATGCCAGGGTGGTCATTATCGGCGGCGGCATTATGGGCTGTTCCCTGCTTTATCATCTGGCCAAACTCGGTTGGACCGACGCCGTGCTGGTGGAGAAGGATGAGCTGACCGCGGGCTCGACCTGGCACGCCGCCGGTTTATGCACGCACTTCGCGCATCACCTGACCATTATGCAGATGCGCGCACACAGCGTGCGTTTGTACAAGTCGGTACTGGCGGAGGAAACTGAGCAGCCGGTCAGCTTCCACCCGTGCGGGGCATTAAGAGTGACGACAAATCCTGACCGCATGGATGAATTCCGCCAGGTGCAGGGGATAGGCAGGTTTGCCGGCTTCGATTTTCATGTCCTCGACCCGCGGGAGCTCAAAAAAATGTATCCTCTGGTGCGCATACAGGACCTGCTGGGTGCCATCTACGAGCCGCTGGACGGCCACGTGGACCCGAGCCAGGCTACCCACGCGCTGGCAAAAGGCGCGCGCGCGCTGGGCGCAACAATTTCACGTCACAACCGCGTGCAAAGCATCGAAAAAGTGAAGTCGAACGAGTGGTGCGTGCGCACGGAGGAAGGTGAGATCGTCAGCGAGGTGGTAGTCAACGCGGCGGGCACCTGGTGCCGAGAAGTGGGTGCGATGATGGGACTGGAGTTACCGGTAGTGCCCATGCTGCATCAATATCTGGTTATGGATCGGGTAGCCGCCTACGCCGAACTGGATCGTGAACTGCCGATCATTCGCGATCCCGAGGAAAGCTGGTACGTCAGGCAGGAGGGTGACGGCGTGATCATCGGGCCTTACGAGCGAAGCGGAGTGGCGTGGTCTGTCGACGGCGTACCGAAGGATTTCACCATGGAGCTGCTGCCGCCGGCACTCGATCGTGTGCAAGACATCGCGGCCTGCGCCACGGCCCGAATTCCGGTGATAGGCGAAGCTGGGATGAAAACCATCGTCAACGGGCCAATCACCTTTACCCCTGACGGCAATCCGCTTATCGGTCCCGCGTTCAATCTAACCAACGCGTATCTGCTCACCGGCTCCAGCATGGGAGTGATGGAAGGCGGGGGCGCGGGCAAGTTTTTGGCGGAGTGGATAATCGCGGGAGAACCGCCTATGGATCCCCTGCCCGTTGACTCCAGGCGATTCGGTGATTATGCGGACCGCGCTTACCGCGTGGATAAGGCAATCGAATGTTTTGGCCGGCAGTTCGGCATTCATTACCCTTTCGAAGAGCGGCCGGCAGGGCGACCCAGGCGTACGTCCCAAGTCTACAACGAGCTTAAAGATTCAGGGGCCGTATTTGGCGCAGCCTACGGCTGGGAGCGGCCCAACTGGTTCTCGTCAAAGACAAACGACGCGTCGACGTTGAGCTTCAGAAGCAACAACTGGGTCCACGCCGTCAGGCGGGAATGTGAAAGCGTGCGCGACAATGTGGCTGTCGCCGATTTAAGCGCGTTCGCAAAATATGAAGTAAGGGGGGCGGACGCTTTTGATTTCCTCGACCAGATTGGTGCGAACCGGGCACCGCAGCGTGACGGGGCGGTTGCCCTGATGCACTGCCTGCATCGGTCCGGTGGGATCGAATCAGAGTTCACCATCACCCGTTTCGCCGGCGATCACTTTTATCTAACCAGCGCTGCGGCGGCGGAGCGGCGGGATCAGGATCTCTTGCGCGAACGTGCGCAGGGCTATGCGCACCTGTCCATTGTCAACGTAACGAAGCAGGTGGGGGTGCTGGGCGTAATGGGTCCCGAGAGCCGGGCCCTGCTGCACGAATGCTGTGATGCGGATCTCGATTCCGCCGGTTTTCCCTGGTTATCGGCGCAGCAGATTGAGATAGCTGGGATTCCCGTTCGCGCCCTGCGTATATCTTATGTCGGCGAGCTGGGGTGGGAACTGCACGTCGCGATGGACAAGCAGCGGGAACTTTTTGCCGCGCTCATGACGCACAGACAAAAATATGAAACGGGATGGTATGGCGCCTTTGCCATGAATTCCCTGCGCTTGGAAAAAGGATATCGCGCCTGGGGGATGGACCTGACCACCGAGCGTACGCCTTTGGAGTCCGGGTTGGATCTTTTTGTGAAGACAGAGGATAGAGAATTTATCGGGCGCGACAGTATGCTGCGCCGCGCCCAGGATCCTGAACGCTGGTCTATGGCATTGCTCGAACTGGACGAAGCCGGCTGCGATCCTTTTTACAGCCATATCGTGTTCGAGCAGGGCGAGCCTATTGGAATGGTTACCTCAGGCGGCTACGGTTATGGCGTGAACAGGGTCCTGGCTCTGGCCTTGTTCAGAGCAGCCCCCACTAACGGGCAGAACTTAAGGGTGCTTATCCTGGATCAGCCGGTTCCTGCCCGCGTCCTCGACGTCGCGCCCTATGACCCGGACAATG
>JAHEKE010000007.1:125275-125738 GCA_024638505.1 Gammaproteobacteria bacterium | reverse complement strand
GCTGTAGTGCATTTTTACCTGGACAGATACTCACGCCGTTGCCCGAAGTGCCGCATACGATGGGCTATACAAAGTACAGGATTACTAAGGAGGGACGATTTAGATTCGGAATTCTACTTTGAAAAATATGAATGCAAGCATTGCGGGCATGAGGTGTGGGTGAAGCATAGCGATAACAAAGAGTAGTTCTTTGAATGCCAGTGTTCCTTCCGTAGTCACCGGGTGACATGCCTATTGGAGTATTAAACCTAAGCATCTTCCGTTCACTGCCACAACACTCCGATGCGTCAGGTGTCGGTCGTTCATATTCCTCTCCAGAAAAGGAAGGCCGCCCCGCTGAAACGGGAGCAAAGGGCGGGGCGGCCACAAGAAAACCAGTAGAACTGGCACAAAGTACATTCTCTCATTAAGGTAAGATGACACTATTAGGTAGTGTAAAATGCGCTACCTTACATTACCTAAC
>JAHEKE010000007.1:0-125265 GCA_024638505.1 Gammaproteobacteria bacterium | reverse complement strand
TTTACCCTGGAAGCCCTGTATTCTATTGGTGTTAAAACCTTGACATGGTAGTGGTCGGTGGTTCGATCCCACTCGCGCCTACCAGTTTAATGACGCCTTGAGCAGCGGCTCACACCATACAGATCACCGCCGGCAATTCGCCGGTGATTTGTGTCCTTGACCCCTGGTTTTCCTGGCTAAACCCGTAAAAAGCCTGCAAAAACAGCAGATTCACGCCCGATCCTCTTGAGAAACGTTGACCTGGGCTTTACAATCCGCGCGCTCTGCATCATTCACAGTTTTAGGAGGTATAACACCATAGCGACCGAGAAGACGCTTCGCGTAAATGAAGAAATAAATGCACCCAAGGTGCGCTTGATAAACCATGAAGGAGAACAGTTAGGGATAGTAGGGGCAGAGGAGGCGCTCAGTTTGGCGGGCGAAGCCGGAGTAGATCTGGTAGAGATTTCACCAAACGCGGATCCGCCGGTATGCCGCATGATGGACTACGGAAAGTATCGCTATCAAGACAGTAAGAAAAAAGCCGTAGCGAAAAAAAAGCAAAAACAAATGCAGGTGAAGGAAATAAAATTCCGACCTGGCACCGATATCGGGGACTACGAAGTTAAGCTTCGAAACTTGATTAAATTTTTACAGAACGGAGACAAAGCTAAAGTAACGCTGCGGTTTCGCGGGCGAGAGATGGCACACCAGGAACTGGGACGCGACTTACTGGTGCGCGTCGAGGAGGACCTGAAGGAATATGGCACGGTAGAACAGTATCCTAAAATGGAAGGTCGCCAGATGGTGATGGTAATCAGCCCCAAACGGAAATAGGGGGCTAAGGCCAGATAGATTGCCTGAAAAATATCTATCAGATACAGATAAACTAAAATCGGAATAGGGGGCAAAATGCCTAAGATAAAGACAAATCGGGGCGCGGCGAAGCGCTTTAATCGCACCGCCAACGGCAACTTCAAGCGTGCCCAGTCTCACTTGAATCATATCCTTACAAAAAAATCCACTAAGCGTAAAAGACACCTGCGCGCTCAAGCGCTGGTGCACAGTGCCGACGCCGCCGCGGTACGGCGCATGTTGCCGAACAGCTGAGGGTAGGTTATGCCAAGAGTAAAAAGAGGCGTAACCGCCCGGGCCAGACATCGTAAGGTGCTCGACAAAGCAAAGGGCTACCGCGGACGGCGGAAGAATGTGTTCCGCGTGGCCAATCAAGCGGTTAATCGAGCGGAACAGTATGCATATCGCGATCGCCGCCAGCGTAAAAGACAGTTTCGAGCGCTGTGGATCATGCGTATCAATGCCGCCGCGCGGATAAATGGACTCAGCTACAGCCGCTTTATCAACGGTCTGGCCCGTGCAGAGATCGGTCTGGATCGGAAAGTCCTCGCCGATCTTGCGGTTAACGACAAACAAGCGTTTGAGCAGTTAGCGGAAAAAGCCAAGGCTGCTTTAGCCAGCTAGCCGTCGCGGATTTAATGGGGCCGCACTCGAGTGACTGCGCCATCACCGCCGTTGTTACTCGTATTTACCTGAAGCAGGAGCGTGACTTAAGTCACGTGTTCACGTGTGAGCAATGAGTGATCTGCCAACACAAGAACTCAACAACATTGTCGAGGAGATCCGGGGCGCTGTAGCCAACAGTGACTCGCTGGGGTCTCTTGAACAACTGCGGGTAGAGTTTCTAGGTAAACGGGGAAGGCTGACGCAGCAGCTCAAACGGATTGGCACGCTGCCTATGGCGCAAAGACCGGATTTTGGCCTGGCTGTGAACGCCGCCAAACTGCAGGCAGAAGAACTGATTAATGCCCGTCGCGCGGTACTGACCGATCAGTCGATTATCCGGCGGCTCAAGGCCGAGAACATCGACGTCACCTTATCCGGCCGCGGCAATCGCCCTGGTGGCCTGCATCCGCTGACCCGAACGCTGGAGCGTCTGGGAGAGATTTTCCAGAAGATGGGGTTTGATACGGCAGATGGCCCCGAGATTGAGGATGATTTTCATAATTTCGAAGCGCTCAACATTCCACCCAACCATCCGGCGCGGGCGATGCATGACACATTTTACGTTGGGGAGAGTGCGCTGTTACGCACCCATACTTCACCGGTGCAGATACGATACATGCGCAAGCATGCTCCACCGATACGGGTGATAGCGCCCGGACGGGTATACCGCTGCGACTCGGATCAGACCCACACCCCGATGTTCCACCAGATCGAAGGCCTGGCTGTTGACCGCGACATCAGCTTTGCCGATTTAAAAGGGGTATTAACCAGTTTTCTGCGCGCATTCTTTGAGACAGAGTTAAATATTCGGTTGCGGCCGTCTTACTTCCCGTTCACCGAGCCCTCGGCTGAAGTGGATATCAGCTGCGTATTCTGTGAAGGCAGCGGCTGTCGAGTCTGCAAACAAAGCGGATGGCTCGAGGTGCTGGGCTGCGGCATGGTTCACCCCAGGGTATATGAACACGTCGGTATCGACGCGGAACAATACACGGGCTACGCCTTTGGCCTGGGCGTGGAACGGCTTACCATGTTGCGCTACGGAGTGGATGACCTTCGTCTGTTCTTTGAAAATGATCTCAGTTTTTTAAAGCAGTTTTAAATCATGATCTTCAGCGAAAACTGGGTCCGGCAGTGGATTAAACTCAAACTGGACACCGCTGCACTTGTTGAGTGCCTCACCATGGCGGGGCTGGAAGTAGACTCCGTAGCACCGGCGGGTCCTGCCTTGGAGCAGGTGGTTGTTGGTCGAATTACCGGTGTAACCCCGCATCCGCAGGCGGTAAATCTGCAGGTGTGCGCGGTTATGCTGGGCGGCAGAAAAAGCCTTGATATTGTGTGCGGTGCACCCAATGCGCGCGTGGGCCTAAACGCCCCGGTGGCGTTACCGGGCGCGATTCTCCCCGCGGGAAGGATGATTGAGTCGCGCGCCATACACGGCGTGATGTCGAACGGCATGCTCTGCTCCGCCCAGGAATTGAATTTGGGCGATGAGGCGGGCGGGCTGCTTGAATTTGACGCTGACGCCCGACCTGGACAAACC
This sequence comes from Gammaproteobacteria bacterium, assembly GCA_024638505.1. Taxonomy (GTDB): domain Bacteria; phylum Pseudomonadota; class Gammaproteobacteria; order Arenicellales; family JAANXG01; genus JAHEKE01. The sequence continues at coordinate 122,225 of JAHEKE010000007.1, read as the reverse complement.
GTACACGACTATCTGGACCTTGGCGACAAGGTCATAACCATCGATCTCACCCCCAATCGGGGGGATTGTCTGAGCATCGTTGGGATCGCGCGTGAGCTGGCTGTCCTGACCGGAGGACGGCTCAAGCAGGCAGAGCTGCCGGGTTGGCCCGATGAGGGGGAGGCGCATATTGCCATAGCAATCGACAGCCCCGAACACTGTCCCCGCTACGTAGGCCGCGTCATGAAGGGCATTAATCGGGCCGGGCGGACCCCGTGCTGGATGCGGGAGCGCCTGCGTCGCTGTGGTATACGCCCAATCAATCCAGTGGTCGACGTTACCAACTACGTCATGCTCGAAATCGGCCAGCCCATGCACGCCTTCGATTTAGATTGCCTCAATCAACGTATTATCGTACGTCAGGCTAAGCCGGGCGAGGCGCTGGATCTGCTTGATGGTTCGAGTCAAACGTTGCGCGCCGACACGCTGGTCATCGCAGATGATGCCGGGGCTATCGCCCTCGCCGGTATTATGGGGGGCAGCGCCTCGGCCATCTCCGCGCAAACTGATTCCATCGTACTGGAATCCGCCTTCTTCTCCCCGGCGACGCAAGCCGGTCAAGCGCGCCACTACGGCCTGCACACCGATTCGTCACACCGGTTCGAACGAGGGGTAGATCCGGAGTTACCCATGATCGCATCGGGATATGCCACATCGCTGTTAAAAGGCATCGTCGGAGGCACACCCGGCCCAATGGTGGAGGCCGTTCACCCCGACTGCCTGCCCAAACGCCGCCCAGTGGAGGTGCGGCGCGTGCGTATAGACAAACTGCTCGGGATCCGGCTGCCCAAACCGAGGATCAATAAAATTCTCTCTCGCGTCGGCGCGCAGGTGCAGTTCACTGACGCGACGTGGCGGGTCACGCCACCGTCTTACCGCTTCGATATCGACATTGAGTGTGACTTGATTGAAGAACTGGCCCGAGTCCACGGTTACGATAAGTTTCCAGCGGCAACGCCTCGCCTGGACTTGGGGCACCTTGATGCGGAGGAGGCAACATTGAACCCGGTGAGACTCAAGCAGGCGCTTGTTGACCGGGGTTTCCATGAGGCCATCACCTACAGTTTTGTCGACCCTCAGATACAGGATCGCTTATACCCCGAATCCGCCAGCATCACGCTCCAAAATCCCCTGGCTCCCGCTCAGTCCGTTATGAGGATCAGCCTGTGGCCGGGTTTGCTACAGGTACTAAGCACTAATTTAAATCGTCAGCATCGACGCGTACGGCTGTTTGAGGTCGGTAAAACCTTTCACCCGGAGAATGGGGAGACACGGGAGATCGAGCGGCTCAGCGGAATTGTCAGCGGTAGCCCCTGGCCCGAGCAATGGGGGGCAAAAGCCAGGGATGCTGATTTTTATGACGTTAAGTCCGATGTAGAAGCGCTTTTTACGCTAACCGGGGTACCCGAAACCTTCAGTTTTCATCCCGTCGAGCGCCCCGGTCTCCATCCCGGCCAATCGTCGGAAATCCAGCTGAACGGCAAATCAGTAGGCAGCATGGGTCAGCTTCACCCGGAACTGCAGCGGTATTTCGATATCAGTCAATCCGTTTTTCTGTTTGAGCTAGATCTTGCCGCAATAAAATACCGTAAGATGCCGAATTATAGAGGTATTTCTAAATTTCCAGCGATTCGACGGGATCTGGCGGTGGTGGTCGACGAGGGCATTCCCGCCCGGAATGTATTGAATTCTATACAAAATACGGTGGGGGAAAACTTGACAAACCTCGAGTTATTTGACGTGTATCGTCGGGAAGGTATTGATTCAAAGAGAAAAAGTTTGGCTTTTAGCTTGACCTTACAGTCATATTCGCGCACTCTTATAGACAGTGAAGTGGATATGATCATCGATCGGGTGCTAAACGAGCTGCGCGATAAGTATGGCGCAGAGTTAAGAACATAATAAGAGGAACTGGTATTGGCAGTCACGAAAGCAGACCTAGCCGATACGCTATTTAACGAGTTAGGGTTGAATAAGCGTGAAGCGAAAGAGTTTGTGGAGCTTTTTTTCGAAAAGATTCGAATAGCACTGGAATCCGGTGACTCGGTGAAACTCTCTGGTTTTGGCAACTTCGGTGTGCGGGAGAAAAATCCCCGGCCCGGCCGGAATCCGAAAACCGGCGAGGAAATCCCGATCACAGCGAGGCGGGTGGTGACATTCAAAGCGAGTCAAAAGCTAAAGGACCGCGTGGCGGCTAACGCTCATATCCTGCAACGAGACCTGACGGAGAAATAGCTACCGTGCTGGATCCCGGCGAAAATATCGATTTACCTCCTATTCCAAGTAAGCGCTACTTTACGATAGGGGAAGTAAGTGAATTATGCGCGGTCAAGCCGCATGTACTGCGCTACTGGGAGCAGGAGTTCCCTCAGCTTAAACCGGTAAAACGAAGAGGTAATCGCCGCTACTATCAACGCCACGAAGTACAGCTCATCAGGCAGATCAGGAGCCTGCTTTACGTGGACGGCTTCACCATCAGTGGTGCGCGCAATCAGCTCAACCACGACAGTGAGGTCGAGGGCAAGCCCCTGGTGTCAGACTACCGGCAGCAGATTGTCGCTGACTTGATCCGGGAGATAGACGAAGTCGTCTCTATTCTGCGCGATTAGTTGTGGGGCATATAGCTCCGCTCTTTACGCCTAAGGTATTGTCAAGGTCAGCCGAATCTGACATTGGTTTACCGCCGTGCCACTTGAATCTTCATCAACCACTTATCATCGAACGGGAAATCAGTATACTGTCGCCTCTATCGTAGTCGGGGCGTAGCGCAGCCTGGTAGCGCACCTGAATGGGGTTCAGGTGGTCGGAGGTTCAAATCCTCTCGCCCCGACCAATTTTTTAATTCACCTCAAACGACACTATGCATTGCGATTTATGGATTGGTCGACGAGTGCAAACCTGCCCGTGAAACTTGCGTGCGGTGCGGTTTAAAAATCGAACTCTAACTGGATCTGACCGTCATCTCTGTAGTCTGGTAGATTACCAGCATTCTGTCGCTTCCTGAAAGCGCGCCTTTCCTGGATTCTCTGCGCACGTTTTTTAATAAAGATAATCATGCTTACCACCAGCGCGCTGAAAAAAATCAGTAACTGTGCGTGTTCAGAATTCAAAATATAGTCAAAGTTAAGCTCAAACATGCTCCCTTCTCCGGGCTCCTTGAACCTTTAGACAGATCTATTTATTAATTTAGGCAGTGCGCCCCTAAATCCCATCGCAGCCATTTTCCTGGTTTCACGGCGCCGGAAGATGTCGAAGAGAATTTTGCCCAGAGACAGAATGAACACAGCAAGTGATAACCAAACTATGTTTGCTGTAAGTAAAACGCTGATATTTTCCAACATCGTAGTGACCCCCATCACGACGTGCTTAACTTACATTTTAGATCATAATTCAGCATTCTGAGAGGGTGCGACAACAATCTAATGCTAATGCCACTCCTTTGCTGCATAGGCTTAAAAGACACCCGCCTACGTATCTCGACAGATTGTCTCTTGTGCGGGAATACCCATCGCGGCGGGCATGGTTCAGCAGCAAAACTAATGCGGTGCTTTTGTTGACAAAAACGATGGTCTATGCGATTGCTTGATGTATGAGTCATTCCCCCACGGTAACCGGTAGAAAGCGAAGCAAAAGGAGCGTAAAGGGACAGCGCGGTAAAGTATCTGCGGAATTTATGAAGCAGGTTAAGATCCTCCTGGAGAGTGCTGAGACCAAGTCAGATATCGATAAGCTTGCAAGTCTGCTGACAAAAAAGTGGCGCAGCGCGATAAAACCAAATCTCGCAAATAAGCTCAAACACGAGTACGAATCGTTGACGGAACATTTTTGGGTATCAAACGAAGATGATTTTGAGTTCGATACCCAGACTAGCCGACAGGCCCGCACCAGTGCAGATAAGAGGACGCGAAAACACCTGGTGATGAAAACTATCCATCTAAAAACGGGCAAGGTAAGATGGGAGCGGATTCAGGTTAACTTCAACTGGATTGATAACGCGTCACCACAGGATGGATCAGGTTCACATAAGTATCGACTCTGGACTTCGGAAAAAAAGTGCAAGGCTTACGCCAAAGTTCGTCGTAGTATTGAAAGCGAGTTCTGGGACAATCTGTTCCAGCCCGCTAATCCAGCCGAAACGCTGGGATTGTCGATCGACTATACAGAACAAGAATTAAGAGCGGCCTGGAGAAGGTACGCGAATGCCCATCACCCCGATAAGGGCGGCGATGCGGAAAAATTCCGTCAGGGATTAGCCGCTTACGAGGCGCTTAAGTGATTAGACTACTTTGTAAGCGCATTAAGCCAGACCGACGCTAAGGATTCCTAAATTTGTCATGAAAGAGCCACAACCGGGCGTTTTCAAAGAAGGCACAACGTACCATTACCACCTGGAGTATCGATCGATAGAGAACGTCAACTTGTCGATGGTCGCTCGCGCGTACAACGCAGCGACAAGGAATCTCGGACCGGACGGACAAATCGTTGTTGGATTCAGACCTTCGCTATGGCTTAAAATGATGTCCTGGAATGCTGATGAAAATTTTCAGGACTTTCGTGCCATCGAGGGTGTTCAGGGATTTACCGCACCCCGCACGCAAAATGATGTTTGGTTCTGGCTGCACAGTGACAGCCACGATCGTAATTTTGAGGCGGCCCGCTTTATACAATGGGCGATGCAGCAGAGCGCACTGGCAAGGCTCGAGATTTTCGGCTTCGCCCGGTACCAGAATAGGGATTTAACCGGATTCGTTATCGGCTCAGCTAATCCTTCAGGGCCGGCGCGATATCGCACGGTTGTGATACCGCATGACGGTGTCGGCGCAGGTGGGAGTTTTGCGCTCACCCAGAAATGGGTTCACGATCTGGCGTCTTTCAACGCGCTATCTATTCGCGATCAGGAAGCTACTATTGGGCGTACCAAAGCTGACGGCATAGAGCTTGAAGAGGGAATCATGCCGCCGGATTGTCACATCAGCCGGATGGCCGCACGGAAGGATGACGCGCATATTTATCGCCGCAGCACGCCCTATGGTTCGGTGAGAGAACATGGTCTTTATTTTGTGGGCTTTGCCTGTGGGCAAAGTTACTTGCAGACGCGGCTGGATCGCATGTTTGGCCATGGCGAAGATGGGCTGCATGACAGGTTGATCCATTTTTGTCGGGCCGTTACCGGCAGCTATTGGTTCGTTCCCGCGCTGCAGGACCTCAAAGAAGCGCTGCGCTAATCAGGCGTTTCGCCGTATCCCGAAATACCGCTTGGCCGCAGCGCGGCACTGGCGTTGTTCAAGGCACTCCAACACGGGAGCTTTTATCCAGCGCTACCCTAATCAGCCCGGAAGCATCCTGCAGCGCTATGGTAACGCCGTCCGAGGGCTCTTCGGCAGGACTGCGAGCGACGGCGTCCCTGACCAGTTTAGAGGCGATATAAATCGCCTGTGCGAGGGAGGCCTGAGTAGTGCTATCAATGTTTTCTTTCTTCAGTATCCGTTGCGCTCGCCCAATCAGCTCTTCGGCTTCCTTGATAGCTCGCAGCGTATTGGTAAATTTATCAGTGTCTTTGCTTGAGCCCGCTATGCCACCAGTTAGCACAAGCGGTTCGCTTCGCGATGACGGACTCGTTTTCGAACGCAAATCGCTATTCGCAGATTTTTTTACCTTTATCCCTTGCTCATTGGTCGCGACTGGCGCCGCTTTTTCACGGAAAGCAGAAAAATTCTCTTGCAACGACGTCGGACCTTGTTTATCTGCTCCCCCACCCTCCGTATCCGGCCGGGTTTCGGCCCCGGCCGTAATTTGTCTGCCTGCCACAGTCAGGCGCGCTCCGTTGACAGCAGGGCGACGAGGCTTAATCTCAGCAACCGCATGCCTATCACGCTGCCCCGTAACGATGGCTATTTTGGCATGGAGTTCCCGCTCAGCTGCTTTAGACTGCTGCGAGCTTGAGGCCGTGGATGCGCTCGTTTTAACCGTGATCATCCAGGCCAGCAACCCAAAAACAATGCTGCCTGCTAATCCGGTAATCGCAAGGAATGTGTTTCGGCTTAGCGATGCTTCGAAAAAAAGACGTATTTTTGCGCGGCCGGTGTAGATCAGGCTGTTCAACTCCTGCATGAAATTTTGCCTGAGTGACACAAACGCTGTTGGGCCGTCTGCTTCATTCCCGGATTCCTCAGCGACCGAAAGTGATGCCGCGCTGTGGCTCTGCCTATCCGGCAAAAGGGTTGAGGATACTGGCAACTCAGTGCTAACCGCAGACTCGGTCTCTGCCGGTGCCGCAGCAGGTGTGTCTTGCGCCACGGTGATTCCGGCGGCTGCATTTCCGGCAGGACGTTTCCCCAGTAAATCCTTTGACACGAGGCCAGTTGACGAAGGCTGATATGGCTCAGACGCAGTCGTGTCGTCGGCTGATGCTCTGTTTGCGCCAACGCCAGCGCCGGACGATTGCGCTGCTGTGCCTTTTTTTACCGCTGTAAAAGTGGTCTCTTCGGCTGACACTCGCGCTGCTGCTGCCGCGATCTCAGAGTTCTCCCTCCCCTGATCTGAAGGTTGTGCCTTACTTTCAAGCGAATCGCCTTTAAGCTTGTGTACTGATCGCTTCAATGCCTCAGAGAGATCGACAGTGATTACGCCCGTGATGGGCAACTCCTCGTCGCGTTCAAATTTCTCAATGGCCTGTTGCGTTCTATCACCGAAGACACCGTCAACGGAACCCGGGTTGTAACCTAGGCGTCTTAGCGCCCCCTGTATCTGGAACACCGTTTCTGCTGCGTACAGCTGCAGATACGTGGGCGCGGAGGACCTGTTCAGGCTTTTGGTATCATTCCAGTTGCCAGCGCTGTCCCTGCACACCGTTGTTTCATGCTTGATCTGCGGTGATTCGCTCGTGTAATACTCATGCATCAGCGGTACGCACACCGGACCATGCTCTTTTACCTGAATCGCGTTAAGCAACGTTATTGTGCCGCTGTGGTTTGTATATGGGTTGTGCCAGTGAAAAGGATAACGAGGTTTATTCGCATCGAGCGCACGTCTCAGCGCCACGCGCACGTTAAATTGATCTGATTTCTGCAGCTCCTGGACCGCGGCCTGCAGTATCTGTTGATTACCCGGTAGCTTTTCTGCCCACACCGCTCCTATGCATTGCGGAGGCCAGAGCATAGATAAGATGGCGAAGCACCCGAAACAGTTTGCTGTGGTTTTGGTCATGTCTCAGGTACTAGGAACTCAACATGCTTTCATTCAAGTTGCCAAGACTAGAATAGCGCTGCTATCCGAAGACGCGTGCCGTGGGAAGATGCAAAAACAACCGGGAAGCGCCGGTGCAGTTAAACTGCGCACGTGGTTTGTTAGTTGTTGTGGGAACCCCAATACCCATACCCCTGGTGGATTGTGAAAACCGGATGAAGAACCGGCCACGCCTAATTATAAATGAAGTTCCGAATAGAAAGTCTATTCGTTTGCCAATGAAATATGTTGAGCATTTTTTTTGGCGCCGGCTCGGAAGTTCGCTGATTGCTTCGCTGCAAAGCGATTTGACGATCCCAGCCGAAAAGGCGCACAACGCCCGCGCGACCTGACGCTGATCGTGCTGAGCAGTTCGTGCTTTAACGCGTACTGAGCAAGGCAGCGCGTTTACTGTTGCCGCGGTGCTGTGGCCGGTAGCGAACATCGCTCATACACTAATTATGGAAACGCAGCCTCTGATGTAATTATTTGCCTTATCAAGTTGTTACGTGTATTGTTTAAAAAGTTACATCAATTTTGCCTTCTAACCTTGTGCTAACGACCAAAGACATTCAATCGAAAGTTGACGGTAAGCGGAAGACCGAAAAGGATGTAGAAATGGATCAGGTGCTGCTATTGCTGTCTATCCTGCTGCTGAGTGCGCTGTGTCTGACCGGTGCATTCTGGCTTGCCAGCAGGCTGTTCTTTTAAACAAACAACAGTAGAGGTGGCAGCGCCCGGTCACGGTAAGGTTTATAGCAGCAACAGGAACAACCCGCGCCCCTTAGATCAGAGAAGTTTCACCTAATAATCTAAATAGTCTTCCCACTCATGCAGAGGAAGCGTCGTTTTTTTTGTGAGATGGCGCTTGTTCCGTCTCAACCAGGCCTCAGCATGTTCTCGTCCCTGTTGCTTCAAGCGGGTAAGAAAAGACCAGCTGGTATCAAACTTGCTCGCAGCACTTAAGTCGCGCGTGATTTCCTGGGCAGAGATCTGGTGTAGATAGATTTTAGCAAGTCGCGGTGCCGTCATATCCCCCTGTTCTACCGCACGGTTGATGTAGACGATATTGCGAATCTCACGCATGAGGCTGGAGTTGAGCGTGATCTCTCTCTGTCGCTCCGCAATCTCAATGGCGGTTTGGGGAATCGTACCCCTTTCCGTAGGATTGAGCTGAATGATTAACACATCGGATGAGTGACAGTTGTGGAGCAGCGGCTCCAGAGTTGGATTGCCCATATAGCCCCCATCCCAATAAGCAGCACCGTCGATTTCAACTGCATGATGCAGTTCTGGCAAGCAAGCGGAAGCCAGCAGTACTTCTGGCGATACCTCACGGGAGGTGAAAATACGTAGCCGGTTGGTGCGCACATTGGTCGCCGATATGTAAAGGCGGATCGAGTCGCAGCGCCGAAGACAGTCATAGTCTATGGTGTTCTCAAGCACCCGCTTCAGCGGATTGACGTTGAATGGATTGAACTGATAAGGAGAAGCGACGCGGGATACGGTATCGAACCAGATTGACATGGGTGACCAGCCGGACCAGCCTGGATTGAACAGATCGGACTGATACGGGCTGAAGGACCCGAAGTCGCTCATAGCCTTCCAGAAATTATGCAGCTTCTCTTTCGCGCTGTCCGTCCCGCCCTGTTCGAAACCGTCGGTCAACACGGCCGCGTTCATGGCACCCGCGCTGGTCCCGCTCATGCCGGTTATACGCAGGTCCGCTTCTTCTAGCAGGCGATCCAATACGCCCCAGGTGAACGCCCCGTGGGCACCGCCGCCCTGTAGGGCGAGCGTAATATTCGTCTTTTTGGCCACAGCTATTGCATGAACCAGCCGTGGCTAACCATAATTGACTGGCCGGTCAAGGCATTGGTTGGAAACGCCGCGAGGAAAAGCGCCACGCTGGCAACATCGTCCAAGGTGGTGAATTCCCCGTCAACCGTGTCCTTGAGCATGATGTTCTTGACTACTTCCTCTTCACTGATACCGAGCTCCGCGGCCTGCTCAGGAATCTGCTTCTCCACCAGAGGTGTCAAAACAAAGCCGGGGCAAATAACGTTGGAACGGATAGCGTGCTCTGCTCCTTCCTTGGCAATCACCCGGCACAGACCCAGCAGTCCGTGTTTGGCCGTTACGTACGGCGCTTTGAGCGGCGAGGCCACTTTGGAATGTGCCGATCCCATTAAAATTACACTGCCGCCTTTGCCCCGTTCCACCATTTTCCGCATACAGGCACGGGTGGTCAGAAAAGCACCGTCTAAATGAATCGCAAGCAGCTTTTTCCAGCTAGAATAGTCTAGGTCGACGATGGCATCGATATGCTGAATACCTGCATTACTGACAAGAATGTCTATGCTGCCAAAATGCGCCGCCAGGCTATCAACGCCGGCGTTAACTTCGTCTTCATTGGTTACATCCATGCACAAAGGCAGTGCCGCCGGACCGATTTCCTCCGCAGCACTGGTGGCGGCCTCAATGTTGATGTCGGCAATGCCGACCCTCAACCCCGCCTCGACGTAGGTTTCAGCAATTTTCCGGCCAATGCCGCTGGCCGAACCGGTCACCAGGGCGACTTTATTTTTAAGGGTCATGGCTGACGTCTCCACTAAATTTACTGCGGTGGGGGAAGCGCATTATGACGCAGCGCAGCATTTCACTGCAACGATTGGATGGTGGTATTCAATTGGAGTTCGGTAGGGGTGATGAATCGCTAACTCAAAATATGAAACACTATTAGATTTAAATCTGCTCACACTCCTCCAGGACCTCTGTGGTCTGAGTCTGAGCAGGATTTATAGCCCTATTCAATTAGACGGGTGGATTGATCAAATTCCCATTGTGGGCCGCAAGGTGCAGTTTGGTCCCACCGTGATTCCTCTCCTTCCAATCGCCAACCGGTTTAACATCCGCAGGGGAGAGGAATTCACCTTTAACATATCCCCGTTCCTCGCGTATCCGGTTTGAAGCGCTCTTAGCGTTATGCCGCAATTTCAATAAAGCTGAGATGGCGACAACAAGTGAGATACATGCAAAAATGAGTAAAGTTGCTTCAAACATAAACATGATCCCGACTTCGAAACAAGCCGTCTATCTTCCCTGAAAACTCCGTTAGCGGAAGTGTATTCCGCGCAACTTTTTCTCGATACACCCGGTTTGTCGCGAGCAACAAATCAACAGGTGGTTTGCCTCCACTTTTGCCGAGCACAGCCATCATGCACCCCTCAGGCACAGTGTGTGCTGACCCAGCACGGATACGCGATTGAAATAGAAATTTCACGCCACCCCCACAGTAACGGACACCCAATTTCGGAATTTTACACCTGTAAAGCGGCTTATTTAAAGGACATGTTGTGTCTGCGTCTGCTGCTAGTAACGTATTAAAAAACTAGGCACAGGAGTTGGACGTTTCTTACATGGCTAAATGACCCGCAATTGAGGGACAACGGATTGGGGTTTCTGAATCTGGGATGGGGCGCCACTCCTAACTCTTACAGGTGATTCCATGTGCGCTTAAAGGTATAGTCCGTGACGTTTTTACGCGTCGGTTACATTCCTTACTGTTTATTGTTTTTTATGCGTTTCCTGTTAAGCAACGATGATGGCTACCTTGGTCCGGGTTTAAACCGGCTGGCAGAGGCGCTGAAAGCCATTGGTGAGGTCACGGTGGTAGCGCCGGATCGGGATCGCAGCGGTGCGAGTAATTCGCTGACCTTAAAACGTCCGCTTCGCGTTCATCAGGCGCACAACGGTTTTTACTATGTCGACGGCACGCCGACGGACTGCGTGCACTTAGGCATTACCGGGTTGATGCCGGACGAGCCGGACATGGTGATTGCCGGCATCAACCGCGGAGCCAACCTGGGGGACGATGTGCACTATTCCGGCACGGTTGCGGCGGCAATGGAGGGGCGTTTTCTCGGTTTCCCGACGATGGCGGTGTCTTTGGTAGGTTTCGAGGACAAGCATGTCGCGACCGCATGCACCGTCGTTCTGCGGCTTATAGATGACATGACGCGCCGGCCGCTGCCACGTAATACCATTCTAAATATCAATGTGCCGGATGTCCCCTATGATAAACTGGCAGGCATTCAAGTAACCCGTTTGGGCCTCAGACACAAATCAGAGCCGGCCATCCGCAGTCAGGACCCCAACGGCGAGACCATCTACTGGGTCGGACCGCCGGGTGGGGAACAGGATGCCGGAGAGGGGACAGATTTTTATGCTGTGCGTAACCGATATGTCTCCGTAACCCCACTGAAAGTAGATTTAACCCACCGAGAATCACTTGCAGAATTAGCGCAATGGTTAAAGCGGTCAAACCAATAAGGTCGCTGTCTCGTCGCGTATCCAAAGGGATCGGCATGACCTCGACGCGGACGCGCAAACGACTGGTGGAACGTCTAGCGGCCGAGGGCATACACAACCCGCAGGTCCTGCAGGCCATTGACATGGTGCCCCGGCACTTGTTCGTCGATGAGGCCCTGGCCAGCCGCGCCTATGAAGACGTTGCCCTACCGATCGGCTATGGGCAAACCATCTCCCAACCCTTCGTGGTGGCGCTGATGACGCAGGCTTTATTGGAGGACAGCACACCGGAACGGGTGCTCGAAATCGGCACCGGGTGCGGCTACCAGACCGCCATACTGGCCTGCCTGGTCGATGAGGTGTTCAGCATCGAACGCATTCAGGAACTGTTTCAGCAGGCTCGCAACCGCCTGTACGATATCGGTCTCCGCAACGTCAAGTTGCACCACGGCGACGGCTTCCTGGGCTGGGCGGAACACGCGCCCTACGACGCCATTTTAGCGGCGGCAGCCCCTCAGCACATCCCGCAAACCCTGCTCGACCAGCTGGCTGTGGGGGGGCGAATGATTCTGCCTGTGGGTGAGCGAAACCAGCAAAAACTGTTAAAAATCATCAGAACAGAGGAGGGCTATGAGCAGCAAGAGCTAGAAACCGTGCGCTTTGTGCCACTAGTCGAAGGAACGACTTAAATTTATAGTATAATAAATATAAAATACATAGTGTTATGAAGCTTTTCTCACCTCTTTATCGAAGAGTGCTGCGCTGGGCCGCGCACCCGCACGCCCCACGCTATCTGGGTGCCCTCAGTTTCGCGGAGTCGTCTTTCTTCCCCGTCCCCCCGGACGTGATGCTGGCTCCGATGACTTTGAGCATGCCGACGCGGGCCTGGTACTTCGCTTCTATTACGACCTTGGCCTCCGTGCTGGGTGGCGTTTTTGGATACTTCATTGGTTATTTTCTATTCGAAGAGCTGGGCCAACCTCTGATTGATTTCTACCAGGCACAGGAAAGCTTCGACCAAACCAAGATGTGGTTCGATGCCTACGGTGTGTGGGTCGTTTTCATCGCGGGTTTTTCGCCCATCCCCTACAAGCTATTTACTGTGACCTCCGGCGTGCTGTCACTGGCGCTGGTGCCATTTATCCTGGCCTCAGCAATCGGTAGAGGTGCCCGATTTTTTCTCGTCGCCGGATTAATCGTTTGGGGAGGCGATAAGTTCGCTACATTCTTACACCGTCGGATTGATCTAATCGGCTGGATCACGGTAGGCGTTATCGCTGCAGGCCTCCTCATTTGGGATGTGATAAGTTGAAACTATGGCTGACAGGCTTGCTGTGTTTTGTGCTCGCGGGTTGCGCAAATACTTCGGAAGTGCCGGTCAGAGATCGGTCTTCATCCAAGGCGAAGGTCAACATCGTCAGCAGCAGCCAACATAGCGGTGCTAAGCGGTCAGATAAAGCTCAATCGCTGCAGCAAAAAAAGCAAAAACGTGGTTTTCACGTGGTGCGGGCGGGAGAAACGCTGTACAGCATCGCCTGGGGAGCGGGGCTTGATTACCAAACGTTAGCCCGCTGGAACCACATCAGCGCTCCCTACGTTATACGGGCAGGACAGCGCTTGAGCTTGGCCCCGTCTGCGCAAGATCGATCAAAGAATACTGCCGCGACTGAGAAAAAAACACTTAAATCAAAGCCGAAATCGACTACACTTGCTAAAAGAAGCTCTCAAAATGGATGGACTTGGCCCGTTAAAGGACCGATTTTAAAGCGTTTTTCTACAAAATCTGGAAACAAGGGAATTGACATAGGCGGAGAAAATGGCCGGGGAGTCCGTGCTGCCGCCGGGGGAAAAGTAGTATACGCAGGGAGTGGACTTAGGGGCTACGGGAAGCTTATTATAGTGAAACATGATGAAGTTTATCTAAGTGCCTATGCACACAACAGTAAATTGTTAGTGGAGGATGGGACGGCAGTAAGCAAGGGGCAACAGATTGCATTGATGGGGGATACCGGCACTGATCGGGTCAAGCTGCACTTCGAGATCCGACAGAGGGGGAAACCAGTCAATCCGTTGAACTACCTGCCTAAACATCCTTAAGTCAATACTGGTTAAACAAGGGGGTGTCGTATGGATTGCCAGTTGTCAGCAGAAAAAAACAGTCGTAGCAAGAAGTCCGAGGTAAAGAAAAAAACGAGCTCGCGTTCCAAGCTCGCACAAGCCGATGCCACGCAGATATACCTGCGTGAGATCGGATTCTACCCATTACTTACCGCCGAAGAAGAGGTGCATTACGGTCGGCTGTGTCTGAAGGGTGACCCCGATGCGCGGCACCGCATGATAGAGAGTAATCTGCGGCTAGTCGTTAAAATCGCACGGCGATACATCAACCGGGGCCTGGCGTTCCTCGATCTGATCGAGGAGGGCAATCTTGGGCTGATTCGGGCGGTAGAAAAATTTGACCCAGAGCGGGGCTTCAGATTCTCGACTTATGCCACGTGGTGGATTCGCCAGACCATCGAACGGGCCATCATGAACCAGACGCGCACAATCCGGCTACCGGTCCATATTCTGAAAGAAATCAACGTCTATCATCGCGCGGCCAAAACGCTTACGCAGAAATTGGATCATGAACCAAAGGCGGAGGAAATAGCCGAGATGGTGGACGCACCGCTTGAAGACGTGAAGCGCATGCTGGGCCTGGATGATCGAATTTCCTCGGTGGATGCGCCACTTGAGGCCGATCCAGACAGAACGCTGCTGGATGCCATTCCGGATACCAGAGCGTCCGACCCGGCGGACATACTGCAGAACGAGAAAGTGATCAAGTATATCCAGGAGTGGCTGGAGTGTCTGCCGGAGAAGCAGCGCGAAGTTGTCGAACGCCGCTTTGGCCTTGCTGGACGCGACATATCAACTCTGGAACAGGTCGGAATGGATGTTGGCGTGACCCGCGAGCGGGTACGGCAGATACAGGTAGAAGCCCTGGCCAAACTCCGGTCGCTGCTGGAAAACCGAGGATACTCTTTAGACAGTCTGCTGGTTAGCTGACCGGTGCATTTTCCAATGGATTTACGGCAGCGCGCCCGCCGGCTGTGTGTAAGCGTTTCAGTATTCAGGTTTTTCGCACAAGCCTAACCGTCGGACGGTGACTCGATGATGAGCGCAGCCAGAACGCGCCGACCTTCTCCGGCCAGCACGTTGTACGTGCGGCAAGCAGCCGATGTATCCATGACCTCAAGCCCTATAGACTGATCCAGCAGGGGGCGCGTAATGACGCGCGCCGGAAACTGCATCCGCCGGCCGGTGCCGAGCAGAACGACCTCAGGCGTCAGCTTCAGCATGAGCTTGAAATCCTGCTCTTTCAGGTCAGATATCGCCGTGGGCCCCCAGTTGGCAACCACCTTGTCGGGAGTGACCAGCAGGCTCGTGTGGTAATGCTGTTCACCCAGGATAATCCGGTCAGCCGAATAGCTTCGGATGAGCAGCAGGTCATGGCTTTCATTAAGGTGCAGTTTCATCGACGGTTTACATCGTTCAGCGTTTGTTAAGGTGTCCAACCTGTAGAATACCGAAAAAAGAGATAACAAGTCTCGTTTGGGCGCCGTGTTGATGTTTGGCACCGAATCATCATAGGGTCATAGGGATATACCGATCAGCTGAAAACAGCGATACTAGCGAATGAGTCCCATCGGATTGAATAAGCACCGGGTTGCACCAGGGGCTGAGTATCGAAGATGCGATATGAACTGCCAGAAGAACTGATGAGAACTGACCGAAGCAACGCCCTGAAGCCGGTAAAAATCGGTATTTTAGGTCTCGGCACCGTCGGCGGCGGCACCGTAAATGTGCTTACCCGCAACGCCGGTGAAATCGCCCGGCGGGCCGGCCGGCACATCGAAATTGGCGCAGCCTGCGCCCGGGACCTGGGGCGTAAAAGAAGCTGTGACACCAGCGGCTTCAGGCTGGTTTCAGACCCGTTTGCCCTGGTCGAGGATCCCGACATTGATGTTGTAGTTGAGCTGATCGGCGGCGTATCACCGGCAAAAGAATTGATATTAAATGCCATAGAACACCATAAGCACGTCGTTACTGCCAACAAAGCCCTGGTTGCTATTCACGGCAATGAACTATTTGACGCCGCCCAGCGTCAAGGTGTGGTGGTCGCGTTTGAAGCGGCGGTGGCGGGAGGCATCTCAATCATCAAGGCTATACGGGAAGGCCTTGCGGGTAATCGTATTGAATCCCTGGCTGGAATCATTAACGGAACCGGCAACTACATTTTGACCAGCATGCGAGATCAGGGAACCACTTTTGCTGGTGCGCTGGCCGAGGCACAGAAGCTCGGCTACGCGGAGGAAGATCCGACATTCGATATCGAGGGCATCGATGCTGCACATAAATTAACCATCCTAGCGGCTATCGCCTTCGGTATTCCGCTGCAGTTCGACAGAGTGTATACGGAAGGCATTAGCGGCATTACTATCGACGATATCCGGCAGGCGGAGGAGTTGGGCTACCGGGTGAAGCATTTAGGCATAGCCAAGCGCAACGGAGAACTAATCGAGTTGCGCGTTCACCCGACCTTGATTCCATATCGCAGACTAATTGCCAACGTGGACGGTATTATGAACGCAGTACTGGTGAACGGCGACGCGGTCGGGCCCACTCTGCACTACGGCGCAGGCGCGGGAGCCGACCCCACGGCTTCCTCGGTTGTCGCGGATATCGTTGACGTGGTCCGGGCGTTAACCACTGATCCCAATAACCGCGTACCGCACCTGGCCTTCCAGGCCGACGCGATCTCCCACATTCCGGTTGCTCATCCGGACGAATTTGAGACTGCTTATTTCTTAAGCATGGAGGCCATCGACCGACCAGGCGTCCTGGCGGAAGTAACCCGTATATTCGGCGAGCTGAACATCAGTATTGAAGCAATACTGCAAAAAGAGCCGGTGGCAACGCAACGCGCTCATGTGATTATCCTCACCCAGCGGACGCGGGAAAAGAACATGAATGAAGCACTGCGCAAACTTGAACAGCTTGACTCTATTCTCGGACGGGTAAACCGCATACGGGTGGAGCACCTTAGTTATTCTGCCCATGACGCCTAAACAGCCGTTTTCCCTACATTACACCGGGTTAATTGACAAGTACCGCGAGCGGTTGCCAATCGCTCCGGGTGTGCCCGCGGTCAGCCTGGGGGAGGGCGGCACGCCGCTCGTCAAGCTGCACAATCTAATCCAGTTCCTGGCCTTAGAAATCGATCTTTATGTCAAATACGAAGGCGCCAACCCAACCGGATCGTTCAAAGACAGGGGTATGACCGTCGCCGTTACGCAGGCGGTGGACGAAGGCAGCCGGGCAATCATCTGCGCCTCGACGGGCAACACGTCAGCGGCAGCGGCCGCTTACGCCGCACGGGCTGGATTGACCGCATTCGTTATCATCCCCGAGGGCAACATCGCGCTAGGTAAGCTGGCTCAGGCAATGATGCATGGTGCAAAAGTGATCCAGATTAAGGGCAACTTTGATCAGGGTATGGCGCTGGTCAAATCACTGGCCGATGCTGCGCCCGTCACGCTGGTTAATTCGGTCAACCCGTTCCGTCTGCAGGGGCAAAAAACGATCGCGTTCGAAGTGGTGGAGGCCTTGGGTCGCGCACCGGACTATCACTGCCTGCCCGTTGGCAATGCAGGCAACATCACGGCACACTGGATTGGCTACTGCGAGGCGGCAGGGGTTCCCGGTGAACGGACCACCGCAGCCTGCGCATACTGTAAAGGTCAGTGCCGCTTTGTCAGCGATCGGTTGACAGAGAAAAGACCAGTTCTTCTCGGTTACCAGGCCGAGGGCGCTGCGCCTTTTCTGAGCAACGCATTCGTAGATAATCCAGAGACGGTGGCCACAGCCATCCGCATCGGTCGACCGCAGTCCTGGGAGTCAGCCTGGACCGCGAGCCGGGAATCCGGAGGCTGGTTTACCGGCGTGTCAGACGAACAGATTCTTCATGCGCAAAAGATGCTGGCTGAAAAGGAAGGAATTTTTTGCGAGCCGGCCTCGGCCGCATCAATTGCCGGACTGCTGGTGGATCTGGAGCAGGGCAGGCTAATACCCGGCAGCACGGTAGTCTGTACGGTAACAGGGCACGGCTTAAAGGACCCCGATACGGCCATTAGCTCGAGCGCAAAACCGATGACCGTAGCAGCAGAAGAGGGCGCGGTGAAGGCCATAATATTAGATAATATTGGCTAAAACTTGAGGGTTGGTATGAAGCACAATGACGCGATTTATGTTGCCGGTCACAACGGGCTGGTGGGGTCCGCCATCGTCCGTCAACTTACAGCCGGCGGATTCAACAACGTCGTCACCAGCGATAGACGGGCGTGTGATTTGACCGATCAGGCTGCGGTTAATGCCTGGTTCGATCAACATGAAATTGATTATGTGTTCTTGGCAGCGGCCAGGGTGGGCGGTATCCATGCTAATAACACGTACCGTGCGGAGTTCATTCAGCAGAACCTGGCAATACAGACCAACGTCATCCATGCCGCGTATCAGCATGAGGTAAAACGCCTTCTGTTTCTTGGCAGTTCATGCATCTATCCGCGCGATTGTCCGCAACCGATGCGCGAGGAGCATTTATTGACCGGCCCGCTAGAACCCACTAATGAACCTTACGCCATTGCTAAAATTGCGGGGCTAAAGATGGTGCAGGCGTATAACGCCCAATACCACACCCAGTACCTGTCTTTAATGCCAACAAATCTTTACGGCGTAAATGACAATTTCGATCTCAACACTTCGCACGTAATCCCTGCGCTGATCCGCAAGATAACAGAAGCAAAAAACAGCGGCAGCGATAAGGTGTTGCTGTGGGGTACCGGCCGCCCTCGACGAGAGTTTTTACTTGTAGATGACCTAGCGGACGCCTGCATATTCTGTCTTCAGCAGGAACATCGGTATGACGTTGTTAACGTCGGTTCAGGTGAGGAAGTGACCATTAAAGAACTCGCTGAACTGATTGCATCGGTGGTTGGATTTACCGGCAAGATAACATTTGATTCCAGCATGCCCGACGGTACTCCGCGTAAATTGCTAGACTCATCGCGTATACGGGAAATGGGCTGGCAGCCGAAAACATCTTTGGCCCAGGGAATCCGGGCCACCTATACCTGGTATCTAGATAAAGGTAGCGAAAAGGTTGCGTGACTAAATACAGACACAGCCACACTTTCATACTGTGCGCTGCCGGCGTTGGGTTCTTACTGGGGAACTTTCCCGTTGTGGCGCAAACAGCCGACCCGGCCCCGACCACTCAATCCTCGGAACAAATTACGCTTAACTTTCAGGATGTCGATATTCGCGCCCTGATCAACACCGTATCAGAAGTGACTGGGATAAACTTCATCGTCGATCCGCGGGTTAAAGGTAAGGTCACTCTGGTGTCCGGTGGCCCTTTAGATGCCAATGAGATTTACAGCGTCTTTCTATCGGTACTGGAGGTGCATAACTTCGCCGCGGTACCTGCCGGAGGCGTAACCAAAATCGTCCCCAGCAACATTGTGAAGCAGAGCCCGACTCCGATGGAAGCGGACGCCAGCACCGCTGGGAGTGACCGACAAATCACCCACGTGCTCAGACTAAAACATGCGGCCGTGCAGGAACTGTTGCCTATTCTGCGTCCGCTGCTCCCGCCAACCAGTCATTTCGCTGCGCATGCACCGACAAACACTCTGGTCTTTACCGATACGGCTTTCAACGTAAACCGCTTGATCGAGATCATCGATCGTATAGATGTGCCTGACCGACGCGCCAGCGTGCATGTTGTATACCTGAAAAATGCTCAGGCTACGGTGCTGGCTGGTGTGCTCTCTCAACTCGCCGCATCGCTGCAGAAAACCGGCGATCCAAACACGCAGCAGGTCACTATTTCAGTCCAGGGCGACGACGCGATTAACGCCCTGGTCATCAACGCACCAGACAATGAGTTTAGGCTGTTACGAGCGGTGATTGATCAGCTGGATATTGCCAGGCCGATCGAAGGCGACGTACATGTCATCTATTTAAAGCACGCCAAAGCTGTCGACTTGGTCGAAATCTTGAACAACATCACCCGGGTGCGAAGCGTATCGGCTGGCAACGGGGGCGTCGCCGCGGCAGAAGTCGAGCAGCAGACGGTGCAGGCAGATGAGGCAACCAACGCGCTGGTCATCCACGCACCCAACGATTTGTTTCGTACGATTGAACATGTGGTTACGCAGCTCGATGTCAGACGTGAGCAGGTTTATGTAGAGACTATCATCGCTGAGGTTTCTACCAATCGGGCGGCAGATTTAGGTATAGAGTGGCAGTTCACCGACAGCGGGACCAGCGGTGGCCAAACTTCTGGCAGCACGGAATTCAGTGAGCAAGCCGGCGGGCTGACTCTTGGATACCTCAACAACTTGATTATTGACGTCACCGGCAACATCGTGCCGGACCTGGCAGTAGTGCTGCGAGCATTGCGTAGTGATACCGATACCAATATCTTATCAACTCCCAATCTGGTGACGCTTGAAAATGAGCCCGCCGAGATCGTGGTCGCGCGCGAAGTGCCGTTTATAACGGGTCAGTTCACAACGAATGTGGCAACCTCGACTACGGTTAACGTCAGCGAAGATACGGCGGTCAATGCGCTCAATCCGTTTCAAACCATAGAGCGCAAGGATGTCGGGATTACGCTCAGAATCACTCCGCAGATCAATGCCGGCAATACGGTTCGCCTCGAGATTGAACACGAGATTTCAAATGTCAGCGACATCAGCATTCAGGCCGCCTCTGACATCATCACAGATAAGCGCTCTATACAAACTACGGTAGAAGTCGACGATGGACAAATCATCGTACTCGGGGGGTTGATTCGAGACGACGTCGTTGGCACCGTAGAGTGGGTCCCACTGCTGGGGAAAATTCCCCTGATTGGCGCATTGTTTAGGCGTAAAGCCAAAACCGCAGTTAAAACCAACCTCATGATCTTTCTCCAGCCTAAGATCGTGCGGACAACGGCTGATCTGGCGGGTCCCACGCGCGAAAAACATCAGTTCATCCGCAATCAGCAGATCGGCTCACAGCAGGGCACCAAGAACCTGATTGAGGGGGGCGAACCACCCGTGCTGCCAGAGCTGGACGCCGAACGCTGAGGGACTAACTGTGACTGAGCAGGCACAAGCTCTATTCGATAACGTGCATGAGCAGTGGCTTGATCAGGTAAACCCGGAGTTCGTTACTACCGTCCCGTATTTGTTTGCCAAAAGAAACAACGTGCTGGCACTGTTCCAAAGCCAGGGCCACAATCACGTGTTGTGCTCTAACCTGCCCGGATTCGATGTCGTAACCGAGCTGCGTCGGAAGCTGGCCGGACCGCTCAGGTTCCACCAGACAGATCAAACCACTTTTGACCGCATTTTGCGGCAGGCCTATGACAAGGGACAGTCCGAAGCTACCCAAATGGTTGATGACTTGGATAGCGAGTTTGATCTTGAGCGTCTTGCTGGCGAACTGCCGGAGACGACGGATCTGCTGGAGGCGGTAGACGAGGCGCCCATTATTCGCTTGATCAATGCATTACTCACTCAGGCTATTCGAGAGGGCGCGTCGGATATCCATTTAGAGGCATTTGAACAGACTTCAGTAGTACGACTGCGCGTCGATGGCGTTCTGCGGGATGTACTCGAACCCAAACGTGCCCTGCATGGTGCATTGGCGGCCCGTATCAAAGTGATGGCCAGACTGGATATCGCCGAAAAGCGGTTGCCGCAGGACGGTCGCATCTCCCTGCGCGTCGGCGATCATCCGGTTGACGTGCGGGTGTCAACATTGCCAACGCAGCACGGTGAGCGCGTTGTGCTCAGACTTCTTGATAAGACGACGTCCAGCCTGGACATTGAACAGTTGGGAATGAATGACGAGATCAGGGAGAAATTCGACCGGCTGATTCACACCCCGCACGGCATCATTTTAGTTACCGGTCCCACCGGCTCAGGCAAAACCACCACACTCTACGCCGGCCTGACTCGACTGAATCGGAAACAGCTGAATATTCTGACCGTAGAAGACCCGATCGAGTATGATTTGGATGGCGTCGGCCAAACACAGGTCAACGCGAAGATAGGACTCACGTTTGCCAGCGGTCTGCGATCCATTCTGCGGCAGGATCCCGACGTCGTGCTGGTTGGTGAGATCAGAGATCTGGAGACCGCTGAAATTGCGGTACAGGCCAGTCTAACCGGGCATCTTGTTTTATCCACGCTGCACACCAACACCGCCATCGGTGCGGTCACTCGCCTGATGGACATGGGGATGGAATCGTTTCTCATCTCATCAAGCCTGATTGCGGTGCTTTCGCAGCGCCTTGTCCGCGTCTTGTGCGCTGCCTGTACCCAGCCCTACGCGCCAAGCGAGGAGGAGTGTCGGCTGGTGGGATTGGCAGCAGGTGACGGTGCTCAATTGTATAAGCCTGTGGGCTGCACGGTTTGTGACCAAATGGGTTACCGCGGCCGCACAGGTATCTACGAACTCGTCGTTATCGATGATCATCTGCGCGCTATGATCCACGATCGAGTGAGTGAGGACGAATTGCTCAGGTATGTTCGTCGGTCTACCAAGGGTATCGCGCAAAACGGTTTCGACAGGGTGCTTGCAGGAAAAACCAGTATTGACGAGGTACTGCGGGTGTCTATCGACAGCTAGAGACAGGAGAGAAGCCGCACGTGACAACCACCCGCGCACGTTTTCCCGGCAGCTGATGGGCGCTTTTGAATATCAGGCCTTAGATCTGCAGGGCCGAACCAGAAAAGGCATCTCCAATGGAGATTCTGCCCGACAGGTTCGGCAAAACCTGCGGGAGCAGGGACTGACGCCGATGAACGTTGTGGCGGTGACGGATGAATCGGCAGCAACCCAGGTAACTGCGCCCGAAAGCAAGCCAGCGACAGCGCGACGCGGCAGAATCAAAACCGGCGAACTTGCCATCATCACGCGTCAATTCGCCACTCTGCTCAGTGCTGGCTTGACCGTGGAGGAGTCTTTATCCTCTCTCGTTCAGCAAGCCGAGGGGCATCAGGTTAAATCCGTACTGAGCGGGGTTCGCTCGCAGGTCGTCGAGGGTCGATCCCTGGCTGAAGCCATAGCGCAGTATCCGCGCTCCTTCATCGAAATCTATCATGCTGCTGTTGCCGCCGGAGAGCAGTCCGGTAACCTGGACGAGGTGTTAGAGCGTTTAGCAGAGTTTGTAGAAACCAGGCGGGGCATACAGCAGCGCATAAGTGTGGCGCTGATTTATCCCGTGATCCTTACCCTTGTTGCCATGCTGATCGTCGTTGGATTGCTCGTGTACGTGGTTCCAAAAGTCGTGCAGGTATTTGAGGATACCGGTCAGGCCTTACCGTTCTTGACGCAAGCGCTTATCAGCATCAGCGAGTTCATGCTTGATCATGGCATCTGGTTGATCGCTGCAGTCCTGGGGTTGTGGGCGGCGGGTGCGTTCGCCCTGAGAAACGCCGGCATGAAAACTGTCATCCATCAGATGATTCTAAAATTTCCGGGTGTGCGCCGTTTATCACTTGGATCAAACACGGCAAGAATGGCGCGAACCCTGGCCATCATGGTGGGAAGCGGGGTTCCCTTTTTATCGGCCATGCGCGCAAGCGAGGGTGTAATGACTAATGTCGTACTGCGCCAGAACCTGGCCGACGCCGCCGGCGAAGTGGCTGAGGGTGTTAGCATACATCGTGCTTTGGCACGCAATGGAAACTTTCCACCCTTACTCATACAGATGGTTGCAAGCGGAGAACAGAGCGGAAGACTGGATGAGATGCTGGAAAAAGCGGCTTCTGCGCTGGAACGTGAACTGGAAGCGAGAATCGCTGTACTGGTTGGCTTGTTTGAACCGGCCATGATACTAACCATGGGGGCAATAGTGCTGTTAATCGTTCTCGCGATATTGCTGCCCATATTTGATTTAAATCAGTTAATTAGTTGAGGTGGTTACATGCGACAACGCGGTTTTACACTGTTAGAAGTAATGGTAGTGATCGTGATTATCGGGTTACTGGCTACGCTCGTTTTGCCGAGAGTGCTGGGTCGACAGGACCAGGCTATGATCGCGAAGGCCAAAGTCGATGTACAGGCGCTGAGCACAGCGTTAAAGATGTACAAACTGGATAATTTCAATTACCCCAGCACTGAGCAGGGTTTAGAGGCGCTGATC
Organism: Gammaproteobacteria bacterium; assembly: GCA_024638505.1. Taxonomy (GTDB): domain Bacteria; phylum Pseudomonadota; class Gammaproteobacteria; order Arenicellales; family JAANXG01; genus JAHEKE01. The sequence continues at coordinate 98,404 of JAHEKE010000007.1, read as the reverse complement.
AAACCGCCCTCTGGTGAGCCGATGGCGAAAAACTGGCGGAAAGGCGGTTACATCGAACGGTTACCCGCCGATCCCTGGGGAAATCCATACCAGTATCTAAGTCCCGGGGAAAAAATGGAAATCGACGTCTGGTCATATGGCGCGGATGGGCGCAGCGGCGGGCAGGGCGTAGATGATGAAATCGGGAATTGGAATCTGGATCAGAGAAGTTGACAATCGTTCAGTCGATTCTGCAGATAGCGATACACAAGCACGACGCGGGGAAAGATCAGTCAGGGGTGTGCGTCGACGGCAGTCCGCATCACGCTGCGCGCTGCCCGGTTGGGCGGCAGACAGGTATCCGTCGACAAAACGGATTCACTCTGCTGGAGATTATGGTGGTGGTAGCGCTCGTCGTGCTGACGGTGAGTCTGGTAGGGGTTAACCTGGGGCGGGATCTGGATCAGATTGCGCAACTGGAAGCGCGACGGTTCGCCCGGCTGACCGAACACGTTAGAGATGTCAGCATGATATCGGGCAGAATTTACGCCGTCGAGATTGACCAGAAGCGGAAGCGCTATCAATTCCTGCTGGCAGACAACGAATGGAAACCGGTCACGCGTGACGATGTATTGAGACCGCGTTACTTCCCCGATTATCTTTCCATTCGCTTTGAGGTTCCACAGCAAACCGTGGCGCACAGGGGGCGGGTTATCATACAGGGCCTCGACGAGATCACGCCTTTCCGCCTGGCCGTGGCGGGCGACGAGTTTTGGCACGTTGTGTCTCTGGATGATTCGTTGAATATTCGCGTAGAACGAACGCGAAAAGATGACATCTGAACGAGGATTTACCCTGCTCGAAATTCTGGCGGCGCTGGCAATCGCCGCCATCGGTATCATGGCCGTGGTTAAAACCACGCACAGCGCGGTTGAACTGCTGCAAGCTACGGAAGATCGCGCGCTGGCCTCATGGATCGCCAGCAACCGGCTGGCAGAGCTGAGGATTACGCGTACGTGGCCCAGCCCGGTCAGCACCGAGTTTCAGCGCGAAATGGGGGGCAGAATCTGGTACACCCGGGAGGAAGTGAGCACCACGCCTGACCCGGACTTACTCAGGATTGATTTGACGGTTTTTCATGATAAGGACTTCCAGCACGTGAGCGCTACCTTATTCGGTTACTTATCCAGGTACTCCCCACCGGCTGCGCCCGAACCGGCGCAAAACCAAGCGGAAGAGCAAAGTGTGGAGGGCGTCCAAAGCTTGGAAGCTATTTCAGGCGAGACAGCGGTTCCGGAAAACGGAGCAGGCGACGAGGAGGCACAATGAAACAGACCGGGGGCTTTACTCTGTTGGAGATGGTGGTGGCAATCAGTATTTTTGCGGTAATCGCCGCTATCAGCTACACGGGGCTGATACGTTTCCTTGACGCGAGAACAATCATTAACGACCGTCAGGATGAACTGACGTCACTGCAGCGGGTTATGACCCTGATGCAGACCGATGTGCGCTTCATGATCAATAGACCGGTGCGCGACGGCTTTGGTGACCTTGAGGGCGCGCTGGTTTCGGGCGGGGAGCTGCCGCTGGCGGAAGGCGAGTTTCTCCGCCTGACCACGTCGCAGCTCAGCCCCACGCTGGGCATCACATCCCGCTTGCAGCGCATCGCCTGGCGTCTCGTTGAGGGAAACTTGCAGCGTGTGCGGTGGGCGGTTCTTGATCGCGATCAAGACAGTAAGGAGTATGTAAGCACGGTATTGCAGGGAATAGAGGCTGCTGCCGTGCGCTATTTTTTTTATTCGCCGGCGGATACGCTTGAAGTGGAAACTAACTGGACCGGGGTGAGCACCTTACCTGTCGGGGTCGAATTTGTAATAACCCTGCGGAATGGAAACCAATACCAGCGTTTGTTTGCCGTTGCTAGTAATGGCTGACAAGCAGAAATACCCAACCGGATTCGGTCAGCATGGTGTGGCGCTATTGACCGTACTGTTCATTCTGGTTTTGCTGACTGTGCTGTCGGTCTACCTCATCGAGGATGAATACATGGCCATCCGACGCGTTTCAAATCTGCGTGATTACGAACAGATGTATCACATGATGACGGGCAGTGAGCAGTGGGCGGTCAAGGTTTTACAACGGGATATGCAGGGTAATACAAACGACCATTTGCTTGAAGCTTGGCACAACCTGTTACCTGAAACCCAGATCAATGAGGGCAGGATGCAGGCGGAAGTAGTGGATTTGCAGGGTCGCTTTAACTTGAACAATCTGAGGAGTAGAGAAGATCCGTGGTACGCGCTGTTCCAACGCCTGCTGCGCGTGCTGGAAATAGATGAAGCCCTGGCCGATGCCGCCATCGACTGGATAGACGCGGATTTTGACGTCAGCGGTCCGCGGGGGGCGGAAGATCCGGATTACCTCTCTTTAACCCCCCCTTACCGCTCTGCTAACCAGGCGTTCGGCAGTACGGGTGAACTAATCTGGGTCGCCGGTTTTGATGACGCCGTGATCAATAAACTGGAACCCTTTATAGCAGCACTGCCCACAGTTGATGCAAAAATAAACATCAATACCGCCCCTATTGCGCTGCTGCGGGCGCTGAGCCCGACAATCCTCGGTGAGCCTGCGGCGGAAGCCCTTGCGCAGGGGCGTGGAGAAGAGGGATATCAGGATGCCGGCGAGTTTCTCGGCGCTGCGGAACTGGCTGGGCAGGGCGATCAGATCGGCCCGCTGATTGACGTGTCCAGTCAATTTTTCGAAGTGCGGAGCCGGGCTGAATTCGGCCGCCTGCGGGGCAGGCTTTTTAGCCTGCTGCAGAAAGTGGGCTCGACGCAGCAGGTCAGGGTTATACACCGGCGAAGAGGCCTGCCGTGATCTTGTATTTCAGCGTTGAGGCACCTTACGAATGGGCTTTGGTCGACCGGCAGGGTGAGGTTATCGGCAGTGGGATCAGCGAGACACTGCAATCTCTGCCTGTACCCGATCGCCTGAATGCGATGGTGGGTATTGTTCCGGGCAGCCTGGTTACCATTCACCGTGTTGATCTGCCGGCGCGATCAAAGGCTAAAGTGCTGGCCGCAATTCCCTATGCGCTGGAAGAACGCCTGGCAACAGACGTGGACGAACTGGTGTTTACCATGCTGCACTGGAACTTCGGGCAAAACGTGACCGTTGCAGTTATTGATAAACGGTACATTGATACCGTCAGAGCCGACTTTACAAAGCTGGGTTGGGAGGTGGACGCGCTGATACCCGAGTTCCTGCTCGTTCCCCTGCACGATCAAACGCGACTCACTCTGGCTAGGAAAAAAAACGGTTCCTTTCTATTGCGTACGGGCGAGTGCAGCGGAATGGTTTTTGACGCCAATGCGCTGCAATACTGGTGGGATTCACTCAGCGACACGCAAATCCCTATTGCGGTCAATGACGCAGAGACAGCGCAGCGCTTAATAGGGTTTGGCGGCAGCGCGGTGAGGCATTGGGATATCGGCCGAACCTTTTCGGACTGGCTAACGCACCAGCATACTCCGTTCGATCAAATCAATATTCTCAAGGATCTCGATACGCATAAACATGCAGGCAGATTGAAACGCATGTATCGCGCAGCTGCCATCCTGCTGTGCCTTGGATTGCTGACTAAAATCGGTATAGACATGTACGAAAACTATCTGCTTTATCGGCAGAATCGGGAAATCGACCGGGAGATTGTCGAAATTTTTCAACAATCCTTCCCTCATGTTACGAGAATCGTCAACCCACGTCTTCAAATGGAGCAGCAGATGAGAATGCTGCAGACGGAAACAGTCGCAGCGGGACGGTTTCAAATGCTGCTATCCGCGGTTGCGCGCGTGGTGACTAGTGATCAAGCGACCCTAGAAGAGATTACGTTTCGCGAAAATACGTTACTCATTACCTGTACGACTAAAGATTTCGCCGGTCTCGATCGATTGAAACAACGATTCGCGCAGGATAAAAATGTTCAGGCGGAGCTGTTATCGTCGGGGTCTCGGGATAACAAAGTCAGCGCGCGTTTTAAACTGCAGTCAGCATGATTACTCACTAGTGTTAGAGCTCAAACAGAGAGTACAGAGCCTGAACGACAGGGAACGCGCTGTACTGGGCTGGGGTATTGTTGGCGCCCTGTTGATTCTTGCTTACACCTTCGTCTGGCAGCCCTGGCAGGATGAGTTAAATCGGCTGAGAGTGCAGATACCGCTGAAGCAGGAAACGCTGGCTTGGATGCGAAGACAGCAGAGTGAGATTGAACCCTTACTGCGGCGCAACCAATCAAAAAAACAGTTAAGTAGCGAACCGCTGTTGACCATCATTGAGCGCAGCGCTCAGCAATCGGATATCAGTAGTAAAATAAGAAGGATGGCCCCCGACGAAGATGGCCGAGTAAACATTTGGTTAACCGGCGTGGATTTTGATCAATGGATAGTCTGGCTGGAAAGGCTGCGACAAATTGGAATCGAGGTGAATAGTGCGGCGATCAACCGCAGCACGGGCAGCACCGTCACCGTTCGCGTCACCTTGCAGAGATAAAAGCGCAGCGTTTCGTTTCAACCTTAATGATCGGTCCAGGGAGCGAAGCGCACAAATCAGTTGGTCTATGCTGCCAGGATGATATGAGGCTGCCGCAATGCACCGTCAGTTTGCCGAGGCCTGGGGTTGGCTGGCTGTTAAATTTTCGCCTGCTCCTGGATCTCCTGCCTGCTCAGACGCTGCTTTTCGAACATCAGCACCAGACCGCCCAGTAAAGAAATCGCGCTGAGCACAATTCTGTACAAAATCGAAACGGCTATACCGCGGGTGGCCATTACCAGCTGCGCGTTGGGCGTATCGGCGATATAGACCGCGCCGTACTCACCAAACAGCTTGGCGTACAGAGCTTCACCGATGCCCCAACCGTTTGGCGCAATCGGTATCGCAGACACGATGATGATCACTGGAACCAAGACAAAATACTCGCTGCTTGGAATACCTACCCCCACCGCGTGCCCAAACATCACTACTCCCGACACTGATAAAACATGGTTTCCAACGCCCAGTATCAGCCATGCGCTGATTCCTTTTTTATGGCTGCGATAGAGAAAAATCGCTCTGTCCACCTCTTTAAGCAGATGCTTTACCTTTGCCGGCAGTCTGGACAACAGTTTCTTCAGGCCGATCCGCTCGCGTAAACGCCGACTGAACATCAGGCAAGCCAGCACGATTCCGGCGAGCAGCAGCGACCAAACGGCAACCGCAAGCTGCATAAACCTCTCTGCTGAGAACGTAACCACGATTGCTGCCAGCAGAGCGAGAGAAGCCAAACCCAGTGCGCGATCGACGAACACCGATAAGAATGCAGGGATACGATCGGCGTGGCACCGTCGGGCAATATATATTGCCTTGACCACATCTCCACCGGTTTGGCCCGGTATAACATTGTTAAAAAACAATCCGAGCCAGGTGTAGCGAACACTATCAAACAGAGAAACGTCTAGACGGTTGGTGCACAGCAGCCACCACCAGCGGGTAGCAGAAAAGAAAATCGTAGAAATGATCAGCACGACGCCTATGGTAAAATAATAAAAATCCAGATTTTCTAAATAGGTAAACAATCCGGGCGAGATACGGGCAGCGTCGCTTTCTCGATCAACTTTCACGCTCTGTTCCGCAGCAGAAGGCATAAACTCGATGGTCGGTGCATCCCAGTCTCCTAGAATTACCCCTGTCTCGATACGTACGACGTCACCGCTTTCCGCATCGATATAACTGACGGTGTCGCGCCACTGAATGTTATTCAGGACATAGACAACCAAACCCGCTACTATGAGTAGTTTTACAGCATTGGTTATTGTTTTTTTCATTCAGCCTGTGTCAGTAGTTCAAGGCGGTATACCCATTATAATGGAAACCTTCATAATCAACCGAAATTCCTCATAACTCTCACCAAGCTGATCACGCAATCGATAATGCAGCACAAAACAATCCAAAGACGTGTTACCAATGCCTTCGCTGATCAAACGCTGCACCCCGTGTTAAATAAAATTTATGCCGGCCGGCAAATCGTTTCCAACGACCAACTTGACTACACCCTTGAGAGTTTACTCACACCGGAGAAGCTGCCCGGGGTTGCGGATGCAGTCAGGGTGTTGGCGCGCGCGCTGACGATGGATCAGAAGATTATTTTTATTGGTGATTTTGACGCGGATGGCGCTACCAGTACCGCGCTGGGCGTACTGGCGCTGCGTAATATGGGAGCCAGTCAGGTTGACTACCTGATTCCAAATCGGTTTGATTTTGGCTACGGATTGAGTTCCGAGATTGTAAATGTTGCGGCGCAAATGAATCCTGAATTGCTGATCACGGTAGATAACGGCATTGCCAACGTAGATGGGGTTGATACTGCAAAGAAACTCGGCATGTCAGTCATCATCACCGACCACCATTTACCAGCAGCGCGCCTCCCCAACGCAGACGCAATCGTCAACCCAAACTTAACTAGCAGCAACTTTAAGAGTTCGGCCCTGGCCGGAGTTGGCGTCATCTTTTACCTGATTATTGCGCTGCGCAGCCATTTGAAGCAGATCTCCTGGTTTCAAGATAAAGTCGAACCTAAACTCAGTGACTATCTGGATTTGGTAGCCGTCGGTACGGTTGCCGACCTGGTTCCGCTTGATAAGAACAATCGCATTATGGTTTACAAAGGATTAGAGCGCATTAACGGCGGTCATTGTCGTCCGGGCATTCAGGCGCTGCTCGCATTCAAAAACCGTAACCCTGGACAGATAACCTCGTCTGACCTGGGTTTCGTAGTGGGCCCTCGACTCAATGCAGCAGGTCGACTGGAAGATATGTCACTCGGGATAGAGTGCCTGCTAACGGATGATCACGATCATGCGCGCCGCTTGGCGCGGGAGTTAAACGAACTGAATCTGCGGCGCCGACAAATCGAAGAGGAGATGCGTACCCAGGCCATTGAGATAGTCAATGGGAAGGAGTTCAGTGGCACCCTCCCCGCGGGTATATGCCTGTACGAACAAACCTGGCACCAGGGGGTGGTGGGATTGATTGCGGGACGTATTAAAGATAACGTCCATCGTCCAGTGGTGGCCTTTGCTAAAACTAAGCAGCATGAATTGAAGGGCTCGGCACGATCCGTCGAGGGGCTGCATATCCGGGACGTGCTGTATGCAATCGACGTCAAAAACCCGGGGCTGATCCTTCGTTTCGGCGGCCACGCCGCCGCGGCCGGTCTTTCGTTAAAGGAGTCCAACCTGGAGTTGTTCAAAACGGCGTTTATTGACGAGGTAGAACGTCAGACCGATCCCAGTGTGCAGTCGGGTATCGTAATGAGTGACGGTAGGCTTGACGAAAGTGATCTCTCCCTGGAGTTCGCCAGACTGATCAAGCATTCCGGTCCTTGGGGGCAGGGCTTCCCCGAACCCGTGTTTGACGATGAGTTCGACGTACTCGACCGAAAAGTCCTGGCTGACCGGCATTTGAAGCTGCGGGTGAGAATAAAAGGCAGCAACAAGGTATTTGATGCGCTGGCATTTTACCAAAGTGAGTCATATCAAGATGTGGATATGGCCGAAGGTGTGAGAATAGCCTATCGACTGGACATCAATGACTATAACGGCCTGTGTAAACCACAATTACTCGTGGAGCATCTTGAGTGCAGAGGACGCTGAGGGACGCTCGTACGGTTAGCAGATGACCGCCGGCCAGAGAACTGCAAACAGTAGCGCGGCACAACAGCAATGCTGAATATTTTAACCTTTGATATCGAAACCATTCCGGACACGGATGGCGGTAAGCGTTTGTATAACCTGGAAGGACTCAGTGACGACGAAATCGCGCGGGTCATGTTTGCCAAGCAAGCGGAGCTGCGGGATTCCGATTTTCTGCCTCTGCATCTGCACCGCGTCATCGTCATTTCCATCGTAATGCGTCGGGAAGAGAGTTTTAAAGTCTGGTCTTTAGGGGCAGATGATGCAACAGAGAAAGAGACCATCACTCGATTCTTCGAGGGAATTGAGCGCTACACGCCCACTCTTGTTTCGTGGAATGGAAGCGGCTTTGACCTGCCGGTGCTCAACTATCGTTGCCTCAAGCTAGGGGTAACTGCGCCCAGGTACTGGGATGTGGGCGAGCATGATCGTGAATTCAAATGGAATAACTACATCAATCGTTTCCACTACCGCCATACCGACCTGATGGATGTGTTGTCGGGGTATCAAATGAGAGGGGCTGTTGCGCTGGATCAGCTGGCGGTGCTGTGCGGACTGCCCGGTAAACTCGGAATGGATGGCTCACAAGTTTGGGGGGCATACCAGGATGGCAGATTCGACGATATCAGAGACTACTGCGAAACCGATGCGCTCAACACTTACCTGTTGTATCTCAAGTGGGAATTTGCCCGCGGTACGTTAAGCCCAGCGCAACTTGCAAAAGAATTCGATTTGGTCAGGCATGAACTAGTTAAAGAAAATAAATCCCATCTTAATCAGTTCTTACAGGCTTGGTCGACCGATTCCATATTTGAATAGCCAGTTCCAACGCGCGGAGATCGAGTCACTCAGCCACGATGGACGTGGCGTGGCCAGAATCGACGGCAAGGTCTTTTTTGTGGACCTAGCTTTACCGGGGGAGCTTGTCCATTTCCAACGCGGGCGTAAAAGGCGGTCCTATGAAACGGGCAAGGTAGTAGAAGTGTTGCGTCCCTCGCCAGACAGAGTAGAGCCTCCGTGTGAGTATTTCGGGGTTTGCGGAGGGTGCGCCCTGCAGCACTTATCTGCCACCAAGCAGATCCTGGCCAAGGCAGCCCAGCTCAACGACTGTCTTGCACGCGTCGCCAAGGTGCAGGCCGACGACTACGCTGAACCGATTACGGGCCCGGCTTGGGGATACCGGCGCAAAGCCCGGCTGGGTGTAAGATTCGTGCCTAAAAAAGGCGGCGTGCTAGTGGGCTTTCGTGAGCGCAGAAAAAGTTATATCACGCCTCTGCGCAGGTGCATGGTGCTGGATGCCTATATTTCAGGGCTTCTACCCGCTATGCAAATTCTGCTTCAAGGCATGAGCTGCTGTGACCAAATTCCTCAAATAGAGGTTGCCGTCGGCGATAACGCAACTTCTCTGGTGTTCCGCCACCTGGTTGACCTGACCGCTTCGGATCTGGACGCCCTTCGTGCTTTTGCCGAGACCAGGGGGGTGCAGGTCTTTCTTCAACCGGGTGGGCTGGACTCCGTGCGCGCACACCATCCACAAGCCCCGGCCATGCTGCACTACTGTCTCCAGCAGCATAATATTACCATTGCTTTCGAGCCTACCGACTTTATTCAGGTCAATGCGGATATCAATCAAAAACTAGTTAACGCGGCGATCGAGTACCTAGATCCAGGGCCGGAGGACAGCATCCTTGATTTATTCTGCGGCTTGGGAAACTTCACTCTTCCCGTGGCACGCAGAGCCGGGAAGGTATGGGGTGTCGAAGGCGACGCAGGTCTGGTGCAGCGGGCAAAATATAATGCTGAACGAAACCAAATCGATAATGTAGAGTTTGTTCAATCAGATCTGTACGTCGATGACTTCGATGCTGCATGGACGGAGCGTGCCTACGATAAAGTCTTACTGGATCCTCCCCGTACGGGAGCCATCAACGTTATCAAAGCTCTGCGCCGCCTCAATCCCCAACGAGTGGTCTACATTTCCTGCAATCCGGCGACGCTGGCGCGGGATACAGAGCTGCTGGTGCGCAAAATGGGGTTCAGGTTTAAACTCGCCAGAGTGGTGGATATGTTTCCCCACACCACGCACGTCGAAGCGATATCCGTGTTCGAACGTAAAGCTCAAAAGTGAAAACACCCACCGCTGGCGCAACGCCGACACGAGCTCATTTTTCTGGTCAAATCAGACGCACTGGTTCACCTTTGTCGTGTTCGACTGAATTCGATTTCACCTATAACCGGGTACCGGGATCAATAGAACCAGATAAGGATTCCTCTTTCACCGGAGAATTTGACTCGCCGGTAGAAGTGGTCGGAGCAGGCTCAGGCTGGGCGCGTGCAGAATTATCCGCTGATACATTCGCCTCATCGGAACGCGCTGTTTGTACCGGCTTTTGGGCTGCTGAAGTGCTTTGCTCCGGCTTCTTCGCTTGCCCCGCCCGCTCGCCGCCTTGACTCTTAATCTTGGCGTCAGCTCTTGCTTTATTGCCACGGTTGCTTGAAGCCGCTGCAGGTTTGTTCCTACCCTGTCCACGCCGCGGACGCCCACCCGAGTCACTTTTTTTCTGAGCTGTCTCCTTACTGGACTGGCCCTGCCTTTGACCCGGCTGTCTGCCGCGCCTGGCGCCGGGCTGGCTTGGCCGACGGCCGCGCGGCCGCCCAGGCGATGTTTTTCGCGCTTGCACGGGCGCCGTCTCCTCCTTGTCTTCGACTGGCGCTTCACCATTTCCACCAAACCATTTACCAAATAGACTCTTGATCAATCCGGTACTCGGGACTGGCGCTGCGACGGATACTTTTTGCTCGGGCGGGGGTGCACTGGACTTCATCTGCTCTAATCCTACCGCGGGCATCTCCCGCTGCCTGCTCTCCGCTGCTCCGACCGTTTCCGATTCGTCAGCGACTTCACGTTCAATCTTGTAACTGGGGACCTGCTGGGCGTGCGCCAGGTCTTCTGCACGCAGGCGCCGAATTTCAAAATTTGGCGTATCCAGAGTTTCGGTGGGAATGATTATTATACGAGTACCCAGTCGACTCTCGATCATAGATACCTCGTTTCGTTTCTCATTTAACAAATAAGTAGCCGTCGCTGTGGGCAGATGGGCGTGAATCGCTTCCGTATTTTCCTTAAGCGCTTCTTCCTCGATGATGCGCAAGATATGCAACGCGGAAGATGCGATGCCGCGGATGTGGCCGGTCCCCGCACAGCGCGGGCATGAAATATAGTTCGACTCTCCAATCGAGGGGCGCAGCCGCTGGCGCGACATTTCCAGCATGCCGAAGCGGGAAATCCGCCCCACCTGAACCCGGGCGCGGTCCACTTTTAACGCGTCCTGTAATCTGTTTTCGACGGTCCGCTGATTGCGGTTGGAAGTCATGTCTATAAAGTCAATGACGATTAGTCCGCCGAGATCTCTTATTCTCAGCTGGCGCGCAATCTCATCAGCCGCCTCCAGATTGGTGTGCAGAGCGGTCTCCTCGATATCGGCGCCTTTGGTAGCGCGAGCTGAGTTAACATCAATGGTCACTAAAGCCTCGGTATGATCGATGATTACCGCGCCGCCTGAAGGCAGCCGTACCTCTCGGGAAAACGCTGACTCGATCTGATGCTCTATCTGAAATCGAGAGAACAGCGGCACCGTATCCGTATACAGCTTAAGCTTGGATTTGTGCTGCGGCATCACCTGCTCCATGAAGCGCTGGGCCCGATCAAAAATTCGCTGATCATCAACCATAATCTCGGCGATATCATTGCGCAGGTAATCGCGAATGGCGCGCACCACGAGGTTGGTCTCCTGATACACCAGAAAGGGAGCAGGCTTTTGCTCAGCCGCGCTGTGTATTGCATCCCATAGTTGCAGCAGAAAATCCAGGTCCCACTGCAGTTCCTCGACGCTTTTCCCGATTCCTGCGGTGCGCGCGATCAATGCATGTTCGGTGGGAAGTTCAAGCTGGCTCATGGCCTCACGCAGTTCTGCCCGCTGCTCACCCTCGATCCGGCGGGAAATCCCTCCGCCCTTGGGATTGCGCGGCATCAGCACCAAAAACCGGCCGGCAAGGCTGATAAACGTGGTTAAGGCGGCGCCTTTATTGCCACGCTCGTCTTTTTCAACCTGCACCAACAGCTCATGACCTTCCTTGATAACGTCCTGGATGCGGACCTGCGCCATCGGCGTTTTTGGGGAGTAGTCGGTAAAATAGATCCTGGAAATTTCCTTTAGTGGTAAAAATCCCTGACGTTCGGATCCATACTCAACGAAAGCCGCTTCTAAACTGGGCTCAACGCGCGTAACTCGACCCTTGTATATGTTTCCCTTTTTTTGATGATGGATGGATGACTCTATGTCCAGATCCAGCAGCTTCTGGCCATCGACGATGGCCACCCGCAACTCTTCCTCGTGAGTTGCGTTAAACAACATTCTTTTCATTTCCTGTGTTCCAGCGGTCCCGCTTTAAATAGGAAACCTTAGCCACAAGCATGTGGCAGGTCCCCGCCACTGCGCGTTAAGCGCATTCCGGTACCGTCTTGTTCTTGTGCACTCCTACGACATATCGGGGAGGAGTGCGTTAACCCTTCAGTGCGGTTTGGGCCCGATTTCTCTCGGGGCACGTCCATTCCGCACGGCGCAAACCCGCTACTGGGATTTACGATAATTCTTTGCAATCAACAAGTTATGCAGCTAATCGCTGCAGCGGCCGTATTCTGCTCGGCCGGTGATCGAAAGGCGCTACTTGCCTGACGCCTCCGCTCGCGTGTCACACGCTGTGCACGGTAATATAGCAAGCCAGATTAAATCCTTCAATTTGTTTATGATTTCAGTCTGTTATGAGATCGAATCAAACCAAAGTGTCATACCTCACGGTGCAGGCGGAATACAGCGGGCAGCGCCTTGATAATTTTTTACTGCGTGAGCTCAAAGGCGCTCCCAGAAGCCTCATTTATCGCATCGTCCGGCGTGGTGAGGTGCGGGTCAATGATGGCAGGGTCAGAGCGCATGCTCGCCTTCAGGCCGGTGACCAGATCCGAATCCCCCCCATAAGATTATCTGCCAAGCCATGCACCGTCGCTGGCCCGAAGCTGTTCCATGCTCAGCTCGAGGTGCTGTATGAAGATGACCACATTTTAGTCATAAATAAACCAGCCGGAATTGCAGTGCACGCCGGCAGCGGAATCAGCATGGGCCTGATAGAACATCTGCGTGCCACCAGATCAGAGGACCGATATTTGGACCTTGTGCATCGCTTGGACCGCGCTACATCGGGTTGTCTGCTGCTGGCTAAAAAGCGCAGTGCTCTGCGGATTCTGCACCAGGACTTCAGGCAGACCGCAGAGCGGGAACGACGGGTTCAAAAAAAGTATCAAGCCTTAGTTTACGGCAGCTGGAACGTCAGGCGGCATGCGGTAGATATGCCACTCAAAAAAAATGCGGAACGCTCCGGTGAGCGCATCGTGCTGCCCGCTGACGATGGACAAAGTGCAAAATCCAAGTTCACCACTTTACAGGCTTTCCTTGGCTGCACTCTGATGGAGATCGACCTCATCACCGGGCGGACTCATCAGGCGCGGGTGCACGCAGCTTATCGTGGACACCCAATAATTGGTGACGAAAAGTACGGTGATAAAGAAGTTAACCGCCGGTATCGATCTATGGGTTTGAAGCGTCTGTTTCTACATGCCGGCAATCTGGTATTCACCCATCCGGCCAGCGGGGAGAAGATTGACCTGTCTTGCCCGCTACCGGATGAACTCACGCGCATCCTGAGAAGAATCGGGTGTGCAGAGCGAAACTAATTGTAATGATTGATCAGCGTATGCCACCACTAGCGGACACAATTTGCCTGAGCCAGGACCTTGCAAGCGGAGGCAGGGGAATTGAGTTTCAGGTAGTTAAGAATGAAGAGATTCTGCCAGCCTTCGCCGTTCGTTTCAGGGGTGTAGTCTATGCTTACATCAACCGATGCAGCCACATGCAGCTCAAGCTTAACTTTATCAACGATGATTTTTTTGATTTTGATCGAGATCACCTGATTTGCGCGACTCACGGCGCCCTCTATGATGCAACGAGCGGCGCTTGTTTAGGTGGACCCTGCAGCGGATTAGGGCTGGTACCACTACCGGTAAAGGAGCTAGAAGGAAGAGTCGCGCTATCGGATAATAGCAGTGTAACAATTTTAAATGAGGATCCATGATGTCAGAGCAGCATTCACCGCAACTACCTGAACAGACCAGCTCCAGCACGACGGAAAGCAGTCTACTCAAGGAGTATCTGTGGGAGAATCTGAAAGAGCGTAAGCGCAATCGCAGATGGAACATATTCTTTAAAGCGTTTTTCGCTATTTATTTTCTTTTTCTGCTGTTCATGCTGCTGGATTCAGAGGTGCCCAGTACGACAGGTGACCACACTGCACTGGTAGACGTTGAGGGAGTGATTGCATCTGGCGGCGACACCAAAGCAGATGACGTTGTCACCGGGCTGCGTTCGGCGTTTGAGGCAGATAATGTAAAAGGCGTAATCATCCGCATCAACAGCCCTGGCGGCAGTCCGGTTCAGGCCGGCTACATCAACGCCGAGATCAGGCGCTTGCGTGAACAGTACCCAGAGATCCCTCTGCATGCAGTCGTGGCCGACGTGTGTGCATCCGGTGGTTATTATGTTGCTGCTGCTGCTGAAAAGATATTTGTTAATGAAGCCAGCATCGTTGGCTCGATCGGTGTGCTGATGGATGGTTTCGGTTTTGTCGACACCATGAAAAAACTCGGTGTGGAGCGACGTCTGTTAACCGCCGGCAAGTACAAAGGCATACTGGATCCTTTCTCTCCCCTGGCATCAGAGGATAAAGCGCACGCAGTCAAAATTCTGCAGCAGATACACGCCCAGTTTATCGATATTGTGAGACAGGGCCGCGGCGATCGTTTAAGCGACCACCCCGATCTGTTCAGTGGGTTAATCTGGACCGGTGAGGAAGCGAAAAAGCTCGGGCTGGTGGATGATTTTGGCAGCGCAGGTTATGTTGCACGCGACGTGATCGGTGCCGAGAAGATTGTCGACTACACGCACGAGGAGAGCTTGCTGGACCGTTTCGCCAAACAGGTGGGCGTTGGCGTGGCAAACGCGCTGCAGCTGAATGCAAATTTCGCGCTGCCGAGTTTCAGGTAATAACACCGTCTGGATCAACATCATTCCTTCGGCTGCTGTTGCGCCGGGCGATAATTACACAGGCGGCATGCCTTCCGCCTCCAACATACTGACGAGCCTAACCAGCGGCAGGCCAATCAGCGCGCTCGGATCATCGCCAGAGAACTTCTCTAGCAACGCCACGCCCAACCCGTCGGCACGCAGGCTGCCGCTGCAACCGTAGGGTTTTTCCTTTTCCAGGTAACGTTTGATCTGCGCGGAACTCAGTTTCTTGAATTTAACCTGGCAGGGAATCACGTCAGAATGAATCGATTCACTCTGGGTATTCACCACGGCAAGTCCGGTATACAGCACAATACTCTTACCGGAAGCATTTTCCAGCTGTCGCACTGCCTGTTCGTGGTTGTGTGGCTTACCGATGATTTCGCCGTCGTGCACAGCCACCTGGTCGCTGCCGATAACCAGCGCTCGCTCGTATCGCTCAGCAACAGTTTTTGCCTTTTCAATGGACAGCCTTCTCACTAGATCAGGGGCCGATTCACTTTGCACTGGCGTCTCGTCAATGTCGGGTGAAACGACATCAAATGGAATCATCAGTCTACTCAGCAGCTCCCGTCGAAAAGGAGAGGAGGATGCAAGGATCAACTTCATAACAATGCCTGGTGCTGGTGTCGTGAAACAAGTATTCGCTATCGATAGCAAACTTTGCTAAGGACATCCCTCTCAGCAGGATCCCGCGGTGCCCGGCCGACCGGCAGGTATCGCAGTGCGTAACCGCTTGGTAAGATTGCGCTACATAATACACTGGAATCCGGCAGAACATGTGTAATCAAACAAGCGGCAACAAGCATGGCTGAAGAAAACCTGCCGCATACTCCGGGTAAACGTATAGCCATTATCGCCGGATTGCGCACGCCTTTTGTTAAGCAGGGCAGCGCGTTCAAGGGATTAGCGGCAAGGGATTTGGGCAAGATCGTTGTTTCCGAACTGCTGCAGCGCGCTGGGCTTGACCAAGGGCCCGTAGAGCAGGTCGTCTTTGGCCAGGTGATTCCGACCCCTACGGCGCCCAATATCGCCCGCGAAATCGTCCTCGGGGTGGGTCTCCCGGCGACGGTGGATGCGTACAGCGTTTCCCGCGCCTGCGCTACCAGCTATCAAAGCGTCGTCAATCTTGCCCAGTCAATAGCCAGCGGCAACGTTGCCTGCGGCGTCGCCGGGGGCGCGGAAAGCGCAAGCGATGTCCCCATCACCGTATCCAGGCGTTTAGCCCAAGCGCTGGTAGAATCTAACCGGGCAAACGACCTGTTGCGGCGGATTGCAGCCTTTAAGCAGGTTCGATTGAAGGACATCATCCCCGTCCCTCCGCCCTTGAAAGAGCCCTCGTCCGATTATTCCATGGGCGAGGCCGCAGAGAAAATGGCGAAGGAAAACGGGATAACAAGACAGGCTCAGGATGAGTACGCGCACCGCAGTCATAAAAAAGCCAGCACCGCCTGGAATGAGGGGTTTTTCGATGACCAGGTCATGCATACCTTCGTGCCCCCAGATTACAATGTTACCGTACGGGATAATCTGGTGCGAAATGATTCCGCCCCGGAAAAGTACAAGAAACTCAAGCCCGTGTTTGACCGCCGTCATGGTACGGTAACGGCGGGGAACAGCTCACCGCTGACGGACGGCGCCGGCGCGCTGGCCATGATGCGCGAAGATAAGGCCAAGGCGGCAGGTTATACCCCGCTGGGCTACATCCGCAGCTATGCCTTCGCGGCGATCGACCCTAACTGGCAGATGCTGATGGGGCCTTCCTTCGCCACGCCCACCGCGCTGCAGCGGGCCGGCCTGACTCTCAAAGATATGGATATAGTCGATATGCATGAAGCTTTCGCCGCTCAAATTCTGTCCAATACCCAGGCCTTCGAATCCGCGGCATTTGCCCAGAAGCGGCTCAATCGATCGCAACCGATCGGGAAAATTGACTGGAGCAGATTCAATATCAGCGGGGGCTCGATCTCGCTGGGCCATCCGTTCGCGGCCACCGGCGCCAGACAAATCCTGCAGACATTAAAAGAATTGAGACAGGTGAACGGGGAATTCGGCCTGTGTACGGCGTGTGCGGCCGGGGGTTTGGGCGCGGCTATGGTCCTCGAAGTCGACTGATGCGGAGCACCACACTCAGTTTTGAGGAGCGCGGCGATGGAATCGGCATTATCTGGATGAATGATGAACAGGAGCCGGTAAACACTCTAAAGCGGGAGTTGATAACCGAATTTGAATCACTCTTCAGCGACATAGAGCGCAGAAATGACATAAACGTACTGGTATTTGCTTCCGCCAAACCGGATAGTTTTATAGCGGGTGCCAACTTGGGCATGCTGCAGGACATCAAGTCGGCGGAGGAGGCGCGCGCGTTGGCGCAGAGCGCGCAGTCAATACAGGACCGCATTGAAACCCTATCTGCCGCGTCGGTGGCAGCGATACACGGCCCCTGCCTGGGTGGTGGACTGGAGTTCACCCTGGCTTTCGATTCACGCATTGCGTCCGGGGATAAGCAAACCAGGTTAGGTCTGCCGGAAGTGCAGCTTGGTCTGCTGCCGGGAGGTGGGGGCACGCAAAGGCTTCCGCGTTTGATCGGGGTGGAAAAAGCCCTCGATATGCTTCTAACGGGCCGACAGCTGAGTGCAGCGAAGGCACACCGCATCGGCTTGATAGACGAAGTCGTTGCCAGACATATCCTAATCGACGCTGCCGTTGAGAGAGGAAAACGGCTCAGGCTACGGCGGAGCCAGCAAACACCGGGCAAGCTTAACCTTAAATACTGGCGTGCCTGGGCACTCTCCGGTAATCCGCTCGGGCGGCATTTTCTATTCGACCAGGCGCGCCGGCGAACGCGCCATAAAACCCGGGGAAACTACCCCGCACCGGAAAACATACTGGAAGTAGTGCGCATCGGTTTGGAACAGGGGCTGCGGCAAGGGCTTGCGGCTGAGGCAGAGGCGTTCGGCCGGATGGTCATGAGCCCGCAGTCGACACAACTCATTAATCTGTTCCACACCGCGACGGCGTTGAAAAAGGAAACCGGCGTGCAGGATAAATCGGTCAAGCCAAGAGAGATTAAAAAAATAGGCGTGCTGGGCGCAGGCCTGATGGGAGCGGGCATCGCTTACGCTTCGATCAGCAAAGCTGAGACACCGGTGCGTCTGAAGGACAAGGACGACCTGGGTCTGCGACAAGGGCTGGTATACGTGGAAAAGCTGCTTACCGAACGGATGGAAAAAAAGTCGCTTACCACGCTCGAGCGCGCTCAGATTTTGGCCAGGCTGACCGGCAGCACGAACTACAACGGCATGCGTAACTGTGATCTCGTGATAGAAGCGGTTTTTGAAGAGCTGGCACTTAAACAGCAAATGTTGCGTGATATTGAAAGCCTGGAGTCGGCTACGCCCATCATATTCGCCACAAACACATCCGCCATTCCAATCAAGTCGATCGCCGCCGCGGCCCGCTCCGCGAGGACCGTTATCGGCATGCACTACTTTTCTCCAGTGGAGAAAATGCCGCTGCTAGAGATCATTGTTACTGAAGAGACTGCGCCGTGGGCCATAGCGACCTGCGTCGAGTTGGGGAAACGGCAGGGGAAAACGGTCATCGTCGTAAATGACGGACCCGGTTTTTATACCACTCGAATTCTTGCACCCTACCTGGCGGAGGCAGGGCACCTGCTGCAGCAGGGCGTAGCGATCGAGCGTATAGACGAAAGCCTGAAAAACTTCGGATTTCCAATCGGACCATTGGCTCTGCTGGATGAGGTCGGTATTGACGTCGGTCATAAGGTAGGGCAAAACCTGCATCAGGCGTTTGGCGATCGTATGCAGCCAGTAGCCGCCATGGCCAGGCTGGTTGCAGATAATCGCATGGGACGCAAGAACAAAAGAGGGCTTTACCGCTACGCTGACAACCGAACGGCAGACGCGAGGGAAGTCGATACATCTGTATACGAGCTGCTGAATGTCGAGCCCAACAATGCGCTGTCCTCTCAATCCATCGCCGAGCGCTGCGCCCTGCAAATGATTAATGAGGCGGCGCATTGTCTCAATGAAGGAATTCTCCGCACGGCCCGTGATGGCGACATTGGGGCCGTATTCGGTTTAGGTTTCCCCCCGTTCCTGGGCGGGCCTTTTCGCTACCTTGACACAAACGGGGCAGACATTCTAAGCAAGCTGCAGCGCCTGTCAGATCAGCACGGTGCGCGTTTTCAGCCCGCGCCGCCCATCCAAGAAGGACAGCGCTTCTATCCCTGACCTTTGCTTTACCTCCGCACAGCTAGACCACCCCCGTTGATGGATAAAGACCAAGGAAGCGATTGCCTGAGTAAAAAGGCAGATTAGCAAGAAGAGGGGACAGCAGCCATATAATAAACTTTAAAAAAATCATTTAACTAATTGTCAAAAAAGAAAATTAAACCAATACCTAAAGTAATTTCTCATATAACTAATTATTTGTAATTGGCGCCTGGTTCATGATGAAATACTGTATATAAAAACAGTATGTATATAACCAGTTATGAAAGAGGCCCGTAGTAGCCCAGCAGGCAAACATCAGCTTTTATGGCAAGGCGATACGGTCTGGGCGAAAGACAGCGGCATCAGCACGGGTTTTTCTGCACTAGATCAGGCTTTACCCACTCGCGGATGGCCGAGCAATGCCTTAACCGAGATGATCGTGCCTTATTGGGGCATCGGTGAACTGCGCTTACTGCTGCCCGCCATGCGCCGTCTGAACCAGCAGCATCGTCAAATCGTGTGGGTCGCCCCACCTTATTTACCGTACGCGCCGGCGCTCGTAAAAGCGGGACTCAGCTTATACTACGTGCTGGTTGTCGATGCCCAGTCGGGCAGTATTTCCTGGGCTATGGAGAGGCTCCTCTACGCTGAATCCTGCGGAATGGTTCTAGCATGGCCGGTTTCGCTGTCGGCATTGGAAACACGACGTTTACAGCTCGCGGCAGAGTCGGGCGGATCAATGGGGGTCGTCCTCCATACCGCCGACTCGAAATGGCGGGCAGCCTGCGCGGCCCTGCGTCTACAGATACAAACTTCGTCCAGCGGCGTAGCGGTCAACGTGATGAAGGCCCGGGGGCTTTGCCGCCGGTGCCAGATTGAGGTGGACCTGTAGTGCATCCGGCGACCCAGCTTTCCCCTTTACCGGCAGCAGCGCCGGCACCCGAGGCTCCCCGTCAGACTGCATGCTGGGTGGCCCTTGATTTTCCCCTGCTGGCCCTTGAAGCTGTGTCGATCCAGGCTACAGACCGGGCCGTGGTAAGCGAATCCTACCGGCGCGGTGCCGTCGTCTACCAGGTTTCCGATCTCGCCCGGTCAATGGGAATCTCGCCCGGCCTGGACATTAATGCCGCCATGGCCGTCTGTATAGGCCTGAATATTTATCCCCGCGACACCCGTGCCGAGTACCAGCGTTTACAAAAATGTAAACGCTGGGCCAGTCGATTCACACCGATGGTATGCCTGGAACCCCCAACCACTGTTTTACTTGAAGTCGCAGCCAGCCTGAAGCTGTTTGGAGGTCTGGAAGCCTTATGTGAACAACTCCATCACGACCTGAATCGATCCGGCCAGCGCTACTTTCTTGCGGTGACGCCTACACCAGCGGCCAGCGCGGTCCTGGCTCGCGCCGGTCGAGAAGTGCGCATCATGGGCAAAGCAGATTTACGCACCGGCTTAGCAGAACTGCCTCTTACATCGCTGGGTTTAACGGCGGATACTGTGCATAACATAAAGGCAGTCGGGATTGACTCTTTATACGAATTATGGCGCCTGCCGCGCCACGATACGGCGCGCCGATTTGGCCCGGAAGTGATCCGGAGAATAGACTGTTTGCTGGGAGCATGCCCTGACCCGCGCCGGGCGGATAGCTCACCCCTCGACTTCAGGTGCCGGCACGATCTGCAGGAGGGAACGGGGGATATGACGCTACTGCTCTCGGTGGCACGGTCTTTGCTCGCACGCCTGGTTAAATTTCTGCGACGTGTCGATGCGGTTGCTAAGGAAATTTACATTGCACTGTACCATGACGAAAGATCCGTGACGCATATCAAAGTGGGAACGCGTTTACCTACGCACAGCTTGCACCAGTGGGGCAGGCTGCTATCGGAGCACA
Organism: Gammaproteobacteria bacterium; assembly: GCA_024638505.1. Lineage (GTDB taxonomy): Bacteria > Pseudomonadota > Gammaproteobacteria > Arenicellales > JAANXG01 > JAHEKE01. Next base: position 77,397 of record JAHEKE010000007.1, on the reverse strand, counting down.
TGCAGGGATATCGACTGCAGGCGCCGGTGGTACGCATTGATCTGCTCAGCGAACGCTTACTGCCAAATGACGCCGTGACATTGGACCTCTACTGCGGTGACCCAGCCAGAGACTGGGCACGCTCTTTAGACGAGCTGGAGGCCAGGCTGGGTAAAAACTGCGTATGGATGCCCAAACTGACTGCCGATCACCGGCCTGAATATGCCTGGCACCGGTCAAATCATGATCATGCCGGTGATTTGCCCAGCCGTGCTCAGCGACCGCTGTGGCTGCTTAGCAAACCGCAGCCGTTGCGCTGCCGGGCCGGCCGTATTTGGCGTACCGGGCCGCTGCATCTCATAGCAGGTCCAGAACGAATAGAATCCGGGTGGTGGGATGACCGCGAGTGTTGTCGGGACTACTATACCGCTACCTCCACGCAGGATGGCCGGCTGTGGATTTTTCAGGATTTAAAACAGAAGCATGGCTGGTATCTGCACGGTCTGTTCGGGTGATGAGACTGCCAAGAGAAGCCGGGGCATAAGCACCGTTTTCAGCTGACGATTGATACACATTGACTACCGCAGCATTTATATTATCCCCGTTAACCTGTAACTGACCTCGAACCACCACATGAAAAAACGCGTTGTCGTTATCGGGGCCGGGATCATCGGCGCGGCCTGTGCATATGAGCTGAGCGTACACGGATTTGAGGTGGTCGTGATTGACCCGGGTAACCATGAATCAGCGGCATCCAGGCGTAATGCCGGAGCCCTGGCTTATGCCGAAATTCTGCCTATTGCGAGCGGAAAAATCCTGCGCAATGTCCCCAGATGGCTGCTTGATCCCTTAGGCCCACTGGCCATCAGTCCGCGCTACCTGCGACAGGCGCTGCCCTGGTTTTTACGCTTTGCCCGGGCGACGCGAAAAAAAACGTTCCACCACAGCGTGCAGGCTTTGGCGCGCCTCAATTCGCTGTCAAAAGGCCTGTGTCAGCCGCTGTATAAAGCGGCCAATATATCCAGTGCAATCCAAGCTGGGGGGGCTTTACAACTATATGAAAACGAGCAGGCGTTTCGTCGAACGCTGCCGGGATGGGGCCTGCGCGCGGAAAATGGCATCAAATTCAAGCATATCGGCCAGGCCGAACTGCTTACAATGGAGCCCGCACTCGCGCCCATATTCGTCGGCGCCACGGTGCTGGAGGACTGGTTTGTTGTATCAGATCCGCAGATAGTCCTGGATGGAGTGGTTCAACTTAATCGTGATCAGGGTGTCAGATTTATCGATGACGCAGTTGTCGCCATAAATACCAGTGCAAACGGAATAATGGTTGAGCTGGAGCGGGGTGACGAAGCGCTCGACACCGACCATTGCGTCTTGGCCGCGGGAGCCTGGTCCCGTTCTCTGGCAGCTAAACTTGGCGACGCCATTCCATTAGAGGCTGAGCGAGGCTACAACAGCACGATCCCCGAACCCGCTATCTCGATCAGCTCAGAGTTAATCTTTGGTGACCACGGCTTTGTCGCAACCCGACTGCAGTGCGGATTGCGTATAGGCGGCGCCGCAGAATTTGCCGGGCTTGATGCACCGCCAAACTATGGCAGGGCGCGCGCGATGCTGCAAAAAGCCAAACGTTTTCTGCCTGGTCTGCATGCGGAAAACGCGGTTTACTGGATGGGGTGTCGATCCGCTACGCCCGACAACAGGCCGGTTATCGGCAGGTCAAGCGGGGATCCGCGTATACTTTATGCGTTCGGTCATGGGCACGTCGGCTTGACCCAGGCCCCGGGCACAGCGCGCCTGATCGCGGAGCTGGCCGCCGAGCGGGAACCAAGCATCGATATCAAGCCCTATGCACCCAACCGGTTTGTCTAATGACAATAGTCACACTTTACCGCCATGCCGCCTTGGGTATCATGATAAATACAAACGTAAGCGTCGTATGGATGAAAGCTCCAGGGATATGCAGAGGCTTGTTATTAAAGATATGAACAAAGTTTACCAGCAAGCTGGCGGCATCACTGTTGTTGGCAAAGCGCACAAGCGAGAGCAAACATGAGTGAATTAAAAGGTATCTGCACCCCCATCTGCACCACGTTCAGTAAAACCACACAAGCATTCGATGAAACGGCGTTTCTCAAGCACATAGACACCCTACTTAAGGCGGGTGTACACATTATTGCGGTATGCGGCGGCACCGGTGAGTTTCCATTTTTATCCGCACAGGAAAAGCGGTCGATTGCCGAATTGTCGGCGAAACATATCGATGGGCAGGCCAAACTGATCGTCCAAACCTCCGCGGTCATGACCCAGGAGGCCATTGAGTTTTCACAGCATGCCGAGGGAATTGGTGCCGATGCATTACTCGTTCTGCCGCCCTACTTTGAGGGACCTGATGAAGCAGGCGTCATTTATCACTATGAGCAGGTGGCGCAAGCCGTAGACATACCGATTATGGCGTATAACATTCCGCTTCACTCAGGCTTTGACATCACCCCTGAGCTGTTTTACCGCCTGCGCAGCATAGATAACATCCGTTACATCAAAGACAGCACGGGCGATATGCTGCGCCTCGAACAGCTGCTTTTAAGTGGAGCAGAGGTATTCAATGGAAGTGATTATCTGAGCCTGTACGGCCTGTTGGCGGGGTGTGCGGGCTGTTTTTGGGGAGGCTCTAACGCAATGCCAAGTGAAGCGGTGCAGCTGTACAACCTATGCTCGCAGCAACGATACGCGGAGGCCTTGGCACTGTGGCGGCGCATGCGCCCAGCGAACGTTTTCTTTTGGACGCACGCGTTTAATCCATCAGTTAAAGCGGCAGCCAATATGCTGGGGCATGAGGTCGGAGAATGCCGGCTTCCGGTCATGCCGCTAGACGATCAAACCATGAACGAGTTGTCTGCCGCGCTCGAGCCACTGCGATAAATCACTAGCGGTGACCGTACATACCTTTAAATGCATCGATGGGCACACCGGCGGAATGCCGGTACGACTGGTGATCGAGGGCGCACCTGATCTTGAGGGCGATACGCAAAGCGAACGCAGGCAGCACTTCCTCAAGGAGTATGACTGGATTCGCAAATCACTCATGCTTGAGCCGAGGGGGCACGACGTTATGTCCGGCGCACTGCTGTATCCGCCATCCAGTGATCAATATGATCTGGGACTGATATATATTGAAACCTCCGGATCGTTGCCCATGTGCGGTCACGGCACAATTGGCGCGGTGACGTTTGCTCTGGAACGTGACCTGGTAAAACCCTGCGATCCCGGAATTGTGCGGGTAGAAACGCCGGCTGGATTGGTCAAGGTAGCATACCAGCGGCAGGGTGCTCGGGTGACCTCTGTGCGTATAACCAACGTACCCGCCTTTTTGATGATGCGGGATGTGATGCTTGACTACCCACCGCTCGGATCACTGCGCGTAGACATCGCTTACGGCGGTAACTTCTACCCGATCATCGAAGCGCAGGATAATTTTACCGACGCCGCCGACTATTCGGTTTCTGCCTTGCTCAGTATGGGTTGGGAGCTCCAGTGCCTGATCAATGATGCTATGGATGTGGTTCATCCGCTGGACAGCAGCATCCGCGGGGTCAAGCACTGCATGTGGGCAGGCACGCCGTCACAGCCCGGATCACACGGGCGCAGTGTGGTGGTGGCGGGGCAGAGCCTAATCGATCGATCGCCGTGCGGGACCGGTACGAGCGCCCGCATTGCGCAACGGGTGGCGCGAGGGATGCTGGAAATGAATGAGCCGTTTGTGCATGAGAGCATCATCGGCAGCCAGTTCCTGGGCCAGGCTGTTAGCGCCACCAAAGTGGGACCTTTTGATGCTGTGGTACCGACGGTCGAGGGCAGCGCCTGGATCACTGGAATCAATATCATTTTCGTAGACGACGACGCACCGTTTCCCGAAGGTTTCCGCGTACGCTGATGCTGCGTTATTCCATGCGCAGGCTGTAATTATCAGAGCGCTTCGATAGTAACGGCAATACAACCAGCTAGAAATCTACTCCAACCCTGAGCGCTATAAACACTGCGCTGTCATAATCACTCGAGGCGATCTCATCACCATCGACGTTAAGCAACTCGAGCTTACCATTAAAGGTTGCGCCGGTGTACGCATCAACTTTGAAACCCGCCTGACTCCCCCAGCTCAAATGCGCAAAGCCAACAATACCCTGATTTTCACCAATACCGTTGGGCGCCACGCCTTCATCATCCAAACGAAAACGAAATGAACGATAGACACCACCGACGCCCAAAACCCAGCCCTCATTTATTGCGTACGTGAGTTCTAATCCCGCAGGTCCCAGTACGTCCGCTTCAAAAGGATTGGACAGACTCCACTTTTCGTTAAACCGCCAGTTCACCGCGAGAAAAGGAAACACGTCTAGCTCATCTTCGACATTACGGAACAATCCCGCTCCGAACCCAAGGCTTCTTCCTTCGGCAATGCGCTTTAATGCGAAAACCGGTACGCCCAGCGCCACGGACTGACTGCTGTCGGCGCCCGTTTCCTGCAGCCAGTTGACTGAGGGGGTGAACCCTAAAGACCAGTCGTTGGCAAAGCGAATGAATACGGGTACACCAATACCGAAACGTCTGGCATTGTTCCAGGGGTCCGTTCCGCCAAACTCCGTGACCCCTGAAAAATCATAGTTATCCGCATCGTACTTCAGGCTGAGGCCGACGACTGCATTCCGGCTGACCGGGCGCTCCACACGAAAGCGCACAAACGCGCTGGATAAGCTGAATTCACCGCCACCATCGATATTTACAGTTGGCTGATGAAACGGCGTAATCGATAGGGAGTAAGAAAATTCGTCCCGCCCGGCGCCGCTCGGACGTTGCTGGGCAGAGACCGTATTATGCCCAGTGATGGCGGTTACGATGGCGAGAAGGGCTGGTATCAATCTGGGCATAAGGATTCAGGCTAGCCGGTCACGACGAGGTCCGGCAGCGGCGAGCGCCGCCGGCAACGAAGATCAGTTTGTGTGTTTTAGATGGTAATGCGGCGCACGGGATAAAAACTGACGCGATTCTATATCTGGAGTCGCTGGTACAGATACTGTATAAATATACAGTATGCTGCCGGATTATGCCGAACTCCACTGCTTGACTAACTTTACTTTTTTGCGCGGTGCGTCGCATCCGGAAGAACTGGTCCAGCGCGCGCAGCAGCTGGGTTACACCGCGCTCGCTATTACCGATGAGTGCTCGCTATCAGGCGTGGTCCGGGCCCATCGCGCCATATTGGCGCAGCGAGATAACAGCACAGACAAACCGCCGCTGCGACTGATCATTGGCAGTGAGTTCAGCCTGAGCGATGGTGTGAAGTTTGTTCTATTGGCCATGAACCGAACCGGCTATGGCCAGCTATGCGAGCTGATCACCACTGCGCGGCGCGCAGCGCAAAAAGGGCGCTATCGGCTGACCCGTGAAGATTTGCGCCAGCAGCCGCTCACGGGCTGTATCGGCCTGTGGTGCCCCGGCGCAGCTGATGACTGGATCCAGACCGGAACCTATTTAAAACAGTGCCTAAACGACCACATGTGGATTGCGCTGGAACTGCTCATGCGCCACGACGATCCTGACCGACTACAGCGCTTACAAAGCCTGGCGCAAAGGCTGAGCCTGCCTCTGTGTGCCAGCGGTGACGTACATATGCACCGGCGCTATCGTCGCTCAGTGCAGGACACATTGACTGCGATCCGGATTAATCGGCCCTTGCACCAGGCGGGCTATGCACTGTACCCGAATGGAGAGCGCCACTTAAGGCCGCGTCACAGGCTGGCCAAAATCTATCCACCCGAACTGCTGGCGGCGACGTGCAACATTGCAGCCCAGTGCCGTTTCTCCCTGGATGAGCTGCGTTACGAATACCCTGAAGAACTGGTCCCGGCGGGATATACGGCGATTGACTGGCTACGCAGCTTGACCCTTCAGGGTATGCGCCGGAGATGGCCCGACCGGATACCTGCAAAAATCAAGCAGCTGGTAGAGCACGAACTCGCCCTGGTCCATGAACTCGGTTACGAGCCTTACTTTCTTACGGTATACGACATCGTTTGCTTTGCCCGGGAGCGGGGAATCCTTTGCCAGGGCAGGGGGTCCGCCGCCAATTCGGCGATTTGCTACTGTCTGGGCATTACTGAGGTCGACCCGGCCCGCATGAATCTCTTGTTCGAGCGTTTTATCTCGCGCGAGCGTAACGAGCCTCCCGACATTGATGTGGATTTCGAGCACGAACGGCGTGAAGAGGTCATTCAATACATATACAACAAGTACGGGCGTGACCGTGCGGCGCTGGCAGCAACCATCAGCTCGTATCGACCGCGCAGCGCGATTCGGGACGTGGGAAAGGCTTTGGGCATGAGCCTGCATCAGGTAGACCGCATCGCCAAATCAATCCACTGGTGGGACCGGGACATCCTCCAATCCCAGGCTTTGCAGAAGCTGGGCTTTGCGCCGGACACCCCAAAGTTGAAACTGCTGGTGGCATTGGTCACTGAATTGATAGGTTTCCCGCGACATTTATCGCAGCACGTGGGCGGTTTCGTCATCGCGGCCGGAAAACTATCTCAGCTTGTCCCCGTCGAAAATGCGGCCATGCCGGAGCGTACAGTCATTCAGTGGGAGAAAGATGATCTTGAAGCCCTCGGCTTACTCAAAGTGGATATTCTGGGCCTCGGCATGCTCACCGCAATCCGTAAGGCCCTGGCTTATCTCTCCGAGCAAGACGGTAAGCCTCTGACTATGGCGGATGTCCCGGCAGAGGATCCCGAGGTCTATCGCATGCTGCAGAAAGCGGACACCATTGGTGTTTTTCAAATCGAGTCACGAGCGCAGATGTCCATGCTGCCGCGGCTCAAACCCAGCTGCTACTATGACCTGGTGATTGAAATTGCTATCGTTCGGCCTGGGCCCATTCAGGGCGAGATGGTACATCCGTATCTGCGCCGGCGTAACGGCACTGAGCCGGTTACTTATCCCAGTCCAGAGGTAAAACAAGTACTCGAGCGCACGCTCGGTGTCCCTATATTTCAGGAACAGGTGATGCAGCTGTCCATCGTGGCCGCCGGCTTTAGCCCGGGCCTGGCAGACCAGCTGCGGCGCAGTATGGCCGCGTGGAAAAGGCGCGGCGGCCTGGAAAAATTCCAAGCAAAGTTGAAACAGGGTATGCGTGAGCGCGGCTACAGCGCGAAGTTTGCGGAGCAGATCTGCAATCAGATCCAGGGCTTTGGAGAATACGGCTTCCCGGAGTCACATTCCGCCAGTTTTGCTTTGTTGGCCTATGTATCGGCCTGGCTCAAGCGCTATCATCCGGCGGTTTTCACCTGCGCGCTGCTGAACAGCCTACCCATGGGGTTTTATGCGCCGGCACAGCTCATACAGGACGCCCGTCGGCATGGCGTTACATTGCTGCCGATTGACGTGCAGTACAGCGATCGAGATTCTACAGTTGAGGCAAACGCAACCATGCGGTTGGGACTGCGCCGGGTCAAAGGCCTGTCCGCAGCCGGCATGGATCGTATCACTGCCGCACGCCGGCTACAGCGCTTCACCAGCGTGCAGGACCTGCGTAACCGCGCTCAGTTGAACCGACATGACCTGGCATGCCTGGCCGCGGCCGACGCTTTGAACAGCCTCAGCGGCCATCGATACCGGGCCTGCTGGGACACCAGCGGGGTAGAACCCACCTTGCCGGTTCTGCCGGCTGCGGAATTCAACGAGGGTATACCCATGCTGCGACGCCCCAGCGAGGGTGAAGATATAACGGCGGACTACAGGCACACCGGGCTGACGCTTCGCCGGCACCCCGTTTCTCTGCTGCGACAACGTTTGCAACAGGCCCGTATTCATCCAGCGCAGTCGTTGTGGGCACTACCCAATGGGGCCACGGCAACTGCGGCCGGCTTGGTCATTAATCGGCAGCGGCCCGGCTCTGCATCAGGCGTAATTTTTATTACGCTGGAAGATGAATCGGGCCATATCAATGTCGTGGTATGGCCAAAAGTTGTTGCAAAGCAGCGCCGGCCGCTACTCTGCGCACGGTTGCTAGCGGTGACCGGGGTCGTACAGCAGGAGGAGGGGGTGCTGCACTTGGTAGCCAGTCGCTTACGCGACCTGAGCCACTGGCTGGGTAATTTGCCTACGCGCTCGCGTGATTTTCACTGATGCTCTGTGGCAGTCGAGGAATTCACCGCACGCGCTCCCAACTCCGGCTGGCAGGGTAGCTGGGAGGTCAATGAAAACATTCTTAATGCTCTACCAAGTCAGTTTTGACAGGTTACCTGCCCGCCTATATGATGCGCCGACCATTTCCTCTGCGAGGTAAATGGTTAAGACATAACTTTTTGTTTTATAAATATTTTTACTATTTCAAGGACCAATATGGCTGTACAGCAAAATCGTAAAACGCCCTCTAAACGAGGCATGCGACGTTCCCATGATGCTCTGAACAAGCCCACTTTATCCACGGATCCGGTTTCTGGAGAGCTGCATCGCCGTCACCATATTACGGCGACGGGCTACTATCGTGGAAAACAGGTGGTGCAAATCAAGTCCGAAGACGAAGAATAATTTTAACCCCCCTTCTAATCACTGGGGGATGTCCGCGTGGGTATTACGATCGCCGTTGATGCAATGGGAGGGGACCATGGCCCACGGGTAACGGTCCCCGGGGCCCTCGCTGCCCTGACTCAGGACAAAGAAATCAGGCTTATCCTGGTTGGCAACCAGCAACAGATCGAAGCCCAACTCAATCAGGCCCACGCCGCCTCTGACCGGGTAAGAATCGAACCTGCTTCTCAGATTGTGGAGATGGGGGAAGATCCAGCGCGAGCGCTTCGCGGTAAAAAGGATTCATCTTTGCGTGTGGCGATAAATCTGATAAAAGCGGGCGAGGCTGATGCCTGTGTCAGTGCCGGAAATACCGGCGCCCTAATGGCCACATCCCGTTTCGTTCTGAAAACACTGCCAGGAATTGATAGACCCGCCATCGTCGCGGCCCTGCCGTCCCTGCGCGGGCAGGTGCACGTGCTGGATCTGGGAGCGAATGTAAACAGCCCGGCAAGATTGCTGCTGCAATTCGCCATCATGGGCTCAGTACTGGTAAAGCACGTGGAGAATAAACCCAACCCTAAGGTGGGCTTACTCAATATCGGCGTCGAGGATATCAAAGGCAATGATATCGTGAAGGAAGCGTCGGAGCTGATTCAGCAAAGTGGTTTAAATTATTCCGGATTCGTTGAAGGCGACGCGATTTATACTGGGGATGTAGATGTAATCGTATGCGACGGATTTGGCGGCAACGTTGCCCTCAAAACCAGTGAGGGGCTGGCGCAGATGATCTCGACGATCATGAAGAAAGAATTCAAAAAAAGCATTTTCCGCAGGTTTGCCGGTTTATTCGCACTGCCTGTGATGAACGAATTCCGCCGCAGGATCGATCACAGGAGATACAACGGCGCCACCCTGGTTGGTCTCAACGGCATCGTCATCAAGAGCCATGGCGGAGCTGACGCACTGGCTTTTCGACAATCCCTGCTGGTGGCGATCACAGAAGTGCGGAAAAATCTCACCCAGCATATACGCGACGAAATATCCCAAACCATGCGGGTTTTGCATTGAGCTACGCCAGGGTAATCGGCACCGGAGGATACCTACCGGAGCGGATCCTGACCAATGCTGAATTGGTCAAAATGGTGAACACTACGGAAAACTGGGTCGAAACGCGGACTGGTATCCGCGAGCGACGCATCGCCGCGCCAGGTGAACGCACCAGTGATCTTGCTGAGCATGCCGCGCGTCAGGCAATTGACATGGCTGGAATTTCGCCGCAGGAGCTTGACCTTATTGTGGTCGCAACCACAACCCCTGATCACGTCTTTCCCAGCGTGGCCTGCCTTTTGCAGGACCGGTTGGGTATTCACAACGGTGGCCCGGCCTTTGATGTGCAAGCAGTGTGTACCGGATTTGTCTATGCCATCGACGTCGCCAATCGGTTCTTTCGTACGGACGCCTGTAACAAGGCTTTAGTGGTCGGCGCGGAAACTTTCAGTCGCATCATTGACTGGACCGACCGCAACACCTGCATACTTTTCGGGGATGGAGCGGGCGCAGTAGTTTTGGAGACAGCGTCCGAGCCCGGAATTGTGTCGAGTCATCTACATGCCGATGGCAAGTACCACGAGCTACTCAACGTTCCCGCGGGCGTATCGGCAAATTATGAGCAAGTTCTAAAGGGTGAGGCGTACACCCAGATGCAGGGCAGCGAGGTGTTCAAATGGGCCGTGAAGGCATTGGGAGATATTGTTGATGAAACTCTGCAGGCGAATGGGCTGACGAAATCGGATATCGACTGGCTGGTACCGCATCAGGCCAATATACGAATCATCAGTGCTACCGCTAAGAAGCTCAACATGGACATGGATCAGGTTGTAGTTACGGTAGAGCGACATGGAAACACCTCTGCTGCTTCCATTCCGCTTGCGTTTAACGAGGCGGTGCGTGACGGACGCATAAAAAGGGGGCAAAAGGTCATCATGGAAGGTTTTGGCGGTGGCTTTACCTGGGGGTCCATTCTTTTAATCTACTGACAGCAGGGACCAACGATTCTGCAATCCGTGCCATCAGTTTATGCTCAGCAAAAAAAACGCCGACCACTTACTATGCCCATAATCATCCTGGGTGCGGCTCGCCGCAGCTATCCATAATTACAGCCAAGAGGTGCGTACATGACAATAGACCAGGACATCTGTTTGGTTACCGGAGCGACCAGAGGTATAGGCCGTGCCATCGCCATCGAGCTGGCGCGAGCGGGGGGCGTAGTCATCGGTACGGCAACATCTGCCGTCGGAGCGCAAGCCATCAGCCACTACCTCACCGAGCAAAACTTGGAGGGTAAAGGGGCCGTTTTAAATGTCAAAGATGGCCAAGCCGTTACCGAATTGGTGAGCGACGTGACCAAAAAGCACGGTGCACCAACTGTTCTAGTAAACAACGCCGGCATCACACGCGATAACCTGCTGCTGAGGATGAAGGAAGAGGAATGGGACGAGGTTGTGGATACGGACCTCAAATCGGTATATCAAGTGACCAAAGCCTGCCTGCGGGGGATGACCAAGGCGCGTAAGGGGCGGGTAATTAATATCACGTCGGTGGTTGGCTCCAGCGGCAACCCCGGCCAATGCAACTACGCAGCAGCCAAAGCCGGCATGATTGGCTTTACCAAAGCTCTCGCGGCGGAAGTTGCGCCCCGGGGTATTACCGTAAACGCTGTCGCACCGGGATTTATTGATACCGACATGACTCGCGCCTTAACAGAGACGCAGACGGAGCAGCTGCTGCGGCGTATACCTGTTGGCAGGCTCGGCGACGCCGCCGATGTAGCACACGCCGTACTTTTTCTTGCATCAGCTCAAGCGGCCTACATTACCGGCGTAACGCTGCACGTGAATGGCGGTATGTATATGACCTGACACGCTGGCAGCTTTGCAGGAGTCTATTGACAGCGATAAGCAATGTATTTCTGTCGCCCTTCGCTTACCTCGGAAGCGGCAACGATCGTATCGGCGCTCATTTCTGCGGCCTCAACACGCGCCAGGGTTTCAAGTTCTTCTTGTACCTTAGCGGCTTTTCGCTTTACCCCCGCGACTTTATCCATGGTATATACGGAAAGCTCTGCAAGCTCCCTGCAGTCGGCAATTCGATCCGCCGGCACAATGCGCACAAGTTCCGCTTGCGGCGTGGATTTAACCCACGTACACGCGGCGAGCATACTGACACACAACAGCAATGGCAGAGCCGATGTAAATCGAAGACGGTTGTTAGCGATGCCCAGCATAGATACCTCCTGTGACGCTCTGTGGTTGATGGCCAAAAATTGGAAGGATTTTACACCCTTCCCCAAATGTTATTGCATGCAAGAGGCTGAATGCTGCCGCGCGCTGCCGGTATAAAAACGCGAAACACAAATTGTGGGCTGACATTTCGTAAATCACCGCGAATTTGACACGTGAGTTAAAACGGCGGTTCGCGCAATTGCGCATTGACGTGGTCGCTATTGCAGCGGGCCGTAAAACTAGCCAGCGCAAAGCTTAAAAGAGTTTTTACCCCGTGGCGCTCTGTCCCCGCCATCTGCTTGGAGCCTAGGAGTTGGCCTAAGAAAAAGCGTAAAGTAGGCATTGGGGAGGTTGAATGTCGGGCCTATGCGCGATATGTTCGTGCCAACAAGCAAATAAAGAAGAGAAAACTTGCTGTCCAAGGCCATCTTCACAGGCACAATTTTAGCTATAATAGCCGAAATACGCTCGGCACAAGGCGCTTAGCAAAACAGAGTTACATCAGCCGGTTAAAGCGCAAAATTAAGACTGGTTCTAACAAAAAATGTGCGCCAACATCGTTGGACTTGATGCACGGTTTGTTGTTAACTATGCGGCCACAACTGGCCCGCCTTATCGGAGGAAATTTTACACATGAGCAGTGTTGAAGAACGCGTCAAGAAAATTGTCGTCGAGCAATTGGGTGTAGGGGAAGATCAAGTTACGTCTGAAGCGTCATTCGTGGATGACTTAGGCGCAGACTCACTCGATACGGTTGAGCTGGTAATGGCTCTGGAGGAGGAGTTCGAGACCGAAATCCCTGATGAGGAAGCTGAAAAAATTACCACTGTGCAGCAGGCTATCGATTATATAAGCGAAAGAGCCTAAGTTTGGGTTATGTCGAGAAAACGGCCGCTGCTAAAAATGGCAGCGGCCGTTTCGTTTCAGCTTCGCTTTACGTTCAGACGCTGACGCAGAAAAAATAGCATGAACGATCGGCGCGTCGTAATCACTGGAATGGGCATTATTTCGCCGGTGGGCGTGGGTATCGAGCAAAACTGGCAGAACATCCGCGCGGGTAAAAGCGGCATCACAACAATCAGTCACTTTGACCCAACGGGCTTCGCCTGCACGATAGCGGGACAAGCGGACGACTTTAAAGCTCAAGATTACTTATCGTCAAAAGAAGCCCGCAAGATGGATCGGTTCATTCAGCTCGGGATGGCTGCAGGGATGGATGCTTTTAGAGATTCTGGATTGACCGCAACCGAAGACAACGCTCACCGCATCGGTGTATACATCGGATCTGGAATCGGCGGCGTCGAAACCATAGAAAACACCACCAGGACGCTGCTGGAAAAAGGTCCGCGTCGGGTTTCCCCATTTTATGTACCGATGTCCATAATCAATATGATATCGGGCAATCTATCGATCATGTACGGGCTCAAGGGCCCGAATTTGTCAATGGTTACCGCATGCACAACCGGCACCCACGCCATAGGTGAAGCAGGTCGCATGATAGAGTACGGCGACGCTGACGTCATGCTCGCGGGTGGATCGGAAGCCGCGATCACACCCACGGCAACAGCAGGTTTCGCCAATGCCAAAGCGCTGAGCTCGCGCAACAACGATCCGCAAGGAGCCAGCCGCCCCTGGGATACCGGACGAGACGGTTTTGTCATGGGCGAGGGAGCGGGGGTCCTGGTATTGGAAGAACTCGGACATGCCAAAGCCCGGGGCGCGCGAATATACGCCGAACTGGCCGGGTTTGGTATGAGCGGCGATGCCTACCACATGACCAGTCCGTCGCCCGGCGGCGAGGGGGCCGCGCGCTGCATGGACAACTGCTTGAGAAACGCCAGAATCAATCCAGAGCAGGTGGAGTATGTCAATGCGCACGGCACCTCCACTGCGCAAGGCGACGTAGCGGAAACCATGGCAATAAAAATCAGTTTCAAAGATCACGCATATAAGCTTGCGGTGAGTTCAACCAAATCAATGGTAGGGCATCTACTCGGTGCCGCGGGAGGAGTTGAGGCAGTTTACTCGGTGCTGGCGCTGTACCACCAGACGTTGCCGCCCACAATTAACCTGCACGACCAGGATCCTGATTGCGACCTGGACTACGTAGCCAACTCGGCTCGTCCAGCACAGATAAATTTCGCTCTGAGCAATTCTTTCGGTTTTGGCGGTACAAACGGAACACTCGCTTTCAAGCGATTCAGCTGAGAGAATATCTGAATTTAACAGCCGCATGATCTGTACCGATCTGCGCCGGTACCCGATCCATCCACCGGTGGGTGTCAAACCGCTGTTCTGCGGCGGGCATCCCTCTATATGCCAGCACGGACCTGACCTGTCATGAATGCACGCGCCCGAACTTTGATGATTGCCCTATGCGTTGTGATTATGGCAAGCGGCGTCGTCACTTTGGGTTACGCCATGTGGAGCGCCCATCAGCCAGTTAACGGTTCACCGCATTTCGTGATCGATTCAGGCGACAGTGTCTCCGCCGTTGCACATAAATTGGTGGAGCAGAAAATCATACCGAATCCATTTGCTTTTTTGTTTTGGAGTTACCAGCGCGGATACAGCGGTTCCATCAAAGCCGGAGAATACCGGATTGAAACGGGGATCAGCCTTATCAGGCTGCTGGAAAGGTTTGTTAAGGGTGATGTAATTTCCTACGCCATAACGTTTGTCGAAGGCTGGACCTTCCGGCAATACCTGGAGCAGCTGAGGCGCCATCCAAAGCTGCGGCATACGTTGAACGGTAAATCCAATGCGGAAGTCATGACGCAACTGGGTTTTGAACAACTGCATCCGGAAGGTCGCTTTTTTCCCGATACTTACCTCTTTTCCGCCGGCACTCCGGACATCGATGTTTTGCGTCGTGCTTTCAAAAATATGGAGAATATCCTGGCTGACGCGTGGGAAAACCGAGCCTCAGGATTGATGCTGCAGGATGTGGATGAAGCCCTGATCCTAGCCTCAATTGTTGAAAAAGAGACGGGTAAACCAGAAGAAAGAGAAATGATTGCCGGCGTATTTCACAACCGTTTAGCTAAAAACATGCGATTACAAACCGACCCCACAGTAATATACGGCTTGGGCCAGAATTTTGATGGCAACCTAACCAGAGTGCATTTAAAAACGGATTCGCCGTACAACACTTACACGCGATACGGGCTGCCGCCGACACCCATCGCCAACCCAGGAAAACTCGCAATTCAAGCCGCCGTTAATCCCGCAGACACAAGCGCACTGTACTTTGTATCCCGGGGAGACGGCTCACACGAATTTTCAGATACATTGGAGGAACATAATGCAGCGGTGGCTAAATACCAGCTGGGCGCTAAACGAAGTGCAAAAACAGAAGCTGTAAATGAATAACAGTAGGGGAAAGTTTATAACAGTCGAAGGCCAGGACGGTGCAGGCAAAACAACTAATATCGCACATGTGCAAGAGCTGCTGGAACAATATGGCATTGCTGTATTGTCCACCCGTGAACCCGGTGGAACCAAGCTGGGGGAAAACTTAAGGCGCTTGATTTTGGATGGGCACGAGCACAAAATTGACGCAACCGCTGAACTGCTCCTGATCTTTGCCGCCCGCGCGCAGCATCTGGAGGAGACGATCGTGCCCGCGTTGAATCGCGGTACCTGGGTGCTGTGCGATCGGTTTACCGATGCCACTTTTGCCTATCAGGGGGGAGGCAGGGGCCTGCCCATGGAGCACATACAAACCCTGCAAAACCTGGTACAAGGAGATCTGAAACCCGATCTTACCCTGCTGTTGGACGTCGATATCGACACCGGTTTAGCTCGATCACGCAGGCGCGCAGCCGAGCATCCAGACAGATTTGAACAAGAGCAGATTGCCTTCAAGCGCAGGGTACGAAAAACCTACCTGTCGCTCGCCGAGCACTACCCTGATCGTGTCCATGTTGTCGATGCGTCCGTCGAAATCGAACAGGTACAGCGCCAGATTCGTCACATTCTCGATATTTATGTAAAAAGTCTTGGTTACACCCTGGAATAATGCCATCTGGCAAAACCTGACGCGGGAGCGGGAGCGCAATCCGCATGCCTTGCTGTTTATCGGTGCAGAGGGTTTAGGCAAGGTTGAACTGGCCCTGGACTATGCCAGGGAGCTGCTTGGCCAACCAAGAAATTTCATCGCCGCCTCTCATCCCGATTTTCACGTGCTGACACCGGAAGATCAGTCGGATGGTGAAGGAAATCTGCTGCAGCGATACGGCATGCGCTATAACTTAAGCAGAAAGGGAATTAAGCCGAGATCAGTTATTTCGGTAGATCAGGTTCGGGCTTTGATCAGCGCTTTAATTACCTATGCCTCTGGCGCGAACAAAGTAGTACTGATTTCACCGGCACATACCATGAATATCAATGCGACTAATGCGCTGTTGAAGGTTTTAGAGGAGCCCCCGTCTGCCACCATCTTCATACTGGTGAGCAGCAACCCGGATGGTTTACCGGCAACGCTGCGCAGCAGGTGTTCCCACGTTAAGTTTGCAAAACCTCCGGCCGCCCAGGCGCTTGAATGGCTGGCGGCGCATGGGGCAGTCGGTGATGATTTACCTCTGGCACTAAGTATCGCCGGTGGGGCCCCGCTGCTGGCGGCCCGCATGCTGCAGAGTGGGCTTTTACGGCACCGCGCGCAGGTAATGCGGGATATTCAGAGCGTTCTGGCCGGACCGGTGGACGTCACGAACATCGCCGCAAAATGGAAAGATCTTGGCGTAGACTTGTCCCTACCTATATTAAGAAACACACTGATAGACCTCGTTAGGGTCAGTTTTCAGGCCAATCCACCAGATCTATTCAACCCGGATCAGCTGAACTGGTTGCAAGGTTCAGTAAAACGCCTACACTTAAAAAGGGTGTTTTCCCTAATCGACAGAGTCGGTTCTTATTTACAAGATACAAGCGCTCCGCTAGATAAAAACCTTGTATTAGAAGATTTCTTGCTGGAACTCAATGCGATGATGCAACATGATGGCTGAACAAGGGGTCAAACTGGAAAACGGCGGTCCGAGACCTACCGTTCTCTCTCTAACCATAAAGGATAAAAGCGCCCTTTACGCTGCCTATATGCCGTTTTTAAGGGGCGGCGGGTTATTCGTCCCCACTAACAAATCATACGAGCTAGGTGAAGAGGTATTCATGTTACTGACCCTGCTACAGGACCAGGAAAAAATACCCGTCGCAGGCAACGTGGTCTGGATTACCCCGGTCGGCGCGCAGGGCAACCGTGCGGCAGGCGTTGGCGTGCAGTTCAGCGCAAAAGAAGATGTCGCCCGCACCAAAATCGAAGCCATTCTCGGCGGCGCTCTTCAATCCAACCGTCCCACCCACACCATGTAGTAGCTCTGGTTGGCGCCGTGCAGCCGTCGCCCGCGTTCACCATTCCTTGTAATACTTGACTTGCCGGACAGGCGCCGGTTTTCTGCGTCAAATGTGAGGTATCCGGACGCGCGATTTTACACAACAGAGCGCACGGACTGGGTAGTGGCGAGTGGCGACCAGACAGTTTTTTGTGATATACGATAGTCTGTATTCAGCGCAACTGTCTCCCATGGTCTTAGTCGACTCCCACTGTCACATTAATTTCGAGCCTCTGCATACGCGTCTCGATGAAGTGCTGGCCAATGCACAACAGCACGACGTAGCCTACATGCTTTGCATCTCAGTCAACATGGAGGATTTTCCGCAGGTGCTTCAACTCGCCCGTAATCACGCCAATATTTATGCAACGGTTGGTGTCCATCCTAACGAGAGCGGGGGCAAGGAACCAGATGTCGCCGAAATCCGACAAATTGCGCAGGCTCCGGATATCGTTGGTGTAGGAGAAACGGGGCTGGATTACTTTAGAAGCCAGGGTGACCTTGAATGGCAGCGAGACAGGTTCCGGCGACACATTGAGGCTGCCAGAGCGGTAGCTAAACCGTTAATTGTCCACAGTAGAAACGCAGCGGTCGATACCCAGCGGATTCTACGTGAGGA
Source organism: Gammaproteobacteria bacterium (assembly GCA_024638505.1). GTDB lineage: Bacteria > Pseudomonadota > Gammaproteobacteria > Arenicellales > JAANXG01 > JAHEKE01. Next base: position 59,557 of record JAHEKE010000007.1, on the reverse strand, counting down.
GTCGGCGCGCGAAGCGGGTGGTGTAATGCACTGCTTTACTGAAGATTGGAAAGTCGCCAAGCAAGCTTTGGATATCGGTTTCTACATTTCTTTTTCTGGGATCGTCACCTTCAACAGCGCGAGTGTAATTCAGGAAGTCGCCAAAAAGATGCCGATCGATCGTATCTTAATCGAGACCGACTGCCCGTATCTGGCTCCAGTTCCGTTCCGCGGTAAGACCAACGAGCCGGCCTACGTCAGATACACAGCCGAGCATGTGGCTTCCCTGCGCAACATTTCGCTGGACAAACTGGCGGAGGCTACTACCGACAACTTCTTTACTCTGTTTAGTTCCGCTAAACGGCATTGAAATGGATTTGGCCAAATTGAATGCCGGCGAGCCGCACTGATGCGTTGCAACACAGTTGTACACATTGTGAGTTGCCATGCTGAAGGAGAGGTGGGAGACGTAATTGTTGGTGGTATCCTGCCCCCGCCGGGTCAGTCTATATGGGAGCAGTCTCGATTTATCGCGCGGGATCAGTCGCTGCGTAACTTCGTACTTAATGAACCGCGAGGCGGCGTGTTTCGCCATGTCAATTTACTGGTACCCGCAGTAAATCCAGACGCGGATATAGGCTGGATTATCATGGAGCCTGAGGATACGCCACCTATGTCAGGCTCAAACTCAATGTGCGTCACAACTGTATTACTCGAAACCGGCATTTTGCCGATGACTGAACCCGAAACTCACTTGGTACTTGAGGCGCCGGGCGGACTGGTTAAGGTCGTAGCGCATTGTGAAAACGGCAAAGTCAAATCCGTGACGGTAAGCAACGTTGCCTCCTTTGTCGATAAACTGGGCGTTAATCTGGAAGTAGAGGGATTAGGCAGCTTGACTGTGGATACTGCCTACGGAGGGGACAGCTTTGTCATAGTCAGCGCCAGTGACCTGGGTTTCGGCATGACTGAGGATGAAGCAAAAGATATCGCTGAGACAGGCATCAGAATTACAAACGCGGCAAATCAACAGCTTGGTTTCAACCACCCTGAAAACAAGAACTGGGACCATATCTCCTTTTGTCAGATCGCTGCCCCGGTAATGACTGAGCGCGGCATTAAAACTGGTAAGAACGCGGTTGCCATCCAACCGGGGAAGCTTGACCGTTCTCCCTGCGGCACCGGGTGTTCCGCCCGTTTAGCCGTGTTGAGTGCGCGCGGAGAAATCAAATCAGGAGAACTCTTCATCGGCCGCTCAATCATCGACTCAAGTTTCGAATGCCGGATAGTGGCCAGCGCGCGGGTAGGAGATACTGCAGCTATCATTCCATCGCTTAAGGGGCGGGCCTGGATAACGGGTTTGCATCAGCATACCTTGGATCCGGAGGATCCATGGCCCGCTGGCTATAAAATCAGCGATACCTGGCCAATGCTCAAGTAGCCGATGCTTTTTTAAAAAAGCAGATTACGTCTATGACTGGGCCGGTTTAAATATCAGACGTTATAGGTCAGTGCGACATCAGGCAGGGTATGGGCATATTGCGCAGCATGTGACGCGTCACGCCGCCAAAGATCATTTCCCTGTACCTGGAATGCCCGTATGCTCCCATTACCACCAGGTCCGTTTTTTTCTCATCGAGCTGTGACTGCAGCCAATAGCCCACGTCCACAATATCCTGGTCCGGCTGCTCCACCTCTAAGTTCACGCCGTGGCGAGCCAGGTGTTTAGCGATGTCGGCACATGGAATGTCTTCGGCAGGCGAGGTCTTCACCGACACGATGCTCACCTTACTCGCAATTTCGAGTAGCGGCATCGCATCATGTATCGCCCTGACCGCTTCCTTCTTGCCGTTCCACGCCACAACAACTCTATCAAGACCGATGTTTTCAGTAACGGACTCGGGTATAACCAGTATCGGCCTGCCCGATTCCAGCACGACACGTTCTGCGACATCTTCGTCGATATCGCTTTGGTTCGATGGAGAAGTTTGGCGCACAAGCAAAAGGTCACAAAAAGCAGACTGTTCTATCAGTTTAGCCACGGTTCTACCTTCTTCTTGTTTCCACTCAACCAGTATTTGTTGGCCGTGCGTAATTTTCTCGAATTGTAATTTCGACGCCTTCAGCTTCTCCTGTTCGAATTCCTCCGCTTGGTCGAATACGCTCTGGGGAATAGTTACGTCCGCGTATACCGGATACTCAATAGGATTTTTGACGTAAAGCGCCGCCAGGTGTGCGCCTAACTTTTGCGCCAGTGCCATTGCAATCCTGAGAATACGCTCGCTGCTCTCCTGATGGTCTACATGTACCAGGATATCTCTAATAGACACTGTAATTACCTCCTGCAGCAGGAATTCAACCGGCGAGCAAAAGCCCGTTCGCATCGCGGTTCGTCAATTTAAATCACCCGCGTTGGAGTAAAGCCTACGCTGCCCTGTAAACCGCATCCATCCAGCTTTTACTCTACGCTCACTCAGTGCAATTTGATGTAAATCAATCAATGACCAGTTAAGCGGCGTAGGTTTGATCTAAATCATCATAAAATTGTTTTTTAAATCCCCTTTTAACGAGACTGTGGCCTTTCATCAACGCGCGGAATACACTTCGCGCCATGGTAACGAAAGCTGAATCTATTGGCCAAGATCACGTCCACAGCGCAGCTGAACTTAAGGCCAGTGAGGGCTGCTACCACTGTGGGCTTAACATACCTCACGCTGGTCGTTATGTTGTAAACATTTTAGGGCGACCCAGGCCAGTTTGCTGCCCGGGATGCCAGGCGGTAGCGCAGGCGATTGTGGATGGAGGCCTGGAACGCTTTTATGACAAGCGCACGGCAAAATCCTTAAACCCGGAGACTCAGACTCAGCTGGATTCAACGATATTCGAAACCCCGGAAATCCAGTCTAAATTCATCAGATCGCTCAACAACGATCGCAACGAGGTCACGCTGCGTATTACGGGTATCAACTGCGGTGCCTGCATGTGGTTAATTGAATCGCGCATTGCACAGCTTCCCGGCGTGGAGTCTGTGACTGTAAACTACAGCACCAGAAGGGCTTTGGTCACCTGGAACAGAAACGAAACCGAGCTTAAGAATATCCTGGCGGCTTTCGCTCACATTGGCTTCACCGCTCACCCTTTCGCATTGGGGCAACAGGCCGAGTTCGTTCAAAAGGAGCGGGATCGACAAATTCGCGCAATAGGTTTGTCCGCGGTCCTTGGTATGCAGATCATGATGATCGCGGTTGCCCTGTATTTTGGTAAATCTTCCGGCATCAGCCCAAGCTACGAGTATTTTTTCAAATGGATATCGATGCTGCTTGCTCTACCTATTGTTGTGTATTGTGCCCAATCTTTTTTTCTGGGCGCCTGGCGCAGCATAGTGCATCGCCAGCCAAGCATAGATATACCGGTGGCGATAGCCATTCTCCTGGCGTTTACCGCCAGCGCCTGGGCGACAGCGAGCGGCAGCGGGGACACCTACTTTGAAGCCGTTGCGATGTTCGTCTTTCTTTTATTGTCGGTGCGGTATTTTGAATTCATCGCCCGCGAAAGGGGGCTGGACGCAGTTTCCCACCTGTATAACTCACTGCCTGCACTGGCTCAGCGCATCGACGCGGACGGGCTGACGAAAGTTTCCGCAACGCAGCTCGAAACCGACGACCAGGTCTGGGTTGGGGCGGGTGAGATCATACCCGCTGATGCCGTTGTTATCAGCGGCAGATGTGTCGTTGATGAGTCCGTGATAAGCGGAGAATCACAAGCTATTGAGAAAAGTATCGGCAGTGAGCTGCTGGGTGGCTCGGTCAACCTGGATGATGCCATTACCATACGCGTTGTCAGGCCCTACGATCACTCCGTGATCAGCACCATTGCTCACCTCGCCGAGCGCGCCCAGTCCGCCAAGCCTCGATTCGTCAAGCTGGTCGACCGCATCGCTAACTGGTTCGTAGTCGGGCTGGTGCTAATTGCGTCTGCGGTGGCTGTTTTTTGCTGGTTCTATGAACCTTCACGCCTGCTATCCACCGTGATTGCCGTCCTGGTCATCGCGTGCCCCTGCGCGTTGTCACTGGCGACGCCGGCAGCAATCACCGCGAGTGTGGGAACCCTTACACGTAAGGGTATCGTTCTGCTCGAGCCGGACGCCATGGAAAAACTCACAACAGTCACGCATATCGTTTTCGACAAGACGGGAACCCTAACCCGGGGCGATATGAAATTGGAGCGAATTCAAACACTTAAGCAGATAGAGGAGAGAGAGGCTCTAAACATGGCTTGTGCCCTGGAGGCATCCTCAAGCCACCCAATCGCGCGGGCTTTAGCCGCGGCCCAGGCCGCAGATGCGCAAAGCGTGAAGAGTCCGCCCGTAGAAAAATTGAATCATACATCCGGCGGGGGCGTCAGCGGCTTGATAGCCGGTAGAAGATATTTTTTCGGATCACCCCGATTCATACATGAAGAAACGGGTAATTCTCTGGCCAGTGCCGGCACGGTAGATATGAGACGGAATCGGACCTGCAGCGTGCTGGCAAACGATACCGAGATGCTGGCCAGCTTTTACTTCTCGGACGAATTACGGCCCGAAGCAAAAGCTGTGGTGAAACGGCTGCTTGCCACAGGCGCAACGGCTTCGATTCTTTCCGGTGACCGCGGCGAGGTGGTGGAGCAGGTCGCTAAAGACCTTAACGTGACGGACTATCATGCTCAGCTCGCTCCCCGGGAAAAGCTCAAGATATTGCGAAGCCGCCAGGCAGAAGGGGAGGTTGTGCTGGCTCTCGGAGACGGCCTCAATGATGCCCCCATCCTGGCCGCAGCCGCCATCGGCGTCGCCATGGGGTCAGGCGCGGATCTTACCCAGATCACCGGCGATGCCGTGCTGATGAACAACCGCTTAACTGATCTTGAGCTTCTGCTGACGCAGGCGAATAAAACTCGCCGCATAATTCGCCAGAACTTTGCCTGGGCGTTGAGCTACAATCTGCTTGCACTCCCTCTGGGTATATTAGGTCTGGTTCCGCCCTGGCTTGCGGTTATTGGCATGTCCCTCAGTTCGCTGCTTGTAGTAATCAATGCGTTGCGTCTGTCTTCGGGTCGCGCTGAGAAAAGCTTCGATCTGAACGGGCCCAGTGCTTCCTGGGCCTACGTTTGATGAACATTATCTTTTTACTGATTCCACTGTCACTGATTCTTGTTGCGATCATCATCGCTGCCATTCTGTGGGCGGTTAAGTCAAGGCAGTTCGATGATCTGGAGGGGCCGGCACACAGAATTCTGATGGACGATGATAAGATTGAATAGCGGATATCTTTAGTGGCCCGACTTTTTCTGTTTCGGGACCCCGCAACAGCACATCGTCCGGCTGCCGTCCATGCTTGTGGGTATTGTGTTCATACAGTCCGAACAGCGTTGCCGCGAGAAGAATAAGCGTAACTCCGGCGGCCTGGCGAAACAGCCTATTGCGTCGCAGCCGCTGCAGCAAATGACCGGCCGCGCCCAGACAGAGCAGCGTAGGCAGCGTACCCAGCCCGAATCCGGCCATCAGCAGCGCCCCAGTCAACGGCTCACCGGTGGCAGCGCTCCAGGCAAGCGCGCTGTAAACCAGACCGCAGGGCAACCAACCCCACACGACGCCAAGTAAGAAGGCCTGATACCGGTGTCGGATGGGCAGAAACCGCCGGCCCCAAGGCTCTATCCGCTGCCAAAACTTGCTTCCGATGCGCTCCAGTCCGGGAAGGAAGGACCACCAACCGGAGAGGTAAAGGCCTAAGCCAAACAGGAACGCGATCGACACAGTCAAGGCGAGGCCGCGCGCCACGGCGGCAGGGAGGATGCTCAATCCGATCTGGCCCACAGTCGCGGCCATAGTACCCGCCGTGATATAGCTTAAAATCCGCCCGGCGTTATACAGCAGCAGATCTGCAATACGGCCGGCTAACCGGTGCGCGGCGCTGCCAATGGAAGCTGCGCCCGTAGCTCCCGCAATGCCACCGCACATACCGATGCAGTGGCTTGATCCCACGAATCCGAGCAGCAGCGCTGCCAGAAAAGTCAATTCTGCCGGCATGCTCAACCCTCGGTTTTATTCGAAGAGGCCAATTCTGCGGATTCGGCGGGCCATACCACGCTTCCGGTAAGCCGCCACTGGCCATGCCATAGCGTGATATACCAGCGGCCGGGGACGAGTTTCGGCAAGTACCCGGTATATCCGCGGTCACTGATTCGTTCGAGAGTCAGCTCCTGATCAAATCCAGACTTAGTGGCATGGTATAAGCCTAATTGTATTGATTCCGGATAGCGAAACTGGGGCACCGCTCGCAACAAGATGTGCGCCGTTTCCGCAGCTGCGTTAAATCTGATGTTTGATTGCAGGCTGTATTGCTGAGCCATGATATCCCGCTTGAGCGTGCGATTGATCTCCAGACCGCGTTTGTAATAATCATCGACCACCAAGCCATCTTCGCTCTTGAGCGCGAGCCAGAGCAGGGTCGCTCCCATCACCACAGAAGACAAAGGTATGGCCAGCAGCAGCCAGACGTAAGGCTCACGATACCAGTGTTGGGACGCTGAACTACGATCCACCGTTGGGCCCAACGAAGCGGGCAGATTCTGAGACCGATATGTCCGGGGAATCTGCGGCTTTAAGGTGAAATAATATTTCGCTGCTGGCTGCCTTAATATCGACCGGGTCAATCTGGATGCGGGCGGAAACATCTCGCACGCCGCCTGCGTCAACGCTGATTTCGGGTTTGTCGAGCAGCAGCCGCATATCGGGCATACCCTCCGCTGTAATGATGTAGCTGTGCGTCCGATCATCTTTGTTCAGTATGCGCAGCGTATAGACGTTCTCAATCAACCCTTCGTTGGTTTCCCGATACAGACTGTTACGGTCACGGATGACGTCCAGCTTCGCCGGGGTGCGTATCGCCAGCGTGTACACCACGGTTGATAAAAGAAGAACCAGTATGGCGGCATAAACCAGGACCCTCGGCCGGGTGATATGCGAGGGCCTGCCCTGCAGGGCGTTTTCCGTGGTATAGCGGACCAGGCCTGGTGCATAACCCATGCGATCCATCACATCATCACAGGCATCGATACAGGAAGCACAGCCTATACACTGATACTGCAGACCGTCGCGGATATCGATTCCGGTCGGACAGACCTGTACGCAAAGGGTACAGTCTATACAGTCTCCCAGCCCAAGTGCCTGCGGATCCGCACCGCGCTTACGTGATCCTCTGGGGTCTCCCCGCGCGGTGTCATAAGAGATGATGAGGGTGTCCTTATCGAACATGGCGCTCTGAAATCGAGCGTAGGGGCACATGTAGATACAAACCTGCTCCCGTAGCCAGCCTGCGTTACCGTAAGTGGCAAATCCGTAAAACAGGACCCAGAACGTCTCCCACGGACCCAGATTGAGACTGAAAATGCCCGCACCAAGCTCTCTGATCGGTGTGAAGTAACCGGTAAAGGTATAGCCCGTCCACAGCGACAGGGCGATCCACAGACCGTGTTTTGTGCCCTTGGTAGCCAGCTTTCGCAGTGTCCACCGCGCCCGATCGAGTTTGATCTGTTTCATCCGATCGCCCTCGATCTTGCGTTCGATCCACAAAAAAACCTCGGTCCACACGGTTTGCGGACAGGCATATCCACACCACAGGCGTCCGGCCAGAGCGGTAAAGAAAAATAGGGACAAGGCGGCAATGATGAGCAGGGCAGAGAGGTAAATCAGATCCTGCGGCCACAGCGTCAGCCCCAAGATATAGAACTTTCTCCCCGGTAGATCAAACAGCACAGCCTGACGGTCACCCCACTGTAACCATGGCGTAAAGTAGAAAATCCCCATCAGCACAGCTACCCCAGTCAAGCGCAAAGTTGCAAACAACCCGTGCACTTCCCGCGGGTAGATTTTTTGGCGCTTTTCATACAGCGCCCGTTCCAGTTCGGTATCGGTGCCGGTGCGAGCTTGACGGCTTTTGTTTTTACCCGAGGTTTGCTTGTCTTTTAGGCTCTCGGCAGTCTGCGTAGTCGCCACGCTAGTATCGTCCACTTGCTGCATTCATGGCCTGCAGTTACTCGTTTTCGTACTCTTGCGACAGACTGTAAATGTAGGCGGTGAGAACGTGCACGCGGTCTTCACCGAGAAATTCACGGTGTGCCGGCATAACGCCGTTACGCCCAATGGTGATCGATTCTATGATCGATTTTCTCGACCCACCGTACAGCCATATGCGATTAGTTAAATTGGGCGCGCCCAGCGCCGGGTTACCGGTCCCATCGGCCTGGTGACAGGCGGCGCAGACTGCTTCGAACTGCGTCTTGCCGCGAGCCGCGGCAGGCTGATCGTGATCCCGGCCGCTCAGGCTCAAAACATACTCGGTGACATCGAGCACACCGCTTTCGCCCAATACAGCTTCCCACGCCGGCATAGCGGCCTGACGGCCGTTAAGGATGCTGCTTTTAATCTGCTCGGGCTCCCCGCCATAAAGCCAGTCCTGATCGCGTAGATTGGGGTAGCCTTTAGCGCCCCGGGCATCGGAGCCGTGACAGACTGAACAATAGTTGGCATAAAGGCGTTCACCGGATTTTATAGCAGCGTCGTCCTTGGCCAGAGTTTGAATATCAACGGCGGCATACTGCTTGAAACGCGGGGTGTAGGTTTCCTCGGCGACCTGCAACTGGTCTTTGTACTGCTGCAGCGAACTCCATTGCAGCAGTCCCTCGAAGCGCCCCAAACCGGGATAGAGAATCAGGTAGATAATGCCGAAGACCAGAGTGATGACGAACATATTCAGCCACCAGCCGGGCAGAGGATTGTTGTACTCTTTTAAATCTTCGTCCCACACGTGACCGGTTGTTTCAGCTTCACCTGCTTTCTTGCTGCCCCGGTTCATGTAGATAAATGGGAATAGCGCAAAAATGCCTATTAGCGTAGGGATAATGATAAACCAGTGCCAAAAGTCACTCACAAAATCAGCCATTTTTTCGCTCCAACTTCTCTTCATCATCATCTAACGGCAAGCGAGCGGCTTCGTCAAACCGTTTCTTTCGTTTTGAACTCCATGCCCAAAGCACAATACCGATAAAAATCACAAACAAAACGACCGTCCACACCGCATGAAAAGTTACCACTGCCATCACCTCCTGCTTTTTATCGCGATACCCAGGCTCTGCAGGTACGCCACGACGGCGTCAAGTTCAGTTTTACCGGAGACCATTTCCTGCACGTTCTGAATCTCTTCATCGCTGTAGGGGTGCCCAAGTTTTCGCAGAACCAGCATTTTCCGAATAGTTGAGTTCACATCTACTGCATTGTTCTGCAACCAGGGATAGCCCGGCATAATCGATTCCGGAACGACATCGCGCGGATTGTTCATGTGTACCCGGTGCCAGTCATCGCTATAGCGGCCGCCGACCCGGGCCAGATCGGGGCCGGTCCTTTTCGAGCCCCACTGAAAGGGGCGGTCGTATACAAATTCACCGGCCACCGAGTAATGGCCATAGCGCTCGGTTTCCGATCGAAACGGCCTAATCATCTGTGAATGACAGGTATAGCATCCCTCTCTAACGTACACGTCGCGGCCGACAAGCTGCAGTGCGGAGTAGGGCTTGAGCCCGGTTACGGGTTCGGTCAGGCTAGTTTGGAAAAACAGCGGTGTGATTTGAACCAGACCGCCAACGCTTACCACCAGCACAATCAGGATAATCAATACAGTGACGTTCTTTTCCGCCGTTTGTTGCAGTGACATATTGATCTCCTCAGGCCGGGCTCGGTGCTACCGCACGCACCGAGGCATGGCCGGCGATGGTGCGCGCGATGTTGTACGCCATCATCAGCATTCCCGTCAGGTACAACAGCCCTCCCAGGAAGCGGATCACATAGTAAGGATGCATGGCCTGCACGCTTTCAACGAAGCTGTAGGTCAAGGTGCCGTCGGGATCGACCGCCCGCCACATCAGACCCTGCATGATTCCCGAGATCCACATGGCGGTGATGTACAGCACGATACCGATGGTGGCTATCCAGAAGTGCGTCTCCACCAGCTTGAGGCTGTACAGCTCTCGGTTGAACAGACGGGGAATAAGGTAGTACATGGCGCCAATGGATATGAATCCTACCCAGCCAAGAGCGCCGGAGTGCACATGCCCAATAGTCCAGTCCGTATAGTGGGATAGGGCGTTGACCGTCTTGATCGACATCATTGGGCCTTCAAACGTAGACATCCCGTAAAACGATACGGACACGATCAGAAACTTCAAAATCGGATCGGTGCGCAGCTTTTCCCACGCCCCGGACAGGGTCATGATACCGTTGATCATGCCTCCCCATGAGGGTGCCAGTAGGATGAGCGAGAACACCATGCCCAGTGACTGCGCCCAGTCCGGCAGTGCCGTATAGTGCAGGTGATGTGGACCAGCCCAGATGTAGGTAAAAGCGAGCGCCCAGAAATGCACCACAGAGAGCCGATAGGAGTAAATCGGACGCTCTGCCTGCTTGGGAATAAAGTAATACATGATGCCGAGGAAACCGGCGGTCAGGAAAAAACCCACCGCGTTATGCCCGTACCACCACTGCACCATGGCATCCTGCACGCCGGCAAACACCGAGTAGGATTTCCAAAAAGATACGGGTATGGCGGCGCTGTTAACTACATGCAGCAAGGCTATGGTCAGAATAAAACCACCGAAAAACCAGTTTGCCACGTAAATATGCTGAACCTTCCTGATCGCGATTGTGCCGAAAAAAACAACGGCGTAGGCTACCCACACAATAGTGATCAAAACGTCGATCGGCCACTCAAGCTCTGCGTACTCTTTGCTGGTAGTGATGCCCAGGGGGAGCGTTATTGCGGCTGATACGATAACGAGTTGCCAACCCCAGAAGGTAAATGCGGCCAGTTTATCCGAGATCAAACGAACGCCGCAGGTGCGCTGCACAACATAGTAAGAAGTTGCAAACAAAGCGCTGCCGCCAAAAGCAAAAATCACGGCGTTAGTGTGCAGAGGCCGCAGCCTGCCGAAAGTCAGCCATGGAATGTCAAAATTGAGTAAGGGCCAGGCCATTTGAGCAGCAATGAGCACGCCGACCAGCATGCCTACCACTCCCCATACGACCGTCATCACAGCGAACTGTTTGACCACCTGATAGTTGTACGTATCCGAACTCGACATGCTGTTCAGTCTCCGTTTGATTACAGTCTTTTTCTTAATTAATTAGATATGAATGCGGGTCCCAGCCCGAAGCTCCATAGGACCACGGTCGATGCCAGCAGGCCAACCAGCGCCACCAGTCCAACAGCCAGAACGGCACTGGCAAAAAGAAATCCCTTTTCCGGAGGGATGTCCATCATGATTGGCACTCCGGAATAAAGCAGGTAAACCGAGTAGGCCAATGCAGGCAGCCCAAATAAAAAGTTAATCCATAAAACAGGAAAAATCTGGACTACTCCAACCAGGAAAAGCGGGACCGCGGTATACGCAGCTAAAGCTAAGCACCGAGTCAGCGGTTTTATCTCGCCGTAGGTCTCAGACATCCATCTGATAAGCAGTGAAATTACGAAAACCGAGATCAGTATTGCGCCAAAATAAGCCACGCTTATTTGTATCGCACTCGAGGGTGTCAACGTCACCGGACCGCCCGGTCCTATCTGCCAACCAAATTGGGTGGTCCCGATGTAGCCAGCAACGGGGGAAATCAGCGACAGCGGTATGATTACACCAAGGTAGATTTGTGCTGCAGACCATCTTTCATCGCGAATGCTGCCCCACGTTAGCCTGGGCTCGGAAAGAATGCCCCATACATGTTTGAGTATCACTTTCAAACCTCAAATTTGTTGTATTTTAGCGAATAACATCAAAACTAGGCGCGATTGTAACCGCGTATTCGGATCGGCAGGTAGCATGGAATAGGCGCGAAAAAAGAGCATTGATGTAGATCAAGGTCTTTGCCGCGGTTTTGTAAATTGAACTTCAATTGTCTATCCAACGAACTTCGAAATCCGACAGCTTTGACAAATACCAGCCGCACCAGTTCGAAGCAACGGCGCCCTATCCAGATTTACCGCGACTGGCGCGAGAAAAGCTGCGATTCACGGCGAGAATTGGTATAGATTGTCGGGCGTACTCGCGTCCGGGGAAAACGCCGATGTCAGAAAACAAGCAAAGTACACACAATGTGCAGCTTGTTACGGGTAGAGAGCTGCACCGGGTGGTAGTTGAGGAGCACCTGCTGTCGGCGCGCACCCAGGTGTGGATTGCAACCGCAGATCTCAAAGACATGCACATACGTTCAGGCCGCCATTTCAAGCCCATCCTGGACATATTCGACACCATGGCGCAACGCGGCGTGAGCTTTCGCATCGTGCACAGCGCCTTGCCGTCGAAATATTTTCGGACCACGCTTGAAGCCTACCCGCGTCTGGTTGAAGACTCGCTAGAACTGCAGATCTGCCCTCGATCACACTGGAAGATGGTTATTGTAGATGGGGATTTTGGTTACTGCGGGTCCGCCAATTTTACGGGTGCTGGTTTGGGCGCGAAATCGCCGGACAAGCGGAACCTCGAAATCGGGGTTGTCTCCAGCGATAAAGTATGGGTCGATCGTCTGGCAACACTTTTTGATCAGTTCTGGATTGGAGAACATTGCGATACCTGCCGGCTGAAACAGATTTGCCCAGACCCCGTGCGTTAGTCTGCGGTTGACGTTGATGCCGGGTTGGATGCAGTTTGTTTCTGTCCATCTTAGCTGGAACCTTGTAGTCTACATTGCCATAACAAATTGTGTATGGTCAGATGAGTCCTTGAAACATGCAATACAGAATTGAAAAAGACACCATGGGTGAAGTGCGCGTGCCGGCGGACAAATACTGGGGCGCTCAGACGGAGCGTTCGAGAAACAATTTCAAGATAGGCCCGCAGGCGTCGATGCCGCTGGAGGTGATTTACGGATTCGCCTACCTCAAGAAGGCCGCAGCACACGCTAATTATGAATTGGGTGCATTATCGAAGGAAAAGAGGGACCTCATCTCCACGGTTTGTGATGAGATTCTAGCGAGGCAACTGGACGATCAATTCCCCCTGGTCATCTGGCAAACCGGTTCCGGTACGCAAAGCAACATGAACTGCAACGAGGTCATTGCCAATAGGGCCCACGTCATCGACGGCAAGACCATCGGACAAGGCGAGCCCACAGTTCTGGCTAACGACGATGTCAACAAATCTCAGTCTTCGAATGATACGTTCCCGACGGCTATGCACATCGCCTGCTACAAGCAGCTGGTGGAGGAAACAATGCCGCAGATTGAGCAGCTAAAAAATACCCTGCACGCCAAATCGGAGGCGTTTAAAGATGTGGTTAAAATCGGGCGTACCCATCTGATGGATGCTACCCCGCTGACCGTCGGGCAGGAGTTTTCCGGATACGTATCACAGCTGCAGCACGGAATGACAGCGCTGGAAAATACCTTGCCTCACCTGGCCGAGCTGGCTTTGGGGGGGACGGCGGTAGGCACCGGTCTGAATACCCCGAACGGATATGACGTCATGGTTGCGGCTAAGATTGCCGAATTCACCGGGTTACCATTCGTTTCCGCCGAAAACAAGTTCGAAGCTTTGGCGGCACATGACGCAATCGTTGAAAGCCACGGCGCTCTTAAACTGCTGGCCGTCTCTTTAAATAAGATTGCCAACGATTTAAGAATGATGATTTCCGGACCGCGCTCTGGCATCGGCGAGTTGATTATTCCAGCTAATGAACCCGGTTCATCTATCATGCCCGGCAAAGTCAATCCTACACAGATAGAAGCGCTCACCATGGTGTGCGCACAGGTGATGGGAAATGATGTGGCGATCACAGTCGCCGGGACGCAGGGCCACTTCGAATTAAACGTATTCAAGCCGGTGATGGCCGCTAATTTTCTGCAGAGCGCCGTACTGCTGGGCGATAGCGTAAGATCTTTCAACGATAACTGCGCGGTGGGCATCGAACTAAATCAGTCCAGAATTACCGAACTGGTAAACAACTCTCTGATGCTTGTGACCGCATTGAACACCAGAATCGGTTACTACAAAGCCGCTGAAATAGCCAACGCAGCCCACGTAAACGGAACAACCCTGAAAGAGGAGGCTCTGCGCCTGGGCTACGTAACGGAAGAGGAATACGACGAGTGGGTTAGACCGGAGGAAATGATCGGTAGCTTGAAGGATTGAACCCTTTTGAATGGTGACCTGACGTTGCTTCAGTAGTATTCTGTGAAGCCAGACGTTTATTGAGAACCGGACATGAATTTAGAAAGGGTGATCTTCGGGTTCTTCATTCTCCTCGCGCTGACGTTGAATTTCGTCTTCGTCGTAGGTGAGATCGACAACTATAAGCACCATAACGTGTGGGTGCTTACGATCGCCATCCTGGTCAGTTTAATCGCGACCGGGTTGAAGCTGGGCGATCGCACCCAGGTCGGTGCGCTGTTGCTGGCAGCGAGTCTGGTGACTGATCTATTGTTGATTACGGCGCGTATTATCTGGATTGTGGCCAAGACCGACGTGGGCCTGGCTCCTGAGGCGATGGTCACCATAGTCTCTATTGCCGCCGGTGCGCTGGTTGCCAACATCGTTTCCGCCGTCATCCTGATCGGTGATACCCTCATGTCACGCCGTTAATCCCTTTGGCTTCCACCTCCGAGCTCGATCGGGTCTCTATGGTCGTTCTGCGCTATATGCGCAGACCATTCTTCGCCATCGTGCTCGTTTACGCCGTTGGCATTACCGGCATGGCGCTGATCCCCGGTCGTGACGTGGACGGGAATCCGGAATACATGAGCCTGTTTCACGCTTTCTATTTCTTTACTTACACCGCCACCACCACCGGGTTTGGCGAGATACCCAGCGAATTCAGTGACCAGCAGAGACTGTGGGCAATTTTTTGCCTATACACGGGAGTTATCGCCTGGTTTTATGCCATCGGCTCAACCATTCGTCTCCTACAAAATCCTCATTTTATCCAGGCCGTCAACGAGAGGAGTTTTGCCCGCACGGTAAAACGAATCTCGGAGCCGTTTTTCATCATTTGCGGGTTTGGTGACACCGGCAGCCTACTGGCGCGCGGGCTGAGTGACCACGGGCTTGCAGCGGTCATCATCGACAGCGATCTGGAACGCATTAAGGCGCTGGGATTACGCGATTATAAAATCAGGATGCCGGGCCTGTGCGCTGATGCCAGCGTGCCCAAACATCTGGTTGATGCAGGTGTCAAGCAAAGCAACTGTAAAGGTGTGGTCGTGCTGATCAATGATGAGGACGTCAGCCTCAAAATTACCGTCATGGCAAAGTTTCTTAATCCCGATGTAAAAGTGGTCTGCAGCTCGACTTCATTGCGCCACGAGGAACATTTAAAGGAGATGGGAAACGTAACTGTGATTGACCCGTTTGAGATCTTCGCGCAGCTGCTGAGTATGGCGATCACCCATCCTTGGCTACATAACCTGAACAGCTGGCTGGTGCGGGCACACGGCGTGCAGTTGGGAAACCCGCTGAATGTCCCAACCGGGGATTGGATACTGTGTGGCTACGGCCGCATGGGGCAGTGGATTGACAAATACATGGTGGGGCAGGGGGTTCGTTCGACCATAATTGACCCGGATGCCGAAGAAACCGCTGCCGCAGGACGGTTGATTCGGGCCCACGCCGACCGCAAGACCCTCGAACGCGCAGGTGTGGAGAAAGCAGCAGGCATTGTCGCCTGTACCAACAGCGATTCCGACAACCTCAGTATTTTGTTGAACGTGCAGGCCCTCAATCCCGACGCGTTTAGTATCGTCCGGCAGAACAACCACGAAAACCAGCTGGCCTTCGATGCTGCAAGTGCTAACTTGACTCTGCAATCCAGCCTGACCACGGCCCGCAGAATCCTGAAGTATCTCATCTCACCGCTGATACAGACGCTGATTGACCACCTGCGGACGCAGGACGAGGCCGCGACGCAGTATCTCATCCGCCGGCTCAACAACGCGGTTGGAGAACGGATCCCTCATCTGTGGAGGGCTAATCTGTGCGATTCCGAGGCAGCTGCGGCGACCCAGCTGCTCAAAGCTGGAGGCGAGCTCAGACTCGAGGACCTGATAAAAAACCCACAACAACCTACTCATGCGCTGGCCTCTGTGCCGCTGATGATTCAGCGTGATGGCCAATGCATAATGTTACCGGATGACTCAGAGCAAGTTCTACGCGGTGACGAAATCGTTTTCTGCGGTACCGAACAGGGTGAACGGATGTTGCTGGCAAACTTGAACAATCCCTACACGCTGTATTACCTGGCAACGGGAATCGATCCACCCCGAGGCTACTTTTTTTCCTGGCTCGCACGACGCATCAAGACAAGAGATATGGCGCCAGCGTAGCGCGGGCACCGCACGGAAAATCACCTCGGATCTTCACCCACTGTCGAGGTTAGCTGCGAAGGCAATTAGCGTGGACAGCGGGTCCTGGTCAAACCTGCCGGACATCTGTGCATCGTAAATGTACGCTACCAGTTCAGCAAACTGTTCCGCCGTCAATTTGATCTCTCGTTCTTGGGCGGACGAACTGATCGACGCGGCAATGCTTGCCAGTAACTCTTGATTGATATTACCGTGGTTGTTGCGCTGTTTAGGACCCGAACCGGTTACCAGCCATCTTGGTTCAACTCCCAGCGTATCGGCAATCTTGAATAAAGTGTCGGATCGCGGGCCTTTCGTCTTTCCCGACTCTATCAAGGCGATCGATTGCTTACTGACACCGGCTTCTGCTGCCAATTTTTCGAGCGTGAGGCCCGCCTCCTTACGCGCTTCTTTCAGCCTCATTCCCGTCATTCGACTACCCCCGGAGATCGTACTCCCGTTTGTATCCTACAAAGTCTAGTCCATGCGGGAGGAGATAACGGCATCTCGGGTAAATTTACAGCTGGCGCAACGCATAACGGTCGCACAAAACTGTTGTAAACCCCCGCCTAGGAGCCCAGCGTCAGGGCAGGGGAAAGTACTCTTCAGGGTCCAAAATTACGCTTCTTTTTACGCTGCTCCAGCGGTCGATTCGCACCCAATCCTCCCTGAGTTCAGGGGTTTTACGGCGTTCGTCACCGCTTCGTCGCTCAATTCCACCTCGTTTGAAATAAGTGAGGTCATGCACTCGTCTTCGCTCAACGCCATAACGCCTATCTATTCCAGACCTCCGGTTGATCCAACTCACGTGCAAAGACAGGGAATGGGCATAGATTTACAACAATACAGGGCGTTTAAGTCAAATATTACATGACTTGCCAAATACAGGGCCAGAGATGTCTATTACCGCGGTCAAAGCCAAAAAATACCTCTCATCAAAGATTAGATTTGCGCTCTAACCCTCTATAATTAATAAATATTTTTCCATGCATTTCCGCGCCTGCCTCTGGTTTCCCGCTTTGGGACAGGCATTTTCATGGCTTGGCGGGCGTTCTTTAGTCAGTAGAGCTCCTTTCACATACAATAACTTATCGCTTAAAACTTAGAAGTTAAGTTAAGTAGCGGAATGGGCAGCACCAACTATGCTTTTAACTAAGGCAATTGCTCAAGACATCGGTTGAGGGTAGCACCCATGAATGAAACGAACAAAAGGTCGATTCGTGACCGCCGCTCAGGAAATGATCGACGGCAGGCTCACGACTTGGAGTATTTCGCGTGCGGCGGGGTAGAGAGACGCGCTGGATCAGAGCGACGCGTGAAGAAGGAGCGTCGAAAAAACTGGGCTCGGGTCGACCATTGGAGCAGCGTGCCCAAGCCAGATTGAGGCAGTGACTGGTGGGTACAGGCTTTTATTGCGACAGGATGTTTATCAGCAACACGGTGGCAACGATGCCCAGCAGCACAATACCCGCCCAGGCTGCACGATCCAGGAGATTGGGCGTGTTTTTTGCTGTCGGTTCAGCGCCGTCCCTTCTCTCAGCATAGTCGCGCCGCTCGGCCCCACCCCGGGCAAAGTAGCTCAAATCAGACACGCCGCGGCGGTCTATTTTAGATCTTTTCATTGATCGACTCATGATTACTAAAGAATAGCCTAAGTCATAGAGCCGTCCAGGCTAAAACTCTTTGGCAAAGGTTAAAATCGTAGCTGGTAAAAATCTTCAAAATCCATAAACTTTGTCGTTTAACACATTTTCTAATCCAAATCGGAAAAGACATGGGTGAAGACACACCGCCATGCTGATTAATAAACCACGGGACATCAAAGCATCGGAGATAACGGACTATGTCATGTTCAAAAGGCGTCGCGAATTCATAAAAACCAGCGGCGCTATGCTCGCCTTGGGCGCTGTCCCTATGCTGCTGCACAGCCCGGTTACACAGGCCAAACTTGTGTTTGAAAGCCTGCAAAAAAGTGCGTTCAGTACGAATGAGGAACTCACGCCGTATAAAGCCGTCACGACCTATAACAATTTTTACGAATTTTCTACCGATAAACGCGGCCCGGCGGAACTCGCGCGAGATTTCAAAAGCCGGCCGTGGACGTTAGAGGTTGCAGGAGAGGTGAATCGCCCCAAGACCTTTGATGTGGATGAACTGATCAAACTTTTCGATCTGGAAGAGCGCATTTACCGGCTGCGCTGCGTTGAAGCCTGGTCTATGGTGGTTCCGTGGGTGGGATTTCCATTACACAAACTCATCGCCCACGCTGAGCCCAACTCACGTGCCAAGTACGTCGAATTTGAGACACTGTATGACCCGGAGCGTATGCCGGGCCAGCACAAGAGTTTGTTTGGCAGTGTTCTGGACTGGCCCTATCGTGAGGGGTTGCGTATCGATGAAGCTGTTCATCCGCTGACAATCCTGGCAGTGGGACTGTATGGAGAAGAATTACCGGGACAGAACGGCGCACCCATTCGTTTGGTCGTACCCTGGAAGTATGGGTTTAAGAGCATTAAATCCATAGTCAAAATCAAACTGAGCGAAGACCAACCGCTCAATACCTGGCAGGCGCAGGCACCGCGCGAATACGGCTTCTACGCCAACGTCAATCCCGAAGTCCCGCATCCCCGCTGGAGCCAGGCCCGTGAACGCCGCATAGGTGAGTTTCTTAAAAGACCAACGCTTCCTTTTAATGGCTACGGCGAGCAGGTCGCCTCCCTTTATCGCGGGATGGATCCGACAAAACTGTATTAATTCGTGTTTGCCTCGCCGTTCGCGCAACAGGCTTTACTCATTAAACGCCTGAAACCAGCCGTTTTTTTGCTGTGCCTGCTGCCTTTAGCCGATTTGATCTACCGCGGGCTCACCAACCAACTCGATGCTGACCCGGTAGACGACATAACTGCTGTCACAGGGACATGGGGGCTCAGGCTTCTTTTGATCACCCTGGCGGTCAGCCCCGTGCGACAGGTCACCGGCTGGCATGCGTTGATCAAGCTGCGCCGCATGTTTGGTTTATTCGCTTTCTTTTATGCCTGTTTACATTTTCTGACTTATTTAATGCTGGACCAGTTCTTTGCCTGGCAATTCATCGTGGAAGATATCAGCGAGCGACCGTACATACTGGTTGGATTCAGCGCGTTCGTTTTGCTTGTTCCCTTAGCCGTTACGTCAACAAATGGCTGGGTCAGAAGACTCGGCGGGCGGCGCTGGCAGAAACTGCATGCCCTGGTGTACGGGATTGCCGTGTTGGGCGTGCTGCATCATTTCCTGCAGGTCAAAGCGGACATCAGTGGGCCGGCACAGTATGCGCTCATACTTATGGTGCTACTGGCATACCGCTGGTACCGGCGAAGGGGGAAACAGGCGGGGAAAACCCGCGTCAAAACAGCGGAAAGGGGGCAAATTCTGAAACCTGGTGTTTTGTCTGATACTGATGTGTAATTGCGCATAATGTATATTATGTAAAGTTAGGTATTGGTCTGGTTTCGTCTGATCGCCCTTCCTGACTTAAGTCCCATACGACGGCTATTTTATGGCGGGCTTCTTGACCCCAAATACTGTGTTGGTATCTTTCAGCCAGCAGATAACCTTAATCCATACCCGCTTACATGAGAGACCGACCGCTTTACGACTATGCGCAGATATCTTGATATCGATTTAGCTACGCAAGAAGTGCAAGAAAAACGCCTGGCCGGCATGGACTTGGTCAACGCGGGGCGTTACTTCATCGCCAAAACACTGTTGGATTCGGGGGCGGCACAAGTCGACCCCCTGTCTGGCGACAACCCGCTCATTTTTTCCGCCGGGCCATTTGCCGGCACCAACTTCTCCAACGCCAACCGCACCAGCATCGGCTGCAAGAGCCCGTTAACCGGCGGCATCAAGGAATCCAACGCGGGCGGTACTTTCGGTGTGGCGCTCGGTCAGCTGCATATTGCCGGCCTGACCCTGCAAGGTGCCGCCCCGGACTGGGTGATTATCCATATCGCAAAAGACGGGACGATTAGTTTTGACTCCGCCGCGCCATACATGGGACTGGGGAACTTCGAAGCGGCTAAGAAACTGCACGAGAAATACGGAAAAAAAGTCAGTCTGGCCCTGTGTGGACCCGTTGGTGAATACCAGGGGCTGCTGGCCGGTATTGCGATCAGCGACACGGACCGTCGACCGAGCCGACTGGCGGCCCGCGGCGGCGTCGGCGCGGTGATGGGGACGAAAAAGGTCAAGGCAGTTGTGGCGGAGCTCAACAAGATGCCCGAGCTGCATGAACGCAAGAAAGTGATGGCTGCCATCAAGGAGTACGGCAAGAAGATACGAGCGGACGAGCTGGTGGACGTTTATAAAAAAACGGGAACCGCAACGATGGCGGACTTTACCAACTATATTGGTGGCCTGCCCGTAGAGAACTTCCGTTCCGGGCAGCAGGATGGGAGCGGTGGGCCGTTCAAAATGGGTGGGGACTATATTCGAGAACTTAATCTGTCCCGCGGCGGCACTACCGCGCACGCCTGCATGCCGGGGTGCCTGATTGAGTGCAGCAACGTGTACGCCGACGAGAATGGGGTGGAGATCGTCTCGCCGGTCGAATACGAAACCATCGGCTTGATGGGGACGAATTGTGGTTTGTCCGATCCGGATGAACTGGCTCGGGTCAATGCGGTGGCGAATGATCTGGGCATCGATACGATTGAGGCCGGGGCGATGATTGCGGTGCTGATGGATGCCGGCGTGGGCCAGTTCGGTGACGTTGGCTTCATGCTCGAGGTGCTAGAGGAAATACGGCGGGGAACAGAGCGCGGGCGCATTTATGCCCAGGGTACAGCACGGGTGGGTGAACATTTCGGCGCATCACGGATTCCGGTGATAAAAAAACAGGCCATCAGCGCCTATGACCCTCGCGTTATAGAGGTCACTGGCATCACTATGATGATGACCGCCCAGGGTGCGGACCATACCGCAGGTAATGTTCCCCGCATGCAGGCAGAAGGCAAAAGTACAGACGAACTGGTGGACGCCAGCATGGAGGCGCAGGTCGTTATGGCCGCGGCGGATTCTCTCGGCTTTTGCATATTCGGCCGGGGGGTAACCAACACCCATCTCCACCTGATTGCCGACGCCATCAACCACGCGGTGGGGACAGACCTCGACGCCGGCTTTTTCGAGAGAATCGGCCGGGAAACGCTGCGCTTGGAGAGTGAATTCAACCGTCAGGCCGGTTTCACCGTAGAAGACGACGAACTGCCCGCGTTTTTCTATGAGGAACCCCTGCCCCCCTCTAACAAAGCGGCGCGCTTCCACAGCCGGGAAATCCGGGACAGCGTGGCGCGCTGGTGGGCTCAGTACTCGTAGCAGACAATCTGTCTAGCACTCAGCGCAGATACAAGCGGCTCGCATGATGAGTCACGGGATTGACTTAGGTCAATGACAAGGGCCTATACAAATCCCAAAATCGGAAAACTGAATTTGATTCCTTGGGAATAGCTCTCATGAGCGAGGTTTACGCAGAATGATAGACGAACAAATGCGCGTAGCCGACGTAATGTCATCACAGGTTAAGACGCTGGGCAGAAACGACAAGCTGGCAACCGCGGATGACATAATGAAACAGGACCGAATCAGACACCTGCCGGTTTTAGATGCAGACGGTAATCTGTGCGGGATCGTGTCACAGCGGGATTTATTCCGCGGGATGCTGCTGAGAACGCTTGGATATGGTACCTACTTGGAACAAAAATTGCTGGACACCCACGTTGTTAAGGAAGCCATGGTTGATCGCGTTCACACCACCACTCCCGATACCTCGCTGAAAGAAGCGGCCGAGCTGATGACCAAGTACAAGGTAGGCTGTTTACCCGTTATAGACAACAACAAGCTGGTGGGCATTATCACCGAAGAGGATTTCGTCAAACAGTTTGTCGCCGCTAAATAATTAAGATGCCTAATCGTCGCCATCTGCCCGTGATGCCCGCTTTGGGCTTAATTGTATGTTTCGTGTGCGCCACTCCGGCACGGGCCGAGGTGGCCGCGGCCAGCGTGAGCGAAGCCGTCAGCAAGGGCACAGCAACTTTGAGCTTCCGCTACCGCTTCGAATACGTTGACCAGGTGGGTTTTACCGATAAAGCCAAAGCGTCTACCCTGCGCACCCGCCTGGGTCTGGAGACGGCTGCGTATAAAAACTTCAAAGTCTTACTGGAATTCAACAACGTCAGCGTCATCGGCAGCGAACGCTATAACAGCACCCGCAACGGCGAGGTTGAGTTCCCTGTAGTTGCCGACCCTGATGGGACTGTGGTTAACCGCGCCTATTTGCGCTTCTCGCCAAAACACAGTGATTTCACGTTAGGCCGACAGCGCATCAATCTCGATGACCAGCGTTTTATCGGCACCGTTGGCTGGCGTCAGAACGAACAGACTTTTGACAGTTTCACCATCGGCAATAGCACCCTGCCCGACCTCAGTCTTCGCTATGGCTACATTTGGCAGGTCAAACGAGTTTTCGGCCCGAAAGAAGGCATCCCAGCGGCCGAACTCGACAGCGATTCGCACGTTGTCAATGCCCACCTGAGTCGTTGGACGGAGGCAGAGTTGAGTGCTTACGCTTACTTTTTTGATTTTACAGATAATCCGGCGTTCTCTAATAATACATACGGCATACGCCTTACTGGCCGCATGCAGCCGTCCACGGATCTAGCAATCAGCTACGCTGCGGAATTCGCCCGCCAGTCAGACTACGGCGACAACCCAACTGACTACACCGCCAATTACCACCTGCTTGAATTTGGCGCGGAATACCAATCGGTTAAGCTGAATCTTGGATGGGCGGCGTTGGGCGGCGATGAAAATGAAGCGGGAAAGCAGTTCATTACGCCGTTGGCCACATTGCACAAATTTCAGGGCTGGGCCGATAAATTCCTCAGTACCCCTGATGCTGGGGTGGACGACCGCTATATCGGTTTGCACTTGGATTTTGCTGGCGCGAATGCGTCGGTTATTTACCACCGTTTCGCAGCCGAAGCCGGCGGACGCAAGTATGGCGATGAATGGGATTTTTCAGTGGGCAAGGCCATTTTTCGAGAGCACCAACTGCTGCTTAAGTACGCCGACTACAATGCCGACGGCTTTGCTACCGATACGACCAAATGGTGGCTGCAGTATTTCATTAGCTTCTGAGGCAGTCGAGCCTCTCGTTGATCACTCGCGGCCGTGAACCGTTCGACAAGCGAGGCTCGGCGCCGTGATTGATCCAAACGTCGAAGGTGCGTCGCGCAGCTTTGCCCTCCTCCGCCTGGGATTCAGGCCGTTTTTCCTCTGCGCGGCGGCATTCAGCTGCGTCTCCATGGTGCTCTGGCTGTGGTGGTACACTAGCGACGCGCAGACCGTAACCGCTGGTTTGAGCGCGCAGTTGTGGCACGCCCACGAAATGATTTTCGGTTTTGCGCTGGCCGTGATCTCCGGATTCCTGCTCACCGCGGTGCGCAACTGGACGGACAGACGCACGCTGCATGGCGTACCTCTGGCTGCACTGGTTCTGCTCTGGCTCGGTGCGAGACTCGCTTTGCTGTCATCGCACGAGCTGTCCCTGGTGTCCGCCATGGCGCTGGATGGTGCCTTCGGTGCGGTCCTGATTGTCAGCATCAGCCGGCCAATAATCCAGTCCGCGCAGTGGAAGCAATTGGGAATAGTGGTCATTGCGACGTTAATCGTTCTGGCCAACATGTTGTTTTACTGGGGGGCCATCACTGCGACGGCCAAAGAGATGTACCGTGGAATGTACCTTGGCCTGTATCTGGTGACGGGTTTGATCATCGTCATTGGCGGGCGCGTTATACCCTTTTTTGTGGAGCGGGGCATTGGACATGAGGTGACGCTGCGCCGCTGGCCGCGGCTCGAGCGGGCGAACCTGATCATGTTCGTGCTGTTCCTTGTTGCCGAAGTGTTTACGACCTTTCAGTCTGCGGCGCAATTGCTGGCTGGGGCATTGTTCATCACCAACGCATGCATACTGTGGGGATGGTATTACCCCGGCATCTGGAACAAACCGTTACTGTGGATACTCTATGTCGCATACGCTTTCATCGCCTTCGGTTTCATCCTCAAAAGCATTACCCCTTGGCTGCCTCTGGCGCCGTATCTTGCGGTACACGCTTTTGCCTACGGCGGCATTGGTATGATGACAATGGGCATGATGACACGGGTGTCTCTTGGCCACACTGGTAGAAATGTGCATGACCCGCCGCTGAGCCTGCGCTTCATTTTTGCGGTTTTAGCGATCGGTGCAATAGCCAGAGTCATACTGCCTCTGATCGATACGGTACACTATCCGTGGTGGATAACGCTGTCGCAAATTGCCTGGATCGGAGCGTTCGCGCTGTTCTTGTTCGTATACTCACCCATACTGTGGCAACCGCGCATAGACGGTCGCGCGGAGTAAAGCGGTCAACCGCGCATGCGCCTTGCCTCCGGGTCGAACAGAGGCGAGGAATACAGCTTTGCTGGTCGACGCTGACCCAGTATTTCGATTTCCACCGCTAACCCCTCTTCTATTGCGGCTGTCGGTAGAAAACCGAATGCGACGCTTTGCTTTGAATAATGCGCATAGCCACCCGAGGTGACGAATCCGGCTACCCGGCCGTCCAGCCAGATCGGCTCATCCGCCCACACATCCGCATCGTCCGCATCCACCGCAAAGGTACAAAGCTTCCGTCTTTTACTGTCACCGTCATTCTGCCGATCCGCGATGGCAGCCTGCTTGCCAACAAAATCAGACGCTTTGTCGTACATGACGAACCGATCAAGCCCCGTTTCCAGGGGCGTGTAGTCCGGCCGGTACTCCCGCAGCCAGGAGCCGAAAGACTTTTCCAGCCGCAGACTCATCATTGCGCGCATGCCGAAGGGGCGTAAACCGAACTGCTGACCCGCCTCCCACAGCGTCTGGAACAGTGACACCTGATGATCCCGATCGACGTAGATTTCATATCCCAGATCACCGGTGTAGCTCACGCGCTGCACAATGGCGTCGCACAGTCCCACTGGCATTCGCCGTACCTGCATGAACTTGAACGCCGCAGCGGATACATCATCTGATGTGACGCTGCTTAAAAGATCGCGCGCTTTCGGGCCCGCTATCTGAAAACCGATGCGCTCGTTGGATATGTTATTGATTTCGACCCCCGGGTGCTCGCGCTGGTGCGCTTCAAACCATCGCATGTGGTAGGCCTGCGCGGCGTAAGACGCGGTGGCTTGGAAACGGTTTTGCGCCAGACGGGATAAAGTGAAATCGCCGATAATGCGCCCCTTGGGGCTGAGCATGAGGCTCAAGCTCAGTCGACCAACCGGCGGAATGCGCCCCGCCATAATATGATCAAGAAAGTCGGCTACTCCCTGCCCCGTCATCTCAAACTTACTGAAGTTATGAATTTCGTTGATTCCGACTGCGGTACGCACGGCGCGGCATTCCTCTGCCACCCTGGCAAACGCGTTGGAGCGTCGGAATGACGGAATTTCGAGGCGCGGTTCATCAGGCCGGGCAAAATAATTGACGTGTTCCATGCCGTAGGCCGACCCAAATACCGCATTTTGCTGGCGCCACAAGCCATAAGCTGGCGTGGTATAAAACGGTCTGCCGGCGGGCAGTTCTTCGTTTGGATAAGACACCGCGAAACGCCGCTGATAGTTTTCAGTAACCTTTATGCGCGTAAACGACTCGGTGCAGTAGTCACCGTAACGGGCAACGTCCATTGCAAAAACGTCGCGCTCCGGTTCACCGTGCACCATCCACTGCGCCAGGGTAAGCCCCACCCCACCGCCCTGGCTGAATCCCGCCATAACGGCACAGGCCGACCAGTAGTTCCTCAGCCCGGGCACGGGCCCGACCAGCGGGTTACCGTCAGGGGCGAAGGTAAAGGGGCCGTTGATGATCCGCTTGATTCCCGCCTGCGCCAGCACCGGATATCGTTGGTATGCGATCTCCAGCGAATCCCCAATCCGCTCCAGCTTATCGTTCAGCAGCTCGTGACCAAAGTCCCAGCTGGTACCCCGCACAGCCCAGGGCTCACACGCCTGTTCATAAAACCCGATCACCAGGCCCCGCCCCTCCTGCCGCAGGTAGCTCTCGCCGCCAGGATCCATAACGTGCGGCAGCTCCTGATCGCGCTCATAGATCTGCGGTATATCGTCCGTGGCCAGGTACTGGTGCTCCATGGGGTGCAGCGGCAGATAAACGCCGGCCATTCTCCCCACCTCCCGTGCCCACAGGCCGGCGGCATTGACCACGTGCTCCGCGATGAGCGAGCCTTCCTCTGTGACCAGCTCCCAGGTGCCGTCCCCGCGCGGCTTGGTCGCAAGTACGCGGTTACGCAGATAAATCTCAGCGCCCTGCTGCTGGGCTGCCTTGGCGTAGGCATGCGTCGTCCCCGAGGGATCCAGGTGGCCGTCCAGAGGGTCATAGAGACCACCGATCACGCCATCGGTGTTTATGATGGGCGACAGTTCGCGGATTTCATCCGGGCTGACCAGTTCAGTCTCGAGGCCCATGTAGCGGTGCTTGGCGCGTTCGGCGGTGAGATGATCCATTCGCTCCGGCGTAGTTGCCAGGGTGATGCCACCGACGTGATGCAAGCCACAGGACTGACCGGATAACGTCTCTAGTTCCTTATACAGACCGATGGTGTAGCCTTGCAGGGCGGCCATATTGGTGTCGGCATTGAGCGTATGAAATCCGCCTGCCGCATGCCAGGTGGAACCTGAGGTCAATTCCGAACGCTCAAACAGGACGACCTCGTCCCAACCGAACTTGGTGAGGTGATACAAAACGCTGCAGCCCACCACCCCACCGCCGATGACGGCAACTTGCACGTGAGATTTCATAGGTACACTCTGTTTACGAAGACTACGTTATATATTTCTCCGAGCGAAGAAGAAAGACGGCTTTTGCGGAACTCGCTCTACGAAATAATGGACTGGGCAGCAAGTCTTCGACCTGAACCCGTTGGGTTATAGCCCGGGAGGGCGCGCACCTTTTGTCTGAATGGCTGACCAGCAAGTACTGCCGACAAGCTGGCGACCGGCGGTGACAAAAGATTCTCACTTGCCACCGCATAGTAGTATTCCTCCGACGCCAGATGGATGTAATCGAGTCCGAACTGGCTGGCGTATGCCTCCGTCCCAACGCCCACATCCACCGCCCCGCTTGCCACCAGCGCGCTTACCGCAGAATGAGTAAACTCTTCCGCGTGGTAGCCTGTTATGCGGCTGGCTGCGATTTCGTTGGCGTCCAGCAAGGCATCCAGCAGCAGGCGAGTACCGGAATGCTCCTGCCGGTTAACCAGGCGGACGTTTTTTTTAACCAGGTCTGTCACATCTTGAATATTTTTCGGATTACCGGGAGCGACAATCAGTCCCTGACGCCGAGTCGTGGCATAGATCAGCGTGTAATCCGCTGGATTGATCTGGTTCAGGTAATGCTCGATAAATCGGGGGCGCAAATCACCGCTGACCAGATGAAAGCCCGCCGCGTCGCATCTGCCTTGCGCGAGCGCCGCAAGACTCTTGGCGCTTCCAGCATTTTTCAGGATCAGTTCCTGCTGAGCGTAATCCCGAAATATCTTGCGCAATATATCGTGCGTCAGGCAATGGCTGGCAAAGACGGTGGCCGGTTGGTCGAGTGCGGCAGCCGGTATTTGCTCAAGTTCCGTTTTCAGCTCGTCAGCAAGATCAGAAAGTAGCGAAGAAACTCTATTCACAGCCCGGTTTTCCGCCTGTACCAATTTTCGACCTAGCGGTGACAGTGTTGCACCCCGCCCGCGCTGCATGATTACCAGCGGTTGACCCAGACGAACGGACCAGGTGTTCACAAGATTCCACGCGCTACGATAGGAGACACCAGCTGCTTTGGCCGCGCTGCTGAGTGAGCCATGAGTGTCAACAAATTTGAGTATCTGGAACAGAGATTTACCGACCGGCTCCAGATCACCTAAGCCGAGACGCCACGAGATATCGAGCCTTAGGTCCATGGACTACAGGGGCCGCGCTTCGCTCAGCGCACTACTGGCGCGCATTGGCAAAAAAGGCCTGCTGGCCGCTGATCTGGTATGCGTTGATTGCATTTTGGCCTTGCGGAGAGAGCATCCAGTCGATAAACCGCTGTCCTTCCTCAGTTTTAATATGCGGATGTTTTTCTGTGCTGACCAGAATAATCCCGTATTGATTGAACAACCGCTGATCACCCTCTACCAGCAGCTCCAGCGATCCTTTGTTTTTGAACTTCATCCAGGTGGCCCTATCGGTCAGGGAGTAGGCATCGAGCCCGCTGGCCACGTTGAGTGTCCTGCCCATACCCGATCCGGTTTCTCTATACCAGTCGACGCCGTCTATATCGGGTTTTATCCCGGCTGCCCGCCACAGACCGAGTTCCATTTTGTGCGTACCGCTGTCGTCTCCGCGGGAAACGAACAGTTGAGACTTGCCTGCTATGGAGCGCAACGCGGCGACGGCGTCTTTTAAGCTGCGAACACCGGCTGGATCAGCCAGTGGTCCGACAATCACAAAATCGTTGTACATGAGGTCGAAGCGCTGCTCACCGAAACCCTCTTCGACAAATTGTTGCTCCGATTCCCGATGGTGAACCAGAAGGACGTCGGCGTCGCCGTTACGCGCCAGCCTGATCGCCTGACCGGTGCCAACCGCAACGACGCGAACGTCAATCCCGCTTTCCGCGGTGAACCTGGGCAGCAGGAATTCATACAGACCGGAGTTTTCCGTAGAGGTGGTAGACGCGACCGTGATAAACCGCTCTTGTGCGTGTAATTGGGTTGCCATAAGGCTTGTAAAAGCCAGCAATAGAGCAACAACGGTCCTTATCATGAAATTCATACTTCAATGGGTCGATTCAATGCGCGCGGTCTGATTATTATTATGTAATATCTTACATATTGAAATTTACAGCCCTATTATCATAGATTGTTTTGGTTTCATAAATATGTATTTTTATGCATATTAATGTTCCGCCAGCATGGATAGTATCGACACAGTGGCGAGGAAATCTTTGTTAACGCCTATGGCCATGATTCAGTCGTGTAGGCGGTTGGTAGCAGATAACGATCTCCGAGTGAGCGTCAACGTCGCTCAGATGTAAGTTCAGGACCTCCCGAATCGCTCGTGTACGGGCCGTCTAATCATCAATGCAGCCGGGCTTTTATCACACTATACTTCCCCAGTCGTTCGCAGATCGAGCGTATAGCCAAGCCTTCGTCTCGCCTGGCCTTGCCTGTAAGTAGATATTCACGAGTAAAGCGAGCCGTGCCATACGATCCAGATTCCTTGTTCCACGCATTGTCCGAGGCAGGATCAACCCAGCTGCCGCCGGTGCATCTGTGGGATCCGGATGGTGTGCAGGACATCGACATGCGCATTGCTCGCGACGGGACCTGGTACTACCAGGGGACGCCGATCAACAGGCAGCGCATGGTTGAACTTTTCTCCCGCATCCTGCGGCGGGATGATGACGGATACTTTCTGGTTACGCCAGTGGAAAAGGTCGCGGTGCAGGTAGATCTCGCGCCCTTTATCGCGACCAGAATGGAATCTCGGGTTGAAGCGCGGGGACCGGCAGTCGCGCTGCAGACTAATGTCGGAGATGTAGTCGTGGTAGACCAGGATCATCCGCTATGGGTGGAACAGGATGAAAGAGGCCCGATACCTTTGGTCAGGATTAGAGGCCAGTTAAACGCACTGCTCAGTCGCAGCGTTTTCTACGAACTGGCGGAGAGCGGCACGACCCGATTAATCAACGGGCGTCGAATTCTAGGAATCATGAGTCGCGGTCAGTTTTTCGAATTAGGACCAATAGATGAGGAATAAGCTGCTTTTCTGGTCTCTTGGCCTGCGCAGGCGAGTGCGAATCATTAGAACAGTGAAAAGTATTCCCGATGCTCCCACTCTGATACGCTGCTGATATAGCGATTCCATTCGGCTTGCTTGATATGTGAGAAGTAATCCACAATCTGGTCACCCCAGACCGATCGGTAAAATGCGCTGTCGCGAAACAACTGCAGGGCCTCGAGCAGGCTCTTCGGCAGCATCTGTGCGCCGCTGTCGTAAGGAGTTTCTACCGCATCCGGTGGGACGAGATCGTTTTCTATACCGTCCAATCCGCATAGTATCTGCGCTGCGATGAATAAACAGGGATTGGCGGCCGGATCACCCACGCGGTTCTCGATGCGCGACGCCGGATCATCGCTGTGGGTGATGACGCGAATCATTGCACCGCGATTATCCTGCCCCCACTGGATGCGATCCGGCGCCAGGGCGAAAGGCTGGTAGCGTTTGTAACCGTTGATCGTGGGCGTCGAAAGCAGACAGCTCTCGCCGGCGTGATGCAGCAGACCGGCTACCCACTGCCCACCGAGTTTAGTCAATACTTCACCGGGTTTGGGCTGAAAAAGATTTTCTCCACTGCGGCGGTCAATAATAGATTGGTGCAGATGCCAGCCGCTGGCCATGATGTTCTTCAGCTTGGGTCTACACATGAAGGTGGCATGGTATCCCTCGCGCCTGCATACCTGCTTGACCATGCTGCGGAACAGAACCAGCGAATCGGCACAGGTTACAGCCGTACCAGGATGAAAGGTGAATTCGAATTGACTGGGTCCGAATTCCGCCTCCATGGATCGAACGGGCAGGTCCAGCCCGGAGGCATTACGCCGGATCAAGTCCATCACTTGTTCCAGCTGGTCGTAACGCTGCTCAGTCAGGTATTGATAGCCGTGCGCAAGGAGACTGGTACGCGGCGGGTCCTCTGGTCTGTCTGCGTTATCGTGCTGCAGATGCGGATCATCCAGCTTAAAAACATGGAACTCCACCTCCAGGCCGGTCAACATGTCCAGACCGCGCTTATGCAATCTGCCGACGGCGTCTTGCAGTATGCGGCGAGAGGAGAAAGCAATGGGTTGTCCGTCCTTAAAATAAATATCGCTCAACATCCAACCGCTGTGCGGTGACCAAGGCAAAACGCGGAAGGTTTTGGGATCGGGCAGCACCAGAAAATCGGATGCACCAACAAATTTATCCGGGCCGAAACCCGCGTCCACCTTCCACACGGGAAACACCGTAGTGTGGGACGTATCCTTTAGCAGCAGCGTGCTGGTCATACTGACCCCGCGGTCGAAAACGCCTTTCAGGCCGCTTGCCATCAGCGTCTTTCCGCGCAGGATGCCATGCTGATCAACGAACGATATGCGTATGGTCTCTATCGCCTGTTCCTTTACTCTGGCGAGTACCGCCTCCGCAGCGGCGTGATCCTCGTCAGTCCAAAGCGCGCGACATTTTGCCCCCTCTTCCGCGCCAGCGTGTTGATTCATTCCATCCTTACCTCACTTGGCTGCCAGGCACAGGCGGCACGACGTTGCGCATCCTGTTCGGTCCAGGCGATCGTCCAGTCCTCTTTGCGAGCGATGGTGTCGATGGCGACCGGGCCTTTGATGCTGGCACAGGCGGCATCGTCTCCCCGCAGCGGCAAGTCATGGACTTTACCGGAGCTTACCTGGGCGATCGCGGAAAGCAGGATTTTGCGATACTGGACAATCGCTCGATCGCTTTTCGCTAAATGTTCTTTGGTCCGGTCCTGTATCGGCCCCATGGATTCGACCGCCCACTGGTCGTGCACGTTGATATCCAATCCCATGCCGGTGTAGGTTTTTACCGCCTGCTCCGCGGGATCATAACCATAGTTGTTACGCTTGTTCTTATTGGGAACATAATCGGGCAGCTGATATAGCGCCAGGCGCTGGCGCCGCATGAGGTCCTTGTCCACCTTGTCGCCAAAACTGGTGAAGATGGCGTACCAGTAACAATTGTAATCGTCTATCGGAACGTGCCACTGGGTGATGGTCATCTCATTGGACAGAGGAATGGTGATGGCCGCCGGAAATATTTGATTGGTTACACGCACGTGTGTTTTTCCGTTTTCCATATGGCGCAGCGTGGTAATGCGCAAACCGTAATCCGTATGCTCCACGTTGATCTCCGGTCGAGGATACTCCCGCAGCAGCCTCGTCATGGGTATCTCGCTGTCGCCGACCAGGTCACGGAACTGCTTACCGTAAGATTTCCCGGGATCTTCGTCTTCCAGGTAGCGATGCAGAAAAGAGGCATGGGCCGGGTCAATGCCGACCTCCAGTGCCTGCAACCAGTTTGATTCAATCCAGCCTTTAAAGGCAAAGGTGTACTCAAGGGGGGCGGTAAAACAGTCAAACGCGGCGAATCCGGGTGGCTCACCCGGCCCCATGTAGGCAAAGACGATTCCATTCTTCTCGGTCACAGGATATCCAACGGTTTTGATTCTTTGAAACATACGGCTGGTTTCCGGTTCCGCCGGCTGTTCCAGGCACTGCCCCGCTCTATCGAACAGCCAGCCGTGAAAAGCGCAGCGCAGGCCGCCGTCTTCGAGCCGCCCGTAGCACAGATCCGCGCCACGGTGAGGACAGAAACGACCGATCAGCCCGAGCGTACCGCTCACATTGCGGAACAAAACCAGCTCCTCGCCCATGATTTTTACAGGTATCACGGGACGACGCGGGGCCAGCTCATCTACCAGCGCCACCGGCTGCCAGTAACGGCGCAGCAGCTCGCCGGCAGGCCTGCCCTTTCCGCTCAGGGTAATGCGCTCGTTTTGTTCGGTGCTCATCATGTGGGCAAGACTCCGCCGGCTTGAAGTCGCTCAATGCTACCTAAAACGTTTAACCGGAACCAACAGGCTGGTTTATGCTGCAGGCCTAATCGCCGACTGGCTCAGCTATCCGGATAGTTGTTCAATCCCAGCAGAGCCGGATTGTCGGCAATGATCAAACACACCGGTATTGCCGAAAGATAGTCGGAATAACGCCCCTTGGCCCGAAACCTGGAGATGAACTGAGAGTTCTGCAGCTGTTGCTTAATCGCCGGCAGGATGCCGCCACCCAGATACAGGCCGCCGCGCGCGCCCAGCGTTAACGCAAGATCCGCAGCAACCGTTCCCAAGAACTTAAAAAACAGGTCCAACGCCTCCATAGCGGCACCGTCACCCTGCTGGGCGAGACGGGTGACGTCCTCTGGCGCTTTAACCGCAGAACCATCGTTCAGTGCCTGGTACAGGTTCACCAAGCCCCGACCCGACAGCGCCCGCTCGGCGGACACGTGACCGAACCGCGCGCGCAGCCGGCCGATCACTACTTCTTCCCGCTCGGCGGCGGCGGCGAGCGTAACGTGCCCGCCTTCGCCGGACACGGGATGCCATTCATTGCCGCAGCGCACCAGCCCGGACACACCGAGCCCGGTACCCGGACCCATGACTGCGATATTGTGCTGGTTAGAATCAGAGCGTCCTTTGTGCAATACCAGCAGATCCTTGCGCGGCAAATGCGGGATCGCGCAAGCCAGCGCGGCGAAATCGTTGACCAGCCTAACGCGCTCCAATGCGAATTCGTCCGCCAGCTCAGCCCCGTCTACCTCCCAGTTCAGGTTTGTCAGGTGCACTCGCTCAGCAGTAACGGGTGCGGCGATGGCAATCAGTGCGGCCGACGGTGACGCACCGGGCAGCTTTTCGTAGTATCGCCGCAGCACCGAAGCCAGATTCATGTGGTCGGTGTTGATGAATACCTGGACAGCGCCTATGTCGCCAGAGGTGAGCGCACAGCGCGTGTAGGTCCCGCCTACTTCTACCAGCAGGGTGCAACTCAAGCGGCAGATTCCCTCAGCGAATTTACAAACTGGACTCGCCACGCGCGGATATCATTCTGCCGCAGAATCTTGATCATCAGTCGCCAACGATGCACGCGCTCGTCACGCGGCATGTTGAGAGCCGTCTCCAAACCCTCTGCTACTTCGTCCAGATCCAGAGGATTTACCATCACCGCGCCTTCACTCAATTCCCGTGATGCCCCGGCAAGACGAGACAACACCAGCACGCCGGGGTTACGAGGATTCTGCGCGGCAACGTACTCCTTGGCCACCAGATTCATGCCATCCCGTAACGGCGTTACCAGCCCCACCTGCGCAGCTCTCAAGATGCCCATGAGGATGCCGCGGGCAAAACTCCGATTAAGATAGCGGATGGGTGCCCAGTCGAAATCCGCAAAGCGACCGTTGATATGGCCCGATGCCTCCTCCAGCTCGCGACGAATATCATGGTAAGCTTCAACATCCTTGCGGGACTCCGGCGCGACCTGCAGAAAAACGCATTTGCGTAGTTGATTCGGGTAGAGCTCAAACAGCCGCTCATAGGCATGGAAGCGAGTCAGCAGACCTTTACTGTAATCCAGACGGTCAATCCCAACTATCAGCTTGCGCCGCTGCAGGCTGCCAATCAATCGTTTGCGCGTAGCGCTTCTTCTAGACTGCCTGGCCGTTGTACTCACTGACTTGACGTCAATACCAATGGGGAACACTTTTGCGCGTAATCGATGCCCGTCCTTTACCATCGTACCCTCCTCGTCACTGTCCACCTCCAATCCGAATTTGACACAGTTGTGAAAGGCAATCAGATCATCATTGGTCTGAAATCCGATGAGATCGTACTCGCAAATAAACGACAGCAGCTCCTTGTAACACGGCAGACTGCGCCACAACCCCCAGGCTGGAAAGGGGATATGCAGAAAAAACCCTATGCGGTTCCTCACTTTAAGTTTACGCAGCTGTTGCGCCAGTGCAAACAGGTGGTAATCATGGACCCAGATAAGGTCGTCAGGCTGCAGCATGGGCAAGAGCTTGCGCGCAAACATATCGTTTACCCGTTTATAAGCAGCCCACTCGGCGCGGTTGTACTCGATATACTGCGGCCGGTAGTGGCACAGGGGCCACAACACACTGTTGCAGAATCCGTTGTAATAGTCGTTGTGATCTTGTGCGGCAAGGTCGACCATGGCATAGGTGGTATTGCCTTTGCTAATGATCTCAACGTCGGCATCGGGCTGCCCTTTGACTTCACCGCTCCAGCCGAACCATATACCACCGTATTCTTTGAGCGCTGCGAGAACCGCCACGGCCAGTCCGCCAGGAGGGGTTCGACGGCCGGTGGGTACGGCAATCCTGTTGGACACGACGACCAGTCGGCTCAAAACGCTTCCCGCCAGCTGGTGCTCAGCCGTGTTGCGACATTGATAATCCCAGCCATGCTGTAGGTCTGCGGGATATTTCCCCATAGTTCGCCGGTCGCCGGGTCAATATCTTCCGACAGCAGTCCCATCGGATTCCGGCAGCTTAGCATGTATTCGAACATGTCACGCGCTTCCTCCTCATGCCCCGAAGTCGCGATAGCCTCAATGTACCAGAAGGTGCAGATGTTAAAAGCGTTTTCGGGCACGCCAAAATCATCCGGTGCCGTGTAGCGGAAAAGGTGTTTCTCTTGCCGCAGATGTCGCCCTACCGCGGCGATGGTTTTTTGAAATCGAGGGTCGTTCACATTCTTAAACCCGAGTTCATGCATGAGCAGCAAACTAGCATCCAGTTGCGCGCTGTTAAAGCTGCCCGAATAGGCATTTAACTCTTTACTCCATGCATGCTGGTCGATTGCTTTGCCGATTTGCCGCGCCTGAGTGCCCCAGTAGCGAGCGCGCTCCTTGAGGCCCAGACGTTCACTGATCTTCAGCAGACGGTCGCACGCCGCCCAGCACATCAACGCTGAAAACGTGTGCACCTCGCTGCGGCCGCGGTACTCCCATAGTCCCGCATCCGGCTGGTCGTGATTCTGCACAGCCAGTGCCCCGAGCTCCTCCAGCCTCTCGAAAAGATAACGATCCCCGGGCTGCCCCAGACGCTCATCGAAGAAAACCTGGGATATAGCCAACACAACCGCCCCATAGACGTCGTTTTGGGTTTGGAGATAGGCTTGATTGCCCACCCGGACCGGACCCATGCCGCGGTACCCGGGCAGCGTATCGATAATCCTCTCGTCCAGCGTGTGCGGACCGCTGATGCTGTAAACCGGTCGCAGGTGCTGACCATCGGCCCGGGACGCGATGTCGATGATGTATCGCATGAATCCTTCCATGGTCTTGGTCGCACCCAGCCGATTCAGCGCCTGAATAACGAAGTAAGCGTCTCTCAGCCAGCAGTAACGGTAGTCCCAGTTTCTTTGCGAGTGCGGTGCCTCTGGAATCGAGCTCGTAATCGCAGCCACGACCGCTCCGGTATCTTCAAAAGTGCATAGTTTGAGCGTGATGGCGGCGCGAATCACCGCCTGCTGCCACTCAAAGGGAATCGACAGACCCTGTACCCAATCCTGCCAGTAGCGCTTCGTCTCATCTAAAAACTGCCTGCCAAGCCTGTCTACGGACTCGGGGACCGGTTCGTCGGGGCCAAACAG
Organism: Gammaproteobacteria bacterium; assembly: GCA_024638505.1. Lineage (GTDB taxonomy): Bacteria > Pseudomonadota > Gammaproteobacteria > Arenicellales > JAANXG01 > JAHEKE01. Next base: position 22,831 of record JAHEKE010000007.1, on the reverse strand, counting down.
CAGGGTTAGGCTACGTTCGAGAACAAACCAGTTTTCCTCCAACACGTGGCTGATGGAAGCGTCCGTAGTCAGGCGAATGACCTGGTCCGCGCCAAGATAGCGAATGTGATGACTGCCAAAAGTGCGTTCGCACTTCGCCCGCCCGTATTGGTAACCGGGCCGTAAGCGAATCTTGATGCGTGGGCGACCGGACAATGGTTCGATAATCCTGGCCAGCATCACCGGTCGAAACTGACGTCCGTAGTGGGTGAAGCGAGGAGCAAAGTCCAGGATGCGGACCGATCCGCCGATATTATCGTGCAGGATGGTTTCTACAACTGCAGTGTTACGCACGTACCGCTGTTCACTGGCAGAGAAATCATCAATGATTACGTCGTAGAATCCGAGCTCTGGTTCATCCTGCCCTGATAAAAGCGCGGAAAACACGGGATCGCCATCCAGCCGGGGCGAACAGAACCAGACCACTTTACCTCTTTCATCAAGTAAGGCAGAAATTTGACAATTACCGATCGCGGCCAGATTGAGGTTGTTCACTACCTGTCCCTATTGCCAGTGGGTATAGTGGTATTCTTCAAGCCAGTGCAGCACCATTTCGACATTGGGTATGCGATAACGTGCGTTGCTTTTGCCGTTGTCGCCAACGCGAATGGAGTAGCCACCCATATGGTTAACCATGTCGAATCCATCTTCGTCAGTTACATCATCACCGATAAAAACAGGTAAGCGCCCCTGGAACGGCGCCTCACGCATGAAATCCGCGATGGCAGATCCTTTGTTGTCTCCCGCGGGTCTGATCTCGAACACCATCTTGCCTGATTTCATCTCGAAACCACGACCCAATTCCTCCAGCGCTTGATGCACGACGCTCCGCGCCGGGCCCTCCGCCGCCGGCGCATTGCGATAGTGCACGGCAACGGCCATACCCTTGTCTTCAAGTAACGTCCCCGGGTACCGCCGGCAAAACTCTTGCAGCATCTGCCGCGTATGGTCGAGAGACTTCCCCGCAATCGCTTCCGTATGCAGATGTCCCCGCGCATCCCTTCTTTGCAAACCGTGCAGTCCCGCCGCCGGCAGGACCAGAGGTAAAAAGATCTCATCCAGCGTCTCGATCGAGCGTCCGCTGATCAGGGCAACGGCGCCCTGGGTAACGAGCTGTAGATGCTGCACAATGGATTTGATTCGGGGAGTCGGCCGCGCAAGCTCGGGCTGTTCCTTGATCTCGAGCAGGGTGCCGTCGACATCCAGAAAAAACGCCCACCCCGGAGCCTGCTCCGGCAAGTGATCCCGCGAATGCGCTCTAGGCAGAGTTGAAGACATCGTTACTATAGAAAAACCGGTCCTTCCCCAGCAGCGTTGCTTACAATTCAATATAGACGTGAGACTCGTTGGATAACACCGGCTGGCTGAATAATTCAGCGTCCGTGCTGCCCCAGCGTCTGCATCTTCACCAACCAATCGCTGCGTTTCGCATCACCACAGGTTTCAACCATGCCGATCAAAAGCGCCCGTACCGGGCCAATTCCACAAAAACCCAGGATGTTACGCTCCAGGTTTTTCAGGCTGTGTGCCAGATAAAACCAGCGATAAACAAATGCGGGCATGCCCATGGTGATCACAACTCGAGCCGACCTGCCAGATAGGTGCTTGCTCCAGGGCTGGCCCTGTTTACTCTCAGTTGCGGCAAAGCCGGGTCTGAAAACCTGCTCCAGAAAGGCTTTGAGCAGCGCCGGCATCGTACCCAACCATAGGGGATACACGAAAACCAGATGCCCGGCCCAGTAAATGTCTTCCTGCGCGCGCTTGATAGCCTGGTTCGGTGATCCGCTGTCGAACTCCGCTTTGCTGCGCAGAATGGGAAAATCGACGTGCGCAATTTCAACCAGCCTGGTGTCCGCTCCGCTTTGATGCGCGCCCGCTAGGTAAGCATTAGCCAGGGCGTAGCAGTATCGATTCCGGTCTGGGTCAGGATGACCGACTATTACCACAATGTTTTTGTTCTTATCCATGGACATGGCCCGCGCAGGGGACGCCAGCTAATGAGAGATCTTCAGCAGCTACGAAAATTCAATCTTTCCCTGCGGCAACATGTACAGTACCAGAGCCTCGCCGTCGGTTACCGTTGGCTGATGGGCCGACCCGGGCTCGTAAACGCACCAGCCCTTTCCCCGCCCATCGAACAGCGCGTTTTCACTGATCGGCATCACCATGCAAACCTCGCCGGTCGGGTGCCGGTGGTGTGGACCAACAATATCCGTTAGGTCGACTACGTCAACACTCAAACCGCCGGTTTGCTCGCTCGGTTCAATAACCCGGCCGTAGCGGCGCCCGTCCCCGCCGTGGGCACACATCCACCCTGCCGCTATGGCCTCGTGGCAGGCGTGCTCTACGGCTTGAAAAGTTGCGCCTGCAGGAGGGAAATGGCTGTTGAGCTCCTCCGCCAACTCAGCATTAATGGCGCGGTGCGCAACAAACTCTGTAACCGGTTTGAGCAGCTTTTGAAATTCTTCAACATTCATCATATTGCTTTTCTGCATCATATATTTAACCGGCACAATTCTAACGCAAGGATAAATACGAAGACATGCGGGAAAACACCCTGTTTGTGATATTTTCGCCAGTCAGACGGGCGAAGGGCTGAATTTACCGACCAGGAGGCTGCAAAAAACAAATGCGTTTCAATGACAGAGTTGCGGTAGTGGCCGGTGGCGGCGGCATGGGTTTGAATATTAGCAATGATCTTATCTCAGCCGGCGCCAGGGTTAGCCTGGCTGACCTCAAGCCCGAGCCGGATGGTTTGCGTGGTGAAGCTGGCAGCTTCCGTTATTACCGGGGGGATTTAACCGATGAAACGTTCGTTCGCGCGCTCATCAACAAAACCGCAGGCGAATTTGGCGGTATTGACTACCTGGTAAACACCGCGGGAGTGCTGTGGTTCGATCGAGATACCTCATTTAGTAACATGGACCTTGGCGTGTGGGACCAGGTATTCAATATTAACCTTAAGTCTTTTGTCTTAACCTCTCGCTACGCCATTCCGCAAATGCAAAAACGCGGCGGCGGCGCAATGGTGCACTTTGCCTCCATCGACGCGCTGCGCGCAGAACGTAAGCCGCAGGACGCCTACGCGACGTCAAAGGCGGCGGTGATCCGGCTGTCCAAGTCTATCGCCATCCAGTTTGCCGCTGACCACATTCGCTCCAATACCATTCTACCCGGTCCGGTGCTGTCACCCATGCAGGACCGATGGCGTGACAAACCGGATCTACAGGCCGCGGTGGCCGAAGCGATTCCGCTGGGGCGACTGGGAACGACTCAGGATCAGGCCAACGCCTGTCTTTTTCTGCTTTCCGATGAGGCGTCATTCATCACCGGCAGTGAACTGATTGTAGACGGTGGTTTGACCGCGCAATAGCTCGAACTTGATGTCGCCGCCGGCAGCGGCAGAATCAGTAACACTTTGCCCAACGTATGGCCGGCCGTGCAGGGGGCTCTCGCTGTCAGCTTTATTACTTGGGAATGAACAACTTCGATACTTGATTCTACAACCTGGGCGTGATCCCAACCTTGTCAAGCGGCGTTCACCCCGGATTGGTGCCCTGGCTTTTTTATGGCATATTCTCAACAATTGTTGAGAATTCCAATCAATCGATTACCCGTGCCCAATCCTGCCCTGCCGATCACGCTTTGCCAACGCAGCCGCCTGTCAGGCGTCGATTTCGATCATCTCGGCTTTGGCGACGTATTCTCTGATCATATGTTCCGCTGCGAGTTTACAGACGGTCGCTGGCATAGCGCGCAAATCGTGCCCTACGGCCCGATCGCCATGGAGCCAGGCGCACTCTGCCTGCACTACGGTCAGGCGGTTTTTGAGGGCCTCAAAGCGTTCAGAGGCGTCGACGGGGTGCCCCGCATCTTTCGGCCGGATCGAAATGCAGACAGACTGGAACAGTCGTGTGCGCGGCTGTGCATCCCACCAATTGATCAGGAGCTGTTCTGCTCAGCAATCGAACAGCTCGTTACGGTCGATGAAAAATGGCTGCCGCAACGACGAGGCGAGTCGCTTTACATCCGACCGCTTGTTTTTGCTACTGAACCCAATCTGCTGGTCAAAGCGTCCGATCGCTATTTGTTCCTGATTATCACCGCTCCGGTCAAAGGCTATTTTTCAACCACCGACAGCGGTGTTTCGCTCCGCGCTGAACCCAACTACACCCGGGCGGCCATGGGCGGAACGGGTTTTGCCAAAACCGGCGGCAATTACGCGGCGACCTTGAGGCCGGGCACCGACAGCGTGGAACAGGGATTCGATCAGACCTTATGGCTGGACAGCCGTGATCACTGCTTTGTCGAAGAGGTGGGTCAGATGAACATATTTTTTAAAATCGGTGATACGTTTGTCACTCCCCCGCTTAAGGGCACCATTCTACCGGGGGTGACCCGAGAGAGCGTTTTGACGCTGCTTAAAGACCACGGCGAAAAGTTTGAAGAACGCCCCGTTTCCATGGAAGAAGTCATCCTGGCTTATGACAGGGGAGATTTACAGGAAGTGTTTGGTGCAGGTACGGCCGCAGTGATTGCGCCGGTCAGTCGAATCGCTTACGGCGAAAAAACGCTCAACTTCGATGTCTCACCGGAAAATCTTGCCAGCAAATGGCTATACCAGACTATCGTAGACATCCAAACGGGGGTGACCGAGGACATACACGGCTGGAATCGCATCGTCCGCACTGATGCTAACACTTCACGACCTGTTGAAAGCGTTCGTTTTTAGGGAAGAAAAGCCGCCTCGCCATCCGATGCTGAGCGAACTTTTTTCTCGGCTCTCCTTCCCTTTTACATCAGGCTTGGTTAACTGAGAACAAATCTGCACTAGCATCAACGGAATAAAAGATAATCACAACCGCGATCATAGCTTTACTTGAGCCGCGCTTGAATGGATGTCAAATTAGTGGCGATAAACACGCCCTGCGCTATTTGCCAGCGTTAAGCTGAGTGCTAGCATTGCTCAATCAATCGTTGTAGAGAGACATCATGCGAACTATCTTTTTAGCATTGCTAACCGCCTTTGCTTTGGCAGTCGTCACCAGTTGCGGCAAGGATGACGATGCACCACCGGCGCCGGAGGAGAATGCCGACACAACCACGGCCGGCCCCACTGTAAAGGTGAGCGCTGATAAGACCCATGCCGTTCAACCTGGCGATGAGATTACCCTCACCATCGAGGTATCGGGGTTCACCCTGGACCCTGCCAAGATGGAGCAGACGAATGAGGACGGAGTCGGACACTATCGCGTCTACCTGGACGACGCTTCCGGTGCCGACTACCTGATTGAGGGGGCTGATAACAGCACCAAGGTTACAGTGCCTGGCGACATCACCGATGGTTCACATGATTTACGCGTGGTACTGCACAACAATGACCGGACGCCACTCGAGCCCGCCGCTGAGGGCAGCGTTTTGTTGATTGTGTACAGACTGTAGCATAATAAGCACAGCGCCGGCCCTGTATAGACGCCGCGCTTATACCGGATAGACGAACAGCGTGGCATGCTGCTCAGTTCTGTCCGGCTCACTTCATAATGCACCGAGAATGAGGAGGAGTTAAATATGAAGGCGTATTGCAGATCCGTGTTTCTGGCAGCGCTTCTTGCTTCTGGTACCGCCCTAGGCGCGGCGCCCGAATCCAAGGATCCCATAAAACTGACGATCCACGATTGGACAGGACAATATATCACCACCCACATCATGGGCCGCGTGCTCGAAGAGATGGGCTATAACGTTGAGTACCAGCAAGCAGACTACATCGCACAGTTTGCAGGGCTGGAGTCAGGCGACCTGCACGTTGCGATGGAGATGTGGGAGACCACCGGTAAACAAGCGATGGATGAGAGCCTTAAAACCGGAAAGACCGTAGATTTAGGCGAAACCGGTATGAAAGCAATCGAGGAATGGTGGTATCCACTGTACATGAAAGAAAAATGTCCGGGATTACCCGATTGGAAAGCACTCAACGATTGCGCCGAGGCTTTTTCTACACCAGAAACTCACCCTAAAGGCCGCTACCTTGGTGGTCCTGTGACGTGGGCGGGGTTCGACGATGAGCGTGCAGAAGCGCTTGGATTAGATTATGAAGTTGTTCATGCCGGGACCGACGCCGCGCTTTTTGCGGAGATTCAATCAGCCTACGAACGCAAAGCACCTATTCTTGCCTGGGTGTACACCCCGCATTGGGCCCCGATCAAGTTCAAAGGGGAATGGGTGGAATTTCCACGTTACAGCGAAGAGTGCTACAACGATCCGAAATGGGGAATGAACACTGAGAAAGCCTATGACTGCGGTAAACCGCGCGGCTGGATCAAGAAAGTGGGATGGAAGGACGGTGAAGCAAAGTGGCCCTGCGCTTACCAGGCCGTGCGTAACTTCACCATTAGCAACCAGGCCATGGGCGAGATGGTTGGCGAAGTTGACCTGGACGGTAAGAAAGTCGACGACGTTGTAGAGAACTGGATAAAAAACAACGAGGATACGTGGACAAAGTGGACTCAGTGCAGCTAATGCAAGCAGCTGGCCGGTAAGACTCAAAACCTAACTAGCCGCCGGGCCTTGTCGGTCCGGCGGTTACCGTTATTGAAAACGCGCGACAGCATGTGTTTCAGCTTATGGCTTGCTTACAGTGCGCGCTAGACTCCGCATAACGTTCCCCCAGGGTCACCTCTCGTGGAATCGCCCGAGCGTTCAGTAAAAATCTCCTGCCACGATCTATGGAAGCTGTTCGGCGACAACGCTAAGGAGTATCTCACCGAGCATAACGGGTCGGTCTCTGCGCAATCACTGAAGGAAGCGGGCCTTATCGGCGCGGTGTGCGACGCTAACTTCGAGGTGTTTGAGGGAGAAATTTTTATCATTATGGGATTGTCGGGTTCAGGCAAATCGACTCTCGTGCGCTGTATGTCGCGACTCATCGAACCGACTGCCGGCAAGGTCATGTTTGAGAATCAGGACCTGTTAAAAGCGTCAGAGCATGAGCTGATCGATATTCGCCGACATAAGATGGGCATGGTCTTCCAGCACTTCGCCCTACTGCCCCATCTTACCGTATTGCATAATGTTGCGTTCCCGTTGGAGATTCAGGGTGTGGATCGCGCCAGTCGCGAGCAGCGTGCCCGCGAGATCATCGAATTAGTAGGCCTGGAGGGACGCGAGAATTATTACCCGCGCGAACTCTCCGGCGGGCAGCAGCAGCGCGTGGGCATCGCGCGATCGCTGGCGGTCGAGCCCGATATCTGGTTTTTAGACGAACCGTTTTCTGCTCTCGATCCGCTTATTCGTCGGGAGATGCAGGACGAATTTCTTCGTTTACAAAACCTGTTACACAAAAGCATTGTTTTCATTACGCACGATTTTGACGAAGCGATCCGGCTGGCCGACCGTATCGCCATCATGCAGGACGGGCACATCATCCAAATCGGATCACCCGAACAGCTGGTGCTCGAACCGGCCACTGACTATGTCGCAGAATTCACCCGTGAGATACCCCGCGCCAAGATATTTTCCGCCGGAGCCATCATGGCCCCGCCTACCGGCAACACGTTGGGCAAAGTTTCTGCCAGCACGAAAATCGAAGATCTTGCCGAGACGGTGGTCAACAGTAAGTCTGACGTCGCCGTAGTCGACAGCGACGGTCGGACGGTGGGACAGCTCAGCAGGCGTGCGGTACTCGATGTCCTGGTCGGAAAAAGCACCGCTTGATGGACGCTGCGACCGTCGCTGACGGGGTGCGCGGGCAGCGCCGCCCGATACCGATCTGGCTGGTCATCTGGGCGGTGGCTCTGCTGCTTACGGCGGCACTGTATCTATTCCAGCAGCTTTGGCCCTGGGCGGTGACCTATCCCGAAGCCTGGACCGTACCGCTGCGCTTCTGGGTGAGCGACTTCATGAAATGGCTGATCAACAGTTTCGACCTTGGTCTCTTTACATTTAAGGAATTCACACGCTCTATCGCCTGGCTGCTGCAGTGGCCCCTAGATTTTGCTGGCGGTTTGCTGGCCTCCGGTTTCAAACTGGCCTGGGGCGAGGAAGCCGAGTGGTTTATCCCCCGCCTGTCCTGGCTCGCCGTCACGGCGGTGGTCATTTTGATCGGCTATCAAAGCGGGGGGATCAGGCTGGCTCTGCTGGTGGGGGGCTGCTTTCTGTATCTTGTGATCTTCGGCCAGTGGGACAGCGCCATGGTCACCCTTTCGTCGATTGTGATCGCAGTACCCATCGGTGTAGTGCTGGGTGTGTTTATCGGTATTCTAGGCTTTCGCAGCCGCAGAGCCGAGCGGTTGATTGTGCCAATCTTGGATCTGATGCAGACGGTACCGGTGTTTGCCTACCTCGTTCCGGTGTTATTCCTATTTGGCTTCGGGCCGGTTGCCGCAATGGTGGCGACGATCATTTATGCCACACCGCCCATGGTGCGCTGTGCCATGCTCTCGTTGAAACAAGTTCCCACCGAAATCGTCGAGTTTGGCCAAATGGTGGGTTGTTCACGCCGGCAGCTGCTGTGGAAAATACAGATTCCCTCGGCACGCCCGACGCTAATGGTCGGGGTGAATCAGGTCATCATGCTGTCGCTGAACATGGTCATCATCGCTTCGATGATTGGCGCCGGCGGTCTGGGCTTCGATGTCCTGTCTTCGCTCAAACGCCTGCGTATCGGCGAAGGCATCGAGGCCGGCGTTGCCATTACCGTGCTGGCCATTGCGCTTGACCGAATCAGCCAGGGATTTGCCAATCGCCCACCGAGCGAGCAACGCGATAGGCCAGACAGCTTCATCGCGCGCTATCCCTATACAACCATAGCCTTAGGTATCGTGATAATCACCAGCCTGGCAGGCACGTTCATCGAGGGTTTGCACACTTTTCCGGAACGTCTGCAGGTGACCACCGGAACGTGGTGGAACGACCTCGTATCATGGATCAACATCAATTTCTTCGACGAATTAGAGGCAATCAAAACCTGGCTATTGCTCAATGTGCTGATCCCGGTCAAACGCTTCCTGCTCGTTTTACCATGGCTTGCGGTCGTGGGGATGGTGGGCCTCGCCGGCTACCAATTAGGCGGCTGGCGCCTCGCCCTTTTTACCGGCAGTTTGGCACTGTTCATGGCGGTTACCGGAAACTGGGAGAAGTCGATGATATCGGTTTACCTGTGCGGTATCTCCGTTATCATCGCCGCCCTGATCGGCATCCCGATAGGAATATACAGCGCGCGGCACGAGCGTGCCCACAGAGTAGTGCAGGTCGTCGTTGATACGCTCCAAACCCTGCCGTCATTTGTTTACCTGATACCTGTCGTGATGTTGTTTCGGGTTGGCGACTTCTCCGCGATGATAGCGGTTGTCGCTTACGCGCTGGCACCGGCGATCCGCTATACCGATCACGGTATACGCCAGATCCCTCCGTCTCTGGTCGAAGCCGGCAAAGCCTTCGGCTGCTCCAGACGGCAGATGCTGTGGAAAGTCCAGCTCCCTATCGCACTGCCCGAAATCATGCTGGGTATAAATCAGGTAATTATGATGGCCCTGGCCATGCTGGTGATCACTGCGCTGGTGGGAACCCGGGATCTCGGGCAGGAGGTTTACATTGCGCTGACCAAAGCGGACACAGGCAGAGGCATCGTCGCTGGCCTGTGCGTGGCGTTTATTGCAATGATCTCGGATCGACTGATCAGCGCCTGGGCCCAGCGAAAAAAGAAAGAGTTCGGATTAGCTTAATAAATGCAGAGGGTTAAAGTATTTTAGGTCAGGGTGATTTTTTATAGGGTGCATAGTTGTAATATTTGGGCCGGGAATCCAGACGTATATGCACCCAAGCAACCCCCAGCCCAGATGTGCTGACCCAACAGGTTGCATTTGCTGCAAGCAGGCTGGTTAAAGCTTCAGAAGTGACCCGCCAAAGGGCATCGATCTGCCGCTGCGGTGCGCTGCGCACAAAGCTTGCAAGGTGCGCATAGTCATCGTCCACCTGCAGCGGGAGCGGAGCAACAAGCATCGCATCACCACCCAGGTTAGAAAATGCCGCTACCTCAGCGCTGGCTTTGCTGAAAACGCTAACGAAAGGGGAACGGTTCGCCGGCTCCGCTGCCAGTGATGGAGCAGCAATCAAAACGTATTCAAAATTCCGCTTCAAGGTCATCCTGGAAACGGGCGGCGTTTCCCAGAAATACGCCGACATGGGTGCTGCCTTCAATTGATCCGTAAACCAGGACTGAAAACCTGCATCGCATTGCAAGAGGCTGGCCGCCTGTTCGAACGTCAGGCACTTGCCCGCGCTGACAACTCGAAAGTGGTGGACTTCAGGTGTAACGGCCTGTGCGACCAGTTCCCAATTCATCTGCGACTAAGCCATGACCCGAGTGCCATACTGCCGTGCAACGCAATATTCCAGCGCGCTTAACATTTATGCAATAACTATTTCGTTCAATAAACGTGCGACACCTTCCCGCCCTTGCGGAATCCGTTTGTTATAGCAGGCGGGTTCCTTTTTTTATGTATGTGCTGAGGCATGCCTCACTGCCGCAGCGACGCCAATACCCGGTCGATCAGGGCTTGCGTCTGCCCCAAATAGCCCGACGGATCACGCATACGCTCCCACGGCACGGGATGACTTGTCCCCTGCTGCAATACATCCAACAGGTGGCGCCCACTGCTCCTGACCTCTGCACAGGCCGCTTTGACGATGCTTTCCGCCTCCGTTCGGTCAACGTGCTTTGCCAGGGCGAGAGTTGCCGCTTCCGCCAGGACCAGACCGTGAGAACCTTCCAGGTTAAGCCGCATGCGCTGTTCATCGACACTCAGGTTGTCAATCAGGGATATAGCCTGCACCAGCGCGTTTCCCAGGCAACATATCATCTGTGGCAGGGTGTTCCACTCCAGCTGCCAGCCGTGTATCGCTCGTTCATGCTCCGCCAGCAGGGCGTGATGCATGTTACTGAGCAATGTCGTATTCATCCGCGCGGCGGTAATCAGCATCTCGCTGGTGATGGGGTTGGATTTGTGCGGCATGGTGGAGGATGCGCCTGCCTCACCCTGAGCGATCTCCGCCACCTCTGCGATTTCCGATTGCGACAGCCAGACCACGTCCTGCCCTATTTTACCAAGGCTGCCAGAGACCAACGCCAACCAATCCGCGAACTCAGCCAGGCTGTCACGCTGGGTATGCCAGGAGATAGCGGGCGCGGATAAGCTTAATCGGCGGGCCAGGGCTTCGGCCACTTCAATACCACGATCACCCAGCGCGGCCAGCGTGCCCACAGCACCGCCAAATTGAAGCACGAGTACCCTACCCTTCAGCTCTTCCAGCCGCTGACGGTGACGAATTAACGGCATCAACCAGACGGCGACTTTCAAGCCGAAAGTGATCGGCAGAGCCTGTTGCGCCCGCGTTCGCCCCGACATCAGCGTGTGGCGGTGGCGGTCGGCAAGCTTTGCCAGACGCAAGCTTAACGCGACCAGCTGGGTTTGCAAGAAATCAATAACCGTGCGCAGATGAAGCACGCCAGCGGTATCAACAATATCTTGCGAAGTGGCACCCCAGTGCAGATAGCGCGCAGCCGCAGAGTCCATGTGTCCCCGCAGCTGGCGGAGCAGGTCGATCACGGGCACACCTGCCCGTCTGGTCCCATCTCCAAGCGATCTCCAATCCGGACTAAAGTCAGCTGCGGCTTGTTCGATCTTTTTTGCAGCGTCGACCGGAATGATCCCAAGTTCTGCCTGGACAGCGGCCAATGCGATTTCAACGTCGAGCATGGCTTGCACGCGACTCTGGTCGGAGAACAGCTCGGTGACGCGACGATCTGCAAACAGCGGTCCAAATATCGCTGAATCAAAAAGCGCTATGGTCATCGTTCGATATTGTCGTTAGTGATAGGGCAAACCCACATAATTTTCGGCAAATGAAGTTAACGCGGCTTTCGAGGACAGCACATAGTCCAACTCGGCCTGATGAATTTGATTTTCGAAATCCTGCTGCGCGGGGTAAATATGCAGCAATGAGGTCATCCAGCGGGAGAATCGCTGCGCCTTCCACACTCGGTTGAGCGCGGTCGCGCTGTACTTGTGCAGGACGTCCTCGCTGCCTGACTGGTAGTACTGCTTCAGCGCTCCCGCCAGACAGCGCACGTCTGCCGCCGCCAGATTCAAACCTTTGGCGCCGGTCGGCGGTACAATATGGGCCGCGTCACCTGCCAGAAACAACCGGCCGTGGCGCATAGGCTGCGCCACGAAACTGCGCATTTGCGTAATGCTTTTTTCCACAATACGTCCCGCATCGATGCAGGCGCTGTGTTCTTCGCCCAGGCGTTGCGCCAACTCTTGCCAGATCCGCTCATCCGGCCACTGTCCGATATCCTCATCCGGGCCAACCTGCAAATAGTTTCTGGAGATCGTTCTTGAGCGCATGCTGAACAAAGCGAATCCTCGTGAACTCCTCACATAAATCAGCTGTTTGGAAGGAGGCACCGACTCCGCCAGCGCGCCGAGCCAGGCGAAGGGGTAAGTCTGTCCAAAAGTCTTGATTTGTCCCGCAGGCAAACTGTCTCTGCATATGCCATGGAAACCATCACAGCCGGCGATAAAATCGCAGTCAATACGCAAACGGCTGCCGTTGATAACACAGTTAATACTCGGTTTGTCCGTATCAAGATTGTGCACGCTTACTTCGCCTGCGTCGAAAAGGATGTTCCCACCCGCTGCGAGTCGCGCTTGGATCAGGTCTTTCGTTATCTCGGTCTGGCCATAGATGACGACCGTTTTCCCGATCAATTCGCGGAAATTGATGTGATGACGATCTCCATCAAGGCATATATCCACGCCGTCGTGTACCAGCCCCTCTTGCTCCAGTCGATGTGCGACACCGATCTCACGCAAAAGATCGACGGTTCCCTGCTCCAAAACGCCTGCTCTTATCCGCCCCTCCACATAGGCGCGGGATTTACATTCCACGATGACGGCATCGATCCCGTTGCATCGCAGAATCTCGGCTAACAGCAATCCGGCAGGCCCCGATCCTACAATTCCTACCTGTGTACGCACCGCCGAATCCTGCTGTTTCAAGCGAACAAAAGGTCAGCGATTGAGCTGATTCTTATACGTCAAAAAATACAGTTTCATGCCTACCCTGAAGATGAACGTTGAAGTTGTAGCGGGGAACGGCCCGCGATTCATCTCTGTTGGCGATCAGTGTGGCACGGCGTTTGTGGTCAACGCTTTGCAGCACCGGGTCTGAGTTATTGGCCTCCAGTTCGTCTGAGAAATAGATCCGGGTATAAGCGTGCACAAGTATACCCCGCGAAAACACGATTAAATTTACATGGGGCGCCTGCTTCCTTTGCTGCGTCGCCGGTACGCGGCCCGGTTTTATGGTCATGAACGAATACATGCCGTTCTCATCAGTGGACCGCCGGCCAAATCCCTGGAATACCTCCTTTTCATTCGCGGAAGGATGATGATAGCGACCATCATGGTCTGCCTGCCAGATCTCGAGCAGCGCATCGGTTACCGGCTCGCCTGCCCCGTCGATGACCTGACCATGGATGCGTATGCGTTCACCTTTGGTGGCATCGTTAACCAGAATGCCGCTCCAAATACCCGACTTGCCATATTCCTCGGGGGTTAAACCATAGGCGAAAAACGGGCCAATGGTTTGTGACGGCGTCTGCTTCAACATGCTCACTGTTCCGTTGGCGTCTCGTCTCGGCCACGCAGAACAATATCAAACTCGTAGCCCAGCGCCCGCCCTGGTTCGGTGATATCCAGGGAAAAATTGGCGACTAAGCGCTGCCGCGCCTTCACGTCGGGTGTTGAATTGAATATAGGATCATAAGGGAGCAGTGGGTCGCCTGGAAAATACATCTGCGTCACCAGCCGGGTCGCAATGCACGGGCCAAGGATTGAGAAATGGATATGCGAAGGCCGCCAGGCGTTGGGGTGATTGCCCCATGGATATGCCCCAGGTTTCACCGTGATCATCCTGTACCGACCGTCATCATCCGTTAGAAAGCGGCCTGCGCCGAAGAAGTTGGGATCTATTGGCGCATCGTGCTGGTCAACTTTGTGGATGTAGCGACCGGCGGCATTAGCCTGCCAGACCTCGATCAGGGTGCCGGATACCGGCCTGCCTCTGTCGTCCAGCACGCGGCCGGTTACAATGATGCGTTCACCCAGCGCTTCGCCGCCACGGGTTGCATTCCTGGTCAAATCACTATCCACAGGATCGATATCACCATGCCCGTAAATCGGCCCGGTGATCTCAGACAAGGTATGCTTGATGGGCACCAGCGGCTGGCGCGGGCCGCGTAAGCTGGTCGACTTGTAAGGATCATGCCGGTATGGCGGGTGACACTGCCAGTCCCGTTTAGAATACTCAGAGTCGGTCATTCCAGCTTTTGACTCCCGCCAACTGCCGCTGCCTCTGCCAGCGCGCGCTTGGCGATGGCGAACGCTCGATTAGCGGCGGGAACCCCCGCATAGACTGCAACGTGCATTAAGGCTTCTCTCACCTCTTCGGCAGTGACACCCGTTTGCCCGGTCGCCCGTACGTGCATAGCCAACTCTTTTTCATGGCCAAGCGCAGCCAGCAGCGCAATGGTCAACAGGCTGCGGGTGCGCAGGTCTATGGTCGGGTCCGACCAAACCGCACCCCACGCGGATTCAGTAATGTATTGCTGAAAACGGGAATCAAACGGTGTTTTGTCAGCCTCCGCCTGAGCCACGTGGTTGCGTCCAAGCACCTGTCGACGCCGGCTCATGCCCGCATCATAGTCAGAGTCCGCCAACATTTATCTCCTTGAAAAAGGACGTCATGCAGTTGATCAAGACTTCGGGCTGTTCAATGCTGGGAAGATGACCCGCTCCTTTGATCAGCTTAAACCGGCAGTCTGGTATTAGATCCACTAGAGTACGTACAACATCGGGAGGCGTCGCGCCATCTTGATCCCCACATACCGCCAGCGCAGGACAGGTAATGGTCCGCACCGACTCGGTCAAGTCCGCATCACGAATGGCAGCACAGGTTCCAGCATAGCCGGTAACAGGCGTACGCGTCAGCATGTTGCGCCACCCCGACAGCTCGACCGCTCTTTGTTGATGAAAATCACTTGAAAACCAGCGTTGCAGGATGTTGTCTGCAATCGACGCAATGCCTGCATGTGTAACGCCATCGATTCGTTCATTCCACAGTTCGATCGTCCCGATTTTGGCGGCAGTATCGCACAGCACCAGGGCCAGCACCCGGTCCGGGTGCTGCGCACACAGGCCCTGAGCGATCATGCCTCCTACCGAAACGCCGCACAGAATCGCCTGCCTGACGTTGAGTTTGGCGAGCAGTGCGTGCAGATCACTGATATGGTCCTGTAAACGATATTCCCCCGCGGGTGCATCGGACAGGCCGTGCCCACGTTTATCATAACGCACCAGATAAAAGTGAGATGCAAACGCGGGTAAAACCTCGTCCCAAATACGAAAGTCGGTACCGAGTGAATTAATGAACACCAGCGTGGGTGCCCCATGCGTGCCTTCCGTGGCTATATTCACAGTCAAATGGTTGAGATCGATGAATCTCATCACACTAAAAGTACCACAAATAAACTTTGTCGTAACAGGCTGCGCTCCCTAAACATTGGCGGGCAACAGCTTCAAGGGTTAATCCAATCCATCAATTTTTTCCAGCAAACCACCAGCTGCACTACTGGTTTGCGCACCGCATGAAAAGGCAGAGATTTCATCCCGGTTAACGGTAATGATGTATCACCACCGTCTCGTTCCGCACATGCCGCTAACAGTTTCCCCATCAATGTTGCCATGGCCACGCCTCTGCCGTTAAAGCCGAGGCCGGTATATAGATCAGGCGCCAGTTTGTGGATGTGCGGCAACCCGTCCGCAGTCAATGCAACTTTACCGGACCAGTAAAATGGCACGGGGGTATGCTTGACCTGCGGAAATACCTGATGCATACGTTTAATACGAAGCTGATAGTCGGAGGGACTGTTAGACTCAGACCACATACCGGTTCGCCCCCCGAAAATTAACCGACCGTCGCGGTCGAGCCCAAACCAGGATAACAGCCGGCCGTTGTCTGCCGCGGCCTGGCGCCCTTGCAGGATAGACCGTCTGACGTCATCCGGCAGCGGCTCGGTTGCAACAGCGCCGCTGACAAAAGGGATGATGGATGTTTTAAGGCCCGGCCATATGTCATCCGTGTAGGCGTTGGTGCAGAGCAAAATCTTGTCCGTCGTCACTGTACCCCGACTGCTGACAACGACCCATTTGTCTTTGCTTCGCTTGATGGAAACAGCCGGGCTGTGAGCGTAAACCCTGGCCCCGGCGGACACCGCCGCAGCGGCCAGACCGCGGGCGTAAGCCAACGGATTAAGGTTGCCACCGCGCCTGTCGAGCAACCCTCCGGCGTATCCCCTCGCCCCGGTGAGGTCGCCTACCTGGTCTCGATCCAACACGTCGACATCGATACCCCTGCGCTGCCATTGCATCGCCCTGCGCTCGATTTCACCAAGGCCTCTGCCTCCCAGGGCAAGCTGAATCCAACCGGTACGTTGCGCACTGCATTGAATGCGGTAGCGACGGATGAGTTCGAAGACGAGGTCTGGTGCATTGCCGGTAAGATCGGTCAGGATTCCACCCCGTTCGACTCCATACAGTTTCGCCAAATCGTCAGGATCCTTTTTCAGCCCTGGAATAACCTGCCCTCCGTTTCTACCGGAAGCGCCCCAGCCTGGCGTATGAGTCTCCAGTACAACGGCGGAAAGCCCGGCTTCTGCCAGGTGCAGCGCCGCTGACAGTCCACAAAACCCACCCCCTACGACAACCACTTCGGCCTGCTCTTCACCTTTGAGCGGCTCATGGATCTGGCCGGCTGGCGCGGTGCGTTGCCATACACAATCAACAGCACGAAGCTCAGTCATACTTCGAATTCAGAGGCGGGGCTGCGGTACGGTCAAGAGCACGCCCTGCAAACGGGCAATGTGTCTTCGCACGGTAAGGCGACAGATCAACAGTTGCGGTATTCGCCCAGCTGCACCTCTTTGCCATAATCGGCATAGTCGCCGTCGGTACGCAGCTGGCGGAAAGTCCCCCAGTTTATCGGCCGATAATGCGCATCCTCTTTGTCAAGCAAAGACTCAAGCGGAGCACAGTCAGTCGCGTATGAAGGATTGAAAAAGAATGGGATGCTGTACCTCGGCTGGTCTTTGATCGGCAGAACCCGGTGCAGCGGCGCGCGGTATCGATCATTGGACCAGACCTGCATCATATCTGCGGTGTTGATTACCAGGGTGCCCGGTATCGGCTCCACGTCCCACCACCTGCCCCCGGCGTGGACCTGAAGGCCTCCTACCTCGTCCTGCAACAGGATGGTAAGCGCCCCAGCGTCGCTGTGATGCTGCAGAGCCATGTCACCCAGAGCGGTAACCTGCGCCGTCACCTCTGTTTCTAGCGGGTCCTCAAGAGGATAGTAGTTCAAGCGGATAAAGCTCGTATGATCCGGCTCAAATTCTGTACGCATGGCGTGCGCCGGTGAACCCATCCCCAGACAGAAAAGTTCGAGCAACCGTAAACCCAGGCTTTCACAAGCGTTGAAATACTCCTCCATGGTCGACTTAAAGCCGGCGAGGTCTGGCCAGCGGTTATAGCCGTTGATGCGATCGCGGTTAGCGGCGTGGTCGTCCGGGAGTTCCGGGTGCGGCACTCGCCCGAAGTCAAACACCTCTTTGAGATCGCGCGTGTTTTTAGTCAGCTCGCGATCATAGTATCCGCGCGGATTTTCTTTTGAGCGTAAAATCTTTAATTTTTCCTGCCTCGGCAGCGAGAAAAAGTGGTGGGTCTGCCGCCAAACACGCTGTATCAACTCATCAGAGATACCGTGGTGCAGCGCATAGAAAAACCCCCAGCGCGAACATGCCTCGGATATCTGCCCGGCAATGCTGATGCGCTTTTCCTCCGTGCCGGCCTGTGCGGACAGATCAATAATGGGGATGTCGTTCAATGGGGCACAGAGCGATTCATCGCAGCGTGCGGTTGATTGGGCAAAACGATTATCTTACCGCTGCGGCCATATCGCCCGGCATGGGCCACCGCTGCTTTTATCTGGTCAATGGGATAGGTAGTTTCTACCGGAACATGCAATACGTTCTGCGCCACCAGCTTGCTCAATTCAGCATACACCTTTTCCAGTTGATCACGCCCGCTTGCGCCAAGCGTTTTCGCCAACCAGAAGCCGGTTAGGGTGATGCCGCGAAATATCAGGTCGTGCGGATCGATTACGCAGGGTTGACCGGATAACAGGCCGTAATTAACCACCGTGCCCCCGGGTTGTAAGCACTTTGCCAGCAGGCGCGTTGCCTCACCGCCGACCGCGTCGACGCCAAGCTGCAGCGAACTATCGCCCGCCACCTCCGCCACCTGACCCGCAATATCCGGGCCTGAGACCAGCACGGCGAACGCGCCGTACTTGTCCTGCAAAAGGGGGACAAGCTCCGGTCGGCGTACGATATTTATCGTCTTGATTCCGCGCGACTCAGCCATTTTTATCAGATTCATACCTACCCCGGAATTGGCCGCGTTCTGCAGCAGCATGTCACCCTGCTGCAGAGCGACATAATCATGCAGCATAAACCAGGCCGTGGCCGGATTTACCTTGAGCATCGCGGCCTGGTGCGCGTCCATGTTAGGCAGACTGATTACGTTTGATTCTTTCTCAATTTTTCTTTGTACCCAGTTGTCACGCCCCAGGGGGAGTACCCGGTCGCCTATGGAGATCTGCCGTACGTCCGGTCCTACTTGAACCACGCGGCCTACCCCTTCCGCCCCCAGGCTCGCCGGCAGCTTGGGACGCACCGCGTAGTCTCCGCTCAGCGTCAGCAGATCCGCGGGGTTTATGGGAAAGGCCTCGATTTCAAGCAACACCTCATCGGCAACGGGATCGGGTAATTCATCAATCTCCACGCAGGACACAACCTCGTGGGGCGGACCAAATTCTGCAAACTGGGCGATTTTCATTCCGACTCGCTCGGATTAAGATGGGTTGATCAAAGCATGAATGCAGCACCGGTTTAAAGCCGTGCTCTTAAGAAAATTACCAAAGCCTCTGTATGATACCCAGGATCATGTTCTTAATGAAATCTCGTTTGGTCTCCTGTCGGCGGCACGGTGTCGCTCAGGTGAGCACGCAATAGCAGCAAGGACTATCCACTATGAGTAGAACCGGGCCTCTGGACCAATTGCTTGTTATCGACTTGACGCGGGTGCTGGCCGGCCCCTATGCCACGATGGTGCTGGCCGACCTTGGCGCACGCGTGATCAAAGTTGAGATACCGGAAGTCGGTGATGACGCCCGGCATTTCGGCCCGTTCATCAAGGGCAAATCGGCCTACTTTGCTTCGCTCAACCGGGGAAAGGAAAGCATCGCGCTGGATTTGAAGGCCGACGAAGACCGGCAGGTTTTCGCAGCGCTGGTTAAAAAAGCCGACTTGCTGATAGAAAACTATCGACCGGGGACCATGGATAAACTCGGCTACGACTGGGATACGCTGCAAACACTCAATCCTCGGCTTATCTACGCCGCGATTTCGGGCTTCGGCCAGACCGGCCCTTATCGCTCCCGCCCCGCGTACGACATGGTTGTCCAGGCGATGGGCGGCATCATGAGCGTGACTGGCCATCCGGGGCAGGATCCGGTGCGCGTAGGCACGTCCATCGGCGACATTACAGCCGGACTGTTTGGCCTTGCCGGAATTCTCTCCGCCGTAGTCCATCGGCAGCGCAGCGGCAGAGGGATGATGGTCGACGTTGGCATGCTCGATTGCCAGGTCGCGATTTTAGAGAACGCGGTCAGTCGTTTTTTCAGCGACGGTGATATCCCCGGGCCGCTAGGCTCGCGCCATCCGTCGATCACCCCGTTCGATTCGTTTGGCATAAACGGCGAATACATCGTGATTGCTGCGGGTAACGACCTGCTGTTTAAAAAGCTGTCCGAGGCAATCGACCGAGAAGACCTGGCCAAGGATTCAAGATTCGAATCCAATGCGCTGCGTACTAAGAATTACGCCGTTTTAAAGCCCGAGATTGAGCAAGCGCTGAGCGTCAAACCCGCGCTAGAGTGGTTATCTATCCTGAGCAAAGCGGGCGTCCCGTGCGGCCCGATCAACAACATTCAACAAGTGATCAACGACGCTCAGATCGGCGCCAGGAACATGATTATCCAGACCCGCGACCCCGTCGCCGGTGACCTGAAAATGTCGGGTAACCCTATTAAGATGTCGGATTTCGATGATCCACGGGAGCGCTCCGCCGCCCCTGAACTGAACGCCGATCGGGCAAACATACTGCGTTTGATTGACAAAACATAACCTAAGCCCGGGTTACAGCGTCAGCACTTCCAGTTTTATTACGGCCTGAACGTTCTTCAGCTCGGCGATGACATCGGCAGAGGGATAACTATCCAGATTCACGAACGACAGCGCGTCGCCCCCTTTTTCCGCTCGCCCGAGGCGCCATTCACCAATGTTGACTCGGTGCTGACCTAGTATTGAGCCGATTTGACCAATCACCCCTGGCGTATCCTTGTTCAACATCACCAGGACGATGCCACTTGGGTCTACATCCATATGGTACTTGCTAACCTGGACAATGCGCGGATGCACGCCTCCGAACAAAGCGCCGGAAATGGTTCTGCTGCCCCCTTCAAAGTGAACCCGGCAGGAAATCAGATGTGCGTAGGGTGCGGCGCTGATGCCTTTGCTCTGCATTACAGTGATTCCATGCCGTTCCGCCAGGATCGGAGCATTGACGTAGTTAACGGAATCCTCAAGAAAACCCTGCAGCACTCCTTTTAAAATGGCGGCTGCGATAGGCTTGAGCAGTTCCTGAACCGCATCGCCCTGCAACTCGATCTCAACGCTGCGGATCGGGCCCGTGGCCATGTGGAAATGCAGCCGCCCGATTTTTTCAGCTAGATTCATGTAAGGCATTGTTCTTTGAAAATCAGCACCCGGAATGAACGGCATGTTTACGCTGTTGCGAAAATCTTTGTTGTGTAGCGCATCCAGAACCTGCTCGACGATCTGTACCGCAACGTCTCTCTGCGCCTCCATGGTACTGGCCCCGAGGTGCGGCAAATGCAGAACGTTCGGCATGCCAATCAGCGGATTACTTTTGGCAGGCGGTTCCTGTCTGAACACATCAAGCGCTGCCGCCCGGATGCCGCCAGCTTCCAGCGCAGCAGCGAGTGCGGCTTCATCGACCAGTTTACCTCGAGCCGGATTGATGAGTATGGCGCTGGTTTTCATTTGCCCCAAGGTTCGCGCGTTGATTATGCTCTCCGTCTCGTGCGACAGGCTGGTATGCAGGGAAACGTAATCTGCCCGCGCCAGCAGCTGATCGAGATCCACCAGCGATACTTCCATTTCACGCCCAACCTCTTCGGATACGTACGGATCATGGGCGATTATTTCCATATTGAATGCTTTCGCCCGGTGCGCCACCAACCGCCCGATCTGCCCCAAGCCGATGATGCCCAGCACCTTGCCGGACAGCTGCTGACCCTGGAATTTTACGCGCTCCCACCGGCCCTGCCTTACCGACTCGTGAGCAATCGCGATATGGCGACTTACTGCCAGCATCATCGCTATAGTGTGCTCCGCAGTCGCGATAGAGTTTGCCTGCGGAGTATTCATTACGATAACGCCCTTGGCGGTAGCGGCTCTGACATCAATGTTGTCAACCCCTATGCCGGCCCGCCCGACTACCCGCAGCCGGCGGGCTGCGGCAAGTACGTCCTGATCCACCACGGTTGCGCTGCGCACGATTAAAGCATCGTAACGGGGAATGACCTGCACCAGCTGGTCTTTCGTCAGACCGGTTTTGACGTCAATCTCAATATCGGATTCCAGCCGGAGTCTCTCAATACCGGCCTCGCCCAAGCTATCTGCAACTAGAATATGAAACATGTGTGCCAAAGTGCCTTTGCATCTGTCAGAAAATTTTGTTTATCTCTTCCCGCGCCCTTCGATAGTCACTGACAAAACTGTCTTTAAGAGCGCGATCGTTAAATCGCAGCGCCTGTGCATCGATGAGGTTATACGCCTTTCTGCTCAATGCCTGATGGCTCGTCTGCGCGAGTTTTTTGTCTACCGTCGGGCCGCTGGCCAAAACGATGATCGGTGCCAGGCTTTTGCTGCTCAACACCAGCTGGGCGTGCTGCACGATGCGATGGCGCGCTTTAACGCCGGTATACCCGACAAACAAATCAACCATTGAACTGGCTGCCAAGTCGCTGGTGCCGTCCCCTATGAGTACGCTGCGCCCTGCCCTGTCTGCCAGTAAATTCCGGATAACACTCGCCTTACCGTGAGTTTTTTCCAACTCAGTTTCGTGCGGTTTTAGCACAGCCTGCGCTCTATTGAACTCGCCGGTTTGCGCCAGCCACCATTCCCCAGAGAATTCATCGTACTCCAGGTCTACAGCTTTTATGTGGTCTTTCG
The DNA here is from genome assembly GCA_024638505.1 of Gammaproteobacteria bacterium. Classification (GTDB taxonomy): domain Bacteria; phylum Pseudomonadota; class Gammaproteobacteria; order Arenicellales; family JAANXG01; genus JAHEKE01. The sequence goes on along the minus strand of JAHEKE010000007.1, from coordinate 297 downwards.
GTATGCCAAGGCCACTCCCGATCTCAATAATTGGATCGAGCAGGCCCGCGCTGACGATGTATACCTTGTGTTTAAGATAGTGCAGCGCGGCGATCACCTGCGCGGCATCCTCCGTCAAATGCTTTTTATACTCCTCCTTCAACGCGCGAATATTGCCTCGCGTCGGGCGGATGGTCGACAGTCGTTGTTGATAAATCTGCTCCAGCTCGATACTGCCGTCCATTGCACGGTCAGTAAGCCGAGAAATCTGCTCTCCGACGCCCGCCTTTTCGGCCAGAACATCAATGCCCTCAATCT
>JAHEKE010000059.1 GCA_024638505.1 Gammaproteobacteria bacterium | reverse complement strand
TTGGTGGCTATGGGTGGACTTGAACCACCGACCCCGGCATTATGAGTGCCGTGCTCTAACCAGCTGAGCTACATAGCCACATTGATAACCTGGAAGGGGCGGAGATTCTCAGAGCTTAAGTAGGCTTTGTCAACCTTAAGGTTTCGTTCCCCAGTAAGGCAAATCAATCCTAGCTGCTGGCCGATAAGCACAAGCTGACTTTTAAACATTAAACCTGAAATGCACAACGTCACCGTCCTGCATCACATAGTCCTTGCCCTCGAGCCGCATTTTGCCAGCTTCCTTCGCCCCCTGTTCTCCTCCCAGCGTGACAAAGTCCTCGTACGATATTACCTCCGCACGAATAAAACCACGTTCAAAATCAGTATGAATTACGCCTGCCGCCTGCGGCGCCTTGGCACCGATGCGGACAGTCCACGCCCGTGCTTCTTTCGGGCCGGCGGTAAAGAAAGTCTGTAACCGCAGCAGCGCGTAACCTGCGTGGATAACGCGACTCAGCCCCGGCTCCTGCAGACCCAACTCGGCCAGAAACTCCCTCTTATCGTGCTCATCAAGCTGTGATAACTCAGACTCTATAGCGGCACAGATAGGAACAACTTCAGCACCCTCCTTGCATGCGATGGCCGCCACCTGATCCAGATACGGATCATGATCGAATCCCTCCGCAATGTTGGCGATGTAAAGAGTCGGCTTAGCGGTCAACAAACACAAGGGCTTGACCAGCATTTCATCGTCGCTGGACAGGTCCAGTGTCCGCACCGGGTGGCCGCTGTTAAGATGGTTGCATACTTGTGTGAGCAGTTTCGCCTTATATACCTCCTGTTTATCACCCGCCTTAGACGCTTTTTCGGCGCGCTCGAGGGCGCGCCCCGCCGTAGCCATGTCTGCTAGTATCAACTCGATGCTGATTGTTTCGATGTCGGATGCGGGATCAATACTGCCGGCGACATGGGTAACGTTTTGATCTTCAAAGCAGCGGACAACCTGCGCAATCGCATCAACCTCACGGATATGCGCTAAAAATTTGTTACCCAGACCCTCGCCCTGAGACGCGCCGGCAACCAGTCCGGCAATGTCCACGAACTCTATAGTCGTCGGAATGACTTGTTTGGGTCTTGCTATCCGGGCGACGCGCTGCAATCGCTCGTCCGGGACGGGAACTATCCCTACGTTTGGTTCAATGGTGCAAAAAGGGTAGTTCTCGGCTTGTATTGACGAACTGGTCAGGGCGTTGAACAGCGTCGATTTACCGACGTTGGGTAAGCCGACGATACCACAGCGAAATCCCATCAGATAGAAATAGGCGGCACAGGCTGCACGCTCTAATCCACGGTTCCTGTACCGCTATGCAGCACATTCATCGCCAGGCTGGTGTCACCGCGAACAATTTTAGGCAGTTCCCGGCAAGCGGCCTCGATCGATTTCTGGATCAGATCAGCCTCTTCGCGCGATGGTTTGCGCAAGACGTAGTCAACCACTTGGTCAGCCGTTCCAGGATGACCGATGCCGATGCGCAGACGTAAAAAATCCCGCGACTCAAGGTGCGGAAAAATATCGCGCAGCCCATTGTGACCGCCGTGGCCTCCGCCTCGCTTGAGGCGTATCGTGCCGGGCGGCAGATCCAGCTCATCGTGCGCGACCAGCAGCTGATCGATTGGTACCTTAAAAAACCGCATCACTTTGTAGATTGCCCGCCCACTGTCGTTCATGAACGTGCCGGGGGCGAACAGGCGGACCTCGTTTGCATCAATGCGGGCGGTTGCGACGCTGCCTTCGAACTTGGACTCAAAGCGAAAAGCGGCACCGACATCTGCAGCCACCTGCAGCAGAAAATTTTTACCGGCGTTGTGGCGGGTACCAGCGTAACGCTCGCCCGGGTTGCCTAAACCAACGATTAAGGAAACTGGTGACGTCATCACGCGTGGCGCTCCCGGCGCCACCAAGTCTGGTCGTGGCTATTCTTTTTTGTCTTCGGAAGCCTCTGTTTCTGCCGCTTCTGCGCCCTCTTCGACCTCGCCTTCAGCCAGCTCCTCCGCTTCAGCTTCTACCGCCTCCTCTTCTTCGATTACCTTCGGCGCGAGAATACTCGCTACCGCCTGATCCTCTCCTTCGTGCTGTAGAGCGGTGATAACCACACCTTCGGGCACCTTAATGTCGGTAAGTTTGGCAGATTCGTGCAGTTCCAGACCGGAGATGTCGACTTCGAGATATTCGGGCAGATCTGCCGGCAGGCACTCAATATCAACCTCGTTCATCAAGTGTGTTTCGATGCCACCCTCGTTGTAGACACCCGGGCACTCATCCCCGCCGATAAAATGCAGGGGCACCGCCATATGCAGTTTCTCACTGGCACTGACGCGCTGAAAATCAACGTGCATGACCTGCGCTCGAAAGGGGTGCATCTGTACGTCTCTCACGATCGCCTGTTCGGTACCTTTTTCCGTTTTAACGTCAATTATGGCGGCATGAAATCCTTCGGTATCCAGGTTACGCTTGATTTCGTTATGGTTTAACAGCAAATCTTGATTGTCCTTGCCAGCGCCGTAGATAACGGCGGGTACTTTGCCCTCGCGACGGTACTGTCGATTTAACGTTTTACCTTTACCCGTTCTGGCAAAGGCCTGAATCTGATACTGCGTACTCATTTCTCTTTCTCCAAACTAAAAACCGGCGCGAGTCGCGCCTGACTATGATTCTTCAATAAAAATTGAACTGACAGAATCTCCCTCCGAAATGCGCCTGATTGACTCACCAAGCAATTCGGCGATACTTAACTGTCGAATTTTGCTGCATTCCTGTGCCGCCTTGGACAGCGGGATCGTATCGGTCACCACCAGTTCATCTAACTGCGACTGCGCGATGCGCTTAACGGCATCACCGGAGAGCACCGGGTGTGTGCAGTAGGCAAGCACTCGCTTTGCGCCGTCTTCTTTCATCGCCGCAGCCGCCTCGCATAGCGTACCTGCGGTGTCCACCATATCATCGATCAGTACGCACACCTTCCCATCCACTTCGCCAATGATGTGCATCACTTTCAACTCGTTGGCCTTAGGCCGCCGCTTGTCGATAATAGCCAGGTCGGCGCCGAGCTGCTTGGCCATTGCTCGTGCTCTGATTACACCACCGACGTCCGGCGACACCACCAGTAAATCCTCCGGCTCGTGACGCCACAGTTCACCCCACAACACCGGCGATGCGTATATGTTGTCTGAGGGCGCTTCAAAAAAACCCTGAATTTGATCGGCGTGCAGGTCCATGGTCAACACGCGGTCGGCTCCGGCGCAATCAATCATTTCGGCAACCAGTTTGGCACTAATGGCGACGCGCACGGTGCGCGGCCTGCGATCCTGCCTGGCATATCCGAAGTACGGGATGACCGCGGTTATGCGCTGTGCCGACGACCGGCGCAGCGCGTCGATCATGATCAGCATCTCCATCAGATTGTCGTTCGCCGGCGCGCATGTCGGCTGAATAACAAAAACGTCCAGGCCCCGCACGTTCTGCAGAATCTCGACATTGACTTCGCCATCGCTGAAACGGCTTACCAGCGCCCGACCCACCGGGACTCCCAGATACCGGGCCACAGCAGCCGCCAACTCTGGATTAGCGTTGCCGGTAAAGACGGCCAGGTTGTCGTTAGTCACTCAGCATCCTCTAACTCTTAGATATCTGGCTGGGGTGGCAGGATTCGAACCTGCGCATGCCGGAATCAAAATCCGGTGCCTTACCGCTTGGCTACACCCCAATCTATGTGCCCGTGCGGGTATACCGGCCTGCCGAGACCCGAACTGGCGGTCAATCTAACATACCGGCTGCGCCCGGCCAGACCCCTGAAAAAACGGCGTATTGTGCGCAAGGCCGCCCTGTACTGTCAATGCAAACCTGGAGTTGTGGCAGTGAGTGCGTGCATAGCTTCACCCCGTGCGGGTTCTAGAGGCGCCATCGTTTGATGATGACCTTTACCTTTACCTCATCACTATCGCCAAACTTGTCGTCGACCAATTGGATCGTCCCCGGCAGCGCGGTCATGAAGAACTTGCGCGGCAGCTCTCGACCGTCGAAATCCCGGTATTCGATAAACTCAATTTTCCACCCGGCCTGCGTAAGCGTCTGCAGCCGCCCCCACCGATCGAGTGATTCTTCGTACTGCATTCCCGGTTCCGGCACCCCCAATACCCAATAGCGCATCGAGGTAAAAGGTACCTGCCAACCCGCCACCCGATATAACAGCTCTTCCGGCGTTGGCGCATGAAAAGTCCGTTTTCTGTTGTCTTTAAGGGTCGCGCCTTCGGCGTTACGCGTCAGGATGACCCGGCCGCCACCCAGCGGCCCGTACAGATTGATACTGTGATCCTCATGGTCCAGGCGCCAGAGCATATTTGCCTGGCCCCCGCGTTTATGGGTTTTAACCGCAAGCTTCGCCTTTACTTCCCAGCTGTCAATTGCCAATAAGGCGCTCACTCGCTGCTGCCATGCCCGGGCGGGATCAGCCGGTATGGCTGTAGATGGAGTACTGGCGCAGGCTGAGAGAAACAGCAGCGAGGCAGCGGCCGTCCAAGCCAGGATTCCGCGCCGCGTCATTGGTTGAATTTTTTCAGCGTATCCTTCAGAACATCGTTATCTGGGTGTTTTTCGAGCGCCCGTTGCCAGACCTGTCTTGCCCGATCCTGCTCGCCATTTACCCATAGCACCTCACCCAGGTGCGCGGCGATCTCAGCGTCTTCCCTTTTGGTCAAGGCCCGCTCCAGGTATGAAATTGCATCGGCGTGGTTACCCAGACGGTATTGCACCCAACCCATACTGTCCAGAATAAAGGGATCTTCAGGCCGGATAGAGAGCGCCTGCTCAATTAGATTATGCGCCTCTTCATAGCGATCGGTTGTATCGGCCAGGGTATACCCCAGGGCGTTAAGTGCATGCGCATTATTCGGATCCTTTACCAGCAGTTTGCGCATATCCTGCTCATGTATATCTATCAAATCAAGCTGCGCGGCGAGCAGCCCGCGCGCGTATATGAGCTCGGTATCCTCCGGGAAACGCTCCACCGCCAGGTCCAGCACTTCCTTGGCTTCCATCAACCGTTTTGATTTGCGTAGCACCTGTTCCTGCGCCAGCACCCAGCGCACGTATTCATCCTGATCCACGGGATGCAGGGTTTTAAGGTGCTCCATCGCGGAATCGGCCCCACTGGTCTCGGCCAGTGCGCTGCCCAATTCCAGCTGCGCATCAAAATAATAGGCTTCACTCTGTACGGACCGGTACCAGCGCTCGGCGTCGTCGAAGCGTTCCCGCTGCATCGCCAACTGCCCAAGATAGAGCCTCGCCTGGTCATTGTTCGGACGAAGCTCAAGATTTTTTTCGAGGTACTGCTCCGCCTCATCGTACCGCTGTAGCTGCAGCCCAAGTAATCCGCCAGCGTACAGCGCGTCTACATTCTCCGGTTCCTGACTGATCAGGGTGGCGAACTCGTCGAATGCCCGGGCTAGATCATCCTGATCAACCAGGTAACGGGCGAGGTACAGACGGACTTTTTTGGCTTGAGGATTGCTTTGCAGAAACTGCTCGCATATGTCAATTACCAGCTCCTTGTCCGCCTGGCTATTGACCAGATGAGTTGCCTTCGCCAGCACTGCTTCCTCCCAGTCCGGCCGCAGCGCAAGAGCTTGGTCTATTGCTGTCAACACCAGCTCGGATTGTTTCAGTCGATCGGCCAGGAAAGCTTGTGCAAAGAAAACCTCCGCGTTATCGGGATATTGCTGAACCAGACGGGACATCAACTCAAGGGCGCCGCTATGGTTAGGCTGTCGGCTAAGCAGGTCCGCCAGCCGCCTGAACACTTTGGAGACGCTGTCCGCTGATTGCAAAAGGTCGTCGACCACCGCCTGGGCTTCGTCGATCTGCCTGTCGTCGACCAAGGATATGGCAATGATCTCCAGCGGGACCGTATCGTCCGGCCGCAGCGCCGCCCATATACGGGCGGTTTGTTCAGCCCGTCCATACTGCTTGGCGCGTAACGACACCCGCGTGGCACGCTCCGCAACCCGGTAATCCTGGGAGGTCTCAGCGGCCCGGCTCAGCGCTTCCGATGCGGTGTCAAAATCACCACGCTGAATTGCCATCTCACCCAGCAGCAACTGATACAGCAGCTCCGAGGTGAGTTCTACCGTCGGTATTTCGGGTCCGCCTGATTGCGCAGCATTGCCCGGTTCGGGCGCCGGGGCAGTCCCAGCTATGGTGGCACACCCAGCCAGTGCCGCAGCCATAGCGAGCAGGACCAGTTGTTTTGCGAGCTTAAGACACATATTCCTTATATCATTGTGTTGTTCAGATAGTTCCACCTTACTTTAAGCCGTATTTTGGGGCACTAGCTGAACAATCGGATATAGGATCCCCTGAAAACTAGTTGTTAGACAACGGAATTTGAACATAGATCATTTTAACTCCGTCTTGCAATTTCATACATTATTATAGGCATCTATAGTAAGGGTCGAATAGCGCAATTTACCCAGGATTACCCGTCGAAATTTACCCAATGACAACAATATTGTTACTGATCATCACCCTAGGCGTGCTCGTTATGGGCTACCGATTCTATGCCAAATTTCTGGCACTGGGCGTGTTTCGAACCAATGTAGATGCAAAAACACCTGCGTTACGCAGGGGCGGCAGCCATGACTTCGTAGCCAGCGATCGCTTTGCACTGTTCGCCGACAATACCGCCGCGATGGGCGCTCTGGCGCTACTGGGTGTCACTGTCGCTGCGCTCTGGGGGTGGATCCCCGCCTTTCTGTGGGTGGTAGCGGGCACCCTTGCGATCGGTGGAGCATACGCATTTGGCAGTTTACGTGCCAGTCTGCGCCGTTCCGGAGACAGTCTCGCGGGTATCACCTTTGATCTCGTCGGGATTTGGGGGGCACTGCCACTGTATGCGCTGGGCGTTTTTCTGCTGTGTTTTCTGTGCGCGCTGATGAGCGTGCTTTTAGGGCAGCTGTTGCACGCCCACCCTGAATCGGCATGGAGTCTTCTCTTCCTTCTGCTCATACCCCTGCTGCTTCGGCGCGCACCCGCGGCACTAACAACAGCCGCGACCTGGGTGTGGGTCAGCGTGGGCGTCGCGCTTTTTCTGATCGGCGTCACGCTGGGACAGTGGTCCCCACTCAGCGTCTCAGGGAACTTGCGCGTCAGTGCCGGCAGCGCGGAGCTGCTCTCTTTTCCGCAGGGCCTCTTTTGGACAGCCATCATACTTATGTTCAGTTACAGCTCAGTCAAGGCCCCGGTAACTCGATTTTTCCAACCCAAAAGCAGCGTTGTAGGCATACTCATTCTGCTGCTCGCTGCGCTTGTAGCGTTGGGCTTGATTCTCTCTGCGGCTCCTCTGGTTGCGCCGGATTTTCAGCTGGATGGCGAGCTTCCGAGCTTGTTTCCGCTCCTGTTTCTGGTTATCTCCGGTGGTGCGGTATGCGGCATACACGCCATGATGATAACCGGTCCGACAGTGCGGCGGATCAGGCACCAGCGGGATGCGCCTGGAATCGCCTACGGCAGCATGGTGGTAGTGGCAGGCCTGGCGGTGCTGCTTCTGCTGGCCTTATGCGCGGGATTCGGCACTGAGGAGGAATGGCGGTCCGTGTACGGATTCTGGCCGGATCAGGCCGCACTGTATATCTGGCTGGATTTAGCTGTGGTTAAAATGGCGCGCTTCGTTGCCAGCTGCGGCATGCCATTGTCGTGGGCAGTCGGTATGACGGCGGCGGTGGTCGCAAGTATGATCCTGATCTTACTTGAGTACGCACTGCGCACGCTGGCTTACGCCATGGAGGAAGGTGTAGAAGATTTTGAACTTGGATTCTTGAAAGGCCCGCACTACCGAGAGCGGCTGGCGGTTGGGATCACCGCAGCGACCGCGCTGTGGATGCTGCAGGTTGAACCCAGCCTTAAGCACTGGCTCTTGTTTGGTTTGACCAACCAGCTGTTTGCTGGGGTATTCCTTATGGTCTTGACTGTGCTGATGACCAAATTGTCCCGCAACACTACATTTTTGCTGATACCTGCGCTGTTTATGCTGACTGTTGCACTATGGGGACTCGTCTGGTTGTTGCTGGATTGGTGGCAGAAGCAGGAGTGGTTCTTATTTGTCACCAGTCTGATCCTTGGCGGGCTGGCTCTGCTCAGCCTGATTGTCTGCCTCAATGTTCTCATGAAATCCCGTCAGCAGCACGATGACGCGGTTTCGATGCGCCCGAGTTTGTAAACAAGCGGAGCAGCCATGCACTTACTTGCTCTCGGGCTGAACCATGAAACCGCGCCGGTCAGCGTGCGCGAGCGAACGGCTGTCGCCACCGATCAGCTGGGAAACGCATTGCGCCATCTGACCACTGCCAGCCGGGTCGAAGAGGCTACAATTCTGTCGACATGTAACCGTACCGAAATCTACTGCCACCAGAAAAGCGACATGGAGGAATTGATCGTCAGCGGGTTGTGCGAGTTTCATCAGCTGAATAAAACCGACATTGAGCCCTATTTGTACCGCTATCCAGACGCACAAGCGGTGCGCCATGCCTTTCGCGTCGCGGCCGGTCTGGACTCCATGGTGCTGGGCGAACCACAAATTCTGGGGCAGATGAAGGAGGCCTTCGCCATTGCCCACCGTGAGGGCGCAACCGGCAAAATCTTAAATCGGCTGTTTCAACAAACCTTCTCCGTCGCCAAACGCGTGCGCACAGACACCGCTATCGGGACCAGCGCAGTCAGCGTAGCGTACGCCGCCGTATCTCTGGCGAAGCAGATCTTCAGCGACCTGTCGGAGCAAACCGTACTGATGATCGGCGCTGGAGAGACCATTGAACTCACCGCCCGCCACTTGAAAGACAGCGGCGTTCGGCATTTGGTCGTCGCCAATCGCACATTGCAAAGAGCGCGCAGCCTGGCCGACCTCTATGGAGCAGAGGCCATATCGCTGGATGAGCTGCCGGCCAGATTGCCCGACGGTGACATCGTTATATCGTCCACCGCAAGCACCCTGCCTATTCTAGGAAAAGGTGCGGTGGAGAGTGCACTGAAAAAACGACGCCACCGACCTATGTTCGTGGTAGACCTGGCGGTACCCCGCGACGTCGAGCCGGAGGTGGCGGAACTGGATGACGTCTTTTTGTACACGGTCGATGATCTACGCGGTGTCATAGAGGAAAACCTGCAGGCCCGAAAGCAAGCCGCACAGGAAGCCGAACAGATTATCGATGTACACACTGAGGAATTTATGGTCTGGTTATCCAGCCTTAACGCCGTGCCCACCATCAAAGCCCTGCGGACCTCCGTGAACAGCCTGGTTGAGGCCGAAGTCCAGCGGGCGCACAAAAAGCTGAGGGCAGGAGAGGATCCCAGCGCAGTCGTGCAGCAGCTGGCGCGCAGCCTCAGCAAAAAATTCACGCATGACCCTACCGAACAATTGACCCGGAATAACCAAGACGGCACTTTGAATGAGGCGGTGCGTCGTCTTTTCAAGCTGGACCTATAAATTCCCCGGTTAGCCAGCATGAATCCATCGATCCAGTCGAAACTAGACCAGCTGGCCGAACGGCGGGAAGAAATAAACCGGCTTCTAGCCGATCCGGCGACAATCAGCGATCAACGGCTTTTTCGCAGCCTGTCCATTGAGTTGTCCGACATAGAGCCGGTGGTTAGCCAGTACCGGCTGCACCAGGAAATCCAGGCTGAACTTGAAGCTGCCAGATCTATGCTCGATGACAGCGATAGCGAAGTTCGCGCTCTGGCGCAGGAGGAGGCCAAAGGACTGGAGCTCAAATTGGATCAGCAGGAACGCCAAATGCAAAAGCTGCTGATTCCCAAGGATCCAAACGATGGCCGGAATATTCTGCTGGAGATTCGGGCCGGCACCGGAGGCGACGAAGCCGGGCTGTTTGCAGGGGATTTATTCCGTATGTACGCCCTGTATGCAGAAAAGCACGGCTGGAAAGTGGAGGTGCTGAGCAAGAGCGAAGGCGAGTACGGCGGCTACAAAGAGGTCATTAGCCGCGTCGCTGGCAAAAACGTTTACTCCCAGCTGAAATTTGAATCGGGCGCACACCGGGTGCAGCGTGTCCCCGAGACGGAGGCGCAGGGCCGCATTCACACCTCGGCCTGCACCGTGGCGATCATGCCGGAGGCGGAAGAAATTGATGATGTGGATATCAACCCGCAGGATCTGCGCATTGATACTTTTCGTTCATCTGGGGCGGGCGGGCAGCACGTAAATAAAACGGATTCAGCTATACGCGTAACTCATTTACCGACCGGCATAGTGGTCGAATCGCAGGACGACCGCTCACAGCACAAAAACAAGGCCCGGGCCATGACCGTCTTGCGCTCCCGCTTACTGGACGCCGAACGTAAAAAACAGCAAACCGAGGAGGCGGAAACACGGAAATCACTGGTCGGCAGCGGCGACCGGTCGGAGAGAATACGCACCTACAACTTTCCCCAGGGGCGGGTCACCGATCACCGCATCGGACTGACCCTGTATAAGCTGGACGAAGTTCTGTCGGGCGATCTGGATCAGGTCATACAACCTTTGATTGCCGAACATCAAACGAATCAGCTGGCTGAAATGTCTGCCCGGGCTTGACCTGGTAACGGTGCTACCCTGGTGAGCAGCGTAAGACAGGCACTGACGCAGGCAAAATCCCAGCTTGCCTATACCAGTGCCAGCCCTGATCTGGATGCCGGCGTCTTGCTGCAATACTGCCTGGGGAGAAACTCGGCTTGGCTCATGGCCCACGGCAATGCGCCACTCCCTGCGCAGGCCGGATATCGCTTCCGCAGCTGCGTCGCGCGGCGGCGAGCAGGGGAGCCCGTTGCCTACATCATTGGTCGCAAGGAGTTCTGGTCACTCAATCTGCTGATGAGCCCGGCGGTGTTAATCCCCAGACCGGAAACGGAGCACCTGGTGGAGCATGCGTTGGAAAAAATTCCGCCGAGTGCAGCGCGTCAAATCCTGGAGCTCGGTACCGGTAGCGGCGCAGTGGCCCTCGCCATGGCCAAGGAACGACCGCGCTGCCAGGTCACAGCTACTGACATATCACCCGCAATCCTGCGCCTTGCAGCAAAAAACGCAGAGAGACTTGAAGCGCGGAACGTCCAGTTCACCTTGAGCGATTGGTTTGCGGCGCTCAGCGGGCAAACCTTCGACATCATCGTGTCCAACCCGCCGTACGTTGCCGACGACAATCCCTGCCTGCGTGAAACCAGCCTCGCATTCGAACCGGTGCAGGCATTGCGGGCAGGGCCTGAAGGCCTGAATGCGCTGTCCTCCATTGCAGCAAATGCTCGATGCCATCTGAGGCAAAGCGGATGGTTACTGGTCGAGCACGGCCACGATCAGCAGCTTGAGGTCGCATCCATGCTCAAGACAAATGGATTCGGTGACATCATTTGTCATGTCGATTATGCCGGCCAGCCAAGGGTGACAGCATGTCGCACGGCTTCGTGCTCGAGGTAGCGAGCCGGCTGTCCGCGGCGACCGGCACCTATGCCCTAATTTTCCTATGTGCAGACGGCAAACCCATCAAGGTGGGAAAACTGGGTAGGCTCAAGTTGCAAAGAGGTTACTATCTTTACGTCGGCAGCGCCTTCGGCCCGGGCGGCGTGCGGGCCAGGATAGGTCATCACCTTCACCCCACTCCTTCACCGCACTGGCATATTGATTATCTCAAGGTCCACTGCTCGCTGCGTGAGCTGTGGCTGGACTACAGTGCCGATAAGCACGAACGGGGATGGGCCGAAAAGATCGCACAGCACCCCCATGCCCATATCCCGCTTATCGGCTTCGGCGCCTCCGATCTCCGAACGCCCTCTCAGCTATTCCGCTTTGCGCGTCGACCCAGGACGACCGTACTCGCGGGGACGGCCGATCCTGCCATCATAACCGTCCGCAGTAGAAATTGACCGTTTCGTCCACCCGCTGATTTCACCGGCAGTACGATACCGGCAAACCGCCTGGTTAGTTCTCAAATTCAGCGGTTACCGGGGCATGGTCGGACGGCCGCTCAAGTTTTCGCGGCTTCTTGTCAATCGAGCACGCGCGGCACCGCTCATACAACGCGTTACTGCACAGAATATGATCAATGCGCAAACCCCGGTTTCGTCGAAACGCAACCGCGCGGTAATCCCACCAGCTGAAGCTGCCTGGCTCCTGTTCAAATTTTCGGAAGCTGTCCTCAAGGCCCGCGTCGATCAGGCCTCTAAACGCCTCGCGCTCCGGCTGGCTGAACAGAATCTTTCCGCGCCACAGTTCAGGGTCGTGCACATCAATATCCTCTGGTGCGATATTGAAGTCCCCCAGAAGGACGATGTCGCGGTGCTGCGACAATTCGCCTCTAACAAAACGCTCAAGGCTTGCCAGCCACTCCAGCTTGTACTCATACTTCTCCGTTCCAACCGCCTGGCCGTTGGGCACATAAACGTTAATCACCCTTATGCCATCGATTGTGCTAACCAGCGTTCTGCGCTGAGGATCGTTCTGACCGGGTAAATCCACGATGATATCGGACGCAGGTGTTTTACTCAGCGTAGCCACGCCGTTGTAAGTCTTTTGCCCCGAGTACACCACCTGATAGCCCCGCTGCCGAATCTCGGCTTCCGGGAAATTCGCGTCAGTCAGTTTGGTCTCCTGCAGGCAGAGGACATCGGGTCCATGCTCATTCAGCCAGTCCAGCACGTGCGGCAGACGCACGCGCAGCGAATTGACGTTCCAGGTGGCTACTTTAAGAATGGACAAAATAGGCCGTTAACATTTATCGAAGAGTCAGAGCTCTCATTCCGCTCAGCCACTCGAGCCCTGCGTCAGAACAATCCCGGATGCAGGGGCGAGGCGGCGGTCATTCCGCCGTCCAGGATGTAGCACTGCCCTGTCGCGAATGCAGCGTCATCTGAGCCCAGCCATACCGCAAATCGAGCGATGTCGGCGGGCCGCCCCAGTCGTCCTACCGGGTGCCGCGCCAGGGCGTCTCGCTCCGCTGCCTCGGGATCCCCGGCCACCGCGAAAGCGGCTTGCGCCATATCCGTCGCGATCCAGCCTGGACTGATTGCGTTGCAGCGGACCGCCGGGCCGTGATCGACCGCTATGGAGCGGGTTAATCCGTGAACAAACGCCTTCGAGGCGTTATACAGAGCCATGCCCGGATCTGCGACGTTAGCTGAAATCGAACCGATATTGATAATCGATCCGCCCTCAGCCATCAAAGGAATCATTGCGCGACAAACCAGAAATACACCTTTGGCATTAACGCCCATCACCCTGTCCCAGTCCTTGTCGCTGGTTTCCACCACGGTTTTTTCAACCTGTAGGCCGGCGTTATTCACCAGAATTGACAGCGTACCGAAGTGCCGCACAACCTGCTGCTTCAAATTTTCAACCGCAGCCGCATCGGACACGTCAGTGGTCTGCCACCGAACATTTTCCGGCAGTTCGACCGGCCGCTCACCGCGGCCGCAGGTCATAACCGATGCACCCTCGGTGACGAATGCATCTACAATTCCTCGACCAATACCCTGCCGGCCACCGGTCACCAGCGCGGTTTTGTCCTGCAGGCGACTCACACCAGGTCCACCATGACCTTAAGCGCTAGATCAAAGTCGAGCGCAAACACCGGTATATCGCCGGTGCCATCAATGGGTTGAACGGCAATCAAACGGCGAATTTGCATATATTCTCCTCAATCTTGCCCGGACGGCGCGCCCGGCTTGCCGGTACGGCCATGACTACAGCCGCATCTGCTGTACCTGTGCAGACAGGCCGCCATCGATTACCCAAAGCTGACCGGTAGCGTAGCGGGACTCATCCCCCGCCAGCCAGTTAACCAGATTAGCCACATCTTCGGGTGTGCCGTAGCTGCGTATAGGGTGAATGTCCCGCACGGCCTGCTTCAGGCTCTCGATATTGCCCGAATCACCAAAGAAACTCTGCAACATAGGGGTATCAATGTAGCCCGGGCAGATCGCATTGACGCGAATGTTCTCCGGCCCGTAGTCGCAAGCCATGGCACGGGTCAAGGCGTGCACCGCACCCTTGCTGGCGCAATAGGCCGCCAGCGACGGATCCGCAATAAATCCGTCGTAAGAACCGAAGTTGATAATAGAGCCCGCGCCCGCGTTACGCATCAGGGGCAGCGCGTATTTGCAGGAGAGAAAAGTACCGGTGACGTTGACCGCGAATATGCGATTCCAGTCATTGAGCGTTGTTTGCTCGATGGTCGTCTCTATTTCGATGCCCGCTGCGTTTACCAAGATATCCAGCCTGCCGTGCTCTCTCTCTATCTGCTGCATCACGGCGACGGCATCGTTCTCCAGGGCGACATCGTGCTTAACGTACCGCAGCGCAGAATGCAGCGTCTGGGCTGGAGTGATGTCCGCCGCGTAGACCACTGCGCCCTCCCGGGCAAAGCGCTGGCAGATCGCCTGTCCAATTCCACCGCAGCCACCGGTCACCACCGCGACCCTGTCCTGCAAATAGCGCTCACCCACCGCGCTGGCACGGCTGATGTCGCTCACACCCCGCATCCCGCTCGGTACGCGGCGAGAATAAGGCCGTGAAAATGATGCACCGCGTGCTCACTGAGTCCACTGCCCTCTGGGTCGACCATGTAACGCCCCTGATTGAAAGCGGGGGTCTGCATGCCTCGCTGTACGCTTTCAACCAATCCGATATCCTCCGGCTGCAACACTTCATCGATAAACTTGATGGCCTCCTTTTCGCTTGCATTCGGCACGGAGGTCTCGAAGAAAAAGTCGAACACCTCGTACGTTTCTTCTGGAGTAACAGGATAGAAACGCCAAACCATGAAGTTTCCGCGACCGGGATAACGCATCAATGTGGTATTCGGCCACAGATACCAGACAGCGTGATCAGTCACGCTGGCGTGTGCAACGTCATAAGCCTTGTTGTCGCCGCGTCCCGCTTTGGCCATGTGGCTGGAATAAATCCCGTGGACAGTTACCTTGTAGGTATCCATCTCCACCAGAGAACAGAAGTCCCTGTGCGCTACCGGACAGTGGTAGCATTCCAGAAAGTTATCCACCACTGCCTTCCAATTGGCCTTAATTTGATAGGTCAGGCGACGGGCAAAGGTCAGCTCCGCCAAATCCGGCGCATAGCTCATGATTTCCTTATGCAGCTCCCCCGACTGTCCTGCCAGGGACGTCGCACCAGGGTTGAGGTTTACAAACACCAAATGACAAAAAACTTCCACCTGTACCGGTGACAGACGGATCTTGTCCGGTTCAAAATTCTTAATGTGCTCGGAACGCCGGGCACGCAGGAGGCTGCCATCCAGGCTGTAAGTCCAAGCGTGGTAAGGGCACACAATGGCTTTAGTTTTGCCCTCACCCTGGAGCAGTAAATGGCCGCGGTGCTTGCATACATTATAAAAAGCGCGCAGCCTGCCCTGTGCATCGCGACACGCCACGATACTCTGACCCTGTACTTCGGCCGTCACGTAACTGCCCGCTTGACGCAGCTTTTCCTCGTGGCAAAGAAATTGCCAGCTGTTGTGAAATATCTGCTGCTGCTCCAGCTTGAGGTATTCCGGCTCGCGGTAACAGTCGCTGTGGATCGAGCAGGATCGGGTCGGCTCAGGGTCATAGCCGTTGCTGATGGTGTCTAGCTTGTGCCGACTCAGGGTCACATTGGTTCTCCAGCGATTTACCTACTTGGGCGACAGCCTAACAACCCGCCTTTGCCCTTACCTGGCTGTTTTCGTCATAATCCGTACCATATCCGTCGAATGCCGCTGTGCGCGAGCGCAGCCGGCAGCTTGACCCCACCGTTCGCGGCTCGCCCTGACCGCCGGCCCGGGGCCTTGGGAGACGAAGTCGGTCTTATGACGAAAGCGGCGAACGGGGCCTGCGCGCGAAACCTGGCCCGACTGCTGACAGACCAACCAGCTTGTGACTTCAAGCTGATGATACTCAGAGATCAGACCAGCTTGCCAGCTTTTGGATCATTTTCATATCTTCGATCCCGTCCGGCTGCAAGCGTGAGATACCTGGACCCGTTCACTGTTGCGATGCACAAAGCAGCGGGTCTTTTTCCTTGCCGCGCCCCGATCTGGTGCAATCCATGCACAAGCCGCCTAAACTGGTTATGCTAGCGAGCATCGTTTTTTGTAAGCTCTAGTCAAAAATTAGACTTTAATGGACCCGCTTTTAATTTTAGGTTGGCGCGAATGGGCGTCATTACCCGATCTCGGCATCAGGCGTATAAAATGCAAGGTTGATACCGGCGCCCGAACGTCGGCTTTACACGCGTTCTTTATCGAGACGGACGAGGAAAAAGGCCTGGTGCGTTTTGATATTCACCCGCTGCAGAGGCGCAACGACATCGAGCAACGCTGCATCGCAACCATATTGGATAGACGAACTGTCACCGATTCCGGCGGACACCGCGAAAAACGTTATGTAATAGAAACAGCCATAGTGCTGGGCGACATTTCGTGGCCCATTGAACTAACTCTGACCGATCGTGACACCATGCGCTTTCGCATGCTGCTGGGGCGAACGGCGCTGGACCGGCGCTTCATGGTAAATCCATCTGCGTCGTATTTAATAGGCAAACCCAGACGAAAGTTAAAGACCCGCAAAAAGAAGAGGAGAATGTAAGTATGCGCATAGCCTTGTTAACCCGAGCCA